>NZ_JBIWKA010000014.1:0-274529 GCF_044765445.1 Streptomyces sp. NPDC102467 | reverse complement strand
CGCCGTCGCCGAGTACCGGTCCAGTCGCCTGAGCGTCGTCCTCAAGCGCCGGACGGGCTGGGGGTGGCTGGCGGGCAGGGGGTCGCGGGGCAGGGGGCGGGCGGGCTGCCGGTCGGCGGGTTACGCCCTGATGATCGCCAGTGCCTCGTCCCGGATTTTTTCCATCAGCGCCGTGTCCCGGGCCTCCGCGTTCAGACGGAGCAGGGGCTCCGTGTTGGAGGGGCGGACGTTGAACCACCAGTCGGTCGAGGTGACGGTGAGGCCGTCGAGTTCGTCCAGGGTGATGCCGGCGAGGTCGACGTACGCGGCCTTGATCGCGGCGAGGCGGTCGGCCTGGTCGGCGACGGTGGAGTTGATCTCGCCGGAGCCGGAGTAGCGGTCGTAGGAGGAGACCAGCGCGGACAGCGGGCCGTCCTGGCCGCCAAGCGCCGCCAGCACGTGGAGGGCCGCGAGCATGCCCGTGTCGGCGTTCCAGAAGTCGCGGAAGTAATAGTGCGCGGAGTGCTCGCCGCCGAAGATCGCGCCGCTGGTGGCCATCTCCTGCTTGATGAAGGAGTGGCCCACCCGGGTGCGTACGGGCGTGCCGCCGTTCTCCTTCACGACTTCGGGGACCGACCAGGAGGTGATCAGGTTGTGGATGATCGTGCCCGATCCGCCGTTCCTGGCCAGCTCGCGCGTGGCGACCAGAGCGGTGATGGCGGACGGGGAGACCGGGTCGCCGTTCTCGTCGACCACGAAGCAGCGGTCCGCGTCACCGTCGAAGGCCAGGCCGAGATCGGCTCCCTCGGCGCGCACGCGCGCCTGCAGGTCCACGATGGTCGCCGGGTCCAGCGGGTTCGCCTCGTGGTTCGGGAAGGTGCCGTCCAGCTCGAAGTACATCGGTACGAGGTCGAGCGGCAGCCCGTCGAAGACGGTCGGCACGGTGTGCCCGCCCATGCCGTTGCCCGCGTCGACCACAACCTTCAGGGGGCGGATGGCGGTGAGGTCGACGAGGCCGCGCAAGTGCGCCGCGTACTCCTCCAACGTCTCCCGCGCAGTGATGGTTCCCGGCGTCGCGGCCGGCTCGGGGGCGCCCGACTCGCTCCACTCCTCGGCCAGTTCACGGATCTCGGCGAGGCCGGTGTCCTGGCCGACCGGCGCCGCGCCCGCCCGGCACATCTTGATGCCGTTGTACCGCGCCGGGTTGTGCGAGGCGGTGAACATCGCGCCGGGCAGGCCGAGCGCGCCCGACGCGTAGTACAGCTGGTCGGTGGAGCACAGGCCGATCTCGGTGACGTCCGCGCCGAGGGCCGCGGCCCCGCGCGCGAAGGCCCGCGTCAGGCCGGGCGAGGAGGGCCGCATGTCGTGCCCGACGACGATCGCCGTCGCGTCGGTCACCCGCACGAAGGCGGCGCCGAACAGTGCGGCGAGCTCCTCGTCCCACTGGTCCGGGACCACCCCTCGCACGTCGTACGCCTTCACGATCTGCGACAGATCAGCAGCCACGGCCCAGCCCTTCTGGAGTCCTGCACGGACCCCACAAACTACCTGTCCGCACCGACATCGGGCCGTGAACCCCCCATTCCTCGCAAAGAACGCGCCTCCCCGCGTCCTTACTGGTCAGGCCAGCGCCCTCACTGCTCAGGCAGCACTCTCACTCTGCTCAAGGCAGCGCCTCGACTGCTCAAGGCAGCATCCACGACAAGGCGGCCGTGCTCTGCGCGAACACGATCAGACACATCACCAGCAACAGGCCGAGGCTCCACGGCAGCACCTTGCGCAGCAGGTCGCCCTCCCGGCCCGCGAGTCCGACGGCCGCGCAGGCGATCGTCAGGTTCTGCGGCGAGATCATCTTGCCGAGGACGCCGCCCGAGCTGTTCGCCGCAGCGAGGAGTTCCGGTGACAGGCCCGACTGTTGGGCCGCCGTCACCTGGAGGGCGCCGAAGAGCGCGTTGGCGGAGGTGTCGGAGCCCGAGACGGCGACACCGAACCAGCCGAGCACCGGGGACAGGAAGGCGAGTCCCGCGCCCGCCGCGGCTACGAAGTGCCCGATGGTGGCGGCCTGGCCCGACAGGTTCATGACGTAGGCGAGAGCGAGCACGCTGGTCACGGTGAGGATCGCGAACCGCAGCTCGTACACGGTCCCCAGCCATTCGCGCACCGCTACGCGCGCGTGCACGCCGAGAACGACGGCCGTGCACACCCCGGCGAGCAGGACGAGCGTGCCGCCGGTGGAGACGAGGGGCAGCGTGAAGACGTTGCCGCCCACCGGCTTTCCGTCGGGCCCTGCGACGTTCAGGAAGGGCCAGTCGAAGACCTGGTTCGCCTTGGCCAGCCAGTCCTTGACAGCGGGGATCTGCGCCACGGAGAAGACGACGACGATGAGCGCGTACGGGGCGTAGGCGCGCAGTACTTCGGGCCGCGGGTCCTCCTCGTCCAGGTCGTCGCTGCGTACGCCGGTGAGGACCGCGGCGCGTACGGGTTCGGCGGCCGGCCTGCGCGCGTGCGGGACGGCCACCAGGGCGCCCGCGCCGATCAAGGCGGCTCCGATGTCGGCGAGTTGGGCGGAGACGTAGTTGGAGGCGGCGAACTGCACGACGGCGAAGGCGAATCCGCAGGCCAGGGCGGGCACCCAGGTCTCGCGCAGCCCCCGTCGCCCGTCCACCAGCGCCACGAGCAGCAGCGGCACGATGAGCGCGAGCAGCGGCGTCTGTCGGCCCACCACGGAGGCGACGGAGTCCAGCGGGAGCCCGGTGACCTGGGCGAGGGTCACGACGGGGGTGCCCATGGCGCCGAAGGCGACGGGTGCCGTGTTGGCGACGAGGGCGACGACCGCGGCCTTGACCGGGTCGAAGCCGAGCGCGACGAGCATGACCGAGCAGATGGCGACCGGCGCGCCGAATCCGGCGAGGGCCTCCAGGAGCGCGCCGAAGCAGAACGCGATGACGAGGGCCTGGATGCGTGGGTCGTCGGAGAGCCGCCCGAAGGAGCGGCGCAGGATGTCGAAGTGCCGGGTGCGGACGGTCATCCGGTACACCCACAGGGCGTTGACGACGATCCACAGGATGGGGAAGAGCCCGAACAGCGCGCCTTGTGCGGCGCTGGAGACGGTCTGGCCGAGCGGCATGTCGTACACGAGCCACGCGACGAGGGCGGCCACGACGAGGCCGATCAGGCCTGCGCGGTGTGCCTTCATACGGACGGCGCCGAGCAGGACGAGGACGGTGACGAGTGGCAGCGTGGCGATGAGTGCGGACAGGCCCAGCGAGCCACCTACGGGCTCCAGTTGCTGGATGAACACGAGCGCCTCCCGGGATCCCGGAGTCGGGGTGGCGATCGTCGTGTCCTCAACAATCCCGGGTCAACGCGTAGGACAGCGAAGATCCGGTGAAGGCGCTTTCTTTTCGCGTCCCGCTCGCGCCGACAGCGGGTCGGGGTGCGTCAGTTGTCGGGCGAGCGCAGCACGCGGAGGTGGCCGCGGCGGGCGACCTCCATCGGGTCCGCGCGGCGCGCTCCCGAGCCGCCGGCCTCGGCCGCGCGCTCCTGGGGGCGGGCCGCTTCCCGCACGGCGTTGGCGAGGGCCTCCAGGTCGTCACCGCTGGGGCGGGCGGGGACGCTGCCGTCCGTGAGCCGGACGACCTCCCAGCCGCGCGGCGCGGTGAGGCGCTCGGAGTGCTCGGCGCACAGGTCGTAGCAGTGGGGTTCGGCGTAAGTGGCGAGGGGGCCGAGGACCGCGGTCGAGTCGGCGTAGACGTACGTCAGCGTCGCGACGGCGGGACGGCCGCAAGCGGTGCGCGAACAGCGACGTACAGGGCTCACGATGTTGGACGGTACCGCACTCCTGAGCGGGCCGCGACGACTCTCCCCGCGCTCACCCCACCGTGTCGTGATGTGGGACGGCGCGCACCGGCCCGCGCGGACTCACTCGTGACCTGGGGCGACCCGAGGTCGTACGCCTCACAGGGGAGTTGAAAGCGGTCACCACTCATGACAAATACTGTCAATTGCCTTGAGTTCGACGGTCCAGGAGGGATATGGAATCAAGCCCAAGATTGGCTTGATCGGTCAGGAAGCGACATGCCGTGCTCCGTACGGAGGCGGCCCGCTTCGACCGCCCCGGAGGACTAGGCTGCGTCGGTGATGGAAAGGTCCGCCAACGCTGAGAATCCGGTGCCGCCCGACGGGCAGGTACCGCCGCGCTCCCCCGCCGAGCCGCGCCCGCCGCGCCGCCGCGACCGGCACGGCCGCGGTATGCGCGGGCCCGTGGCGCCGCCGCAGGTGCCGCTGTCGGCGAGCCGCGCCGAGGTCTTCGCGGACCTCGTCCAGGACTCCGTGGAGCGGCTGGAGCGGCGGTGGCCGCAGCTCGCCGAGGTCGACTTCGTGATCCTGGAGGTGCCGCGGCTGACGGCCGAGGACGAGGCGTGGGGCGCCGACACCGTGCCACTGGGCGGCACGATCCCCGCGCGGGGCGACACGCCCGCGCGCGTGATCGTCTACCGGCGCCCTGTGGAGATCCGCACCAAGGGGCGCGACGAACGGGCGGCCCTGGTGCACGACGTGGTCGTGGAGCAGGTCGCCGAGGTGCTCGGGGTCACCCCGGAGACCGTCGATCCCCGGTACGAGGACGGCGAGGAGTGAGCCCGACTCCGTAGGACAGCCGGTTACTTCTGGAGGATGGAGAGGTCTTCGTCGGACTCCGGTACCGACACCGTCCCCCGGTCGTCCGGCAGCGTCTGGATCGTGAACGCCGGGACGTCGTCCTGCTTCTCCTCCAGCATGCGCGAGCCATAGACCTTGCCGCCCGACACGGGCTCCACCGTGAGCGCGTACGCACCCTTCAGGCCGGTCGGGACGGGCGCGGGGACCGAGAGGGTCGTACCGCCCTTGACCGTGTACTCCTTCGTGGTCGCGGTGCCGCCCTCCGCTCCGGGTGACGCGGTGACCTTCACCCTGCCGGTGGCGCCGGGGGCGGTCAGGGCGAGCGTGGAGCCCTTGGCCCGGTTGTCGGCGACCGTGGCGCGCGCGCCGATGTCGCGGGTGGCCGGGATGAACGCGGTCTCCTGGTCGGCACCCTTGCCGCGGGTGACGCGCAGCGCGGCCACGACCGGCACGGAGGCGTCGGTGGACGTCAGGAGCAGGGAGCCCGCGTCGCCGCGCGTCAGTTCACCGAGGTCGACGGCGGACGTCATGCCGGACTTCACGTGCAGGGTGTCGTGGCCCGCGGGCGCGATCCTGCCGCTGGACGTGGCGAGTTGGACCTTCAGGTCGGCGTCGTCCTGGCCCGGCGCGAAAGCGACCAGGCGCACACTCGTCGCGTCCTTCGGGATGCCGGGCAGCACGAGGGAGGCCGCCGGGTCGGTGGCGGCGGGCAGCCAGTCGCCGCCCAGCTTGTCGTCGGCGGCCGACACCGCGGCGGCGACCCGGCCGCTGCGCGCGGTCACGTGCAGCGTCAGGTTCGTGTACGGCTTGTCGGTCAGCGTCGACAGCAGGACCGGGACACTGGCGTGCGGCCCGATCTGGATGCCCTCGCCGACGTCCGACTTCACAGCACCGTCCGGGCCGTACATCTGAACGTCCACGACCGCGGCCTCGTCGTCCGGGTTCGTGAGGTGGATGTAGTCGCTGCGGTCCTTGGCGGTGCTGGCGCCGGGGAAGTAGAAGTCGGTGTCCGGGGCCGAGCAGTCCACGCCGAGCAGGCCGCGGCCGGTGCCGGCCTCGACCGTGGTGGTCTGCTGAACGGTCCAGCCGGGTGCCAGGGCGCCGTCGGCGGTACCGATCAGTGCGGGCGCGTCGGCACCCGAGGCCTCCCCCGCGGCCGGCTTGCCGGGCTCCTTCGGAGTGACGACCGCCTTGGGCGTCTTCGCCTTGCCCTTGGCGTCCCCGGTGTCGCTCGACCCGCTCTGCGCGGGCATCAACTGTGCCTTGCCCCCAGTGTCGCCGGAGCCTCCGGTGCCCTTCGAAGGAGGCGTGTACGACGTGTACGCGGTCTCCGCGAGGTCGGACTGGCCGGGTGTCGGGCAGAGCAGGCTGGAGCGCTCGACGGGCAGCTGGGCGGCGGCCTCGGCGGGAGCGTCGTCCGCGCCGCCCGACGTCGTGGCGGCGAACCCGGTGACGGCGGCCAGGGCCGTCACCGCCGCGATCAGGGACAGGGTCGTGCGGTTCACTGCTGGCTCCCGTCGGGGCGCTCACTGTCGGCGCCGTTGCCGTGACCGTGCTGCTCGTACGTGGGGTCGAACGCCGGATCGAGCGTCGGGTCGTACTGTGCTTGCGCCTCGTACGGGCCCCCGTAGGCGTACGGGTCGTACTGGCCCGCCTGGTAGGGATCGGCCTGATAGGGGCCGGCCTGGTAGGGGGCCGCCTGCGGGTCGTAGCCGTAGGCGGCGTTCTGGTCCTGGTACTGCTGCTCGCCCACGGGGTACGCGCCGTACTCGGCGCCCTGGTAACCGGGCTGCTCCCACTCGCCGTACGTCTGCTGCTGCGGGATGTCCGCGACCGGCACCTCCTCCGACTCCGGAGAAGCGGGCCCCGGCGGTACGAGGCCGTCGCCAGGCTGCTCGGCCGTCTGGTCGGCGGTCTGCTCGGCCTCGGCCTGGGCGCGCAGCCTACGGGCCCTGCGGCCCTCACCGGTGACGGCCTGGGCGGGCACGACCGGCTCCTCCGGAAGGTCGTCGTCGACGTCCACGCGCCGCCCGGGCAGCGCCATCACCACGAGCACGAGGGCGAGCGCGCCCTGGACCCACAGCCAGGCGGTGTGCGTGATCGGCGCGTCGTAGGTGACGTCCAGCGTGCCACCGGACGCGGGCAGTTCGAAGCCCTGCGCCCAACCGTCGACGGTCGTCCTTGTCAGGGGCGTGCCGTCGAGCGTGGCGGTCCAGCCCTCGGCGGCCTGGTCGGCGAGGCGCAGGACGCGGCCCTCACTGCCGGCGGCCACCTTCGTGTGCACCTCTACGGGGCCCGCGGCGACCGGCTTGGCCTCCTCCGATGTCGAACCGGCGTCGGCCGTGGGCAGGACGACGGCGCGCGCCACCTGCCGGTCGATGCGCCACAGGGCGGTGCCGTCCTGCTGGCTGAGCCGGGTCAGGCCCGGCGTCGAGTCCAGGACGCGGCCCATCTGGCGCGGCGCCCCGTCGCGTACGAGGACGTAGCGCACGGCGAACCCGCCGAGCTGATCGGCCTGGTCGGCGCCGGAGCCCGCGACCAGGTTGGCGACGACCTTGTCGAGGTTCTTGTTCTCGCCCGCGGCCGCGGTCAGTTCACCGTCGCCGAGGCGGGCGCCCGCGCCGCGGACGAGCGAGTACGACACGTGGCCCGTGGTGCCGTCCAGGACGAGCGTGCGGGCCTGGTCGCGGGTACCGGCCTCCTCGGCGACGAACGCGGGAACCTGTACCGGGTCGCGGCGCTCCACGGGCCCGTCGGCACCGGCGATCATCCAGCCCGCGGCGAGCAGCAGGGGGCCCGCGGCGGCGGCGAACGCGACGAGCGCGGCCACCGGCTGGCGCCAGCCGAAGCTCTGCTCGGCCACGCGCGAGCGGGCGCCGTCGGCGCCGAGCGCGGCGGCGGCCAGGAGCGCGATGCCGTAGACGAGGGTGGCGGGTCCGGCCCACGTCGAGTTGTTCGACAGGACCGCGAAGACGAGGGCGACCAGGGCGACGGCCCAGGAGGTGAGGACCGCGAGGCGGCGGTCCTGGCGCAGCAGTGCGGCGAGCGCGGCCAGCACGATGCCGACGAGCAGCAGGCTGCCCGTGGTGCCGGGGCCGCCCGGCGACGCGCCGAGCAGGCTCGTCGCGGTCGCGGAGCCCTTCCCGTAGGAGAGGCCTGCCTCCTTGAAGAAGCCGAGCGGCAGCAGGGTCAGGGACCACGGCGCGAGCACCAGCAGCGGTGTGCCGAGCGCGGCGAGGAAACGCAGCCCGTAGGCGGCCAGGTCACCGCGGCGCACTACAAGGAGGGCGATGCCGAGAACGAGGGCGATCGGCCACACGATCGGCGTGAAGGCCGTCGCGAGCGTCAGCAGCAGCGCGTACGCCCAGGTGGCCCGCCAACTGCCACGCGCGCCCCGGGCGTTCATGAGGCCGGAGGCGGACAGGCCCGCGCGCGCGATGAGCGGCAGCAGGATGACGAGCACCGCCGTGCCGACGCGGCCGCCCGCGAGGGCGCCGGTGGCGGCGGGCAGGAAGGCGTACGCGACGGCCGCCCACGCGCGCAGCAGTCTGGATTCGACGAGCGGCCTGGAGGCGAAGTACGCGGCGAAGCCGGCGAGCGGCACCGAGCCGACGAGCAGCACGGTGATCGCGAGGCCGGTGGAGCCGAGCAGAACCGTGGAGAGGGCGGCGATGACCGCGAGGTACGGAGGCGCCGCCTGGGTGCCGCCCGTACTGGTGGCGTGCCAGGCGTCGAAGTAGCGCGCCCACAGGTCGGAGGCGTCGCCGGGCGCGGGCAGCAGCGCCCCGCCCGCGAGTGCCCCGCTCCCCAGCAGCCCTCTGCAGGCGATGAGGGAGACGAACAGCAGCACGACGAAGAGCACGGGTCCCGGTTTGCGGGCGATGCGCTTGAGGCGGGCGAACTGCTCGATCTGGATGAAGTCCGCGTCGTCGCCGCCGGGACCGGATTCGAGGCCGCCGCCACCGTGCCGGCCGGCCGTGTTGGTCTCCGGGTCGGCGCCCTCGAAGAGGTTCCCCGCGACCTGCTCGACGGTGAGCCGCACCGTCGCGCCCGGCGGCGGGAACAGTGGCCGCAGTTCCTTGGCGTCGACCGGGCCCTTGCCGCGCTCCCGGCGACCGGCGAGGATCCGCCCCGGCCGCAGCAGCGTCGCCATCAGGCCGGCGATCTCGTCGAAGGCCTGGCCCGGCACCTTGCCGACCAGGTACGCGACCGTCCGCAGCAGCGTGCCGAGCACGAGGCGGACCAGGATCCAGGGGAGCTGCGCACCGCTCGCGTTGACGAGCAGCGTGTAGACGGCGCCCGCTTTGTCGACCTTGTGCGGCGACGACGCCGTACGTCCCACGCAGTCGACGGTGCGGCGCTCGCGCGAGGAGGCCTCGGCGTGCCGCACGACGGCCTCGGGGGCGACGACGACGCGGTGTCCCGCGGCCTGGGCGCGCCAGCACAGGTCGACGTCGTCACGCATCAGCGGCAGCCTGCGGTCGAAGCCGCCGAGCTGCTCGAAGACATCGCGCCTGATCAGCATGCCGGCGGTGGAGACGGACAGCACGGGCCGCACGTGGTCGTGCTGGCCCTGGTCCTGCTCGCGGCGGTCGAGGCCGGTCCAGCGGCGCCCGGAGTTGGCGATGGAGACGCCGACTTCGAGCAGCTGCCTGCGGTCGTACCAACCGCGCAGCTTGGGGCCGACGATCGCGACGTCGGAGCCGGCCTCGCGCTCCGCCTCGACGACGCGCAACAGATGGGTGAGCGCGTCCGGTTCGGGCGCGCAGTCGTCGTGCAGCAGCCACAGCCACTGCTCGGGTTCGCCGTGCGGCAGGTCCGGCAGGTCGTACGCGTCGTCGCGCCAGGTGCGGCTGACGGGGTCCCAGCCGCTCGGCCGCTTCAAGTAGGGCAGTTCGTCCGGGGTCAGCACCCCGGCGCCGCGTACGGCCTCCTCGACGGCCTGGCCGAAACCGGTGCGGCGCGCGAGGTGCAGCACCCGCTCGTCGCCGAGGGCCCCGGCCACCAGGGCCGCGGAGGCGTCGGCGCTGCCGGTGTCGGCCGCCATCGCGCTCTGCACGGGGCGCTCCTGGCCGAGCAGGCCCGACAGGACGTCGGGCAGCCAGCGGGCGCCGTCGTGCGAGACGAGGACGGCGGTGACGACGTGCCTGGGGAACTCGGGGGCGCTGCTCGGGTCAAGCCCTGTGGCGTGCCCCGGGTCGAACGCGGCGGCGGCAGTACCGAAGGGGTCTGCCGAATGGCTGTGCACGGACATCGAGGTACGGGCCCCGGTTCGTTGGACTGCGGTGGACGTCCGTGCCCGCTGGGGGAACGGTGGCGTCTCGGACGGGGCCCCACACTAACGGCTGCCAACAAACCCGGCCCGCCGCCTGTGGACAACCACCGGTGACGGGCCGTACGTATGGCGTGAATTGGGGGACTAGACAGCGGCCTTCTTCAGGCGTCGGCGCTCACGTTCGGACAGGCCGCCCCAGATGCCGAACCGCTCGTCGTTGGCGAGTGCGTACTCGAGGCACTCGGAGCGGACCTCGCACGCCAGGCAGACCTTCTTGGCCTCCCTCGTGGAGCCGCCCTTCTCGGGGAAGAAGGACTCGGGGTCGGTCTGGGCGCACAGCGCGCGCTCCTGCCAGCCGAGTTCCTCTTCCGCGTCCTCGACCAGCAGATCCTGAAACGACTCGGTCATAGTGCGCCCCTCGTCTGTCCGTGCGTCCCCGTGATGTTGCCGTTACCGATTTCGGCTGAACGACACGAGTGAAATTACAAGTGTGCCGATCCGGGGCAGTCAAGCCGAGATCTGCTATTGGGCCCCTTATTCACTCTGCGGAACCAAGGCTATGCGGAAAGTGTTCAAATCGGCAAAAACCGTGACACTTGCCAGCGGCCCATGTGGATGCCCTACCCCCTGCACATCACTACAAGGTCACTTCTAGGTCTCTACAAGGAGGACGTCACGGAGATCGAACTCGTTCCGACACGCCCGCAGAAGCGAACCGGATCACATTCGGATCACAGGATCGCCACGGCGTTTGCGCACCGACTGATGCGCCACATGTCCCGCATCACGGGTGCACAAACCTTTCGCCTGAGCGAGATACCGGATGAGGTGAAACATATTCCACAATGCGGACATCGAGTTGACAGAGGAGGCATGAACCGGTGTGCTGGTGGGCATGCTCGCGAACTTGGCACTGATGACGACGACCCGCACCGCCGGGTCCGTCTCCGTCGCCCGCGCGCACTGTTGCTGTTGCAGCTGTTGAGTCGTTGAGCCACTGAGCTCCGACCACACCTCTTTTGTACGGCTCTCCTCCCTTGTACGGCTCTGCGCCCCCTCTCCGGGCACCCCCGCACTCTCCTCCGAGGAATCCCCACACCCATGAACAGCGACAGCGACCTCCAGATCGCCGGCGACATCCTCGAAGTACCGCACCTGCTGCGGCCCGCTCGTGAACACCCCGAGACCGTGGCCGAGTTCGTCGGGCTCGCGCGCTCCGTCGCCGCCGACCGCTCGCAGTGGGAACACCTCGTCGAGTACGACGCCACGACCCGCTGGTACCACCGCCTGCGCACCGGACCCGGTTACGAGGTGTGGCTGCTGTCGTGGGTGCCGGGGCAGGGCAGCGGACTGCACGACCACGGGCGCTCCTCCGGCGTACTGACGCTCCTGGCGGGCGAACTGACGGAGCGTACGGAGAACGGCGCGCGGACGCTCGCCACCGGCGCGCAGCGCGTGTTCGCGCCCGGTTACGTCCACGAGGTCGTCAACGACTCCCTCGAACCGGCGGTCAGCCTGCACGTGTACTTCCCCGGCCTGACCGAGATGCCGATCCACTCCCCCGCCTGCTCCACCGTGCAACGGGCCGCTGTCTGAGACCGGCTGCCGCGATGTCGTACCTGCCTGCGATGCTGGGGCCATGCGCATTGTGGTTCTGGCAGGCGGCATCGGTGGTGCCCGGTTCCTTCGCGGTCTGAAGCAGGCGGCACCGGACGACGCGGTCATCACGGTCATCGGCAACACCGGGGACGACATCCACCTCTTCGGCCTGAAAGTCTGTCCTGATCTCGACACGGTGATGTACACGCTGGGCGGCGGCATCAACGAGGGGCAGGGCTGGGGGCGTACGGACGAGTCCTTCCACGTCAAGGAGGAGCTCGCGGTGTACGGGGTCGGGCCCGAGTGGTTCGGGCTCGGCGACCGGGACTTCGCGACCCACATCGTCCGTACGCAGATGCTGGCGGCCGGCTATCCGCTCAGCGCGGTCACCGAGGCGCTGTGCGAGCGGTGGCAGCCCGGAGTGAAGCTCATCCCCATGTCGGACGACCGGGTCGAGACGCACGTCGCCGTCGACATCGACGGGGAGCGCAGGGCCGTGCACTTCCAGGAGTACTGGGTGAAGCTGCGGGCCTCCGTGGACGCGCAGGCCGTGGTGCCGGTCGGCGCCGAGCACGCGAAGCCCGCGCCCGGCGTCCTGGAGGCCATCGGCGAGGCGGACGTGATCCTGTTCCCGCCGTCGAACCCCGTGGTGAGCGTCGGCACGATCCTGGCCGTGCCCGGAATCCGGGAGGCCATCGCCGAGGCGGGCGTGCCCGTCGTCGGGCTCTCGCCGATCGTCGGTGACGCGCCGGTGCGCGGCATGGCCGACAAGGTGCTCGCCGCGGTGGGCGTGGAATCCAGCGCCGCCGCGGTCGCCGAGCACTACGGGTCGGGGCTGCTCGACGGGTGGCTGGTGGACACCGTGGACGCCGGGGTCGTGGACCGGGTCGAGGCTGCCGGGATCAAATGCCGGGCCGTGCCCCTGATGATGACGGACCCCGAAGAGGGCACCGCCGCGGCCGAGATGGCGCGCGAGGCGCTGCGGCTCGCCGAGGAGGTACGGATCCCGTGAGCTCTGCCGCCGCCCCCTCCTTCCGCGCGTGGGCCGTCGCCGGGATCCCCGAGGTCAGACCGGGCGACGACCTGGCCAAGCTGATCGTCGCCGCCGAGCCGGCGCTCGCCGACGGGGACGTCCTGCTGGTCACCTCGAAGATCGTCAGCAAGGCCGAGGGGCGGATCGTCCGCGCCGACGACCGGGAGGCCGCGATCGACGCCGAGACCGTTCGGGTCGTGGCGCGGCGCGGGCCGCTGCGGATCGTGGAGAACAAGCTGGGCCTGGTGATGGCCGCGGCGGGCGTCGACGCGTCCAACACGACGGCCGGGACCGTACTGCTGCTGCCCGAGGACCCGGACGCCGCCGCGGCCGCGATCCGCGACGGTGTGCGGGACGCCCTGGGGGTCGAGGTCGGCGTCGTCGTCACCGACACCTTCGGACGCCCCTGGCGGAACGGGCTGACCGATGTCGCCATCGGTGCCGCCGGTGTGCGCGTACTGGACGATCTGCGGGGCGGCGTCGACGCGTACGGGAATCCGCTGAGCGCGACCGTGGTGGCGACCGCCGACGAGCTGGCCGCCGCCGGGGACCTCGTGAAGGGGAAGGCCGGCGGGCTGCCGGTCGCCGTGGTGCGCGGGCTCGGCGGGCTGACGGGCACTCAGCAGGGCGGCAGCGCGCGGGAGTTGGTGCGGGTCGCGCGCGACGACATGTTCCGGCTCGGCACCTCAGAGGCCGTCCGGGAGGCCGTGACGCAGCGGCGTACCGTGCGGGCCTTCACCGATGAGCCGGTCGATCCGGGGGCCGTGCGGCGGGCCGTCGCCGCCGCCGTCACCGCGCCCGCGCCGCATCACACGACGCCGTGGCGGTTCGTACTGCTGGAGTCGGCGGAGTCGCGGGTACGGCTGCTCGACGCGATGCGGGACGCGTGGACCGAAGATCTGCGGCGGGACGGGAAGAGCGAGGAGTCGATCGCCAAGCGGGTACGGCGGGGGGACGTGCTGCGCAATGCGCCGTATCTCGTGGTGCCCTGCCTGGTGATGGACGGGTCTCATACGTATGGGGATACCCGGCGGGACGCCGCCGAGCGGGAGATGTTCGTCGTGGCCACCGGCGCCGGGGTGCAGAACTTCCTGGTGGCGCTGGCCGGGGAGCGGCTCGGTTCGGCGTGGGTGTCGTCGACCATGTTCTGCCGGGATGTCGTACGGGACGTACTGGGGCTGCCCGAGGGCTGGGACCCGATGGGGGCCGTCGCGGTGGGGCATGCCGCCGCGGCGCCCGCGGAGCGGCCCGCTCGGATCGTCTCGGAGTTCATCGAGGTGCGGTAGGCGCGCGGGCTCGCGGGTTCACCACTCGGCGATGTTCACCCGGCGCATCTTGGGCTGCCTGCGGGGCGGTGCGACGCCGCTCAGCAGGATGAGCCGGGCCGCCCGGTGACGCTGGCCCGCGTAGGGGGCCAGGAGTTCCAGCATCTCCTCGTCCGTCGCGTCCCGGTTGCCCGCGAGCGCGAAGCCGACGGTGTGCGGGAGATGCAGGTCACCGGTGGTGACCTCGTCGGGGGCGCCGTTCGTGCGCTGGATCGTCTCGGCGGAGGTCCAGGGGCCGATGCCCGGAACCAGTTCGAGGCGGGCACGGGCCTGGACCGGCTCCATCCCGGCCGCCTCCTCCAGGCGGCGGGCCACCTGCGCCGCGCGGATGATCGTCGAGGCGCGCTTGTTGTCGACGCCCGCCCGGTGCCACTCCCAGGACGGGATCAGCGTCCACGCGCGCGGGTCGGGCATGACGCGCATCCGCAGGTCCTGGCCGCCGGCCGGGCCCGGGGCCGGTTCGCCGTGCCGGTGCAGGAGCAGACGCCAGGCGCGGTACGCCTCGTCCGTCGTGATCTTCTGCTCCAGGATCGACGGGATCAGGTTCTCCAGGACCAGGCCCGTGCGGGTCAGCCGCAGGCCTGCGCGGCGGCGGACCGATTCGGCGACCAGGCGGTGGCGTGGTTCGAAGGGGGCCGGGTCGTCCAACTCGCCCAGGAGCGCGGGGAGTTCGGACAGGAACCAGTCGGCTCCCGGGCCCCAGGCCTGCGCCTGTACGGTGCCGTCGCGCTCGGTGATCCGTAGCGTGCCGGGGCCCTGCGGGGTGCGGCTCGCCCGCCAGATCGAGCCGTCGGGGGTGGTGCGGAAGGTGGGGTCCGCGGGGCCTCTTCGCAGGGGGCCGAGGGTGAGGCCCAGGTGGAGGGGGGCCGGGGGTGTGTAGGTGCGGGTGGCTGTCGTCTGGTGCGGGATCGGGGCCGCCGGGGGTACGTGGGTCTCGCCGGCGCGCACCGTTGTGCGGGTCGGGGAGGTTTGCGTACGGGGGGTGTATCGGCGGCCTGCCACGCGGGGGGTCCTTGGGTGGGCGGGGTGTGCCCTACGAGGGTAGGGGGTTTTCCGCGCCGCTGAGCTCGGGCAGGTTGGGGCTTAGGTCACGGGGCTCCGCCCCGGGCCCCGCTCCTCAATCGCCGGAGGGGCTGGATTGGGAGCTCGGGCAAGCTGCGGCTCACGTCACGGGGCTCCGCCCCGGGCCCCGCTCCTCAAGCGCCGGAGGGGCTGAATTGAGCTGGGTCCGGGGGTTGGACGGGGGGGTTACTGGTCCGATGAGAAGCGGACCGCGGACGGCGGGATTTTGGCTTCGCACCAGATCCTGACGCCCGTCTGGAGTTCGTTGTCGGCGCCTACGTGTGCGCCGTCGCCGATCACCGCGCCCGTGAGGACCGTGCGGGCGCCGACGCGGGCGTCCCGGCCGATCAGGGAGTCCGTGATCACGGCGCCGGGTTCGATCACCGCGCCGTCCAGGATCGTGGAGCCGAAGACGCGGGCGCCCTCGCCGACCCGCGCGCCTTCACCGACGACCGTGCCGCCGGTCAGTTTGGCGCCCGGGGCGACCGTCGCCGTCGCCAGGACCAGGCTGTCGCCGCAGCGGCCTGGGACGCCGGGGGACGGGGCGCGGCCGAGGACCAGGTCGGCCGAGCCGCGCACGAAGGCGCCCGGGGTGCCGAGGTCGAGCCAGTACGTGGAGTCGACCATGCCCTGGAGGTGGGCGCCGGAGGACAGGAGGTCGGGGAACGTCTCCCGTTCCACCGAGACCGGGCGGCCCGTCGGGATCGTGTCGATGACCGAGCGGCGGAACACGTACGCGCCCGCGTTGATCTGGTCCGTGACGATCTCTTCGGGAGTCTGGGGCTTCTCCAGGAACGCCGTGACGCGGCCCGTCCCGTCCGTGGGGACCAGGCCGTACACCCTCGGGTCCTCGACGCGGGAGAGGTGCAGGGAGACGTCGGCGCCCGTCGTCTCGTGCTCGTGGACCAGGGCCTGGATGTCCAGGCCCGTCAGGATGTCGCCGTTGAAGATCAGCACCGGTTCGTCGGGGCCGGAACGCAGCCGCGAGGCCACGTTGCGGATGGCTCCGCCGGTGCCGAGGGGCTCGACCTCGGTGACGTACTCCAGGTGGAGACCGAGGCGGGAGCCGTCGCCGAAGTACGGCTCGAAGACCTCCGCAAGATAGGACGTGGCCAGCACGATGTGGTCGACGCCCGCCGCTTTCGCCCGCGCCAGTTGGTGCGTGAGGAACGGGACGCCCGCCGCCGGGACCATCGGCTTCGGTGTGTTCACCGTGAGCGGGCGCAGCCTGGTGCCCTTGCCGCCGACCAGGAGGATCGCTTCTGTCACCTGTCGTCTCTGCTTCCTGCTGGGGCCGGCCGAACTTCTCTTTCGGCCGGCCAGTGTATGCAGACCGTTCGAGACCCGGGCCGGCCGGCGTCAGCGGCCCTGGAGGTGGGCGGAGCTGCTGCGGGCCTTGCCGAGCTTGTTGTAGAGACGGCGTCCCGGGCATTCGGTTGCGAATCCGTCCCGGTGGCCGGAGATCACATGTAGTCGCACATTCTTTCCCTTGCGGTACAGATTGCCACCACCCGACTTGAGATATGTCGTACCGCGCGGATTTGCCCCGTACAGGCCGAGCTTCCACGCGGTGAGCTTCGCGATGGCGTTCACCGCGGCGGCGGGCGGGTTGGAGCTGCCGAAGGAGCCCAGGACCGCGATGCCCATGCTGTTGGTGTTGAAGCCGAGGGTGTGTGCGCCCATGACCGCCTTGGTGATCCCGCCCGCCCGGCCCTCGTAGATGTTGCCGCACTTGTCCACGAGGAAGTTGTAGCCGATGTCGCGCCAGCCGCTGCTCTTGACGTGGTAGCGGTAGATACTGCGGATGACCGAAGAGGCTTGTGAGCAGCGGTAGTTGTTGCCTGTAGCACTGTGGTGCACGAAGGCCGCCTTCACGGTCTTCGTGTAGCCGAACTTCTTCTCGCGCAGCTTCTCGTCGGCGCCCCAGCCCTTGCGCGTGATGATGCGCGGGCGGGCTCCGACGTACGGGCGGGCCTTGGCCGCGCTCGTGTCGCCGCCGCGCGCCTCGATCAGCTCGTCCTCCGTCGCCTTCTTCGAGAGCGCGGTGACGGCGGTGGCGCCGAGGGGGGCGAGATCGGCGTTCACGGCGGAGGCCTCGGCCGTCTCGGGGGTCAGGCCGGTGGCGCGGGGGCCCTCGGCGGGCGTGCTCTGCGGCGGGGGTTCGGCGCCGGGGTCCACGAGTTCGAGGCGCAGGCCCTTGGGGAGGGGATCGGTGGTCGCGGCGCGGGTGGCCGCGGGTGCGTCGCCGTGCACCCGCACCTCCACGCCGTCGGAGTCGCCGACCCAGAGGGGGGCGGTGGAGCCGTGGAGGCGGCCCGAGGTGTGTTCGGCGCTGTCCAGGTCGGGGGCGTCGTCGTTGTGGGTCTCCAGGTCCTGCCAGGCGGACCAGGTGGCGGTCCCGGTGGTCCGCGTACGGACCTGTACCTGACCGTGGAGTTCGGTGTTCGGGTCGTCCCAGACGACGCCGACCAGGGAGAACGGGCGGACGTCACGCCGCGGCAGCCCCTGTTCCGGGGGCGTGCCCGCGGCGCGGGTGGCGGTCGGAGGGGCGAGCGCCAGCGACTGGGTGCTGCCCGGGACCGAGGCCTGCGCCGGGGCCGGCACGGCGTGCGAGGCGGCGGGCAGGGTGAGCGGGAGGGCCAGGGCGGCCGCGCAGGTGACGCCGATCGAGGAAGCAAGAAATCCACGCATGCCCACGATCGTGGTCATACCGGTACGGTTCCGGCCATTGGGGAGTGTCATACGGGTGCCGGGGTGAAGTCCGGGGGTGGGGTTGGCGGATGACGGGGTGTCGGAACGGCGGCGGCGACAAGGGCGGGCGGCGCCCCCTCGGTGCCGCCGGGCGCCGGATGCGTGCCGCGTAGGGTGGGGCGGGTGAATGTCGCGCACCGTACCCCTGCCGCTCTGCTCCAGGCCGCTCTCGGCGCCGATCCGGGGCGGCCGCTCGTCACGTTCTACGACGACGCCACCGGGGAGCGCGTGGAGTTGTCCGTGGCGACGTTCGCCAACTGGGTGGCCAAGACCGCCAATCTTCTGCAGGGCGAGCTGAACGCGGAGCCCGGGGACCGGGTCGCCGTGCTGTTGCCCGCGCACTGGCAGAGCGCGGTGTGGCTGCTCGCCTGTTCATCGGTCGGGGTCGTCGCCGAGGTGGGCGGGGACCCGGCCGGGGCCGATCTCGTCGTCAGCGGGCCCGACACGCTGGACGAGGCGCGGGCCTGTTCCGGTGAGCGGGTCGCGCTCGCGCTGCGGCCGCTGGGCGGACGGTTCCCGCAGCCGCCCGAGGGGTTCCTCGACTATGCGGTGGAGGTGCCGTCGCAGGGGGACCGGTTCGCACCCTTCTCGCCGGTCGACCCGCAGGAGCCCGCGCTCGTCGTCGCCGGCGCCGAGTGGACCGGCGCCGAGGTCGTGGAGAAGGCCGCCGCCGACGCCCCGGGGCTCGGCCTGACCGGGCCCGGCTCGCGGCTCCTGTCCGGGCTCCCGTACGACACCTGGCAGGGTCTGAGCGCCGGGCTGCTCGCGCCGCTCGCGACCGGCGGTTCCGTCGTGCTGTGCCGCAACCTCGACCTGCTCGACGAGGAGGCCCTCGCCAGGCGGGTCGAGAGCGAACGGATCACGGCCACCGCCCGATAGCCCCGCGTAACCCGTTCGGGTCAGCTCCCCCGGCCCTGCGCCGCGGCGGGGTCCATGGTCGTAGAGACGCATGCGTACGCACGCGCTGCCGCGTCTTCCACGTCGCCATGAGGGGGCCCCACGTGACCGACTCCGCAGCCACGCCCCCGGAGCGCGACGGCGGGACGCCGCTCGGCCCGGGCGGCGGATCGTCCCCGAGCGGCGCCGGGCGGATCCGGCGGCGCAGGAGATGGCTGCGGTACTCGGCGATCGGCGCGGCGCTGCTGGTGCTCGTGGCGGGCGGGACGGGCTGGATCGCGTTCGAGAAGCTCAACGGCAACATCCACGAGGACTCCGACACCGCCGCCGAACTCGCCCGCTACGAGAAGGAACGGCCCACCGTCCTGGTCGACGGGGCGCAGAACCTGTTGCTCATCGGGTCCGATTCGCGGGCCGGGGCGAACCGCAAGTACGGCCGCAACGACGGCACGCAGCGCTCGGACACCACGATCCTGCTGCACGTCGCGGCGGACCGGAAGAGCGCGACCGCCGTCTCGTTCCCCCGCGATCTGATGGTCGACGTGCCGGCCTGCCGCAAACCGGACGGCACCCGCATCGAGCCGATGTTCGCCATGTTCAACTACGCCTTCGAGACAGGCGGTTCGGCCTGCACCATCCGTACGGTCGAGAAGATGACGGGCGTGCGGATCGACCACCACATGGTCGTCGACTTCCAGGGCTTCAAGGACATGGTCGACGCGGTCGACGGCGTCGAGGTGTGCCTGGACAAGCCGATCGACGACGCGGACGCGCACCTGCGGCTGGCCCCCGGCAAGCACGTTCTCGACGGTGAGCAGGCACTCGGCTACGTGCGCGCCCGCAAGAGCATCGGCAACGGCAGCGACACCGACCGGATGGACCGCCAGCAGCGGTTCCTCGGCGCGCTCGCCACGAAGGTGCAGAGCAACGACGTGCTGCTGAACCCGGCGAAGCTGTACCCCGTGCTCGACGCCGCCACCTCCTCGCTCACCACCGACCCGGGTCTGGCGAGTCTGCGCGGGCTCTACGACCTCGTGCGCGGGATGCGCGGCATCCCGGTCGACCGCATCCAGTTCCTGACCGTGCCGCGGCAGTCGTACATCTACAACGCCAACCGCGACCAGCTCGTGCAGCCCGCCGCCGAGCGGCTGTTCACACAGCTGCGCACCGACGCCCCGATCGTCGTCTCCAAGGAGACGCCCGCGGACGTACAGGCCGAGAACGGCCGAACACAGGGCGATGGGGACGGATCGGACATATCTTACGAAGAGGGTAACTACGACGACGGGTACGAATCCGGCGCGGACGGGGAGTACGGGGAGTGGGGCGACGGGAAGCCCGGCGCCGGACCGTCGGCACCCGCCGCACCGTCCGCCGCCCCCTCCCCCGCACCCACCTTCCGTGGCAACACGGCCCGGCAGGATGCCTGCGGCTGAGGCGCCTCGGAGGCCTCTCCACACGCGCCTCAACAGCCTCTGGGTAAAGCGGAAGTCATCAGGTGGCACACAGGTTCACAGAAATGAGCCGGAATGCCCAGTTGTAGGGGAGTGGAATTTGTCACCGCCGTCGCTTGACGCTGAACTGGGCGGATAGTGTGAGCGATCCGGTGCACCCGGCCATGCTGCCCAGGCGAGGTCGCGCACCTCTTATCGACTGACCGGGCGCCTGCTTTGAGGGGGGCGAGGCGCCGCGTGGCCCCGACGGAGGATGCAGACAACCGTGGACGCGCAAGGCCGTGGGCGGGCGGACGACATCGATCCCGCAGACCAGTGGGTACTCAACCCGCAAACCGGTGATTACGAACTGCGACTGACCCCTTCCGCTGGGCAGTCGTCGGTGCCAGGTCCCCGCCGCACCACGCCGCGGGACGGCAGGCGCGACAGCAGGCGGGAGCCGCAGGACGTGCCCCCGCAGCGCAGGCGGCGCGAGCCGCAGCAGCAGGCGCCCGCGCCGGGGCGGCGACGCTCGAAGCCGAAGAAAAAGAAGAAGTCGACGGCGAAGAAAGTGCTGCTGTGGTCGGCCGGCGGCGTGGCCTTCGTGGTCCTCGCCGCCTCGGCGGGCGGTTACCTCTACTACCGCCACCTCGACGGCAACATCACCTCGCAGGACGTGGTCGGCGCCAAGAACGGCTTCAGCAAGGACGAGGCGTTCAACATCCTCGTGATCGGCACCGACAAGCGCACCGGCAAGGGCAACGAGGGCTACGGCGACAAGGGCAGCGTCGGTCACGCCGACACGAACGTGCTGCTGCACGTCTCCAAGGACCGTACGAACGCGACCGCGTTGAGCATTCCGCGCGACCTCATCGTCGACGTGCCGGACTGCCAGGCGAAGGACCCCGAGACCGGAGAGCTCAAGACGATCCCCGGCTCGTCGGACGTCCGCTTCAACACCAGTCTGGGGCAGAGCGACCGCGACGCCGGCTGCACGATGGCGACCGTCAAGGCGGTCACCGGGATCACCGTCGACCACTTCATGATGGCGGACTTCAACGCGGTGAAGACGCTCTCCACCGCGGTCGGCGGCGTCGAGGTGTGTGTCGAGAAAGCCGTCAACGACAAGGACTCCCACCTGAAACTCCCCGCAGGCAAGAGCGTCGTCAAGGGCGAGGACGCGCTCGCCTTCCTGCGCACCCGGCACAGCTTCGGCAACCAGGGCGACCTGGACCGCATCAAGGTGCAGCAGCAGTTCCTCAGCTCCCTGGCGCGGAAGATGAGTTCGAGCGACACCCTCACCAATCCGAGGAAGCTGACGGGCCTCGCCGAGGCCGGGACCAAGGCGCTCACCGTCGACAAGGGCATAGGAAGTCTGAGCCATCTCAAGGACATCGCCCTTGAGATCAAGAAGGTCCCGCCGAAGAACCTGACGTTCCTGACGGCACCGGTGAGCGACAACCCTGCGGACGGCGTCGTGCACAAGACGGTCATCCTGAACGCGGCCGCGCCGCCGGTCTTCGACGCGATCAAGAACGACGTGTCGCTGTCGGAGACGAAGAAGAAGCAGAAGGCCGCCACCGACGCCAAGCTCAAGGGCACGAAGTCCGCGGCCGCCGATGTGCGCGTCGACCTGTACAACGGCAGCGGCAAGACCGGTGCCGCGCAGGCGACCCTCACCTACCTGCAGAACAGCGAAGACGTCGGCAAGTCCAGCCAGATGGGCAACAAGCCCGACCAGGCGAAGACGACCCTGGAGTACTCGCCCGACCAGGCCGACCAGGCCCGGCGCCTCGCCGACATCATGGGCCTGCCCGGGTCCGCGCTGAAGGAAGGCAAGAGCGAGAAGAACGATCAGGGGCTGCCGGCGATGATCCTGATCCTCGGCAAGGACTTCAAGGGCGCGGGGACGCCCATCAGCGGCGGCGGGACGGCGAAGGTGGATGCCGTCAAGACAACAGCCGACAAGACTGTTTGCGCCAAGTGACCAACCTCGGCCGCCCTTTGGCTGTCTAACCAATTGACAGCGGGGCGGCCGAGTCATGGCCATAGGGCGGGGAGGGTGGGGCAGAGGCATGGGGCGAAGCGGCGTGCGCGGGGAGCGCACACGGACGGACGGCCTCGGTGAACCGGCGGTTCACGCCGGTGAGTCGGTCCAGGACGAGAGACTTCACGAGGACATTTCCGCAGGTGACGGCAGGGATCTCCCGGATCGCACACCAC
Organism: Streptomyces sp. NPDC102467; assembly: GCF_044765445.1. Lineage (NCBI taxonomy): Bacteria > Bacillati > Actinomycetota > Actinomycetes > Kitasatosporales > Streptomycetaceae > Streptomyces > Streptomyces sp. NPDC102467. The sequence goes on along the minus strand of NZ_JBIWKA010000014.1, from coordinate 252,293 downwards.
GTGCGGGCCGGCACGGGGGCGGGCGGCCGAAACGGCGCAGACATCGAATACTGCGCTGGACCGCGGGAGTTCTCGCGGTCCTGGTGGTCGGCACGGCGGGCGCCGGCTACCTCTATTACCGACATCTGAACGGCAATATCAAGAAGGACCGACTCAACCTCGGCGAGAAGAAGGTGGCCGAGCCGACGCCGAACGAGGCCGGCCAGACCCCCCTCAACATCCTTCTCATCGGCTCCGACAGCCGTAACACGAAGGAGAATCTCAAGCTCGGTGGGCACAAGGAGAGCGTGGGCGCTCCCCCGCTCGCCGATGTGCAGATGCTGCTGCACGTGTCGGCCGACCGGAGCAACATGTCGGTGATCAGCATGCCGCGCGACACCATGCTGAAGATTCCCAAGTGCACCGATCCCGACGGCAAGGTCTATCCGTCGCCGGGCGCCCTGGAGATGACGAACGAGTCGCTGGGCCGTGGCGGTCCCGGCTGCACCGTCGCCACGTGGCAGGAGCTCACCGGCATTCACATCGACCACTTCATGAAGATCGAGTTTTCGGGTGTGGTGTCGATGGCCGACGCGATCGGGGGCGTGCCGGTCTGTGTGAAGCAGAACGTGTACTCCCACAACAGCGACGGCGCGGGCTCCGGCCTCAAGCTGAAGAAGGGCACCACCTCCATCAAGGGCGAGGACGCCCTGAAATGGCTGCGGACCCGTTACGGGTTCGAGGACGGCACCGACCTGGGCCGCACGCATGCGCAGCACATGTACATGAACTCGATGGTGCGCGAGCTGCGCGAGAACGCGACCCTCACCAACCCCAACCAGCTGCGCAAGCTCGCCGAGCAGGCCACCAGATCGCTGACGGTCGACGAGGGCATCGCCAGTGTCTCCGAGCTGTACGACCTGGCGAAGCAGTTGCAGAAGGTGCCCACCAAGCGCATCACGATGACGACGATGCCGACCGCGCAGTGGCCGCAGAACATCAACCGGGTGATACCCAAGGCGGGTGACGCCGAGCAGTTGTTCACGATGGTGCGCGACGACGAGCCGCTCGACGGCAAGGCGTCGAAGAAGAAGCCCGACCTGACGTCGGAGGATCCGGCCGCGGCCGACGACGCCATCGCGGTGATCGTCCGCAACGGCACGGCCGTGGACGGTCAGGCCCCAACCTCGCGGCGCGCCACGGGAGTTGTGACGGCACTGCAGGGCAAGGGCTTCGCGCAGGCGAAGGTCGACCCGCAGAACCAGCCGGAGGAGAAGACCGTCATCACCTACCCGAGCGCCGACCTCGAAGGTGACGCCCAGGCCGTGGCGAAAGCCGTCGGGCTGCCGCTGACCTCGGTGAAGAAGTCGACCGAGTCGTCGGGCGTGACCCTGGTCGTGGGCGCCGACTGGCGCAGTGGCGACACCTACCCGAAGTCCGCGGCGACGAACGACGGCAAACCCCCGGCGTCCTCCCGTCCCCTGAACGGCGACGACACCGATGCCTGCATGGACATCCAGCAGGGATACACCTGGTAACTGCCCGTTCGCGCGCGACGCTGTGCCCCGCCGGACTCATGTCCCGCGGGGTACAGGGCTTCTGACGGGCCGTCGGGTCAGTAGGAGCCGGTCCTGGTGTTGGCCGAGCCCGCCGCGGAGTCGATCGCGGCCTGGGCGAACGAGGTCAGACCCTTGTCATAGACCATGGGCGTGTAGCACTGGGACTGCCCCTTGTAGATGGTGCAGCCGTACTGGCGGCCGTCGTTGTTGCGGATGATGTAGGCGTGCGCACAGTCGTAGCCGGCGGAGGCGTTTCCGCAGGCGGACTGGGTGTAGTCGAGGGTGAGGCGGGCCCAGCCGGTGTGACACTTGAGGCTGTAGCGCATCTCGATGACGCCGAATCTCACGTTGGCGTTCTTCACGACCGCCGACTGCACCGTCGTCGCGTCACCCCCGCACCCGGCTGCCGTCGGGTCCTGACCGTCGTACGTGTACGCCTGGGCGCCCCCCGTTCCCGCGATCAACGCGAGTCCGAGCCCCCCGGCCACCACACCTGCACGAGCGAAGTTCCTCATCTTGGGACGCACTTCGACCCCTCCTGGACATGCGGGAGAAGCCTGCGGCCGATCGGCCGCAGGCACCTGAGAGTGGAAAGCGCGCACATACGATCATGCGCCTGCGGAGCGGTCAACTGCCTTTTCAGTAAGGGAAGTTGCAGGAGAGGAGCGTGATCCCGGAATCGGCCATACCTCCACGCAATCAAGCCATGAACACGTCATCCCATTGGTTGCGTGATCGTTCGATGATGAGGTCGCCGCGACGATCTCCACTGGTCCGGACGGCTCTCCACGCCGCCCCTTCTGAAAGGCCGAGGTGAATCAATCATGCGCGCACACAGGAAGATCGCAGGTTCAGCAGCCGCCGTGGCACTCGCCGCCGCAGGTCTCACTGTCGCGGCGAGCCCCGCACAAGCCGCGGCCACCGCGTACAACGGCGCCTGCGGCAGCGGCTACAAGGTCATCGACTCGATGAGCGTCAACTCCGGCAGCGGCACGGTTTACCTCACCTACAACAACGGCTACAACTGCGTGGTCACCGTGAACAACCTCGGCAGAACGGCATATGTGGATGCCCGCGTAGAGGTATCCGGTGGAAATTGGCAGGAGGACGAGGGGCGCTACTCCTCCTACGCGGGTCCCGTGTACGTGTACGCCGCCGGCAAGTGCATCGACTGGGGCGGCTATGTCTCGCCCGCCTCGTCGGCCCTGACAGACATCCGCTGGAACGACCACTGCGGCTGAGCCGCCGGCTCCCCGTACGTCAGTTGGCGGCGGTCTGGCTGCGCACCGCCGGCCGCCGCGACGCGATGACCTTCTTCGCGAGCGCCTTCGGGCTGGTGAGGAAGCCCCAGCCCCACGTCATGTGCATCGTGGCGAGGGCGACGGGGATCTGGGCGCGGGCCTTGAGCGGGAGTCCCTTGCCGGCCGGAACGGAGCCCGCGACGATCGCCGCCAGGTAACCGGCGGGGATCACGAAGGCCCACGGGGTGAGGGCGGCGCCGGCCACGATGCCCGCCGCTATCGCGATGACGGCGGTGGGCGGGGCGAGGTAGCGCAGGTTGATGGAGCCGGAGTGGTAGCGGGCGACCACGTGGCGCCAGCGGCCGTAGTCCTTGTACTGCTTGGCCAGCGCCTTCACCGAGGGGCGGGGGCGGTACGAGACCTTCAGCTCGGGTGAGAACCAGATCTGGCCGCCGGCCTCGCGGATCCGGAAGTTCAGCTCCCAGTCCTGGGCGCGGATGAACTCCTCGTTGTAGCCGCCCTGTTGCTCCAGGGCCTCGCGCCGGAAGACGCCGAGGTAGACCGTCTCGGCGGGCTGCGCGGCGCCGCCGGTGTGGAAGACCGCGTTGCCGACGCCGATCTTCGAGGTCATCGCGGCGGCGACGGCCTTCTCCCAGTCGTTGGTGCCCTCGGCGTGCATGATGCCGCCGACGTTCATCGCGCCGGTCTCCTCGATGAGTCGGACGGCGGTCGCGATATAGCCCTGCGAGAGCGCGGCGTGACCGTCGACGCGGACGACGACCGGGTGCCGGGAGGCCTTGATCGCGGCGTTCAGCGCGGCGGGGGTGCGGCCCGTCGGGTTCGGCACCGTATGGACGCGGGAGTCCTCCGCCACGAGCTGCGCGGCGATCTCGTCCGTGCGGTCGGCGGACGGGCCGAGGGCGACCACGACCTCCATCTCGCCGTCGTACTCCTGCGCCAGAATCGCTTCGACGGCCTCGCGCAGATGCCGCTCCTCGTTGAGGACGGGCATGATCACGGATACGGCCGGAGGCTGCGTGTGGGAGTTCGCGTTCATCGTGGGTCACGTTACCGCTAATGGGGGACAGGGGCGCGCGCCGCCCGGCTCACTACCGCGGGCAGGAGATCGTATCGGCCTACGGTGCACGCGTCCCACGCCCGCTGTCGCGGAGGTGTCCCCCACGTGCCCACGCCGCCCCGCTCCCCCGCCCGCCCGGACCGGCCCGCTCAGCTCCGCCGGCCGGCCGAGCCGCTGCGCAGGAAGAAGCCCCGGTGGGTCTTGCGGGTGGCCACGACGTTCTCGGTGACGGTGCTCGCCGCGGCGGGCATCGGGCACGCGCTCGTCTCCGGCCTCGACACCGGTATCGACCGGATCGACCCGTTCAAGGACATGAAGAACCGCCCGGTCGCCGGGCACGGCATGAACGTCCTGCTCGTCGGTACCGACGGCCGCGACAAGATCACCGAGGCGGAGCGGCAGAAGTACCGGCTCGGCGGGTCGCCCTGCCACTGCACGGACACGATCATGATCGTGCACATCTCGGCCGACCACGAGCGCGCGTCCGTCGTCTCGCTCCCCCGCGACTCCTACGCCATGATGCCGCCGCACGTCGACCAGAACAGCGGCGACCAGCACCACGCGCACCCGGTGAAGATCAACGCGGCCTACGCGGAGGGCGGCCCGCAGCTGACCGTCCGTACCGTCGAGAACATGACGCACGTGAAGATCGACCACTACCTGGAGGTCGACTTCACCAGCTTCATGAAGACGGTCGACGTGCTCGGCGGCGTCGAGGTCTGCACGGCCCGCCCGCTCAAGGACTCCTACACCGGTCTCGACCTGGGCGTCGGCACGCACCAGCTGAACGGCGGCGAGGCGCTGCAGTACGTACGCGCCCGGCACACGGACGGCGCGGGCGATCTCGGCCGGATGCAGCGCCAGCAGCGTTTCCTGGCCTCGCTGATCTCGAAGACGACGTCGTCCGGGGTGCTGCTGAACCCGGTCAGATTCCGCGACGTCGCGCGTACGCTGCTCAGCTCGGTCCGCGCCGACAACGGGTTCGGGACGAACGAGATGGTGGAACTGGCGGGCGCCATGCGCAAGTTCACCCCGAAGTCGTCGGAGTTCACGACCGTGCCGATCGGCGACATCAGCTACCCGGTCAAGGGCATCGGCTCCACCGTGAAGTGGGACCCGAAGAGGTCCGAGAGGCTCTTCCAGGCGCTGCGCGACGACCAGCCGCTCGCCGCGCACCGGTTCCGCAAGAAGGCGATCGTCGTCGACGTCTCGCCGCAGCAGATCCGGGTCCAGGTGGAGAACGCGACGATGACGGCGGGGCTCGGCAAGAAGGTCGACACGGCGCTGCGCGGGACCGGGTTCCGGACCAGCCGGGTGCCGGTGAACGCGGACAGCCGTCTCGCGAAGGGGACGGTCATCCTGTTCGACCCGCGCTGGGACCGGTCGGCGAAGACTCTGGCCACGGCGTTGCCCGGGGCGCAGCTTGTGCCTGCGCCGGGGCAGGGGCCTGTGCTGAAGGTCCGGGCCGGGGCGGACTTCACCGGGGTTCGGCGGGTGCGGGCCGAGGATGCGTATCAGGGGGAGTTCGGCGCGGTCACCGGGGACGAGGTGGCTTGTTCCTGACCGTGCGGGGCGCTTGAGCGGGGGTCACGGGGCTCCGCCCCGAACCCCGCTCCTCAATCGCCGGAGGGGCTTGTTCGCTCCCTGAGTTCCTTGATCGCTCGGCGGCGGGCCAGGCGGTGCTGGCGGCGGATCTGGGCCTCCTGGCAGCGGCGGCGGTCGCGGTCCGTCTCCGGGAGCACCGGGGGGACGCTGCGGGGCTTGCCGTCGGCGTCGACCGCCGCGAAGACCAGGTACGCGGAGCCGACCTGCTGCGCGGGCGTCGACTCGTTCCAGCGTTCGGCCAGGACCCGGACACCGACCTCCATCGAGGTTCTGCCCGTCCAGTTGACCTGGGCCTTCACGTGCACGAGGTCGCCGACGCGGACCGGCTCAAGGAACGCCATCTCGTCCATGGAGGCCGTCACGGCCGGGCCGCCGGAGTGCCGGCCGGCCACCGCGCCCGCAGCGTCGTCCACCAGTTTCATGATCACGCCACCGTGCACCGTACCCAGGAGGTTGGTGTCGTTGTGCGTCATGATGTGCGACAACGTCGTACGGGATGCGGAAGTCGGCTTGCCCGGAATGTCGGACTCCGTGCCGTGGGCCTGGTCTGTCATGCCACCCACCATATGCGCGGCTCGAGCACGCGCCGTTTGTGTCAGCTCTGCAACAGCCCTGGTCCGATTTACCTTCCGCCCTTGTAAGGCACACAGCCGTGCACGGCACACTGGCCATATGAACGATTGGCCCGAGGGGCGGAGCGACAGGCAGGGCGGCGGCGGCCGCGGCGGCTACGGCCGTGGCAGCGGCAGCGCGCGCCCCGAGGGCGCACGGGTGATGCCGCATGTGCAGCGTTCCGTCCCGCAGCAACAGCAGCCGGGGTACGACGACGCGTACGGCCAGGGCGGAACGGAACCGTCGTACGACAACGGTTACAACACAGGGCAGGTCTACGGCCAGCCCAGCCGCGGCGCGGGCGGCGGGGACGGCTACGGGCCGCCGGCCGGCGGCCGCTCCGCGCGCCCCGCGCCGAACTGGCGCAAGCGCATCAAGTGGACCGCGATCACCGTGGTCACCGTCCTCGTGGTGACCAGCATCTCCACGTACTTCTGGGCGGATTCCAAGCTCCACCGGGACGTCGACCTGTCCAAGGTCATCGACCGGCCGGAGGCGGGCGAGGGCACGAACTACCTGATCGTCGGCACCGACAGCCGCGAGGGCATGTCCGACGCGCAGAAGAAGGAGCTGCACACCGGCTCCGCCGAGGGCAAGCGCACGGACACGATGATGATCCTGCACGTCGGTGACAACGGGGACACCCTCGTCTCGCTGCCGCGCGACTCGAACGTGACGATCCCGAGCTTCAAGGGCGCCGAGTCCGGCAAGCTCTACCCGGCCACGGGCCGCCAGACGAAGCTGAACGCCGCCTACGCCGAGGACGGCCCCGAGCTGCTCGTACGCACCGTCGAGTCCAACACCGGCCTGCACATCGACCACTACGCGGAGATCGGCTTCGGCGGCTTCGCGAGCATCGTGGACGCGGTCGGCGGCGTCGAGATGAACCTGAAGGACGGCTTCAAGGACAAGTGGTCCGGCGCCGACTTCAAGGCGGGCAAGCAGACCCTGACCGGTCAGCAGGCCCTCGCCTTCGTCCGTACGCGGCACGCGTTCGCCGCGTCCGACCTGCAGCGCACCAAGAACCAGCAGGCGTTCCTCGCGGCCCTCGCCCACAAGGTGGCGTCCCCGTCGACGATCATGAACCCCTTCAAGCTCTACCCGACGCTCGGCGCGGGCCTGGACTCGCTCGTCGTCGACAAGGACATGAGTCTGTGGAACCTGGCGTCCATGTTCATGGCGATGAAGTCGGTCTCCGGTGGCGACGGTGACGGCAAGTCCATGAACATGCCGGTCAGCGGCTCGACCGGCGGCAACCTGGTCTGGGACAAGACCAAGGTCAAGCAGCTCGTCGACCAGTTCAACAGCGACGAGAAGGTGACCGTGACGAGCAGCTGACCGTCACGCGTCGTCCGCTACGTCGATGGGGCCCCGCCGATTCTCTCGGCGGGGCCCCATCGACGTACAAGTGAAGACACGGGTACGGGTTACGGCAGGTTGCGCGCCATCACGATGCGCTGGACCTGGTTCGTGCCCTCGTAGATCTGCGTGATCTTCGCGTCGCGCATCATGCGCTCGACCGGGTAGTCACGCGTGTAGCCGTAGCCGCCGAGCAGCTGGACGGCGTCCGTGGTGACCTCCATGGCCACGTCCGAGGCGAAGCACTTGGCGGCGGCGCCCTGGAAGGTCAGGTCCTTGTCACCACGCTCCGACTTGGCAGCGGCCGCGTACGTGAGCTGGCGGGCCGCCTCGATCTTCATCGCCATGTCCGCGAGCATGAACTGGATGCCCTGGAAGTCGGCGATCGCCTTGCCGAACTGCTTGCGCTCGCGCACGTAGCCCTTGGCGTAGTCGAGGGCGCCCTGCGCGACACCGAGCGCCTGCGCGGCGATCGTGATGCGGGTGTGGTCGAGGGTCTTCATCGCGGTGGCGAAGCCGGTGCCCTCCTCGCCGATCATGCGGTCGGCGGGGATACGGACGTTGTCGAAGTAGACCTCGCGGGTCGGCGAACCCTTGATGCCGAGCTTCTTCTCCGGGGCGCCGAAGGAGACGCCCTCGTCGGACTTCTCGACGACGAAGGCGCTGATGCCCTTCGAGCGCTTCTCCGGGTCGGTGACGGCCATGACCGTGTAGTACTCGCTGACGCCCGCGTTCGTGATCCAGCGCTTCACGCCGTTCAGGACCCAGGAGTCGCCGTCGCGCACCGCGCGCGTCTTCATGCCGGCGGCGTCCGAACCGGCGTCCGGCTCGCTGAGGGCGTACGAGAACATGCCCTCGCCCTTGGCCAGCGGGCCCAGGTACTTCTTCTTCAGCTCCTCGGAGCCGGAGAGGATGACGGGCAGCGAGCCCAGCTTGTTCACGGCCGGGATCAGGGAGGACGAGACGCAGGCGCGGGCGACCTCCTCGATCACGATGACCGTGGCGAGCGCGTCGGCGCCCGAGCCGCCGTACGCCTCCGGTACGTGCACGGCGTGCAGGTCGGAGGCGACGAGGGCGTCGTGCGCCTCCTGCGGGAAGCGGGCCTCCTCGTCGACCGCGGCGGCGTACGGCGCGATCTTCGTCTCGGCCAGCGCGCGGATGGCCTCACGGAGCATGTCGTGCTCCTCGGACGGGCGGTACAGGTCGAACTCCGGGGTGGCAGCCGATCCGGCCAAGGTGACTCACGCTCCAAGCGCTGCTAATTACCGTTAAGTAACCCGAATTTTAGATCTCCGCCCACGCCAGGGATACGTGAGCTGTGCGACAGCGGGAAAGTTGCCCGCTGAGGGGCCTGCGTATGCCCCGGATATGCTCGTCCGGCGCACGCAGCACCGACACCTCTGGAGCTCCGCTATGGCCCTCAAAATCACCGTGATCGGCACCGGGTACCTCGGTGCCACGCACGCCGCGGCCATGGCCGAGCTCGGCTTCGAGGTGCTCGGCCTGGATGTCGTACCCGAGAAGATCGACATGCTCACGCGGGGCGAGGTCCCGATGTACGAACCCGGCTTGGAGGAGCTGCTGCGGCGGCACGTCGCCGGGATCGAGGGCGCCACCGGCCGGCTGCGCTTCACGATGGACTTCGCCGAGGCCGCGGCCTTCGGCGATGTGCACTTCGTGTGCGTGAACACGCCGCAGAAGCACGGCGAGTACGCGTGCGACATGAGTTACGTGGACGCCGCCTTCTCTTCGCTGGCCCCGCACCTGAAGCCGGGCGCGCTCGTCGTCGGCAAGTCGACCGTGCCGGTCGGCTCCGCGCAGCGGCTCGCCGAACTGCTGCCCGAGGGCGCGGAGTTGGCGTGGAACCCGGAGTTCCTGCGCGAGGGCTTCGCCGTGAACGACACGCTGCACCCGGACCGGATCGTGGTCGGCGTCGGCAGCGAGCGGGCCGAGAAGCTGCTGCGGGACGTGTACGCGACGCCGGTCGGCGAGGGCACGCCGTTCGTGGTGACGGACTTCCCCACGGCCGAGCTGGTCAAGACGGCGGCGAACTCGTTCCTCGCCACCAAGATCTCCTTCATCAACGCCATGGCCGAGGTCTGCGAGGCGGCCGGCGGCGACGTCGTGAAGCTCGCCGAGGCCCTCGGCTACGACGACCGGATCGGGCACAAGTTCCTGCGGGCCGGCATCGGGTTCGGCGGCGGCTGCCTGCCGAAGGACATCCGGGCGTTCATGGCGCGGGCCGGCGAGCTCGGCGCCGACCAGGCGCTGACCTTCCTGCGCGAGATCGACTCCGTCAACATGCGGCGGCGCGGGGCGATGGTCGAGATGGCGCGCGAGGCGCTCGGCGGGGGTTCGTTCCTGGGCAAGCGGGTCGCCGTGCTCGGCGCCGCGTTCAAGCCGGACTCCGACGACGTACGGGACTCGCCCGCGCTGAACGTCGCCGGGCAGATCCACCTCCAGGGCGGCCAGGTGACGGTGTACGACCCGAAGGGCATGGCGAACGCGCGGCGGCTCTTCCCGACGCTCGGGTACGCGGAGTCGGCGATCGAGGCGGTGCGGGGCGCGGATGTCGTGCTGCATCTGACCGAGTGGCGGGAGTTCCGCGAGCTGGACCCGGCGGAGCTCGGCGCTGTCGCTTCGGCGCGGGTGATTCTGGACGGCCGCAATGCGCTGGACGCCGCGACGTGGCGCGAGGCCGGGTGGACGTACCGGGCGATGGGCCGCCCGTCGGCCTGACGGCGTTCGTTCGTGGGGCCCTACTTCGCCCGGTAGCGGCGCATCTTCACTTCGCCCGGTAGCGGCGCATCTTCGCTCGGGCGCCGCAGACCGCCATGGAGCACCAGCGACCGCGGCCGGCCGGGCTGCGGTCGTAGTAGGCCCAGTGGCAGTCCGGGGCCTCGCAGCCCTTGAGGCGGTGCCAGGTGCCGTCCGCCCCGGCCTGCGCGATGGCGGCCGCCACCCGGGCGACCAGCGGCGCGCCGTCCAGCGGGGCCAGGGTGGCCGAGCCGTCCCGCTCGTCGACCAGCACGCGCAGCGGGGCCCTCGCGAGCAGTTCGCTCAGCGGGGTCACGGCCCGGTGCGGCGGGTGGCCGGCGTGGGCCAGGCAGGTCGCGCGCAGTGACTCGCGCAGCTCGCGGGCCCTGTCGACCTCGGCCGCCGTGATGCCGAAGCGCTCGCGGACCTGTGTGGAGTCCAGCGTGTCCGAGCCCGTCGTGATGTCGAGCAGCGTGTTCACCAGGTCCTCGATCAGGGCCAGGCCGCCGGGTGCGGGCGCGCGCTCATTCATGGTTGCGACGTTACCTCTTATGCGGGAGCATGCGGTAACCGCGTTACCGGAAGATGCCTTGTAGGGGTAACTCCTGCGAGGCGTCAGGCAACTGAAGGAGTGGTCATGGCCATCGCCAAGTTCGGTGTCGTCGCCCTGGACTGTCCCGAACCACGCAAGCTCGCCGAGTTCTACGGCGCGATCCTCGGCGGCACCGTCACCGCCACCGAGGACGACGGCTCCTGGGTCGTCCTGGAGGTGGCGGGCAAGCAGCAGCTGGCCTTCCAGGAGGCGCCCGGGTACGTGCCGCCGGCCTGGCCCTCGGCCGAGGCCTCGCAGCAGTTCCACCTCGATCTGACCGTCGAGGACCTGGACGCCGGGGAGAAGGAGGTGCTGGCGCTCGGCGCGACCGTGCTCGACAACGAGGACCGCGATCGCAACTGGCGGGTCTACGCGGACCCGGTCGGGCACCCGTTCTGCCTCTGCGGCGCCGGCTAGCGCCTGCCGGCGCCTGCTACATCGTCGCCGTCGACGGCCCGCGGCGCCGCTGCGCCGCCCGTGCGGTGAACTCGGCGCCGCGCAGCACCCGTTGGACGTTGCCCCAGGTGAGCAGGGCGAGGTCGGACTCCGGCCAGCCGCGGTCGAGGAGCTCGGCGACCAGCGCCGGATAGCCGGCCGCGTCGGCGAGCCCCTCGGGGTGCGCGTCCCCGGTGTCGTACATCCCGGAGAGCCCGACCGACTGGGGTCCCGCGATGCGGCGTACGTGGTCGAGGTGGTCCGCCATGTCACGCAGGGCCGGTCCTGTGCGGGCCACCGAGCAGGGCACCAGGCACAGGCCGCGCTCCGCGCCGAGCGCGGCCAGGAGCTCGTCGGAGGCGTTGTCCGGGTGGGCGTTGAGAGCGCGGGCGCCGGAGCGCGTGAGGATCGCGGGAGCCTTGGAGACGGCGAAGGTGCGAGCCGCCGTCGCCTGGGAGGCGCCGGTGAGGTCGATGAGCATGCCGAGCCGGTTCATCTCCCGGACCATCTCTTCGCCGAAGCGCGTCAGCCCGTTCCCCGACGCCCACTGCGCGTCGCCCACCGTGAGGGAGCGCAACCCCAGTGCGTGCAGGGCGCGCAGCGTGCCGAGCGAGTCGCCCGCCGCGGCGGCCGGTGCCGGGCCGACGATGACGGCGATCCGGCCGTGGGCGCGGGCGTCGGCGGTCTCGGAGGCGCAGCGGGCCAGCCGCAGCCCCTCCGGGTAGCGGGCCACGACGCTGTTGACCAGGTCGATCTGTTCCAGCGCCGTGGTGACGGGCCGCTCGTCGGCGATGTGCAGCGCCCACAGCAGAGCGCCGGTGCCGCCGGTGCGCAGCCGCGGCAGGTCCGTCTCCACGGCGCTCTCGCCCAGTTCGAGGTCGTACCAGGGCAGCGTGCGCAGCGTGCCGGGCAGACCGCAGTAGCCGTCCGCCACGGGGTGCTGGGCGAGCAGGCCCAGGGCCGGGGTCGGATCGGGTTCGGGACGCGGGGGCCCGGCCGCCGCGGTGGGGGCGGCGTCGAGCTCTCCCGCCTCCGTCGTGGCGTTCAGTTCGTCCTGTAGGTCTGCCATGGCACGGCTCCGGCCGAAAAGGTGGGGGTCAAGCCTTCGCCACACCGTGACACGGGGACGGCGCCGCTTCGCGGTGAGCGGCGCCGTTCGGGGGACGGCTCAGCCGTCCAGCTGCTCCAGCGTCGCGTTCGACGGGCCGCGCCGTGCCTGGAGGTCCCGCGCCACGTCCTCGGCCGCGCCCAGCACCCGTACCGCGTTGCCCCACGTCAGCTTCGCGAGGTCGGTCTTCGACCAGCCGCGGACGAGGAGTTCGGCGATCAGGTTCGGGTAGCCGGCGACGTCGTCGAGACCGTCCGGGGTGAACGCCGTGCCGTCGTAGTCGCCGCCGATGCCGATGTGGTCGACGCCCGCGACCTCGCGCATGTGGTCGAGGTGGTCGGCGACCGTCGAGACGGTGGCGACCGGGCGCGGGGTCGACTCCTCGAAGGCGCGGTGCAGCTTCATCGCGTCGGGCGAGGAGTCCAGGTGGTGGAAACCGTGCGCGCGCAGGTTGTCGTCGGCGGCCGCGGTCCAGTCGACCGCCGCCTGCAGGACGAACTTGGGGACGAAGGTCACCATCGCCACTCCCCCGTTGCCGGAGAGCCGCGCCAGCACGTCGTCCGGGATGTTGCGCGGGTGGTCGCAGACGGCCCGCGCCGAGGAGTGCGAGAAGATCACCGGCGCCTCGGTCGTGTCCAGGGCCGCACGCATCGTCGTGGCGGCCACGTGGGACAGGTCGACGAGCATGCCCTCGCGGTTCATCTCCCGGACGACCTCACGGCCGAACGCCGACAGGCCGCCCACGCCGGGCTCGTCCGTCGCCGAGTCCGCCCACGCGATGTTGTCGTTGTGGGTGAGCGTCATGTAGCGCACGCCGAGCGTGTACAGCGCGCGCAGCGTGGCGAGGGAGTTGTTGATCGAGTGGCCGCCCTCGGCGCCCTTGAGCGAGGCGATCCGGCCTTCCGCGCGGGCCGCTTCCATGTCGGCGGCGGTCAGGGCGGCCCGCAGGTCGCTCGGGTGGCGCGCGATCAACTGGTCGACGCAGTCGATCTGTTCCAGGGTGGCGCTGACCGCCGCGTCGCCGGTGAGGTCGGTGCGTACGTACACCGACCAGAACTGCGCGCCGACGCCGCCGGACCGCAGTCGGGCCAGGTCGGTGTGCAGGTGGGCGCTCTGGTCGGCGGCGATGTCCCGTGCGTCGAGGTCGTAGGTGACCTGCTCGCGCAGCGCCCAGGGCAGGTCGTTGTGCCCGTCGACGACGGGGAACTCGGCGAGTACCGCCCGGGCCTGCCGCAACGCGTCGTCCGTCATACCGCTCATCGCGCTCATCGCTCCGCTCGTCCCGCCGCTCACTTGCCGAAGCCGAAACCGGCGCCGGCTCCCTCGACCTTGGTCCGCAGCCGCTTGCCCTTCTCGGTGGCCTGGTCGTTCAGCTCCTGCTGGAACTCCCGCATCCGGTCCTGGAGTTCCTCGTCGTGCGCGGCGAGGATGCGCGCGGCGAGCAGACCCGCGTTGCGCGCGCCGCCGACCGAGACGGTGGCGACCGGCACACCGGCGGGCATCTGCACGATGGAGAGCAGCGAGTCCATGCCGTCGAGGTACTTCAGCGGCACCGGGACCCCGATGACCGGCAGCGGCGTCACCGAGGCGAGCATGCCGGGCAGGTGGGCGGCGCCGCCCGCGCCCGCGATGATCGTCTTCAGGCCGCGCCCGGCGGCGTGCTCACCGTAGGAGATCATCTCGTGCGGCATGCGGTGCGCGGAGACGACGTCGACCTCGTACGGGATCTCGAACTCGGCGAGGGCTTTCGCCGCGGCCTCCATGACGGGCCAGTCGGAGTCCGACCCCATCACAATGCCAACCACAGGGCTCATTCGGTGATCGTCCCTCTCAGGTACCCGGCTGCGTGGCGGGCGCGCTCGAGCACCTCGTCCAGGTCGTCGCCGTAGGTGTTGACGTGGCCGACCTTGCGGCCGGGCTTCACGTCCTTGCCGTACATGTGGATCTTCAGCTGCGGGTCGCGGGCCATGCAGTGCAGGTACGCGCTGTACATGTCCGGGAAGTCGCCGCCCAGGACATTGCACATCACGGTCCACTTGGCGCGCGGGCGGGGGTCGCCGAGCGGCAGGTCGAGGACGGCGCGGACGTGGTTGGCGAACTGTGAGGTGATCGCGCCGTCCTGGGTCCAGTGGCCGGAGTTGTGCGGTCGCATCGCCAGCTCGTTGACCAGGATCCGCCCGTCTCGGGTCTCGAAGAGCTCGACCGCGAGGTGGCCGACGACCCCGAGTTCCTTGGCGACGCGCAGCGCCAGCTCCTGCGCCTCGCCCGCGAGGGACTCGTCGAGGCCGGGCGCCGGGGCGATCACCGTGTCGCACACGCCGTCGACCTGCTGGGACTCGACGACGGGGTAGGCGACCGCCTGGCCGTGCGGGGAGCGGACGACGTTGGCCGCCAGCTCCCGTACGAAGTCGACCTTCTCCTCCGCCAGGACCGGCACGCCCGCCTTGAACGGCTCGCTCGCGTCCGCGGCGGAGCGCACGAACCACACGCCCTTGCCGTCGTAGCCGCCGCGCACCGTCTTCAGGATGACGGGGAAGCCGTCGCCCTCCGCGGCGAACGCGGCGACATCGTCCGCGTCGCGCACGATGCGGTGGCGCGGACACGGCACGCCGAGCGCGGTGAGCTTCACGCGCATCTCGCCCTTGTCCTGGGCGTAGAGCAGCGCATCGGGCCCCGGGCGCACGGGGATGCCGTCCGCCTCCAGGGCGCGCAGATGCTCGGTCGGCACGTGTTCGTGGTCGAAGGTGATCACGTCACAGCCGCGCGCGAACGCCCGCAGCGTGTCCAGGTCGCGATGGTCGCCTACGACGACCTCGCCGACGACCTGGGCCGCGGAGTCCTGTGGGGTGTCACTGAGGAGCTTGAACCTGATGCCGAGCGGGATGCCTGCCTCGTGTGTCATACGAGCGAGCTGGCCGCCGCCGACCATGCCGACTACGGGAAACGTCACGCGCCCAGGGTATCGGCCGTTTGACCGGTTCCCGTACGTCCACCGGCTTGTAGGAACCTCCACCCTCGCCGTCCGCAGGCGGCTTCCGGGGCGCTTGGTTAGCATGGTCGGGTCGGTTCTCACGGACCGCGCGACCATCATCACGGGGACGACGGGGGCTGAGGCGACCACTATGAAGGCGACCACCAGCCGGCGAACCGGCAGGGAGAGCGGCCGTCCCGGCCGCATCGGCGCCCTGCGGCTGCGCTTCGACACCCTGGCCCGCGAGATCGCCAAATTCGGCGTCGTCGGCGCCCTGGGCGTCGTCGTGAACTTCGCGGTCTTCAACCTGATGCGGCACGGCACCGACCTCCAGGTCGTGCGGGCCAGCGTGATCGCGACGGTCGTCGCCATCGCCTTCAACTACGTGGGGTTCCGCTACTTCACCTACCGCGACCGCGACAAGAGCGGCCGCGCCAAGGAACTCACCCTGTTCCTGCTGTTCAGCATCGTCGGCCTGGTGATCGAGAACGGGGTCCTGTACGCGGCCACGTACGGCTTCGGCTGGGACAGCCAGCTGCAGAGCAACGTCTTCAAGTTCCTCGGCATGGGCCTCGCGACCCTGTTCCGCTTCTGGTCGTACCGGACCTGGGTGTTCAAGGCGCTGCCCGCGCGCGAGGCCGTCGCCAGCGCCGAATCGTTCCTCGACCTCGACGGCTCGGACGCACCGCCGCCGCCCGTGCACCGCGTGAAGTGACCGCTGCCGGACGGCGCCGCTAGCGGATCGTCTCCGGGTCGGTGCCCGTCTCGTCCGTGGATTTCTTCAGCGGCGTACGCGACAGGAACAAGCCGAAGACCGGCGGGGACGCCTGGAGCATTTCGAGCCGGCCGCCGTCCGCCTCCGCGAGGTCCCGGGCGACGGCGAGGCCGATGCCCGTCGAGTTGCGGCCGCTGATGGTCCGCTCGAAGATCCGCGAACCCAGCTCGGGCGGGACGCCTGGGCCCTCGTCCGTGACCTCGATCACCGCCTGGTTGCCGGTGACGCGGGTGCGCAGGGCGACGGTGCCGCCGCCGTGCATCAGCGAGTTCTCGATCAGCGCGGCGAGGACCTGGGCGACCGCGCCCGGCGTGCCGACCGCCGTGAGGTGATGCTTGCCTGAGGAGACGATGGCGCGGCCCGCGCTGCGGTAGGCGGGGCGCCACTCCTCCAGCTGCTGCTTGATCACCTCGTCCAGGTCGAAGCTGACGGCCGAACCGGTGCGCGGGTCACGGGAGTTGGTGAGCAGCCGCTCCACGACGTCGGTGAGCCGCTCGACCTGCGCGAGCGCGATCGTCGCCTCCTCCTTCACCTCGGCCAGGTCGTCGGTCATGGTGATCTCCTCCAGGCGCATCGAGAGCGCCGTGAGGGGTGTGCGCAGCTGGTGCGAGGCGTCGGCGGCCAGGCGCCGCTCGGCGGTCAGCATGCGGGCGATGCGCTCGGCCGACCCTTCGAGCACGTCGGCGACGCGGTCCAGCTCGGGGACGCCGTACCGCTTGTGCCGGGGGCGCGGGTCGCCGGAGCCGAGGCGCTCCGCGGTGGCGGCGAGGTCGGTGAGCGGCGACGCGAGGCGGTTGGCCTGGCGGACGGCGAGCAGCACGGCGGCGACGACCGCGAGCAGCGCCACGCCCGCGATGATCAGCAGGGTCCGGCCGACCTCGCGGGTGACCGCCGAGCGGGGCTCCTCGACGGTGACCTTCTCGCCCCGCTCGCCCTCGGCGGTGTACGAGATGACGTCGCCCTGGGGTTCGGCGCCGAGCTCGATCGGGGCGCGACCCGGGATGCGGACGACCGCGTAGCGCTCCTCGATGGCGACCTGGTCCGCGAGGATGTTGCCGTTGACCTGCTCACTGCTGAGCAGGCGGCTGTCCACGATGGAGGCGAGGCGGACCGCTTCCGACTCGACACGGTCCTGGGCGCTGTTGCTGATGGTCCGGGTCTCCACGATGACGAGGGAGACCCCGAACACGGCGATCACGACCAGGACGACGGCGAGGGTGGAGTTGATGAGTCGGCGGCGCATGCCCCTCAGTCTCCCGGACGTGGCCCCGCACTGGGAGCACCGTCACGGGGCGCCGCCCCGGACCCCGCTCCTCAATCGCCGGAGGGGCTGAGTTCGCCCGACCGCCGCAGAGGCTTGCTGTGCCGCACCCGAGCGGAGCGGCTCAGCTCTTCTCGAACCTGAATCCGACGCCGCGCACCGTCGCGATGTACCGGGGGTTCGCCGCGTCGTCGCCCAGCTTCTTCCTGAGCCACGAGATGTGCATATCCAGCGTCTTGGTGGACGACCACCACGTCGTGTCCCACACCTCGCGCATCAGCTGGTCGCGGGTGACGACCCGGCCCGCGTCGCGCACGAGCACCCGCAGCAGGTCGAACTCCTTGGCCGTGAGCTGCAGTTCCTCGTCGCCCATCCAGGCTCGGTGCGACTCGACATCGATGCGCACGCCGTGCGTGGCCGGGGCCTCCTTGGGCTCGGCGGCGCCACGGCGGAGCAGCGCCCGGACGCGGGCGAGGAGTTCGGCGAGGCGGAAGGGCTTGGTGACGTAGTCGTCGGCGCCGGCGTCGAGGCCGACGACCGTGTCCACCTCGTCGGCGCGCGCGGTGAGGATCAGGATCGGCACGGTGTGCCCCTCGGCGCGCAGCCGGCGGGCGACTTCGAGGCCGTCCATCCCGGGCAGGCCCAGGTCCAGGACGACGAGGTCGATGCTGCCCTGCAGTCCGGCGTCGACGGCGGTGGGTCCGTCCTCGCGGACTTCGACCTCGTAACCCTCCCGGCGCAGGGCGCGAGCCAGCGGCTCCGAGATGGACGCGTCGTCCTCGGCGAGCAGTACACGGGTCATGGGGTGATGGTAGTCCGCGTCGGACGACGCCCGTGGGGTGATCCGCCAGAGCGGTCCGACAGGCCGAACGGAACCTCCGCCTCCGCGTTGGTGTCCTGCGGCTCTGGGGTGCGATCCTTGGTCACGCCTTCGAATCAGCCCGCCGGTTCCATCAGGGCCTGTGATCCATCTCTCAAGTCCTTCCATATGCGGCACTGTCGTGTCGTATGGTGATCGAACGCCTGATGGACTATGGGGGACCTTAGGAGCGCACTGCGCACCAAAGGTCCCTTTGCTGTGTGAGCTGACCGCGGTCAGCACCGAAAGGAACGACCTGTGGCCGGGCCCCGCGCGTAAGGATGCGCAACGGGGTGTGGATCCCGGGTCCGCCGTACCTCGTCCCGCACGAACACCTCGTACGGGCACATCCCCCCGGGCGTGGGGAGGACGGCAGGACTCCGGTGCCGGCCGACCCCCCACGCGGGCGCACGCTCCACCCCCACAAAGGAAGCGGCGGCGTCCCGAGCGAGCAAGGAACCACCATGGCGTCCAGCCTGACGAAGGAAGCCCCTGCGCCCGTCGCCGGCGGCAAGACCTTCCTTGGCCACCCCCGCGGCCTGGCCTTTCTGTTTCTGACGGAGATGTGGGAGCGCTACAGCTTCTACGGCATGCGGGCACTGCTCGTCCTGTACCTGTCGGCCGCCGTGATCGACGGCGGTCTCGGCCTCACGTTCGCGACCGCGACCGCGATCTACTCGGTCTACAACGCCATGGTGTACCTGCTCGCCCTGCCGGGCGGCTGGCTCGGCGACCGGGTCTGGGGCCCGCGCAAGACCACCGCGGTCGGCGGCGCGGTCATCATGGTCGGCCACTTCACCCTGGCCCTGCCGTCCGCCGGGACGTTCTACGCCGGCCTCGCTCTGATCGCCATCGGCTCGGGTCTGCTCAAGGCCAACATCTCCACGATGGTCGGCCAGCTGTACCCGGACAAGAACGACCCGCGTCGTGACGGCGGCTTCTCGATCTTCTACATGGCGATCAACCTCGGCGCCTTCGTGGCGCCGCTGACGATCGGCACGGTCGGCCAGAAGGTCAACTGGCACCTCGGCTTCGCGATGGCCGGTGTGGGCATGGCCCTCGGCCTGATGTGCTTCGTCTTCGGCTTCCGTTTCCTGTCGTCCGAGTCCACCGTCGTCCCCTCTCCGATGTCCGCGGCCGAGAAGTCCACGCTCTTGAAGAAGGCCGGCCTCTGGGCCGCGGTGGCGGTCGTGTTCTACGGCATCGTCGGCGGCGGCGGCTGGTTCACCGTGAACTGGATGCTGTGGCCGCTCACCGTCCTCGGTCTGGTGCTGCCGGTCTGGTACCTGGTCAAGATGAAGCGCGACCGCGAGCTGAGCACCACCGAGCAGTCCCGCGTCTCCGCCTACATCTGGTTCTTCGTCGTGGCCGCCGTGTTCTGGGGCATCTACGACCAGACCGGCTCCACGCTGACGCTGTTCGCCAACGACCACACCGCCAACACCCTGTTCGGCTTCGAATTCCCGTCCAGCTGGTTCCAGTCCCTGAACCCGCTGTATGTGATGGCGTTCGCGCCGGTCGCCGCGTGGGCGTGGATCGCGCTCAACAAGCGCGGCAAGGAGCCCAGCACCATCTCGAAGTTCGCCAACGGCGTCTTCCTGATCGGTCTCTCCTTCTTCCTGATGATGCTGGCCCAGGCCGCCGCGACCGGCGACACCAAGGTCACGCCGCTGTGGCTGTGCGCGGTCTACCTGATCCAGACCATCGGTGAGCTGACGCTCTCCCCGGTCGGCCTCTCCCTCACCACGAAGCTGGCGCCGCAGAAGTACGGCTCCCAGATGATGGGTGTCTGGTTCCTCGCCGTCACCGCGGGCGACTCCGTCATCGCGCTGCTCCAGCTGATCGGTGCCCCGACCGACAGCCAGTGGTGGTTCGCCTCGCAGGGCGCGCTGGCCGTCCTCGCCGGTGTCGCGGTCTTCATGTTCCGCCGCAAGGTCAAGCCGCTGATGGGCGGCGTGCACTGACCGCATCCGCGCGTTTCGCATGACAGCGAAGGGGCCCGGTCGCACCGTGAGGTGCGGCCGGGCCCCTTCGTCCGTCCGGTACGGTCACCCGCGCCGCGCCGCCCGCCGCTTCGGCAGGAACGTGAAGACCGCGCCGCCCAGCAGGATCACCGTGCCGGCCACCAGGCCGAGGGCGCGCAGGGCGCCGTCGTTCGATGCGCCCGTCTCGGCGAGGCCGCCGCTGCCGCCCGTGGTGTCCGCACCGGCCGCGGTGCCACCCGTGGAGCCGCCCGTGGAGCCGCCTGCCGAGCCGCCGGTCGCGCCGCCCTCCACCGCCGTCGTGTCGATCTCCAGGGAGACCTCCGTCTTGGTCGGCGTGCAGGTCGTGGTCGTGCCCAGGGCCTTCACCGTGAGGACGCCGGGCGACAGGGTCGACTTGCCGTCGGCGCCCGGCTTGTACGTGCCCGTCAGGTCGGGGATCGTCATCGGGTCACCGGACTTGATGGGCTCCTTGTTGGTCGGGCCCTCGACGTTCACGGTGCCCTTGTCGGCGCCGCCCAGCTTCACCGCCATCGACGGCTTGACCGAGTCGGCCGGGATGTCGGCGGGGCTGTCCATGACGGCTTTCTTGAACTGGACCGTCAGGGCGTAGTTCCCGCCGTCCTTCTTGGCGTTGATCTGCACCGGGGACGTGGCGTTCTTGTCGCCGATGGGGGTCTTGCAGGCGTACGGGATCGACACCTCCTTGCCGGTGAAGTCGGTCTTGCCGCCTCCTCCTCCGGAACTGCTGCCGCCACTACTGCTGCTGTTGCCGCCACTGCTACTGCTGCTGCCGCCCGCGGCCGTTCCGCCCGTGCTCGCGCTCCCGCCGTCCGTGACCTTGATGGTCACGGCGGGCTTGACCGTCTCCTTGGGTGTGCACTTCGTGTCGGTGGAGATCGGCTTGCTGACGTTGATGTTGTACGCGTCCGGGGTCAGCGTCACGTCCCCGGCCTTGGTCAGCTTCAGCTTGCCTTTCATGTCGGACAGCAGCATCGGACTGTTCTTCTTGATCGCCGGGTTCTCCCGGGGACCCGTCAGTTTGAGGTCGCCGGTCTGCGCGCCGCCGACCTTGACGGTGCCCGTCGGCTGGACGGTGTTGGCGTCGAGGTCGAGGACGTCGGGGTTCTTCGAGGCGGCCTGGGTCGTCTTCCAGACCACGTCGATCTCGTCGCCGACCTTGGCGGTCGCCGGAGCCGTGACGTCGGCCACCGTGGTCCCCTCGACCGGCGGCAGCCCCGAGATCGCGGGCGGGATGCACTCCGTCTTGAACGAGGACTCGGCCGCATGCGCCGGTACGGCGGCCAGCCACAGCCCCGCTCCGGACAGGATCAGGGCACAGTCGGCCGCACCGGCTCTCCGTTGCCTGCTCACGTGTTTCCTTTCGTCGTCTGGCTGTTGTCGGGCGGTGCGGAGAGCTGACCGGCCGTGGACCCGCCCGGACCGGTGTCCGGGGTGAACCAGGGCAGGGTGGTCGTGGTGGAGGCACCGGAGCGGGCGGGGCCCGGGGCACCGGGCTCCTGCTGCGCCGGCCTCAAGTTCGGCAGCCGTACGGTGAGTTCGGCCAGGCGCTGGGCGCCGCGGTGCCGCCCCTGCGTGTACCGGTCGCGCGGGCGCAGCCGGTCCACGACCGCCATGCCGATACGGAAGACGGCGGCCGGGACGACGACGCAGAGCAGGATCCAGAAGAGCGTGACGCCCCAGGGGCGGCCCACGCCCCAGGGCTGCTCGGCCAGCACCTTCCCGCTGTACTTCAGGGACACCAGATAGCTGCCGTGGGCGCCGGCCGTCAGCTCGACGGGCAGTTCGACCTGCGCCTTGCGGCCCGGCGCGATGGTGCCGCGCCACTGCTGCTCCTCGTACCGGGGCGCGAACACCCCGTGGGACGTGCCGACTTGGAAGACCGGGTCCTTGACCGGGGTCGAGCCGACGTTGCCCACGGTGAAGGTGAACGTGCGCGAGGGCGGGGAGCCGAACCAGGTGAGGATGCCGCTCGATCCGTCGAGCCGGGTGTCGGTGACCATGGACAGCTGCCCGTTGCCGGTCTCGGCGGGCAGCGCCTTCACCGGGTGGCCCGCTACCTGGAGCACGGCGTCCGCCCGCGCCTTCGCGCTGCCGGTCACGGTCGCTACGTGGACGACGCACGGGCAGGGCTCCGGCGGCTCGGCGACCGGCAGCTTCTTGGCGAACTTCCCTTCGGCGTCGGTGGTGACGGCCCGGCCGTCGGCGTTGGCGCAGGAGTTGGTGCCGCCGATGACACCGCGCGCGGGACTCGACCGGCCGCAGATGAGCATCATCAGCAGGGTCTCGGGCCGCCATCCTGCGCCCTTGACGGTGATCGAACCCCCGGTGCCCGCCTGGGACTTGGAGAGGGTGACGGTGGGCGCGTCCGCGGCCACGGCCCACGGGGCCGTACCCGCGAGGAGCGCGGCCAGCAGGGAGAGGACGGTCAGCAGCCGCGCGGCCGGCGCACTGCGGCGGGTCATGGCGCACTCCTTGGGTTGCCGATACCTGGTGCTTGTCCCGGTCCTGCGCCGTGGCCCGTGTCTTGGCCCGTGTCTTGGCCCGTGTCTTGTCGGTGCCGGTGCCGGTGTCGTACGGACCAGTACGCGGCGGAGGCCCCGCCCAAGAGGACGGCCAGGACACCGCCGAGCGGCCACCAGGGCACGAAGCGGGCCGTCGTCGTCGCCGAGTCCCCGGCGCCGCCGCCCGCCGTGACCGTCACCTTCACGTCGACCGCGTCGAGCGCAGGGGCGCCGTGCCAGGGTTCGGTGAGGCGGGCCCGGCGGCCGGGCAGCAGCTCCACCGGCAGCGTGCGCGGCCCCTTGTCGAGGACGCCGCCGAAGATCCCGTCGGCCTTGACCGCGAGGCGGGGCGTGAGCGTCGTGTTACCGCGGTTCACGACCTCGTACGCGATCCGGTTCCCGCCCTGGACCCGTACGTGCTCGACGGTGAGCGCCGACAGGGTGGGGCCGCTGACCCGCAGGTGCACGCCGACCTCGGAGGTGCGACCGCCGACGCTCGCCACGATGGTGCCCGGATGGTCACCCGGGGTCGCGCCCGCCGGGACGGTGAGCGTGAACGGGATATCGGCCCGGGTACGGGCCGGGACCTTCACGGACCCGGCCGCGAACGTGAGCCGCGCGCCGGTGTCCTTCGCCTTCGCGCTCAGGGCGACGGTGAGGGGTTCGGCGGACGGGTTGGTGACGGCCACCTTGTCCTCCAGAACGGTGCCGGGGGCGCCCTCCGCGTAGATGTACGGCCGCGACCCGCTGCCCGCGGAGGGGGCGATCGTCCAGTGCGGCGGGGCCGCCGCGGCCGGCGTGGCACCGCCCACGGCAAGCAGCACGGCGAGAATCAAGCCCCTGGGGGTCCCCCCGGACAGAGTCATCGTGGTTGCTCGCGCCCCGTGGCGGAGCCATGTGTCGGCACAGGCCCGCGCCCCTAGCGGGGCGTTCCCTGATGGCGACGGGTGAGCCAGAGGGCGCCCGCCGCCCCGGCGAGAAGCACCGTTCCGCCCAGCGTGCCCAGCGCTATCGCCGAGTCCTCGGGTCCCGTCTGCGGGAGCTGGCCGTCGCCGGATGAGCCCGACTGGGAGCCGCCCGATGTCCCACCCGAGGAGCCGCCCGACGTGCCGCCGCTCCCGGCGGAGCCGCCCGCCGCCTTCACGTCCAGTTCCAGGGACGGCTTGGGGCTGTTGGCCGGCGTGCACGTGGTGGTCGTACCGAGCGCCTTGATGGTCAGGACACCGGCGGTGAACGTCACCTTGCCGCTCTTCTTCGGCGTGTACGTGCCCGACAGGTCACTGATCTTGATGGGGCTGTTGGCGGGGATCGCCTCGGAGTTCGCCGGTCCGCTCACCGGGAGGGTGCCGCTGTCGGCGCCGCCCACCTTGATGACCGCGCTGGGGTTCATCGCGCCCTTGCCGAGCTCGACCGGGCTGGAGGAGACACCCTTCTGGAAGGACATCGTGATCTTGTAGCCGCTGCCGCTCTTGACGCTCTTCATATCGATCGGGGAGACGGCTCCCTTGTTCCCGATCGGCGTTTTGCACTGGTAGTTGACGTTCTGCACCGTGGCCTGCGCTGCGGGGGCGGCCATCAGCACCGCCGAGCCCGCCAGGGCCGCGCTGAGCGCGAACGCGGCGGTTCGTTTCTGGTACGTCCGGTACGACACCTCGAAATCCCTTCAAGCCGACGGTTACTGACGGTTCATCAGATGCGGGTGGCTCAAGGTACGCCTGGGGTCTTGCCGAGGGAAGACAAAGAGCACGCCGGATCGAAGCCGATCCGGCGTGCTCTGAAGTCTGTGGAAAACGCGGTGGTGGCGACCCTCAGGCGGGGGCGCCAAGCTCCGCCCAGACGGTCTTGCCCGTGACGTCGGGCGTGCGGACAACTCCCCAGTCCAGGCAGAGGCGCTGGACGATGAACATGCCGTGGCCGCCGGGGCGTCCCGCGCGGTGCGGGGTGCGCGGCGCGGGCTGCCCCGCACCATGGTCGGCGACCTCGATGCGCAGCACCTTGTTGTCCAGGGAGACGACCAGCTCGTCCGGGCCCTCGGCGTGCAGGCAGGCATTGGTGACCAGCTCGGAGACGACGAGCAGCACGTCCTCCGCGGCGGCGCGGCGGTCCGCGCTCGGGGCAGGCAGCCATCCCCACGCGTGCAGCGCTTCACGGGTGAAGTCGCGAGCCAGCGGCACGATGCCGCTCGCCCCAGCGAGGCTCAGCCTGCGGACCTGCCGGCCCGTGGCGGCCGGCAGGTCGCCGGGCTCGGGGCCGTGGTCGCCCGGCGAGTAAGGCCGGGTGGTGCTCATCAGCACTTCACCTCACCGATTTACCAATTGTGCAGGGACGGTCGTCGGGTGTCTCCTGCCCGGCCGAAGGACGAGAACACCCATCGATTCGGTGCGGAATCTGTGACGCTGATAACGCCTCGATCACGTGGAGACAACTGGAGCGTAACTTCTGCGGCCACAGGACGCGCGGTCATCCGGTCACTCCGCGGCGAGCGCTGCCTGCAGGGATTCGTGCACCGTGAAGACGGCATCCGCGCCGGTGATCTCGAAGACCCGGGCCACCACCGGCTGCATCCCGGCCAGGTGAACTCCGCCGCCCGCGGCCTCGGCCTTGAGGCGGGCACCGAGCAGCACGTTCAGCCCCGTCGAGTCGCAGAATTCGAGCCGCGCACAGTCCACCACGAGCCGGGAAAGCCCGCTCACCAGGCACTCTTCCAGAGGTTCGCGCAGCAGATCGGCCGTGTGGTGATCCAGCTCACCCACCGGGGTCACCACGGCGCTCGAGCCCTCTTGCCGCACCTCGACCAGAAGCCGGCCCCGGTGTGCGCTGCCGACTGTCCCGCGGTCCATGACGTCTCTCTCTCGCTGCCTTCGACGTGCCGATTGACGCCCCCAAACACTACGCCTTCTGTACGGCCCTCGGTACCCGAACAACCCCTAAGAAACGGACATTTCAGCACGTAGCGCACTTGCGGCCCGGTGCGGAAAACGGGTAGGCCTAGTAAGGACAGAAAACGAACATGGCCGGCTTTGGAGGCGCCGCACTTCCGACAGTGCACGTATTGGCATCGGCAGCCATATGCCGAGAACGATGGAGGACAAGGACATCATGTCACCCCGGCTCGACGAATCGCGCCCTGATCAGGCGACGTCGACACCCACACCGGAACGCCACTCCGACCTCGAGTCCGACGCTCTGGAAGGTCTCGACGGGCTCCCGGAGATCCCGCCGTTCGCCGAGGTGGGACCACTCGACGCCCGTGCTCTCTCCAAGACGCTCTTCGAGCGCCTGGAGTCCCTCGAAGAGGGCACCTCCGAATATTCTTATGTACGCAACACGCTGGTGGAGCTGAACCTCGCACTGGTGAAGTTCGCGGCCTCCCGGTTCCGCTCACGCAGCGAGCCGATGGAGGACATCATCCAGGTCGGCACCATCGGCCTGATCAAGGCGATCGACCGCTTCGAACTGAGCCGTGGCGTCGAGTTCCCCACCTTCGCGATGCCAACCATCGTCGGTGAGATCAAGCGCTTCTTCCGCGACACGTCCTGGTCGGTGCGGGTGCCCCGGCGCCTCCAGGAGCTCCGCCTCGACCTCGCCAAGGCGGGCGACGAGCTCGCCCAGCAGCTCGACCGGGCGCCCACGGTGGGCGAGCTCGCCGCTCGCCTGGGCCTCTCCAACGAAGAGGTCGTGGAGGGCATGGCGGCGTCGAACGCGTACACCGCCAGTTCGCTCGACGCCCAGCCCGAGGAGGACGACTCCGAGGGCGCGCTCGCGGACCGCATCGGCTACGAGGACCACGGTCTCGAAGGCATCGAGTACGTCGAGTCCCTGAAGCCGCTGATCGCCGAACTCCCGTCGCGCGACCGCAAGATCCTCTCGCTGCGCTTCGTCGCCAACATGACGCAGTCGGAGATCGGCGAAGAGCTGGGCATCTCGCAGATGCACGTGTCGCGGCTGCTGTCGCGCACCCTCGTCAAGCTGCGCAAGGGGCTGACGGTCGAGGAGTAGGCGCCAAAAGCTTCATGGGCCCGCCGGTCGTCGCTGACGACCGGCGGGCCCTGCGCTTCTTCGGGGCGCTGCGTGAAGCGGGCGCGTGATCCTGGCCCGCCGGATCCTGGCGGGCTTAGCTCGGCAGGGTGAAAACGCCGCACGATTCTGGAAAGCGCCGCACGCCGCTCTTAGCGTGAGGTCATGACCACACGCGTACCCATCCGGCAGCTTCAGCAGCACGCCAGCGAGCTCATCGACCGGGTCGCGGCGGGTGAGCGGGTGGAGATCACCCGCAACGGACGCCTGATCGCGGTCCTCGGCCCTCCTGATCCCGAGCAGCGCGTCATGGAAGACCTGGTGCGCACGGGAACGGTGGATCCGGACAACGCCGCGTCCGCGCGCGGGCTCGGGGACTGGCAGCCCCTGCCCGCCCGGCCGGGTGCTCCCGCCAAGCTCTCCGAGGTTCTCCTTCAGATCCGCGAGGAAGAGGACCGGTGATCTACCTCGACTCATGCGCACTGTTGAAACTTCTCGTACCCGAGGCCGAGACCGACGCCCTGCGTACCTTCCTCTCGGCGCGCGCCACCGAAGGGCACGTGACGTCGGCGCTCTCGCAGACGGAGGTGTTCCGGGCGTTGGTGCGCGTGAGCGCCGATCCCGAAGTCGGCGATGCGGCCGAGGAGTTGCTGGACCGGCTGCTGAGGATCCGGGTCACCGACCCGGTGCTGCGGGCGGCCGGGATGTTCCCCGTGCCGCATCTGCGCAGCCTCGACGCGATCCACCTGGCCAGTGCCGAGTACCTGGAACACGCACTGACCGCGTTCGTCACCTACGACAAGCGGCTGGCCGGAGCGGCGCTGGAACGCGGGCTGCCCGTCGAATCGCCCGGCGCCGCCTCCTGACCGTCGTGGCCCGGCCGTGAACGTCCGCCTCGTCAGACGGCGCGCGTTCCCCCTCGCCACACCTCCGAGACCAGCGGTACGCCGGGCCGGTACGCCAGGTGTACGTGGCTCGGGGCGTCCAGGAAGGCCAGGTCCGCCCGGGCGCCGGGGGCGAGGTGGCCGACGTCCGTACGCCGCAGCGCCCGCGCGCCGCCCGCTGTGGCGGACCACAGTGCCTCGTCCGGGGTCATCCCCATGTCGCGTACCGCCAGGGCGATGCAGAAGGGGACGGACGACGTGAAGGACGAGCCCGGGTTGCAGTCGGTGGAGAGGGCGACCGTGGCGCCCGCGTCCAGGATGCGGCGGGCGTTCGGCCACTCGGCGCGGGTGGAGAACTCGGCGCCGGGGAGCAGCGTCGCCACCGTGTCGCCCTGCGCCAGCGCGTCGATGTCCGCGTCCGTGAGGTGCGTGCAGTGGTCCGCCGACGCCGCGTCCAGTTCTACGGCGAGTTGGACTCCGGGGCCGTACGAGAGCTGGTTCGCGTGGATGCGCGGGTGCAGGCCCTTCGCCTTGCCCGCCGTCAGGATCGCCCGCGCCTGGTCGCCGTCGAAGGCACCCTTCTCGCAGAACACGTCGATCCAGCGGGCGTGCGGGGCGCAGGCGTCCAGCATCTCGCCCGTCACCAGTTCCACGTACGCCGCCGGGTCGTCGGCGTGGTCGGGCGAGACGATGTGGGCGCCCAGGTACGTGACCTCGTCCGTGTGGGCCGCCGCGATGCGCAGGGCCCGGGACTCGTCCTGCGTCGTCAGGCCATAGCCGGACTTCGTCTCGAAGGTGGTCGTGCCCTGGCGCAGCGCCTCCGCGAGGTGGTGGACGAGGTTCGCCTCCAGCGCCTCGTCCGTGGCGGCGCGGGTGGCGGCCACCGTCGTACGGATGCCTCCGGCCTGGTAACTCTGGCCGCTCATCCGGGCATTGAACTCGGCGGTGCGGTCGCCCGCGAAGACCAGGTGGGAGTGCGAGTCGACGAAGCCGGGGATCACGGCGCGGCCCGCCGCGTCGTGCGCCTCGTCCGTCGCCGGTACGTTCTTCGCCGGGCCTGCCCAGGCGATCTTGTCGCCGTCGATGACGAGCGCGGCGTCCTTGATCTGGCCGAGGGGGCCGTCGCCGAGTTCTGGGTTGTTGGTGACCAGGGTGCCGATGTTGGTGATGGCCGTGGTGGTCATGGTTCCTCTCCGTCGCCGGGTGCGGGTCGATCGCCTGAACGGCTCGTCCTCAAGCGCCGGACGGGCTGAAAAATCCGGCCCCTCCGGGGCTTGAGGAGCGGGGTCCGGGGCGGAGCCCCGTGTCAGTGGAGTGCCGCGATCGCCGTGCTCAGGGCGTTCGCCACGTCGCCGACCAGTACGTGCTCGCCGTCGCGGACGATCTGGCGGCCGCTCGCGATCACGTCCGTCACATCCGCCGCGCTCGCCGCGAACACCGCCGTCTCCGCGCCCAGGCGCGGTGCCGCGCCCGCTGTGCGGACCGAGTTCAGCGTGACCGTGACCAGGTCCGCCACGGCACCCGGTTCCAGTACGCCCGCGTCCTGCCAGCCGAGGGCCGCGTGGCCGTCGACCGTGGCCGCGCGCAGCAGCGCTGCCGCTGTCCAGTGGCCGCGGGTGCGGGAGCGCAGCCGCTCGTTCAGCTCCATCGCGCGTGCCTCTTCGAACGGGTCGATCACGGCGTGGCTGTCGGAGCCGAGGGAGAGCGGGGAGCCCGCCTGTTGCAGGGCCACCGCCGGGCCGATGCCGTCGGCGAGGTCGCGTTCCGTCGTCGGGCACATGCACGTGCCCGTGCCGGAGCCGCCGATGAGGGCGATGTCGTCGTCGGTGAGGTGGGTGTTGTGGACGCCCGTCGTGCGGGAGCCCAACACCCCGTGTTCCGCGAGGAGTTGGGTGGGTGTGCGGCCGTGGGCGGCCTGGCACGCGTCGTTCTCCGCGGTCTGCTCGGAGAGGTGGACGTGGAGGGGGGCCTGTCGGGCGGCCGCCCACTCCCCGACCGTCGCGAGCTGGCCGGCCGGGACCGCGCGCACCGAGTGGACCGCCGCGCCGATCCGGGCGTGCGGGCGGTCCTTGAGCAGCGACGCGCGCTCGGCCCAGGCCTCGGCCGTGCCGTCGGAGAAGCGCCGCTGGTGGCGGTCGGGCTCCTTGCCGAAGCCGGCCGAGACGTACGCCGTGTCGAGCAGCGCGATGCGGATGCCCGCCTCGTCGGCGGCCGCGATCAGCGCCTCGCCCATCGCGTTGGGGTCCGCGTACGCGGTGCCGCCGGGCGCGTGGTGCAGGTAGTGGAACTCGCCGACCGCCGTGATGCCGGCCAGCGCCATTTCCGCGTACACCGCCCGCGCGAGTGCGTGGTACGTGTCCGGGGTGAGCCTGTCCGCCACCCCGTACATGACCTCGCGCCAGGTCCAGAACGTGCCCGAGCCGACCTGCACCGTCGAGCGCAGCGCCCGGTGGAAGGCGTGGCTGTGGGCGTTGGCGAGGCCGGGGATCGTGAGGCCGCGCAGGACCGTCGCCCCGGGGGGCGGGGTCTCGGCTCCCTTGCGGACCTCGGTGATGCGGCCGTCGGCCACCTCCACCACCACGCCCGGCTCCACCGTCGGGTCGAGCCAGGCGTGCTCCAGCCAGTACGTCGTCACTTGCAGGCCAGCCCTTCCAGTACGTCGGCCAGTGCGCGCACGCCCGCCAGGCAGTCGTCCTCGGCCGCGGTCTCGGCCGGCGAGTGCGAGACGCCCGTGGGGTTGCGTACGAACAGCATGGCGGTGGGGATCGAGGAGGCGAGGATCCCCGCGTCGTGTCCCGCGCCCGTCCCCAGAACGGGGACCCTGAGCTCGGCCGATGCCTCGTTCGTGCCGAGGATCCGGGCGAGTTCGTCGCGCAGCGCGTGGTCGAAGTCGACGACGGGCGTGAACGACTCCCTGGTCAGCGATACGTCGATGCCGTGCGCGTCGGCGTACTCGCGGGCCGCCTTCTCGATCGCCGTGACCGTACGGTCCAGGGCGTCCTGGTCGGCGGCGCGCGAGTCGAGCCAGCCGCGGACCAGGGACGGGATGGCGTTGACCCCGTTGGGTTCGACCGCGATCTTGCCGAACGTGGCGACCGCGCCCGCCAGTTGGGCCTCCTTGCGCGCCGCCAGGACCGTCTCCGCGTACGGCAGCATCGGGTCCCTGCGGTCGACCAGGCGGGTCGTGCCCGCGTGGTTGGCCTCGCCGCGGAAGTCGAAGCGCCAGCGGCCGTGCGGCCAGATGGCGCCGGCGATGCCGACCGCGTCGCCGGACAGGTCGAGCGCGCGGCCCTGTTCGACGTGGAGCTCGATGAACGCGCCGATCCGGGCGAGCCGCTCGGGGTCCGGGCCGATCGCTTCCGGGTCGTACCCTGCGCGCTCCATGGCCGCCCGGAGCGTGATGCCGTCGGCGTCCGTGAGGGCGTGGGCCTGCTCGCGGGTGAGGTGGCCTCCGGCGAGGCGGGAACCCACGCAGGCCAGGCCGAAGCGGGCGCCCTCCTCGTCGCCGAAGTTGGTGATCGCGAGCGGCTTGGTGAACTCCGCGCCCCTGCCCCGGAGTTCGTCCAGGGCGGCGAAGGAGGAGACGACGCCGAGGGGGCCGTCGAAGGCGCCGCCGTCCGGGACGGAGTCCAGGTGGGAGCCGGTCACGACGGCGTCCCCCGCTTCGGGGTCGCCGAGCCAGGCCCACTGGTTGCCGTTGCGGTCCAGTTCGTAGGTCAGGCCGCGGGACGTGGCCTGTGCCTTGAACCATTCCCGGCAGTCGGTGTCGGCGCCGGTCCAGGCGTAGCGGCGGTAGCCGCGGGTGTCTTTGTTCTGGCCGATGGGCGCCAGGTCGCGCCACATCTCCAGGAAGCCGGTTCCAGCCCCTCCTGCGTTTGAGGAGCGGGGTCCGGGGCGGAGCCCCGTGTCGTTCGCCGTCTCACCGCCGGTGGGGGCCGAGCGCGCAGTTCCCCGCGCCCCTGCGGGGCTCGTCACTCGCCCTCCCGCATGGGAACCCGCACGCCCCGCTCGGCCGCGACCTCGACCGCGTGGTCGTAGCCCGCGTCGACGTGGCGGATGACGCCCATTGCCGGGTCGTTGGTGAGGACGCGCTCGATCTTCCGCGCGGCCAGCTCGGTGCCGTCGGCGACGCAGACCTGGCCGGCGTGGATGGAGCGGCCCATGCCGACACCGCCGCCGTGGTGCAGGGAGACCCAGGAGGCGCCGGACGCCGTGTTGACCAGGGCGTTGAGCAGCGGCCAGTCGGCGATCGCGTCGGAGCCGTCCTTCATGGCTTCCGTCTCGCGGTACGGGGAGGCCACCGAACCGGAGTCGAGGTGGTCGCGGCCGATGGCGACCGGGGCGGACAGTTCGCCGGATGCCACCATCTCGTTGAACTTGAGGCCCGCCAGGTGGCGTTCGCCGTAGCCGAGCCAGCAGATGCGGGCGGGCAGTCCTTCGAAGGCGATGCGCTCGGCGGCCATGTCGAGCCAGCGGTGCAGGTGCTTGTTCTCCGGGAAGAGTTCCTTGATCGCCTTGTCCGTCTTGGCGATGTCCTCCGGGTCGCCGGAGAGGGCGGCCCAGCGGAACGGGCCGAGGCCCTCCTCGAAGAGCGGGCGGATGTGCGCCGGGACGAAGCCGGGGAAGTCGAAGGCGCGCTCGCAGCCGGCCTTGCGGGCCTCGTCGCGGATGGAGTTGCCGTAGTCGAAGACCTCGGCGCCCTTGTCGAGGAAGCCGATCATGGCCTCGACGTGCAGGCGCATCGAGTGCCGCGCCTTGTCGGTGAAGCCGGCCGGGTCGGCCTCGCGCTCCTTGTCCCAGTCCTCGACCGAGATGCCGACGGGGAGGTAGGCGAGCGGGTCGTGGGCCGAGGTCTGGTCGGTGACGATGTCGATCGGGGCGTCGCGGCGCAGCAGCTCGGGGAAGACCTCGGCGGCGTTGCCGACGACGCCGATGGACAGGGCGCGGCG
Source organism: Streptomyces sp. NPDC102467 (assembly GCF_044765445.1). Classification (NCBI taxonomy): domain Bacteria; kingdom Bacillati; phylum Actinomycetota; class Actinomycetes; order Kitasatosporales; family Streptomycetaceae; genus Streptomyces; species Streptomyces sp. NPDC102467. Next base: position 219,745 of record NZ_JBIWKA010000014.1, on the reverse strand, counting down.
CTCGTCGCGGGCCTGGACGGCCAGCTCCAGGGCGTGGTCGAGGTTGTCGGCCTTGACGTCCAGGTAGCGGGTGCCGATGCGGCGGTCGATGCGGGTCTCGTCGACGTCCACGCAGATCGCGACGCCCTCGTTCATCGAGATGGCCAGCGGCTGGGCGCCGCCCATGCCGCCGACGCCCGCGGTGAGGGTGATCGTCCCGGCGAGGGTGCCGTCGAACTTCTTGCGGGCGACCGCGCCGAAGGTCTCGTACGTGCCCTGGACGATGCCCTGCGAGCCGATGTAGATCCACGAGCCGGCCGTCATCTGGCCGTACATGGTCAGGCCCTCGGCCTCCAGCTTGCGGAACTCCTCCCAGTTGGCCCAGTCGCCGACGAGGTTGGAGTTGGCGAGCAGTACGCGGGGCGCCCACTCGCTGGTGCGCAGCACGCCGACCGGCTTGCCGGACTGGACGAGAAGGGTCTCGTCCGACTCCAGCGTCTTGAGCGTGCGCACGATCGCGTCGAACGCCTCCCAGGACCGGGCCGCCTTGCCGGTGCCTCCGTAGACGACCAGCTTGTCGGGGTGCTCCGCGACCTCGGCGTCGAGGTTGTTCATGAGCATCCGCAGGGCACCTTCCTGCTGCCAGCCCAGCGTGTTGAGCTCGGTGCCGCGGGGGGCTCGTACGGGGCGGGGTCCTGACATCGGCGGCCTCCTGGAGTGCTCCATCGTGATGCGGTTATTCACATCCTCGGGGTCTGAATAGAACTAGTCAATACATTCCCACGGACGCGCTCCGAGTGGTTGTCTGGACCACATGGCATCCAGTGACGCTTCCACGGCCCTCTCCACCCGTCGCGACCAGGCAGTACGTGCGGCCGTCGAGCAAGGACTCGTCGGCCCGGCGGCCCCCGTCGCCGGGCTCCTCGATGTCACGGGCATCCGCGCGTCCGCGGCCGCGCTGCGCGCCGCCTTCGACGCGGTCACCGCTCCCGGCACCGCGGTCCTGCACGCCTTCGCCGTGAAGGCGACCCCGCTCGTGCCGGTCCTGCGGCTGCTGCACGAGGCGGGCATCGGGGCCGAGGTCGCGAGTCCGGGCGAGCTGGCCCTGGCCCGCGCGGCCGGGGTGCCGCCGACCCGTACCGTCCTGGACTCCCCCGCCAAGACCGGCGCCGAACTGCGCGAGGCCCTCGCCCTCGGCATAGCGGTCAACGCCGACAACCCGCAGGAGCTGGCCCGCGTCGACGCCCTGGTCGCCTCCGCCCCCACCAGCTCCCCGATCGGGGTCCGGATCAACCCGCAGATCGGCGCGGGCTCCATCGGCGCCCTGTCCACCGCGACCGCCACCTCCAAGTTCGGCGTGGCGCTGCGCGACGAGGGCGCCCGCGCGTGGGTCGTCCAGGCCTACCTGGACCGGCCGTGGCTGACCCGCCTGCACACGCACTCCGGATCCCAGGGCGTGCCCCTGGAACTGATGGCGCAGGGCGTGCGAGCCGCGTACGAACTCGCCGAGGAGATCAACGCGGCGGCGGGCCGGCAGCAGATCGACACGCTCGACATCGGCGGCGGCCTGCCCGTCAACTTCACCTCCGACGAAGAGACCCCCGACTACGCCACGTACGCGAACCTGCTCGCCGGCGCCGTCCCCGGCCTCTTCGACGGGCGCTACGGCCTGGTCACCGAGTTCGGCCGTTCGCTGCTCGCCAAGCACGGCACGACCCTCGCACTCGTCGAGTACGCGAAGGAGAGCGGCGGCCGCCCGATCGCCGTGACGCACGCGGGAGTTCAGGTCGCGACGCGGACCGTCTACGCACCCGCCTCCTGGCCGCTGCGGATCGCCGCCTACGACGCGAAGGGGCGGCCCAAGACCGGCCCCGACGTCGCGCAGGACGTGGCGGGACCCGCCTGCTTCTCCGGTGACCTGCTCGCCGAGAACCACGCGCTGCCGCTGCTCGCGGCGGGCGACTACGCCGCCGCGCTCGACACCGGCGCGTACTACTTCGCGCAGCACTACTCGTACAACTCGCTGGTGCGGCCCGGCGTTTACGGCTTCACGGCAGGCGCCGACGGCGACGGGGCGCGGTTCGCGACCGTACGCGCGCCGCAGACGGTCGAGGAGATCGTGGCGGAGTCGGGCGGCAAGCAGCGAGGTGCCCTGCTCGACCTCTGACACCGGCGAAGACACCAGCGAAAACACCGGCGAAAGCACCGGCGCGCACGCCGGTGAACGATCCCTATTTCAGTCGCGGTTGGCGGATTTTAGCCCCCTTTCGAATGTTCCACCGGAAAATGCCGGAACGCTCACCAGGTTTCCGTACCCTGCGTAATTTCGTCGTCACGCAAGTGCCGGCGACACACAAACACGGTAACCAGGTGGGGAGTTCCAGGCGTGCCCGGAATCGACGAGTGCCTGCTCGAGGTCATGCGGCTGCCGGGGGCGCGGGGCGCCTCCGTCGTCGACTGGACCAGCGGCCTCGCCCTGGGCACCGTCGGGGACTCGCCCAACGGGGACCACGAGGCCACCGCCGCGGAGGCCGCCGAACTCGCCCGTCTGGCGGCCGAGCACCGGGCCTTCTCCCCGGCCGACGGCAGCGACTGGACCGAGGGCACCAGTGACAAGGCGCCGCCCGTCGAGGACGTCATGGTCACCAACCGCGACGGCTACCACCTGCTGCGTTTCGTCCGGACCAGCTTCGACAGCAGTGTCTTCCTGCACCTGTGGCTCGACCGGGACGAGGGCAACCTCGCGTTCGCCCGGCTGCGCCTCGCCGACATAGCCGACCGGCTGGTACTGGGATGAGTACCATCCCGGCGAACGTCTCGCCGATGCTCGGCCGGCTGGCCGCCGAAGGGGCCACCGGGGCGCTGATCCGTGAACACGGCACCCTGTACCTGGCCGACGGCCGCATAGTGCACGCGGAGTCGCCCGCGACCCCCGGCATGGACGTGCTGCTCACCGCGGGCGGCGCGGTCCGGGCCGACCGCTGGTGGGAGGCGGTCGACCAGGCGGGGGCCCGGCAGCGCGTCGGCCGCTACCTCGTCGAGCAGGGCCGCCTCTCGGACGGCGCGCTCGAACTCTGCCACCTGGGCGCGGTGTTCGACGCCGCGTACTTCACCCTCGCCCCGAGCAGCGGCCCGACCCGCTTCCGGTACGGGGTCTCGCACTGGTTCGGGGCGGTACGGCCGGTGCCGGTGGCCGCCGTCGAGCGCGAGACCCGGCGCCGCCGCGAACTGCTCCAGCGGATCTGGCCCGAGCCGGACACCGACACGGCGCCACTGACCCGGGCCTCCGACCGGGGGCTGCCGGTCCCGGCCCGCCGGCGCCGCGTCCTGGACCTGGTCGACGGTTCACGCACCGCCTCACAGATAGCACTCACCCTGGGCAGGCCCGCCTTCCACACCCTGGTCGACCTGCGCCGCCTGGCCGCGGGCGGCCTGGTGACCACGGCTCCACCGGAGCCCGCCGGCCCGGTCCCCGTACCCGCATGGATGGCACACGCCGCTGTCGAGGACCCCGACGTGGCGCTGCTGCGCCGGCTGCGCACCGCGCTGGAGGCGTTGTGAAGCGCCTGCGCCGCGCCGCCGGACGGCCCGACCCCGGGCCTCCCATCCCTCCCATGCCTGCCGTCGCCCCCCACACTCCCGGAAGGAGACCGCCGATGGCCGACGAGGCCGAAGTCCTCGGCGAACTACAGAGGTTGCGAGTCCGGGTCCCCCAGGTCACCGGGGCGCTCGCGGCCAGCGTCGACGGACTCGTGCTCGCCCAGGACACGCCGGGCGTCGAACCGGAGGGCGTGGCCGCGCTGACCGCAGCCGCGCTCGGCGTGGCACAGCGCCTCTCGGACGCCACCGGGCAGGGCGGCTTCCGGGAGCTCCTGGTGCGCGGCACGGACGGCTACGTCGCCACGTATGCCGCCGGGGAGACCGCGATCCTCACGCTGCTCGCCGAGGACCGGGTCAACGTCGGGCGGCTGCATCTGGAGGGCCGCCGCTCCAGCACCCGGATCGGCGAACTGATCGACGCTGCCGCGGCCGCGGCTGCCGCCGAGCCGCCGCCCCGGGCCCGTGGCCGGTCCCGGGCGCGCACGGCCCCCGCCACCCCTTCCGCCTCCACCTCCTCAGCCACAGCCACAGCCGCTTCCCCACCCGCTTCCACCGACAGCGGACTCCCTGTCCGCACCCCGAAGACCGACCTCTCCGAGCCCACATTGCAACCCCGAACAGCCCGTTGAGGCAGCGTAGGAAAGGACCCACGACCATGGCCAACACCGAGACCGCACTCAAGGACGCCATAGCCTCCATCGAGGGCGCGAGCGCCGCAGCACTCGTCGACTACAACAGCGGCATGGCCCTCGGCACCATCGGCGGCTCCAAGAGCTTCGACCTGGAGGTCGCCGCCGCGGGCAACACCGACGTCGTCCGCGCCAAGCTGCGCACCATGGAACACCTCGGCCTGAAGGACGAGATCGACGACATCCTCATCACCCTCGGCACCCAGTACCACCTGATCCGCCTGCTGAAGGGCCGCGGCGGCAACGGGCTGTTCCTGTACCTCGTACTGGACTCCTCGCGCGCCAACCTGGCGATGGCCCGTCACCAGCTCAAGCAGATCGAGGCCGAACTGGACGTCTGAGCACAGGCGTTCACTTCCCGGAGAGTCTGCCGGAGAAAGGTCGGCGACGCCGCGCCCCAGCGGGTGCGGCGTCGCCCGCTGCCGTGGCAGAGCGCTCGGCGACAGAGTGCTCAGTGCGGTGTGGCGGCCCAGCTGCCCAGCATCCGCAGCCGTTCCTCGGTCACCGAGCCGGGTTCCGGCGTGTACACCACCAGCATCTGATCGGGCTCCCCCGTGACCGTCAACGTCTCGTACGGCAGGGCGAGTTCACCGGCGACGGGGTGCAGCATGCGCTTGGCGCCGTTCGACTTCTCCTTCACCTGGTGGTCCGCCCACAGGCGCCGGAAGTCCTTACTGGCAAGCGACAACTCCCCTACGAGGCTGGCCAGTTGTGGGTCCTGTGGGTGGGCGCCGGCGTCGAGCCGCAGGTACGCGACCGTCTCGGCGGCGACCGCCGGCCACTCCGGGTAGAGGTCGCGCGCCGCCGGGGCGAGGAAGACCTGGCGCGGCATGTTGCGGTCCTTCGGGCGCATCGCGGAGAAGCCGAGCACCGCGTCGCCGAGCGCGTTCCAGGCCAGCACGTCCATGCGGCGGCCGAGCACGAACGCCGGCGCCTTCTCGATCGTGTCCAGGAGCAGCCTCAGGCCCGGCCGCACCCGCTGCGCGGCCGGGCGCTCGGCCGCTCTGCGGCGGGTCCCGGCGGGGCGGGCGACCGCGCGCAGATACGTCTGCTCGGTGTCGTCGAGGCGCAGCACGCGGGCGACGGCGTCGAGCACGGCGTCCGAGACGGACGTGCCCCGGCCCTGCTCAAGGCGGATGTAGTAGTCGACGCTGACCCCGGCGAGCTGGGCGACCTCCTCGCGCCGCAGCCCCGCCACGCGGCGGCGGCCGTGGCCGGGCAGGCCGACCTCCTCGGGCCGGATGCGGGCGCGCCGCGAGCGCAGGAAATCCCCTATGTCACCGAGCTCGTTCATGCCGCCGATCCTAGGCATCCCTGCGCACATTCATCCTGGTACTGGCATACCCAGGAAAAGCTCTGCCCTGGGTAAGTCCCGCGGGCCGCCGCAAGCTGCTGCCATGACTCAGACGACGTACACGAACCTCTCCGGCCGCACCGCACTCGTCACCGGCGCCGCCAGCGGCATGGGCGAGGCAACGGCCCGGCTGCTCGCCGCCCAGGGCGCCCGTGTCGCCCTCCTCGCCCGGCGCGCCGACCGCCTCACCGAGCTGGCGGCCAAGATCGGGGCCGACGGCGGGCAGGCCCTCGCGCTCCCCACCGACATCACCGACCAGGCCTCCGTCGACGCCGCCGCCGAGCGCGTGCACGCCGCGTACGGACGGGTCGACCTCGTCGTGAACGCGGCGGGCGTGATGCTGCCGAACCCCGTCACCGAGGGCCGCGCCGACGAGTGGCAGCGCATGCTCGACACGAACGTCTCCGGCGCGCTGCGCGTCATCCGCGCCTTCACGTCCGACCTCATGGCGACGGCCGCGGCGGGCGGCACGGCGGACCTGGTGAACATCTCGTCCATCGGCGCGCACGTCCCGTTCCCGAACTACGCGGTGTACGGCGCGACGAAGGCCGCCCTGACGTATCTGTCGCAGTCGCTGCGCACGGAGCTCGGCCCGCTCGACGTCCGCGTCACGAACATCGAACCCGGTCTGACGGAGTCGGAGCTGGCCTCGCACGTCGACAACGCGGAGCTCTCCGGCCAGTTGGACGGCATGTTCGAGGCGCTCACCGGGCTCTCGTCCGAGGACATCGCGGACCTCATCGCCTACACGACCAGCCGCCCCCGCCATGTGAACCTGCGCCAGGCCGTCCTCCTGCCGACCCGGCAGGCGTGAAGGACCCGCAGTCGTGAAGGGTGCGTCAGTCCTCCCAGTCGGAGTCGCGCCGCTGCTCGCGCCGCTTCCCTCCGAACAGGGGCCCCCAGTGGCCGGCGTGCAGGGCGTTCACGCCGACGATGCCGCCCCAGGCGATCAGCAGACCGGGCAGGTGGGCGTTGATCACGGCGATCGCGGACAGCGGGATCGCGAGGACGAGGCTGACGACGGCGAAGCCGAAGCGTTCGCCCCAGTTGTCGCCCGAGCCGCGGCCGCCGCGCGCATCGCGCGCGACGACCATCTGCTGCTCGGCCAGCTGCCTGCGCACCCGCCGGTCCACGACGGAGTCCAGGCGCTGCTCGACCTTGTCGAGGAACGAGTCGACGAGCGCGGTCTCGTACTCTTCGCCGAGTTCCCTGCGGGCGTGCAGGGTGGCGTCGAGTTCCTTCTTGAGTTCGGCGTCACGGGCCTGTTCGCGGGCTTCCATACCGGTTCACGGTACGGAGCGAAGGCGCGCGTCGCAGTGGGGCTAGCCCCCCTCTTCCTACTGGGCCACACCCGACACCACCGGCTGGGCCTGCGGCTCCTCCAGGATCGTCGCCTCCGGCACGTGCGAGGTGTCGCGCCGGGCGATCAGCCAGTACAGGACGGCCGGAACGATCAGCCCCACGATCCAGGAGATGTCCGCGCCGCCGAGCGGGCCGACGAGCGGGCCGGTGTAGAAGGACGTCGCAAGGAACGGGAACTGGGCGACGAGCCCGACGGCGTAGACCCCGAGCGCGTCCCAGCGCCAGGCGCCGTAGCGGCCGTTCGGGTCGGCGAGGGCCGGGATGTCGTAGCGCTCCCGCGAGATCAGGTAGTAGTCGACCAGGTTGATGGCGCTCCACGGCGTGAAGAACGTCAGCAGGAACAGCAGGAAGTCCTTGAACGACGACAGGAAGCTGTCCTTGCCCGCGATGGCGACGGCCGTGCCCGCGACCATGATGACCGCGATGTACACGGCCCGGCCGTGCTGCGACAGGACGCGCTGCCCGCGGAAACCGCTGACGCCGGTCACCATCGCCATGAAGCCGCCGTACGTGTTGAGGACGTTGACGGTGAGCTTGCCGAGCGCGATGACGAAGTAGAAGACGGAGGCGATCAGGCCCGCGCCGCCGAGCGAGACGACGTAGCCGACCTGGTTGTCGAGGAACGCCTCGCCCGCGCTCGCCGCGACCAGCACACCGAACGTCATCGACCACTGCGAGCCGAGCGCCGAGCCGGACAGCGTCCACCAGAACGTGGCCTTGGCGCTGGTCGTGCGCGGCAGATAGCGCGAGTAGTCGGCGACGTACGGGCCGAACGCCAGCTGCCACGACGCCGAGAGCGACACGGCGAGCAGGAACATCGGGAAGGAGAAGTGCGCGTCGCCCAGCAGGTCGCCGAGGTCGACGCGGTCGAGGAGCCGGATGCCCAGGTAGACGAAGGCGAGCGCGCAGACGACGCTCGCCACCCGGCCGAGCACATGGATGACGCGGTAGCCGACGGCCGCCAGGACGGCCGTGACGAGCGCGAAGACGATGATGCCGGTCACGTCGTTCGTGTGCGTCAGCTGAGCGGTCGCCTGCCCAGCGAGCACGCTGCCGCTCGCGAAGAACCCGACGTACATGAGGATCACGAGGAGCAGCGGCACGACGGCGCCCTTGACCCCGAACTGGGCCCGCGACTGGATCATCTGCGGCAGGCCGAGCTTCGGTCCCTGCGCCGAGTGGAGCGCCATGACGGCGCCGCCGAGCAGGTTGCCGAGCACGAGCCCGATCAGCGACCAGACCACGTCGCCGCCGAAGACGACGGCGAGCGCCCCGGTGACGACGGCGGTGATGTGCAGGTTCGCGCCGACCCAGAGCGTGAACTGGTTGAAGGCGCGCCCGTGCCGCTCGCTGTCCGGGACGACGTCGATGGAATGCTTCTCCACTACCGCTGCCATACGTTGACCTCTACTTCTTGCTCAGCTACTTCTTGATCAACCCGTGCTGGCGCGCGTAGTCGTTCGCGACGTCCTCGGGGTCCTTCTTGTCCTTGTCGACGAGCCGGTTCAGCTCGGTCAGCTGCTCGGTGGTGAGTACGTTGCCGAGCCGGGCCAGCGCCTTGCGGACGGTCGAGTCGGCCTTGCGGTCGGCGACCAGCGGGACGACGTGCTGACCGGGGACGAGGTTCTTGGGGTCGGTGAGGACGACCCAGTGGTTGGCGGCGATGTCGGTGTCGGTGGTGAACAGGTTCGCCACGTCGACGTCGCCCTTCTTCAGGGCGCCCTTGACCAGCGGCCCCGACGAGTCCAGGGACTTGAACTCCTTGAACTCGACGCCGTACACGTCCTTCAGGCCCACCGCGCCGACCTGCCGCTTCTTCACTTCCGGGGCGGCGCCGATGGTGAGCTTGCCGTTGTGCTTCGCGAGGTCCGCGAGCGACTTGAGGTGGTACTTCGCGGCGGTCTCGCCGGTGACGACGAACGCGTCCGAGTCCTCGGCCATCCCGTAGGGCAGGATCTGCAGCCCCGCCGGGAGCGCCATGGCGAGGGCGTTCTGCATCTCGCCCTCCTCGGTGGCGTCGGCCTTGGTGTCGAGGTAGTGCAGCAGGGCGCCCTGGTACTCGGGCAGCACGTCGATGTCGCCGCCCTTGAGGGCGGGGATGAGGATCTCGCGAGTGCCGAGGTTGGGGCGGACGGTGGTCTTCACCCCGGCCCCTTCGAGCGCTGCCGCGTACAGGTAGCCGAGGACCTGGTTCTCGGTGAAGTTGGCGGTGCCGATGGTGACGCCGCCCTTGCTGGAGCCGCCGCCTCCGCCGCCGGAGCCGCCCCCGTCGAGGGACGTGACGCCGCCGGAGCAGGCGGCGAGGGCGGGGACGGAGGCCGCGGCGAAGAGCCCGCCGATGACGGCGCGTCGGTTGAGGTTGGTCATCTTGCTTGCTCCTAGGCGGACTTGAGCGCGGCGGGACGGTGGCGGAAGAGGAGGCGCTGCAGCCCGGAGAGGGCCAGATCGAGGACGACGGCGACGACCGCGACGAGAACGGCGCCGCCGAGCACCTGCACGAGGTCCCGCTGGGCGAGCCCGTCGAAGACGTAGCGGCCGAGCCCGCCGAAGGAGACGTACGCGGCGATGGTCGCGGTCGCGACGACCTGGATGAGCGCGAGCCGCAGGCCCGTCATGATCAGCGGCAGCGCGAGCGGCAGCTCGACCTGGAAGAGGACCTGATGGGCCCGCATGCCCTGCCCGCGCGCGGCGTCGCGCACCTCCGGGTCGACGGCGGTCATCCCCGCGTACGTGTTGGTCACGATCGACGGCACGGCGAGCGCGACGAGGGCGATGTAGACGGGCCACATGGACAGCCCGCTGGCCAGGAAGACGAGGACGACGAGCCCGACGGTCGGCAGCGCACGCCCGAACGACGAGAGGTTGATGGCGATGAAGGCGCCACGCCCCGTGTGCCCGATGAGCAGGCCGACGGGCAGCGCGATCGCGGCGGCGACGAGCGTGGCGATCAGCGAGTACTGGAGATGCTCGACGAGCCGGTGACCGATGCCGTCGGGACCGGTCCACTGCTCACTGCCGACCAGCCAGGAGCCCAGGTTCTTGAAGAGTTCGTACATGGCGGTCAGGCCTTCCGGGTCCGGGTGCGGGTCCAGGGCGTGAGCAGCCGCTGTACGACGACGAGCAGTGCGTCCGCGACGAGCGCGAGCAGCAGCGTGAGCACGACGCCGACGATGACGGGGGTCGGGAAGTTGCGCTGGAACCCGTCGGTGAAGAGCTGGCCGAGGCCGCCGTCACCGATGTACGTGGCCACGGAGACGAGCGAGATGGACATGACCGTCGCGATCCGCACCCCCGCCATGATCACCGGCAGCGCGAGCGGCAGCTCGACGGTGAGCAGGGCCCGCAGCGGCCGCGTGCCCATGGCCTTCGCGGCTTCCTTGGTCTTCTGCGGTACGGAGTCCAGGCCCTCGACGGTGTTCCGCAGCAGGACGACGAGGGTGTAGATCGTCAGGCCGATGACGGTGGTGGTGCGGGTCAGTCCTGAGACCGGCAGCAGCAGCACGAACACGGCGATGGACGGGATGGTGAACAGGATGTTCGAGAACCCGAGGAGAAGGCCGCGCAGCCGCCGGACCCGGTGGGCGAGGACGGCGAGCGGCAGGGAGATCAGCAGGCCGAGCAGGACGGCGGTGAGGGCGGCCTGGAGGTGGGAGAGGGTGAGGGTGGTGAGGTCGGACCCATGGGACCCGACCCATTCCCAGTCGAAGCTCATGCGGCACCCTCTTCGGCTTCGGCTTCGGCTTCAAGCCCCGCCTTTGAACGAGAGGCAGCGGGGTCCGGGGCGGAGCCCCGTGAGGGCGCGCCCGACAGAGCTTGCGCGTGAGCAACCCCGGCACGCGAGTGGATGTCATCCCGGGACGAAACCCCGGTAAGCACCCCGGCCGCGTCGACCCGGGCCACCAGCCCGGAGGGCGACGCAACGGCCTCGTTCAGCGCGGCCAGCAGGGAATCGGAGTCGCGCAGGCCCCGCACGGGCGCCTCGGCCGCACCGTCCCGCTCCCGCCAGTGCAGCGGCTTGCGGGCCGCGTCCAGCACCAGCTCCCAGGAACCCCCGTCCGGCAGGGGGGCCTGCGCCACCTCTTCCAAGCCGGTCAGCGACAGCAGCTTGAGCCCCCGCTCGGCCCCCAGGAAATCGGCGACGAAGTCATCGGCGGGCCGCGCAAGCAGCTCGGTCGGCGGAGCACATTGCACCAGGTGCCCGCCCTCCCGGAACACGGCTATCCGGTCCCCGAGCCGCACCGCCTCATCGATGTCATGCGTGACGAAGACGATGGTCTTGTTCAACTCCTTCTGCAGCCGCAGCAGTTCATCCTGAAGCTGACTGCGCACCACAGGGTCCACGGCCCCGAACGGCTCGTCCATGAGCAGCACCGGCGGATCCGCGGCGAGCGCCCTGGCCACGCCGACGCGCTGCTGCTGCCCGCCGGAGAGCTGGTGCGGGTAGCGCTTGCCCATCTCGGCGGCGAGCCCGACCCGCTCCAGGAGATCGGCGGCCGCGGCGCGCGCCTTCTTACGGCCCCAGCCGAGGAGCAGCGGTACGGTCGCGACGTTGTCGAGAACGGTGCGGTGCGGGAACAGGCCCGCCTGCTGGATGACGTATCCGATGGAGCGGCGCAGCTCGGCGGCGTCCTGGTCGAGGACGTCGCGCCCGCCGACCCGGATGGTGCCCGACGTGGGGTCGACCATACGGTTGATCATCCGGAGGCTGGTCGTCTTGCCGCAGCCGGAGGATCCGACGAAGACGGTCACGCCCCCTTCGGGCATGTCGAGCGAGAGGTCGTGCACCGCCGTCGTGCCGTTCGGGAATCGCTTGTGGACCGCGTCGAACTGGATCATGGAGCGCCTCTGAAGTCCTCTTGCCCGGTCTGCATATCGTCATGCAGAGTTCTCGGTGCGTGAATAACTTGTCAATGCCCCCGCGTAAATCACCGGTAAATCCCCCCGGGCTGCCCGAAATGTGAGACGCGAACGCCCGATCCAGGGCGATTTATATCGGTTCGAGGAGGAATGACGCGTGACGTCCAAGATGGTGGCCCCGAGGGACGCGACGGACCCTACGGGCACGGCGCCCCCGGTCGTCGTGCTCGACGGCCACGGCCTCCCGGTCGACGACGTGGTCCGCCTCGCCCACGCGAGCGCCCGCCCCGTCCCCGGCACCGACGCCATGAAACGCGTCGAGGAGTCCTGGAACGCGGCCCGCGAGATCGCCGCCTGGGGCCGCGTCTACGGCCGCTCGACCGGCGTCGGCGCCAACCGCAGCGAGGACGTGCCCACCGAGGCCGCCGCCGACCACGGACTGCGCCTGCTGCGCAGCCACGCGGGCGCGATCGGCGCCGAGCTGCCCGAGCGGGAGGTCCGCGCGATGCTCGCCGTCCGCGCCAACCAGCTGCTCGCCGGCGGCGCGGGCCTGCGCCCCACCGTCGTCACCGCCCTGTGCGAGGCGCTGGAGAACGGATCGCACCCCTCGGTCAACGAACACGGCTCCGTCGGCACCGGCGACATCGCACCGCTCGCCCAGATGGGCCTGGCCCTCGCGGGCGAACACCCCTGGCGCGGCAAGGGCGCCCCGCCGGCCGCCCAGCCGCTCGACAACAACGACGCCCTCGCCCTGATCTCCAGCAACGCCCTGACCCTCGGCCAGTCGGCCCTGGCCCTGCACGAACTGCGCTCACTGCTGACGGCGACCCAACTCGTCGCCGCCCTCAGCCTGTTGGCGGTCGACGGCTCCTACGAGGCCTACGCCCTCCCCGTCCACGAGGCCCGCCGCCACAAGGGCTCCTACGAGGTCGCGGCCCGGATGCGCGACATCCTCGGCGCCCCCGACCGCCCCACCCCACCGCTCGGCCGCATCCAGGACCCGTACGGCTTCCGCTGCGTCCCCCAGATCCACGGCCCGGCCCAGGACGCGGCGGACGCCCTCGAAGACATCCTCACCGTCGAGATCAACGCGGCCGCCGAAAACCCGCTGATCTCCGCCGAGGACATGACCGCCTACCACCACGGCGGCTTCTACATGGCCCAACTCGCCCTGGCCCTCGACCACTTCCGGCTCTCCGTCACCCAGGCCGCCCGCCTCTCCACCTCCCGCCTGTCCACCCTCAACGAACCGGCCTACACGCGCCTGCGCCCCTTCCTCGCCGACGGCGAACCAGGGGCGTCCGGCGTGATGATCCTGGAGTACGCCGCCGAAGCCGCCCTCGGCGACCTCCGCGCCTTCTCCGCCCCCGCCTCCCTCGGCCACGCCGTCCTCTCCCGCGGCGTCGAGGAACAGGCCAGCTTCGCGTCCCTGGCCGCCCGCCAGACCCTGCGCGCCTGCGCCGCGTACCGCCAGGTCGTGGGCTGCGAACTCGTCGCCGCCGTCCGCGCCCTGCGCCTGCGCGACCACCGCCCCGACCCGTCCCTCCCGGTCGGCCGCGCCTTCGAACTGGCCGACGCGGACCTCGAACCGGACCTGACGGACCGCCCGCTCACCATCGACGTGGAACGGGCCGCCGCGCTCCTGGAGCGATTCATGGAGTAACCAACTACTCTTTGCCTCCTGAGCATTGGGGGGTCAATGGTCACTCAGGGGAGTCCGGCGCTGCTCGCCGGAAAGACGGAACAGACCCTGTCCGGGTACCGCAGGTACGGCCGTTGGTCACTGGCGGCCGGCCTCTTCATCGTGCTGCTCGCCTTCATCCCGCACGCCGGGTGGACGAGCCGGCTGCCGTACCTCGGCATCCCGTTCCTCGCCGGCGGCCTGACCTCCGTGCGCAATGTCCACCGGATGCGCCGCACCATGAGCACCCACCCCTGGATCCGGTGCCGGGCCGAAGTGACGCCGAGCCGACGGGGCGGCCCCCGCGTCAGCCTCCTCGACCCGACGACGGACACCCTCGTCCACCTCAAATGCACCACCACCGGACCGAGTCGGCCCGCGGCCCACGCATCGCTGTGGTGGTCCGGCACCCCCGAGCACGGCGGAGTCCTGTCCACCCCGGGCGGCGACCGGCTCACCTGGGCCCGCCCCGAGCAGCGCCCCCATCACCCCCGCCGACCCCGCTACCGCTGGATCCTGCTGCTCGGTGTGATCACGTGCGGCCTCGGGATCGCCGGGTCCGCGGCCGCCGACCACGACCCCATGATCGAGCTGACGGTCGTCGACGGGTCGACCGCGCCGGGCCCCTGCACCGTCCGCTTCAAGGACCCGCTCACCGGCGGGCACCGCACGGCCCCGTTCGTCTGCGAGGGCCACCGTGACGCGCTCATCCCCAAACTCGAGTACGGCTGGGTCGTCTCCTACGGCCCATGGAAGGGCGACCTGTACAACGCCGCCTGGGACGGCACTCCGGCCAACCCCCTCAACGACGGCCTCTTCGTCGGGGGCGCCCTGCTCACCCTCGCCGGCGGCATCGGCGGCGCCGTCTCGCTGCGCGCACGCCGCCGCTACCCCGCACCCACCGCGGGCCCGCCCCGGACTCCCCTGCTGCGCCGCACCGCCCGCGCCTCGATCGTCCTGGCGGGCCGCACCCGCCGCACCCTGCGCCGCTGATTCGTCACAGCTTCCCGAACACGACCCCGCGCCACGCCCAGCCCGCCTTCAACACCGTGTCCCGCAGCGGGTCCTTCATGTCCGCGGAGTCGAAGGAGAACGTCTCCTCCATGTGCCGCTCGCCGTCCGCACCGCGCTCGTAGCTCCAGCGCTTGCTCACCGTGTGCGAGGGCCCCCGACCGTACTCCCGCGACCTGGCGAACCGCGGGGTGCCGTCGTGCCAGGTGACCTCCCACTGCTCGTCGAGCGCACGCACCTCCCGCTCGTCCGGCACCAGACGCAGCCGGATCCTGACGGTGCGGTCGACGTGCCGGGCCCGGAAGAACTCCTGCCAGGCGGGCTCACGGACCCGCCACTCCGCGACCAGGTCGGCCCGCTCCTCGGGGGTCGCGGCGCGCACGGTCCAGGGCACGTCGGGCCCCGCCAGACCAAGCAGCGCCTCCCGCACCTCCTGCACAGGCCGGGGCGCGACCCCGTCGTCGGGACGCCGGGTACCGGTCAGCTTGTCGAAAAGACCCATCCGGGCAACGTACCCAACCGAAGATCGAAGCAACGCAGCCTCTGGCGCCCCACCCCCGGCCTGAATAACATCATGCACAGCCAGGAACCGCTGAATGGACGGC
This sequence comes from Streptomyces sp. NPDC102467, assembly GCF_044765445.1. Classification (NCBI taxonomy): domain Bacteria; kingdom Bacillati; phylum Actinomycetota; class Actinomycetes; order Kitasatosporales; family Streptomycetaceae; genus Streptomyces; species Streptomyces sp. NPDC102467. The sequence continues at coordinate 204,607 of NZ_JBIWKA010000014.1, read as the reverse complement.
GCCGGGGACGGACGGGGAGACATGAGCGAGCACACGACCAACAGCACCGGGGGCCAGCACCCCGCCGCCCGCCTCCAGCACCTCTTCGAAGGCCACCGCCTCACCCCCACCCAGCGACGCATCGCCCACTGCATGGTGCGCCGCGCGGCAGACGTGCCGTTCCTCTCCTCCGTGGAACTGGCCGAACTCGCCGGGGTCAGCCAGCCAAGCGTCACCCGCTTCGCCGTCGCCCTCGGCTTCGACGGCTACCCGGCCCTGCGCAAATACCTGCGCGAAGTCGCCCCCGCCGCACCGGCCGCGACCACCGAGACCAACGAGTACCAACAAGCCGTCGAGGCCGAGATCGCCAACCTGCGCCACCTCGCCGACCTCCTCGCCGACCCCGAACCCGTCGAACGCGCGGGCCGCCTCCTCGCCGCCTCCCAGCCCCTCCTGGTCCTCGGCCTGCGCGCGGCGGCCTCCCAGGCCTACGGGTTCTCCTACTTCGCGGCCAAGGTCCACCCCGACGTCCGCCTCCTCGACGAGGGCGGCACGATGCTCGCCGACCGGATCGACGCGGCCGTCCGCGCGGGCGCCACGACCCTGCTCTGCTTCGCCCTGCCCCGCCACCCCCGCGAGGTCGTCGACACCCTCGCCTACGCCAAATCCGTCGGCCTGACCGTGGTCTCCGTCGCCGACTCCGCGTTCGCCCCCGTGGCCAAACACTCCGACCTGCTGCTACCCGCCGCGGTCGGCACCGGTCTCGCCTTCGACACGGTCTGCGCGCCCATGCTGCTCGGCCGCGTCCTCCTGGAAGCGATGTGCGACGGCCTGCCGCAGGCCCAGGCCCGCCTGGAGGAGTTCGACGTACGGGCGGCGGAGCGCGGCCTGTTCGTCGAATGACCGCCAACTCATGGGCGTGGTCGAATGACCGCCAACTCATGGGCGTAGAAGAGGAGTAGAGAAAGAATTGCGCGGGGACCGCCGCACCCCCTGTTACGGGGGGCGGGACGACGGCGGTCCCCGCGAGGGACGCGGCACCGGGTCAGGACCGGGTGCCACGCCCAGGGCGTCCATGGAGATCCGGGAGCCGCTCCGGAGATTCCTTGACGCCGCTCGACGCCGTCCGAGGCGGGGAGCCGCTCCCGCCCCTTCCGACATCCACCAATGTGCCGGACCCGTGTTAAGCCGGTGCTGCGCGCACGTGACGCGCTCGTACCGTTTTCGCGAATCGTGTTCGTGAACCTACTTGCCGACGCTCTTGGCGAGGAAGGCCAGCAGGTCCTGCCGGCTGACCACACCCGTCGGCTTCCCCTCGACCAGCACGATCGCGGCGTCGGCCGTCCCGAGCACGGCCATCAGGTCCGCGACCGGCTCACCGGAGCCGACCTGCGGCAGCGGGGCCGACATGTGCTTCTCCAACGGGTCGCCCAGGGAGGCCCGCTGGGCGAAGAGCGCGTCGAGCAGCTCGCGCTCCACAACCGACCCGATGACCTCGGCAGCCATCACGTCGGGGTGGCCGGCGCCCGGTTTTACGATCGGCATCTGACTGACGCCGTACTCCCGCAGCACCTCGATGGCCTGACCGACCGTCTCCTCGGGGTGCATGTGCACGAGTTCGGGCAGCGAGCCGCCATCCTTGTACTTGAGGACCTCGCCGACGCGCGCGCTGGTCCCGGAGTCCTCCAGGAACCCGTAATCGGCCATCCATTCATCGTTGAAGATCTTCGAGAGGTACCCCCGCCCACTGTCCGGCAGCAACACCACCACGATGTCGTCCGGGCCGAGCCGCTCGGCCACCCGCAGCGCCGCCACGACCGCCATCCCGCAGGAGCCGCCGACCAGCAGGCCCTCCTCCTTGGCGAGGCGGCGGGTCATCTGGAAGGAGTCCTTGTCGGAGACGGCGACGATCTCGTCGGCGACCTCGCGGTCGTACGCGGTCGGCCAGAAGTCCTCGCCGACGCCCTCGACGAGGTACGGGCGACCGGAGCCGCCCGAGTACACGGAGCCCTCCGGGTCGGCGCCGACGACCTGGACGCGGCCGTCACTGGCGTCCTTCAGGTAGCGCCCGGTCCCGGAGATGGTGCCGCCCGTGCCGACCCCGGCGACGAAGTGCGTGATGCGGCCGTCCGTCTGATCCCACAGCTCGGGGCCGGTCGAGTGGTAGTGGGAGAGCGGGTTGTGCGGGTTGCTGTACTGGTCCGGCTTCCAGGCGCCCGGTGTCTCCCTGACCAGACGGTCCGAGACGTTGTAGTACGAGTCCGGGTGGTCGGGGTCGACGGCCGTCGGGCAGACGACGACCTCGGCGCCGTACGCGCGCAGCACGTTGATCTTGTCCGTGGAAACCTTGTCGGGGCACACGAAGATGCACTTGTACCCCTTCTGCTGCGCCACGATGGCGAGCCCGACACCGGTGTTTCCACTGGTGGGCTCCACGATCGTGCCGCCCGGCTCGAGTTCGCCGCTCTCCTCGGCCGCCTCGATCATGCGCAGCGCGATGCGGTCCTTCACGGAGCCGCCGGGGTTGAAGTACTCGACCTTGGCCAGGACGGTCGCCTGAAGCCCTTCGGTCACCTTGTTGAGCCTCACCAGCGGGGTGTTGCCGACGAGACTGATCATCGAGTCGTGGATCTGCACGTTGTCTCCGGGTCTCCTACAGAGGGATGCGGTCAGGGTATGCCGCACATCGGCCCTTCATCTCCCGTTGCGATTGACCGACGGTGATTACGGGGCAAGGACTTCAGAGAAGCTGTAGTCAGGCGCGTAGCAGAGGCAGGTGGCCGCGGAACATGTCGAGCAGGGCAAGGGTGGCACGGCGGATCGCCGCGGGGGCGGCGTACGGCGGCGGGGGGATCGGGCTGCTCGGTGCGGCCGCGGTCGGGGTGGTGCTGGCGGAGGTGCAGTTCGCGCGGCGTCAGGTGGGCAGTCACAGCGCCGAGCCGGTGCACGTGCCCTCGGCCGACGGCCAGTACGGCAGGGCGTACGCCGTGGTGGGCGCGGAGCCGGTGCGGTTCGCGATGCTGGGCGATTCGACGGCCGCGGGGCAGGGGGTGCACCGGGCCAGGCAGACGCCGGGGGCGCTGCTCGCGTCGGGCCTCGCGGCGGTCGCGGAGCGCGCGGTGCAGTTGCGCAACGTGGCGCTGCCCGGGGCGCAGTCGGACGATCTGGACCGTCAGGTGGCGTTGATCCTCGCGGACCCGGAGTGGCAGCCGGATGTCGTCGTGATCATGATCGGCGCGAACGATGTCACGCATCGCATCCCCGCCACCAAGTCGGTTCGTCATCTCTCGGCGGCGGTTCGGCGGCTGCGGACGGCCGGCGCGGAGGTGGTGGTGGGCACGTGTCCTGATCTGGGTTCGGTCGAACCGGTGCAGCAGCCGTTGCGTTGGCTTGCGCGGCGGGCGTCGCGGCAGCTCGCGGCGGCGCAGACCATCGGCACGGTGGAGCAGGGCGGGCGGACGGTGTCGCTCGGTGATCTGCTGGGGCCCGAGTTCTCGGCGAATCCGCGTGAGCTGTTCGGCCCGGACAACTATCACCCGTCGGCGGAGGGGTACCAGACGGCGGCGATGGCCCTGTTGCCGACGTTGTGCGCCACGTTGGGTGTCTGGCCGGACGAGGAGCGTCCGGATGTCTCGCGTGCGGAGGGTTTCCTGCCGGTCGCGCGTGCGGCGGCGAAGGCGGTCGAGGAGGGCGGTACGGAGGTGACGGCGGCGATGCCGACGGGGCCGCGTGGGCCGTGGGCTCTGTTGAAGCGGCGTCGGCGGCGGCGTGTGCCGACGCAGGATCCGAGTCCGTCGAAGTTGAGTTCGTCCGACGTGTGACGGCGAGCTGTCGGTTGCGACAGGGGTGGGCGGGCCCTTACCCGGCCGAGCCCCTGAGCAAGCGCTTAGACAAATGCGTCAGGGGTCACACGGCCGTGCCGGTGACCTATGGCATACGTACGGGTAACTTCCCAAGCGGTCCTGCCTTTCGCCAGACACCCCTGGAGCCGTGATGCCCGAAGCCGTAATCGTCTCAGCCGCCCGCTCCCCCATCGGCCGCGCTTTCAAGGGCTCCCTGAAGGATCTGCGGGCCGACGACCTGACCGCGACGATCATCCAGACCGCCCTCGCGAAGGTCCCCGAGCTGGATCCGCGCGACATCGACGACCTGATGCTCGGCTGTGGTCTGCCCGGCGGCGAGCAGGGCAACAACCTGGGCCGGATCGTGGCCGTGCAGATGGGCATGGACCATCTGCCGGGCTGCACCGTGACCCGTTACTGCTCCTCGTCCCTGCAGACGACGCGCATGGCCCTGCACGCCATCAAGGCGGGCGAGGGCGATGTCTTCATCTCGGCGGGCGTCGAGATGGTGTCGCGTTTCGCGAAGGGGAACTCCGACTCCCTCCCCGACACCCGCAACCCGTTCTTCGCCGAGGCCGAGGCGCGCACCGCGGCCGTCGCCGAGCAGGAGGGTGCCTCCTGGCACGACCCGCGCGAGGACGGCCTGGTGCCGGACGCGTACATCTCGATGGGTCAGACCGCCGAGAACCTGGCGCGCTTGAAGGGCGTCACCCGCGAGGACATGGACGCCTTCGGCGTGCGCTCGCAGAACCGCGCCGAGGAAGCCATCAAGAACGGCTTCTGGGAGCGGGAGATCACCCCGGTCACGACGCCCGACGGGACCGTCGTGAGCAAGGACGACGGTCCGCGCGCCGGCGTCACCGTGGAGGGTGTCTCGGGCCTCAAGCCCGTCTTCCGCCCCGACGGCCTGGTCACGGCCGGCAACTGCTGCCCGCTGAACGACGGCGCCGCCGCCCTCGTGATCATGTCCGACACCAAGGCCCGTGAGCTCGGCCTGACCCCGCTCGCCCGCGTCGTCTCGACCGGCGTCTCCGGCCTCTCCCCCGAGATCATGGGGCTCGGTCCGGTGGAGGCCAGCAAGCAGGCGCTGAAGCGGGCCGGTCTCGGCGTCGGCGACATCGACCTGTTCGAGATCAACGAGGCGTTCGCCGCGCAGGTCATCCCGTCCGCCCGCGACCTGGGCATCGACGAGGACAAGCTGAACGTGAACGGTGGCGCCATCGCGGTCGGCCACCCCTTCGGCATGACCGGCGCGCGCATCACCGGCACGCTGATCAACAGCCTCCAGTTCCACGACAAGCAGTTCGGTCTGGAGACCATGTGCGTCGGCGGTGGTCAGGGCATGGCGATGGTCGTCGAGCGTCTCAGCTGACCTGAACCGGCGGTCCGACCGGCTATCCAATCGTGATCCAATCTCCCCCAGGATGTGACGTACATCTCGGGGGAGAGTCATTTTCGCAGGTCAGACCCGTACCCGGGGTATATCGGGGCTAAACGCCCGGCCAAAAGACCTGTCCAATTCGTGACGTAATGCACTGACAGCTGGTTCGTCCAGGCTTCAAGCTGATGTAGGAAGTCGGGGGTCGACTTGAAACCGGGAGTACGTCAGTGAGCGCCATCCCTCTTGCTTTGCTGCTCGCCACGGCCGCTGCCACGGCCGTCGGCGCCACCACCCTGCACAACGTCCGGGGTCTGCGACGACAGATCGCGGACCTGCGCGAGGAGGTCGCACGCGGTCGCGCCATGGGCGCGCACCCCGGCGTGCCCGCCGCGCGCACCACCTCCGACACCGACGCCATCCGCGTCGCCGTCGCCGATGCCCTCGCCGAGGAGCGGGAGCGCGAGCTGGCGGAGGCCCGGGCGTTCTGGGCGGCGCAGGAGGCGCGCGACACCTCGGACCTGCCCCCGTTCCTGGCCGGTGGAGGCAGTGCTCTCAGCGAGGAGTTCTTCCTGCCGCGGCAGGCCGACTTCGCGGGCCTCGAGCCGGTCGTCGAGTCGGCCCTGGAGCCGGAGGACGAGTTCGCGGGCGAGTCGCCCGAGCTGGCCGCCGCCCGGCGCCGGCACCCCTCGCACCCCGACTTCGTGCCGGTCCAGTCGCCGGTCACCAGCGATCACGAGCGCACGGTGGCGTGTCTGGAGGAGCTGGCGCACACCCGCACGGCGCTCTCCGACGTCCGCCCCGGCCCGCTGGGCACGCTCGACGTCTACGTCTTCGCGGACGGTACGACGCTGTGCATGACCCCGGGCCACCGCGAGACGGCGGAACAGCTCGCCACGGCGCTGCGCGACGGCGACACCCCGGTCCTGCTCGGTGGCTCCGGCGTCTCCGGCGCGTACGCCCTGACCTTCGAGTGCGCGGGCGCCAACGTGTACATCCTGGCGGACCGGGTCATAGCCTCGGCCTAGTTTGTTCAGCGCTGGTCACGACAAGCCCCTCCGGCGCTTGAGGAGCGGGGTCCGGGGCGGAGCCCCGCGGCCTCGGGCCGGGCGCGGGGCAGCGGCTCAGACGCCGGCTCGCTTGACCGCGTCCTCGACGAGACCGACGGCCTCGGCCAGATCACCCGCGCCGCTCAGCGCAACCCCCAAATCCCGCGCCGCGACCGTGACTTGGTCGGCGGCGGCGAACATCCCGGCATCCGGCATCACCCGCACCGCCGCCCCCGGTTCCTCCAACCGCTGGGCACGCGCGGACAGTTCCCTGGCCAGGGCCAGTGCCTCCGCGGCAGCACCCCGCTGCAGCCGACTCTGCGGGGCGGCCCGCAGCCGATCCGCGAACTGATCCACCGCGGCTGTCAATGGCGTCGTATCAAGCACTCGGCGACTGTAGCTGTTTACAAGCAAGCGGCGCTCAGGCACGGTGGCGTGGAAGTACAGGCCACATCGAAGCGTTCCGGAGGCGCCGATGTCCCAAGTCTTCTCCCCGGAGACCCATCGCAATCTGCTGGCTCGAATCCCCCACTGCACCGGTCGTGAAGTCGCCGACTGGCTGCGCACCGTCGAAGAAGGCCCTTGCTTTCTTCGCTTCGAAGAGAAGGTCAGCTGGCTGCGCGGGGAGCACGATCTCGCGTACGGCCATGCCAAAGCGATCATCCACGAGTACGACCTGAGGCGCGCCGCACGACGGTTCGGTTAGCGCTCCCGACCCCCCACACAAACGGCAAGGGGCCCGCGCACCCGAAGGTGCGCGGGCCCCTGGACCGCCCGGGCGGGTCACCCGCCGAAGCAGTCCCTAGTCGTTGCCCTGCAAGATCGCGATCAGCCGCAGGAACTCCAGGTAGATCCAGACCAGCGTCATGGTCAGACCGAAGGCGGCGAGCCACGCCTCTTCCTTCGGGGCGCCGTACGCGATGCCGTCCTCGACCTGCTTGAAGTCCAGGGCCAGGAAGCACGCGCCGAGCAGGATGCCGATGACGCCGAACAGGATGCCGAGGCCGCCGCTGCGGAAGCCGAGGCCGTCACCGCCGCCGAACACCGCGAACAGCAGGTTCACGGCCATCAGCAGGATGAAGCCCATCGCGGCGGCCATGACGAAGCCGTAGAAGCGACGGTTGACGCGGATCCAGCCCGCCTTGTAGGCGATGAGGACGGCCGCGAAGACGGCCATCGTGCCGAGCACGGCCTGCATGGCCGCGCCGGGGGCGATGTAGGTGTCGACGATGTTCGACAGGACGCCGAGGAAGACACCCTCGAGGGCCGCGTACGCCAGGATGATCGGCGGGGACGCCTTGCGCTTGAAGGCCTGGACGAAGCCGAGCACCATCGCGACGAGGGCGGAGCCGATCGCGATGCCGTACGACTTGCCCATGTTGGCCTCGTCGACCGGCAGGAACGCCCAGGCGAGGGCGGCCGTGACGATCAGCAGGCCGAGCGTGGTGGCGGTGCGCGTGACGACGTCGTCCATCGTCATGCGGCCGGTGCCTACGGGCGCCTGCGGGGCGCCCTGCTGCAGGTCCTGCTGCGCGTAGGGGTTCTGCGCGTACGGGTTGCCGGCGGGTGCCTGGCCGTACGGATTCGGCTGCGTCCCGACCGCGGGGCCCCCGGCCTGCGGCTGCGCGTTGAACTGCGCGTAGCCGGTGTCGCGGCTGAACCCCCGTCGCGAGAAGACCGGGTTGCTGCTCCTCATTTCACTCCTCCATGGCCACCGTGTTTGGCCTTGCCCCAAGAGTAATGGTCTGGCAAAGATCCGACCCTACTGCTCAGGGAGGATCTTTCCCATCCTGTTACGAGGAACGCAGGACAGCCCCGTGATGTTCCGCTCACCGAGGGATGCCCTGGAATGTCCGGGCGGCCGCCGGACGATCACAGCGGGAAGCCGGTGTAGGCCTCCGCCAGATCGGCCTCCGCGGCCTTCGAGGTGGCCACGCGGTCGAGCCGGGCCAGCTGGATCCGGTCGTCGAAGGCGGTCGCGTCGGGCGCGCGGTGCAGCATCGTCGTCATGGCGTAGCTGAACCGCTCGGCCTGCCACACGCGCCGCAGGCAGGTGTCCGAGTACGCGTCGAGCGGCCCGGTGTCGCCCTCCGCCATGGACGCGGCGAGGGCGCGGGCGAAGGTGACGACGTCGCCGACGGCGAGGTTGAGGCCCTTGGCGCCGGTCGGCGGGACGATGTGTGCCGCGTCCCCGGCGAGGAAGAGCCGGCCGTGCCGCATCGGCTCGTGGACGTAACTGCGCATCGGGGTGACGGACTTGGACGTGATCGGTCCGCGCGCGAGCCGCCAGTGCGGGTCGTCGACGGCCAGGCGCCGGTCGAGTTCGTCCCAGATCTCCGCGTCGGACCAGTCGTCGGCGTTCGTGTCCGCCGGGACCTGGAGGTAGGCGCGGGTGACGGTCGGGGAGCGCATGGACAGCAGGCAGAAGCCGCGGTCGCTGTGGGCGTAGACCAGCTCGTCGTGGGAGGGGGCGACGTCGGCGAGGATGCCGAGCCAGCCGAAGGGGTACGTGCGCTCGTACGTCCGCGAGAGCGCCTCGGGGACCGTCGCGCGGGCCACGCCCCAGAAGCCGTCGCACCCCACGACGTAGTCGCACTCCAGGACGTCCTCGCGGCCTTCGTGGCGAAAGCGCACGCGTGGCTTCGCGGTCTCCGCGTCCTCCACGGCCAGCGCCTCCGCCTCGAACAGGAGCGGGCCGCCGTCGGCCAGCCGCGCCGCGATGAGGTCCTTGCAGACCTCGGTCTGCGCGTAGACCATCACCGACCTGCCGCCGGTCAGGGCGGGGAAGTCCACGCGGTGGCGGCGCCGGTCGAAGCGCAGCTCGATGCCGTCGTGCGGTATCCCCTCGCGGTCCATGCGCGCGCCGGCGCCCGCGGCGCGCAGGACGTCGACGGTGCCCTGTTCCAGGATTCCGGCGCGCTGGCGCCGTTCGACGTAGGCCCGGTCGCGGCTCTCCAGGACGACCGATGCGATCCCGGCGTTCTGCAGCAGCCTGGCCAGGAGCAGGCCGGCCGGGCCCGCTCCGATGATGCCGACGGTGGTGCGCATACGGATCCCTCTCGCGTCATTTCACTCTCGCGCCCCGGCGTTCGCCTGGTGAACTTTCGTTCATTGAGGCTCGTCCGGATCCTCCGTCTCCCCTCCTACGGGTGTCAATGGGTGTGCGGGCAGCACGATGCGACCCGCGCGCGTGAGGCAGTCGCGCGGGTTAGTGAAGGCAAGCGGGGGAAAGCGAAGGCGGAGAGTCGAAGAAGTGAATCGGAGGTGCCCGGAACCGGACTTGAACCGGTACGCCCGCGAAGGGCAGCGAGGTTTAAGCTCGCCGTGTCTGCATTCCACCATCCGGGCAGGGTGTGGGGCTCCGCTTCGACCGTCCGAGCCTATCCGGCGGCATCCCCCGATCAGCGGAACAACGACCCGATGTTGTCTTATTTTATTGACGTCTGAGGGTGCATCAGCACATGACAGTGGCCATACGCACTTGCCGGAGGCCCTTTCGTGCGCGCTGACCCGTTTCTGCGGATTGACGGAATTTCACCTGCCGTGGCGGACCCGGACGGGCGCTGACCTCTCAGGGTCCCGTGTCATCCCCAGGTATGACACACGCTCTCCTGGTCCGACCGGAGTCGCCCCTCGGAACGAGAACTGCGGCTGACTTCACGGGCCCGATCGACCGAGACGATGGGTTCATCCCCCGCAGTCGTCCCGACAGGAGCACCACCCGTGACCACCACTCCCCTCGCCGGCCGGACCACCACGTCGGCGGCCCGCGCCACAGATCTCTCCAAGGTCTACGGACAGGGCGAGACCCAGGTGGTCGCGCTCGACCAGGTGACCATCTCGTTCCGGCAGGCCGAACTCACCGCGATCATGGGCCCGTCCGGCTCCGGCAAGTCGACGCTGATGCACTGCGTGGCGGGCCTCGACACCTTCTCCTCGGGCTCGGTGCGCATCGGCGAGACCGAGCTGGGCTCCCTCAAGGACAAGCAGCTCACCAAGTTGCGGCGGGACAAGATCGGTTTCATCTTCCAGGCGTTCAACCTGCTGCCGACGCTGACCGCCCTGGAGAACATCACGCTCCCCATGGACATCGCGGGCCGCAAGCCCGACAAGCAGTGGCTGGAGAACGTGATCCAGATGGTCGGCCTCTCCGACCGCCTGCGCCACCGCCCCGCCCAGCTCTCCGGCGGCCAGCAGCAGCGCGTGGCCGTCGCCCGCGCCCTGGCCTCCAAGCCCGACATCATCTTCGGCGACGAGCCCACCGGAAACCTGGACTCGCGCTCCGGCGCCGAGGTTCTCGGCTTCCTGCGCAACTCCGTCCGGGAGCTCGGCCAGACCGTCGTCATGGTCACGCACGACCCGGTGGCAGCGGCCTACGCGGACCGCGTCGTCTTCCTCGCCGACGGCCGCATCGTGGACGAGATGTACGAGCCGACGGCGGACACGGTCCTCGACCGCATGAAGCGCTTCGACGCCCGGGGCCGCACGAGCTGACCCCGGCCGTGCCGAGGCCCCTCGCCTTGCGCGCCCCGGACCCCGCTGCCTCTCCTTCAAAGGCGGGGCTTGATATCCGCAGCCCCGCCGAACCCACCTGGACTGAGTAGACCCATGTTCCGAACCGCCCTGCGCAACGTCTTCGCGCACAAGGCCCGCCTCCTGATGACGGTGCTCGCCGTCATGCTCGGCGTCGCCTTCGTCTCCGGCACCCTCGTCTTCACCAACACCATCTCCTCCGCCCTGGAGAAGCAGTCGTCCAAGGGCTACGACCAGGTCGACGTGGCCCTCACCCCCGGCTACATCGAGGCCAAGGACGGCAAGGTCGGCGAGGAGGCGAAGCTGACCGACGCCACCCTGAAGAAGGCGCTGGGCGTGCCGGGCGCCGCCTCCGCGTACGGCGTGCTCAGCGGGTACGCCGCCGTCGCCGACCAGGACGGCAAGCTCGTCGGCAACGGCTTCTCGACCAAGGGCGGCAACTACTGGGGTTCCAAGGACACCCGGTACCCCCTCACGGTCGGCACCGCCCCGCACGGCAAGAACCAGGTCGCCCTCGACTCCGAGACCGCCGAGCGCGCCGGGTACAAGGTCGGCGACCAGGTACGGATGTCCGTCGACGGGCCGGTCCTGACCCCGACGGTCACCGGCATCTTCACCACCGACGACGGGAACGTCTCGGCCGGTGGCTCCCTGGCCCTCTTCGACACGCCGACCGCGCAGCAGCTCTTCCAGAAGCCGGGCGCGTACGACGAGATCGATGTGCGGGCCGCCGCGGGCACCAGCCAGGACCAGTTGCGGGCCGGGCTCGACAAGGCGCTCGGCAAGGACACCGTCGAGACCAAGACGGGCCGGCAACTCGCCGACGAGCAGGCGAAGATGATCTCCGAGTCGATGAGCTCCATGAAGCAGCTGCTGCTCGGCTTCGCCGGCGTCGCGCTCTTCGTCGGCATCTTCATCATCGCGAACACCTTCACCATGCTGGTCGCCCAGCGCACCAAGGAACTCGCCCTGATGCGCGCCGTCGGCGCCTCGCGCCGCCAGGTCACCCGCTCCGTGCTGCTCGAGGCGTTCGTCGTGGGCGCCGTCGCCGCCGTCACCGGCCTGGCCGTCGGCATCGGGATCGGCGCGGGCATGCGCTCCCTGATGGACTCGACGGGCGCGATCATCCCGGCAGGACCGCTGGTCATCTCCGTCAACACGGTCCTCTCCGCGCTGATCGTCGGCATCCTCATCACGATGCTGGCCGCCTGGCTGCCGGGCCGCCGCGCCGCGAAGATCCCGCCGGTCGCCGCGATGAACGCGGTGCACGCCGCCCCGACGACCAAGTCCCTGATCCTGCGCAACACGCTCGGCTCGCTCGTCTCGGCCGTCGGTGTCGTCGCCGTGCTCGCCGCGACCACCATGAGCGGCGACGCCGGTCAGGCCCCGATGGCGCTCGGCGCCGCGCTGCTCGTCATCGGCGTCTTCATCCTGACGCCACTGCTGTCCCGTCCGCTGATCGCCGCCGCGGCCCCGCTGCTGCGCGCCTTCGGCATCTCCGGCAAGCTGGCCCGGCTGAACTCCGTACGCAACCCGCGCCGCACCGCCGCCACCGCCTCGGCCCTGATGATCGGCCTGACCCTCATCACCGGCCTCACGGTCATCGCGGGCAGCGTCCAGTCGGCGATCAACAAGATGGCCGCCGACTCCATCAAGGCCGACTACGTCATCTCCATGGCCAACGGCAACGCGCTCTCCCCCGACGTCCGCAAGACCCTCGACAAGACCTCCGGTGTCACCGCCGTCAGCGGCATGTCCAGCGCGGAGTCGCAGATCGGCGGCGACTACGAGAACCTGTCCGGCGTCAACGGCGGCACCATCGGCCGGCTCGTCGATCTCACCATGAAGGACGGCGAGTTCAAGGTCGGCGGCACGAACGTCGTCGTCGACGACAAGACCGCGAAGGTCCACCACTGGACGGCCGGTTCGAACTTCACGGTCACCTATGAGGACGACAAGAAGCAGCAACTGTCCGTCGCGGGCGTCTACACGGCCAACGACATCGTCAGCGGCATCATGGTCGACTCCCCCACCCTCGATCCGCACTCCACCGACGCCGCCGGCGTCACCGACACGCAGGTCATGGTGAAGACGTCCGGCGGCGCCTCCGACGCCACCAAGGACAAGCTCACCAAGGACCTCGGCGAGAACCCGGCAGTCAAGATCCAGGACCGCCAGGACATCTCCAACGAGGTCGCCCAGATGTTCACGCTGATGCTGAACATGCTCTACGGCCTGCTCGCCATGGCGGTCATCGTCGCCGTGCTCGGCGTCATCAACACCCTGGCGATGTCGGTCTTCGAGCGCCAGCAGGAGATCGGCATGCTCCGCGCGATCGGCATCGACCGCAAGGGCATCAAGCGCATGGTCCGCCTGGAGTCCCTGGTGATCTCGCTCTTCGGCGGCGTGCTCGGCATCGGCCTCGGCGTGTTCTTCGGCTGGGCCGCGGGCCAGCTCATCGGCAACGCCATGTCGACGTACGAACTGATCCTGCCCTGGGGCCGGATGGGCCTCTTCCTCGCGCTCGCCGCGGTCGTCGGCATCCTGGCGGCCCTGTGGCCGGCCCGCCGCGCGGCCCGCCTGAACATGCTCGCGGCCATCAAGGCCGAGTGAGAGCAGGGCAGTTGACGTAGGTACGCACATGGGGCGCATCGGTGGCGATCAGTCACCGGGGCGCCCCAGCTGCGTACGGGCGGACGCTAGTTGTTCCAGGTGCGTGCCCGCAGCGGCATCCCGGAGGTGCCGCTCTGCGGTGTCCGCACCGCGAGGATCTGGTTGACCCCGATGCGGTTGCGCTCGAAGCTCAGCGCGCTGGCCGCCATGTAGAGGCGCCAGATACGGGCCCGGCCGGGGCTGACGAGCCGCAGGGACTCCGCCCAGCGGGCCTCCAGGTTGCGGACCCAACTGCGCAGGGTGAGCGCGTAGTGCTCGCGTATCGACTCGACGTCCCTGACCTCGAACCCGGCCCGCTCGAGGAGGCCGGTGGTGGTGCCGACCGGCGCGAGCTCCCCGTCGGGGAAGACGTACGCGTCGATGAACTCGTCGACCTCGTACGCCGACTCGTCCTCCTGGGGCCGCCGGGCGATCTGGTGGTTGAGCAGCCGGCCGCCGGGCTCGAGCAGAGCGTACAGGTCGGTCGCGTACTCCAGGTAGCGCTCCGAGCCGACGTGCTCGGCCATCCCGATCGAGGAGATCGCGTCGTACGGGCCGTCCCGCACGTCGCGGTAGTCCTGCACCCGGATCTCGACGCGGTCGGTGAGGCCCTCCTCGGCGACGCGCTTCCTGGCGTACGCGGCCTGCTCCTGGGAGAGCGTGACGCCGACGACGCTCACGCCGTGCTCACGGGCGGCGTGGATGGCCATGGAGCCCCAGCCGCAGCCGACGTCGAGGAGGCGCATGCCGGGCTTGAGGTCCAGCTTGCGGGAGATCAGCTCCAGCTTGTCGTGCTGGGCGGATTCGAGCGTGGCGTCGGGCGATTCCCAGTACGCGCACGAGTAGACCATCGACGGGCCGAGGACCAGCTCGTAGAAGTCGTTGCCGACGTCGTAGTGGTGGCTGATGGCCTGCTTGTCGCTGCCCTTGGTATGCCGGTGGAGGCGGCTCCTGCGGCGCATCTCCTCGGCGGGCGGGGCGGGCGGCAGGAACGGTCCCGCCAGTTTCGCGAGGTCGGCGACCGCGGCCCGCACCTTGGGATCCTTCAGCGTCTCGACGAGGCTTCTGCGCTCGCCCTCCGCGTCCGGATCCCGCTCCCAGAGCAGTCCGGCGATGACGTCGAGCGCCTCGTAGAGGTCGCCCTCGACGTCCAGGTCACCGGCGACCCAGGCGCGGGCCAGACCCAGCTCGCCCGGCTTCCACAGCAGGCGGCGCAGGGCGCGACGGCTCCGCACCACGAGCACGGGGGCGTCCGGGGGACCTGCCTCCGAACCGTCCCAGGCGCGAAGCCGCACCGGGAGTTCGGCGTCGAGCAGCTGCTCGGCGATGTTCTTCAGCCGCTGTGCGGCGTCCTGCATGGCGCACACCTCCGTGACAGGGGTAAATCCCGGACCGGTCCAACTACACGTAAACACCAAGTAGCCGCTTCCGCAGTCCCGTTATTGCGTCACGGATCGGCAAAATACTTGTAGCCACCACGTACATGGTCGCGAAAAAGCCCGAAGGGGCCGTCCGCACCACGGATGGCGGCCGACCCCTTCGGGCGTGTACTGCACGAGCACTACGAGAAGCTACGACCAGCTACGCCGACCACGACGAGCTCAGAAGCCCTGAGGTCAGGAGGCCTTGGCCTTCTCCTCGACCTTCTCCGGCACCTTCTCGGCGGCCGGCTTGGGCGCCGGAGCCGGCTTGGCGGCCTCGTAGAACTCCTCGCGCGGAGTCTCCAGGGCGCCGAGCGCGGTGATGTCGCGCTTCTGGAACATGTTGATCGTCCACTCGGCGATCACACGGATCTTGCGGTTGTACGTCGGCATGGCCATGCCGTGGTAGCCACGGTGCATGTACCAGGCAAGACGGCCCTTGAGCTTGATCTTCATCTTGCCCATGACGATCATCGCGACGCCCTTGTGGAGGCCGAGACCCGCCACCGCACCCTTGTTGGCGTGCTTGTAGTCGCCCTGCGGGAAGCCCCGCATACCGGAGACCACGTTGTCGGCGAGGACCTTGGCCTGACGCATCGCGTGCTGGGCGTTCGGCGGGCACCAGGCGTTCGGGTTGCCCGCGGCGCGGCCGACGAGGTCCGGGACCTGGGCGTTGTCGCCCGCGGCCCAGATGTAGTCGGTGCCCTGGACCTGAAGCTTCTCGCTGGTGTCCACGTGACCGCGGGGGCCGAGCGGGAGACCGAAGCGGGCGAGCGCCGGGTTCGGCTTGACGCCGGCGGTCCACACGATCGTGTTGGAGTCGGCCTCCAGGCCGTTGCTCAGCACGACGTGACCGTCCACGCAGGAGGGCATCGTGGTGCTGAGGTAGACCTCGATACCGCGGGACTCCAGGTGCTTGCGGCCGTAGACGCCGAGCTCCGGGCCCACCTCGGGCAGCACCTTGTCGGCGGCGTCGACCAGGATGAAGCGCATGTCCTCGCGCTTCACGTTCTTGTAGAACTTCGCCGCGTCGCGTGCCAGGTCCTCGACCTCACCGATCGTCTCGGCGCCCGCGAAGCCGCCACCGACGAAGACGAAGGTGAGCGCCTTGCGGCGGATCTCCTCGTCCGTCGTGGACTCGGCCTTGTCGAGCTGCTCGAGCACGTGGTTGCGCAGGCCGATGGCCTCCTCGACACCCTTCATACCGATGCCCACCTCGGCCAGGCCGGGGGTCGGGAAGGTGCGGGAGACCGCGCCGAGCGCGATCACCAGGTAGTCGAAGGGCACCTCGTACGCCTCGCCGACGAGCGGGGCGACCGAAGCGACCTTGCGGTCCTGGTCGATGGTGGTGACGCGGCCGGTGAGAATCTCGGCTCCCGGCACAGCGCGTCGCAGCGGGACGACGACGTTGCGCGGCGAGATGCTGCCGGCGGCGGTCTCGGGGAGGAAGGGCTGGTACGTCATGTACGAGCGCGGGTCGACGACCGTGACGGTCGCTTCCGCGTAACGCATCTTCTTCAGGATGCGTCGCGCCGCGTACAGGCCTACGTACCCACCCCCGACAATGAGGATCCTGGGACGCTCCGTGGTGCTCATGCCATCGAGTATCCACCCGTCTGGAGGGGGGTGCTCGTGCGCCCCTTCACAAGGATGGGTGGGGCCTCTGCTACACTTCGCCGCCCACGTGACCCAGGTCATGGTCGACAGAGGGAACCACGGTCCGCCGCCGGTCGTTGCTCACCCCTCTTGAGCAGCCACGGTGAGCATTCGGACCCACTGAACCACTCCCGGTTCTCACCTCCGCGCAACGCTCCCGTAACCCCGGCCACCCCTCCCGCCGGAGCCCGTGGACAGCCCCGAACGGGCCCACGGTCAAAAAACTGCGTCCAACGGGACCGATTTCCTTGTGAAGAAGTTCACGAAGTTTCCCGACGGGGTGTCGCCGGAGCGTGTCGCGGGCCCCGTTCATGGTGCTCAGACGGTACGCGACACGCTCAGGCGAGGGCGCTCCGGGCCCGAATCCGACGCCAGGTCCGGCCCCTCGGTCAGGCGATGGACCAGGCGATGCCGTCGAGGATGTCGTGCTCGCTGACGACCACCTCGCGGGCGCCGGTCCACTCCATGATCAGACGCAGCACGAGGGCCCCGGATGCGATGACGTCGACGCGGCCCGGGTGGATCACCGGGTGCAGCGCGCGCTGGTCGTGCGTGGACGTCAGCAGCCAGTCCGTGAGCTCCGCGACCTTCTCGTAGGAGACGCGGGAGTGGTGGATCGCGGCCGAGTCGTACGCGCTCAGGCCGAGCGCGAGCGCCGCCACCGTCGTGACCGAGCCGGCCAGGCCGACCAGTGTGCGGGCCTCGGTCAGCGGGACCAGCTGCGTCACCAGGTCAAGAGCCGCGACGATGTCCTCGCGGATCGCCTCGATCTGCTCGGGCGCCGGCGGGTCGGTGACCGAGCCGTCCGCCGCGACCAGGTGACGCTCCGTCATCCGTACGCAGCCGATGTCGACGGAGTGGGCGGCGCGGACCTGCTCGTCTCCGACGACGAACTCCGTCGAGCCGCCGCCGATGTCCACGACCAGGTAGGGCTTGTCCAGGTCGGCGCGGCCCGTCAGCTCTTTGGTCGCACCCGTGAAGGAGAAGGCCGCCTCCTCGTCACCGGTGATGACCTCCGGCTCGACGCCGAGGATGTCCAGGACGCCGCGGACGAAGTCGTCCCGGTTCGAGGCGTCGCGGGACGCGGACGTGGCCACGAAGCGGATGCGCTCCGCGCCGTGCTCCTTGATCACGGCGGCGTACTCGCGGCAGGCCGCGAACGTGCGCTCCAGCGCCTCGGGGGCCAGGCGCCCCGTCCGGTCGACGCCCTGACCGAGCCGCACGATCGTCATCCGGCGGTCCAGATCGATCAGTTCGCTCGTCTCCGGGTCCGCGTCCGCGACGAGGAGACGGATCGAGTTCGTACCGCAGTCGATGGCGGCGACCCGGGTCACTCCGTCACCTCCGCCGACACGCACGCGCCCTTCTTCCACCACTGCGGCAGCATCGCGATCGCCTCGTCGCCCAGCGGGTTCACACCCGGCCCTGCCGCCAGCGAGTGCGCCACCAGGACGTGCAGGCACTTCACGCGGTCCGGCATGCCGCCCGCACTCGGGAAGTTCTCCAGGACCTCCATGGCGTCACGGCGCGCGATGTAGTCCTCGTGGGCCGCGCGGTACTGCCGCGCCAGCTCGGGGTCCGTGCCCAGGCGCTCCGTCATCTCCTTCATCACGCCGTTCGCCTCCAGCGTGCCGATGGCCGAGGCCGCGCGCGGGCACGTCAGGTAGAACGTCGTCGGGAACGGCGTGCCGTCCTCGAGCCGCGGGGCCGTCTCGACGACATCCGGGTTGCCGCAGGGGCAGCGGTGCGCGATGGCCCGCAGGCCGCGCGGCGGGCGGCCGAGCTGCTCCTGGAACGCGCGGATGTCGGCGTCCGTGGGCGCCGTGGACTCGGTCTGGGGCGGGGGCGTTTCCATGCCTGTCTTTCACTTCGGTGTGTGCGGGGAAGGGGCGGGGGCGGTACGGCGGTCAGTTTGCCCGGTCGGCCTTGTCGACGCCGTCCCAGACGTTCGAGTACCAGGGACGGTCGGTCTCGCCCTGCTCGGCGCGCTCCGCCGCGGTGGACCGCGCGTCGGGCACCACGTACCCGGTCTCGCCCGGCATCACCATGTGCAGGCGCTCGCGGATCCGCTGCTCGGCGTACGCGTCGTCCTGCCAGCGGGCCTTCTCGTCCCGGAGCCGGTCGACCCGGTCCTTCGCCTCCTGCTGCTGGCGCTGCAGGTCCGCGATCTCGCCGCGCTGGGACACGTACTGCCTTATCGGGTACGCGAGGGCGACCACGAGCGTGCAGACGACGAGGGCGAGCAGCGCGGCCCGCCCGGTGAGGCGGGAGCGGCGGGCCTGGCGCTTGTTCTGCGAGCGGTAGACGCGCTCCGCGGTCTGCTCGCCGAGCACGCGCAGCCGGGTGGCCGTGGAGAAGCGGGCCGAGTCGTCGCGGCCCCTGCTTCGGAGCTTTCCCGGCATCGCCTGTCCGCCTCCCCGTCTGACTGTCCGGCTGCCTACGTACGTACGTCCCCGCACACGGTACGGGACCGAGTGCGGGGACGTACGGAACTACCGGCTCACGCGGGGGCGGGTCAGCCCTTGTAGCGCGGGAAGGCCGAACGACCGGCGTAGACCGCCGCGTCGTCCAGGATCTCCTCGATGCGCAGCAGCTGGTTGTACTTGGCGACGCGCTCGGAGCGGGCCGGGGCGCCGGTCTTGATCTGGCCGCAGTTCGTGGCGACGGCCAGGTCGGCGATGGTGACGTCCTCGGTCTCGCCGGAGCGGTGGGACATCATGCACTTGAACCCGTTGCGCTGGGCCAGCTCGACGGCGTCCAGGGTCTCGGTCAGCGAGCCGATCTGGTTGACCTTGACGAGCAGGGCGTTGGCCGAGTTCTCGTCGATGCCGCGGGCGAGGCGCTCCGGGTTGGTGACGAACAGGTCGTCGCCGACGATCTGGACCTTCTCGCCGAGCTTCTCGGTGAGGACGGTCCAGCCGGCCCAGTCGTCCTCGTACAGCGGGTCCTCGATGGAGACGAGCGGGTACGCGGAGACGAGCTCCTCGTAGTACTCCGTCATCTCGGCGGCGGAGCGCTCCTTGCCCTCGAACTGGTACTTGCCGTCCTTGTAGAACTCGGAGGCGGCGACGTCGAGCGCGAGAGCGACCTGCTGGCCGGGGATGTAGCCGGCCTCCTTGATCGCCTCGAGGATGAGGTCGAGGGCCGCGCGGTTCGAGTCCAGGTTCGGGGCAAAGCCGCCCTCGTCGCCGAGACCGGTGGACAGGCCCTTGGCCTTCAGCACCTTCTTGAGGGTGTGGTAGACCTCGGTGCCCCAGCGCAGCGCCTCGGAGAAGGACTCCGCGCCGATCGGGGCGATCATGAATTCCTGGATGTCGACGTTGGAGTCGGCGTGCGACCCACCGTTCAGGATGTTCATCATCGGGACGGGCAGCAGGTGCGCGTTCGGGCCACCGAGGTAGCGGAACAGCGGCAGGTCGCTGGCCTCGGACGCGGCGTGCGCCACGGCGAGGGAGACGCCCAGGATCGCGTTGGCGCCGAGCGAGCCCTTGTTGTCGGTGGCGTCCAGGTCGAACATCGCCTGGTCGATCAGGCGCTGCTCGGTGGCGTCGTAGCCGACGAGCTCCGGGCCGATCTGCTCGATGACGGCGAGGACGGCCTTCTCGACGCCCTTGCCCTGGTAACGGTTGGGGTCACCGTCACGGAGTTCGATGGCCTCGAAGGCACCGGTGGAGGCGCCGGACGGAACAGCAGCACGACCCGTGCTGCCGTCGTCGAGGCCGACCTCGACCTCGACCGTGGGGTTGCCTCGGGAGTCCAGGATTTCCCGGGCTACGACGACGTCGATGGACGGCACGAGCATCTCCTTCTGGGATGTGACACAACAGTGCGGGCAGGGTGGCCCGCACCCATGAGCGTAACCGGCTCCGAGGCATCGGCCAGCCGACCGCCCGCCTTGTGGACAACGCCGACAGCGAAATGTTCCTTAACGGAACAAAGACAGCGACCTCCGTCCCGGATGCCGGGACGGAGGTCGCTGAAACGAGCGGCCCTCGGGGTGAAGCGGCGGCCTGACCCGGCATCCGCCGATGCCGAGCCGAACCGACGCCTCCCCTGTAAGCCCCCATGCGCTCCTATAGGCAGGCCGTAACAACAGGGCCCCTATAAGAAGGACGGGCTTACTTCAGGTGCAGCTGCTGGCCCGGGTAGATCAGGTCGGCGTTGCTGACGATGTCCTTGTTGAGCTTGAACACCTTCTGCCAGTCGGTGCCGTGCGCGTCGGCGATCTTGCTGAGCGTGTCGCCGGTCTTCACCTTGTACTCGCCGTCGCCCTTCTCGACCTTCTTGCCGGTCGGGGTGGTGACGGTGTCCTTCTTCGACTCCTGCTGCTGCGGCTGCTGGCGCTGCTCGGAGCGGGTCGTCGTGGAGGAGTCGGAGCGCTCCTGCTGCTGCGGCTGGGACTGCTGCTGCGAGGAGTCCGACGAGGATCCGGCCGGGGCGGAGTTGCTCGTGTCGGCGCCGGACAGGCCCACGCCACAGCTCGGCCAGGCACCCTTGCCCTGCGCGGCGAGAACCTTCTCGGCGACCGATATCTGCTGCGCCTTGGACGCCTGGTCCGCGGAGGACGCGTAGGAGGTGCCGCCGTACGCGGCCCAGGTCGAGGACGAGAACTGAAGGCCACCGGTGTAACCGTTGCCCGTGTTGATGGACCAGTTGCCACCGGACTCGCACTGCGCGACCGCGTCCCACTCGGAGGTGGAGGCGGCGGAGGCCGAGGTGGCGCCCATCAGCGGGACGGCGACAGCGGCACCGGCGACGCCGGCGAGCGTGGCGACACGGACAGCCTTGGACGGGCGGCGGTGCTTGCCCTTGCTGGAAAGCAGCATGGAGAGATCCCCTCACCGACGCCTACGAGGTGAGCTGTCGGGTTCGGACCAGTGAGTGTCCGGCCGCGCATCCTTGTGCGCGGCTTAACCCCAAGCCGGTTTCCCGGCACTTACCTTGGGTCCCCCGCTCCTGCCTACGGCGCTGACGCGTCGACTGTTCCCGTACGGGCGTCGGCAGGATTCGGCGTGACGTCCAACGGGGCCCGCTGTGGCGAGCGGTGACGACCGTAAGCAGTCGATCCGCCCTATTTCAAAGACGATCAGGGTCTTTGAGACTCATGTCTCACTCTCGCAAAAGTGGACATACGCGCCCCAACCGTCTCTGAACTCCCGCTACTTTTCGACCGTTTCGAGGCCAAGATCCAGACTCTGACCAGGAAGGATGAGGTCGGGGTCGGAGCCGACCGTCTTCTTGTTCAGGTCGTAGAGCGCATCCCACCCGCCGCGCACGTCCTGAGCGTCGGCGATGTCCCAGAGACTGTCGCCGGAGCGCACCGTGTACGCCTCCTCGGTGCGGTCCTCCTCGCGCGAGGCGTGCCGTCCGTCGCCCGTACGGGAGTCGGAGGTGTCGTCCGCGGCGGGGTCGCCGCGGTGGCGGCCGGCGGAGTCGGCCCCGGACTCGTCGGAGGCGGAGTCACCGGAAGCGGAGCCGGAAGGGGACGGCGTCGCGGAGGACGTGGGGTCGTCGGCCCGGCCGGACTTGTCCGACCCGCCACCGTCTTTGCCTGCGGCGTCATCCGACGCGTCATCCGACGCGCTGTCGCCCGCCTTGTCGCCCGCCTTTCCACTTGCCTTGCCACTTGCGTCGCCGCTCGGCTCGTCGCTGGAGTCGCCACTCGGATCGCCGCTCGCCGTGTTACCGGAGGTATCCCCCGAGGCCTCGGCTGACGGCTCGTCCGACACCCCGAGCCCGACCCCGACGGAGGGATCGGCCGGGTCGGACGCCTGCGGGGAGACGGTCGCGCCCGGGTCGACATCGGCCGACTCGTCGCCCTGGGTGAGACCCGCCACGAGCGAGCAGCTCGGCCAGGCGCTGGGCCCCTTGGCCTTGAGCGCCTGCTCGGCGACGGCGATCTGCTGGGAGCGGCTGGCCTCGTCGGCGCTCGGCGCGTAGTCGAGGCCGCCGTACTGCTCCCACATCTCCTGGGAGAACTGCAGTCCGCCGAAGTAGCCGGTGCCCGCGTTCAGGCTCCACTGGCCACCGGACTCGCACTCGGCGAGCTTGTCCCAGGTGGTGGTGGAGGCGGCGCTCGCGCTGGTTGCCGCGAGGAGCGGTATCGCGATGACGCTGCCGGTGACGCCGGCGGCGACGACGAGAGCAGGGGCCTGACGGGGGCGACGGTGTCGACCGTTCCCGGAGAGCATGCGGTTGCCTTTCGCGAGACTGATGCAGCAGCACGCGACGGGTGATGTGGTGGTGCTTGTTGTGCATGTGTCGCGATGACTGGTGAACGTAGCGGGACTCGAACGCTTGTCACAAGTCGATGCAGCGCAGATCACGTCAAAGTCACAGAGTTGACTGGTCGTCAGTTCTGCTGGGGTGTGAACTCCACCGGCAGCGTGCGCAGTCCGCGCATGATGAGCCCGCCCCGCCAGCGCAAATCGGCGGGATCCTGGGCAAGTCGCAGGTCCGGAAGGCGCGTCAGAAGGGTGCGGAGCGCAGTCTGTCCCTCCAGTCGCGCGAGGGGAGCGCCGAGGCAGTAGTGGATGCCGTGGCCGTAGCCGAGATGCTGATTGTCGCGGCGGGAGAGATCGAGAATGTCCGGATCGGTGAAGCGCGCCGGGTCCCGGTCGGCGGCGGCGAGCACGACGAGGACCGGGTCGCCGGCGGCGATGTCCTGGCCGCCGATGCTGAGCGGCTCCGTCGCGAACCGCCAGGTCGCCAGCTCCACCGGGCCGTCGAAGCGCAGCAGTTCCTCTACGCCGGTCTCCAGGAGCCCGGTGTCGCCCTCGGCCAGTGCCTGCTGCAGTCGCTCGCGCTGTTCCGGGTGGGTAAGCAAGGCATATGCCCCGTTACCGACCAAATTGACCGTGGTTTCGAAACCGGCGAAAAGCAGGATGAATGCCATGGCCGCGGCCTCGTTCTCGGTGAGGTGCTCACCTTCGTCGGAGGCGCGGATCAGGCCGGAGATCAGGTCGTCGCCCGGCTCGTTGCGCTTGCGGTGGATCAGCTCGGCGAGATAGGCGCGCATCTTCTTCACGGACCGGGCGACGCCGCCGCGGGGCCCTCCCCCGTGCCGGATCATCATGCCCGCCCAGTCCCGGAAGTCGTCCTGGTCCTCGCGCGGGACGCCGAGCAGGTCGCAGATGGCGTAGATGGGGAGCGGGAAGGCGAAGTCGTGGATCAGGTCGGCCTCGCCGTTCGCCGCGAAGCGGTCGATGAGGTCGTCCGCCAACTCCTGCACACGGGGAGCGAATTCGGCCACCGTGCGCGGGGTGAACGCCTTCGAGACGAGGCGGCGCAGGCGGGTGTGGTCCGGCGGATCGATGTTCAGCAGATGCGTCATCAGATCCGCCTTGCGCTCGCCCGGGATACCCGTCTTGCCCTTCGCGTGGGACGGCCCGTCGTGGTGGTCCGGATTCTTGCTGAGCCGCTGGTCGGCGAGGGCCTGGCGGGCATCCGCGTACCGGGTGACCAGCCAGGCCTCGACGCCGCTGGGAAGGGTCGTACGGTGCACGGGGGCGTGCTCGCGCAGCCATGCGTACGCGGGGTAGGGGTTGGTCGCGAACTCCCAGTCGAAGAGTTCGGGCATCGCGGCGGGGACAGGGCTTTCGGTCACCTCCCGACCGTATCCGGCGTCCCCGGAGCGGGTGACACGACCGTGGACGGCCCTAGGGGCGGTCCGGCCCCTCCAGCCCCTCCAGCCCCTCCGTCGAGCGGATCGCCGCCCGGTACGCGCGTGCCGCCGCCCTCAGGGCCGCCTCCGGGTCCTCACCGGACGCCTCCGCGCGCAGGGCCAGGGCCAGCAGCTCGTAGCCGATGCCCCGGCCCGTCGGGACGGGGACGTCGAGGCCCGCTGTCCGCACCCGGGAGCCGAGCTTCGCGGCGAGGGCCAGGCCGGGCTGGCCCACCGGGACGCCGTCCGTGACCGAAGCGCGGCGCTTGGCCTCGCCCTTCTTGCGCAGCCAGATCTCCCTGACCTCTTCCGGCGTGGACGCGCTCTCGTCGCCGAAGATGTGCGGGTGGCGGTGGATGAGCTTCTCGACGATGCCGCCCGCCACGTCGTCGATCGAGAAGGGGCCGGCGTCCTCGGCGTCCTCGGCGTCCTCACCGGCTTCGCCGGGCGCCTCCTCGGCGATACGGGAGTGGAAGACGACCTGGAGGAGTACGTCGCCGAGCTCTTCCCTGAGCTCCGCGCGGTCGCCCGTCTCGATCGCCTCGACCAGCTCGTACGCCTCCTCGATCGCGTACTTCGCCAGGTCCTCGTGGGTGCGCCGGGACGTCCAGGGGCACTCGCGGCGGATCCGGTCCATGACCTGGACGAGGTCGAGGAGGCGGGCGCCCGGCAGGTCGTAGGAGCCGGGAAGGAGTTCGAGGGACGGCATCTGCTCGCGGCCCGAGCCGGCCAGTGTCGCCAGGCCGTCCGTGAGGCGCCGGTCTCCCTCTGCGGTGGCCAGGACGACGACGGTGCGGCCGCCGTCGGCGCAGCGGTCGACGAGGTCGCGGGCGGCGAGCGGCGCGGTCGCGAGGGTGACCTCGACGCCGGCGTCCTTCACGTACGGCAGCTGTGGGTGCGCGGCGTCGGCGCACAGCACCGCGTCGGCGCCGCGCAGCGCCTCCCACGCCTGCCAGGACAGCAGCCCCGGGGCGACCCGGTGGCTGGTGGTGAGCAGGACGATGCGGCCGGCGTCACTGGTGGTGCTGGATCCGGTGGTGGTGTCGCTGCTGGTGCCGTGCACCTCTCGATCGTTCACCACCCGAACGTAACGCAGGCCGCTGACAGTGCTCCGCCCCGGAGCCCGCCCTAGGACCTGTCTTCAAACCCCCTCCCCCAGCCTCCGGCCGGGGGGACCCCCAGAGCACGCACCAGACGCCGCGGGGCCGCCCTTCGGGCTGGGGGCGCCTCCCAGCGTTAGCTGGGGGAGGGAGTTCGAAGACAGGCCCTAGGCGGTCTGCTGGGATTCCGCCGGCTGCTTCGTGACCTGCTTGAGCCAGGGCGTCTTCGCCTCCACGAGGCGGCTCGTGGGGGTCACCTTCCAGGCGCCGTAGCGGGGGTTCAGGTCGACGTTCAGCTCCTTGGACGCCGTGCCGAGGGCCTTCCAGAACACGCTCTGGCCCTCCTGCGTCTGCATGTCGGCGCCGAGCGCGGTCGCGAGCTTCTGTGCCTCGATCTCGGTGCGCAGGCTTTCGGTCAGCCGCTTCGGCGGGACGCTGTACTGCGACAGCCAGGCGGACTCCAACTGCTTGGATCCGCCCGCCTGTTGCTCCAGGCCGGCCCGCATGTCCTGCATCTCCTTGCGGGTGACGCCGACGCCCTGGTCGGTGGCGGCGCGGTGCAGGACCCGGTCGAGGACCATCGTGTGCAGCGTGTTGCGGGTGAGGCCGCCGGTCTTGGCGATGGCCTGTTCGTACTGGGCGCTGTCGGTGGTGGCGGCTTGTTGCGCGTCACGTACCTCGTTCACCCGGGTCTCCAGTTGGGAGACCGTGATCCGCTGACCGCCGACGACGGCAGCGGCGCCGGGGTGCGCTCCGCTTCCGCAGGCGGTGAGAGCGGGAACCGCGGCAACGGCGGCGGCGGACAGGATGAGCGCGGTACGGCGACGGCTACTGGTGCGGCGGTGCAAGGTGAGCCTCCCTGCGGCGAGTTTGTGCGTCGGTGCACAAAGTCCGTGATCGATGGTAGGAGGTGGCCGCTGGCTCGGCCACCTATTCGACAACGATTCGCCGCGAGTTGAGGTACTCGTTCCGCCCCGGCCCCGCGATGACGCGGTCAGCCGATGAGCGCTACCGGGGCATCCCACGCGTTCCGGTCCACGGTGATCGTGTAAGCGCCGCGCTTCTCCTTGCTGTTGACCATGTACTGGTGCGCGCGGCTGTGCTTCGTGTAGAGCGACTTGGCCCAAGGCCAGTCGGACGTCGTCGTGTTCACCTTGTCCCACTTGGCGTACCAGAGGTTGCCCGGCAGGTCGGTGCGGTCCTTCGCGGTGGCGATCGCGGCGGCGCTGGAGCTGCTGAAGCCGTAGTAGCCCGCCCGGTAGATCTTGCCGCGCAGGACCTTGTCGAAGGCGCGCACGTAGCTGAGCACGGCCTTGTTGCAGGACGCGTTCTTGATGTCGTACGGCTCCATGTCGAGGTAGAGCGCGCTGCCCGCCTTCATGCCGAGCGCGGACGCCTTGGCCACGGCGTCCTTGCCGTCCTTGGCGCCGAGGGACGCGGCGTTCGACGTGGTCATCTTCTCGTTCCTGGTGCCCGTCTGGCAGGGCGGCTGGGCGCCTACGTAGAGCGGAATCAGCTTCCAGCCCTGCGAGTTGACCGTCTTGACCCAGGACTTGGTGAGGTTGGGCTGGGCGCAGCCGCGGTTCTTGCCGCCTATGTAGACGGCGGCCGCCCCGTAGAAGCCGGTGTGCCAGGCCTTCATCGCGGCGGCCGAGGGCGCGGTGCAGGTGTCGAAGGCGCGGCCGGTGAACGTCTTCTGTGCGGGCCACGTCGTGGCCGATGCGCTGGTCGCGGCGAACGCGCCTCCGGCGACGACGACGGCGCCCGCGGCCCCCCAGGCCACGTACCGGTTGCGCTTGGAGAGTCTGTGGCTCCCCGGTCTGGAACGAAACGACTTGGTCATGAGATCCCCACCCCTGGTGTTGTGATGTCTGTACTGGTGACAACTGATGTATTACGTGTGCGGGCTATGTGTCAGCCCCTGACCTGGCCGAGCCACTGGAGCGTACGGCGCACCTCCGCCGGGAACGGGTGGCCGGGCCCGTGCAGTCGCTCCGCGTCGTGCAGCAGGCGGATCAGGGTCTCGTGCGCGGCGCCCCGGTCGCCGACGGCGAGCAGCAACTGGCCGATGCGGCGGCGCACTTCGAGGGCCAGACGCAGATCGGTGGTCGCGTACTGGTTCTCGTAGTAGGGCAGCAGAGCGCGGTACTCGGCGAGCGCGGCGGCCGGCTCACCGAGGGCTTCCAGGCACTGCGCCGCCTCGTAGCGGAACTGCAGTGACTGCGGGTCGGCGTGGCCCGCCTCGGCCGCGCGCTCGTCGGCGAGGCGGCGCAGTTCGGGCAGGGCGCGGCGGTACTGGCCGTCGTCCATGAGGGTGGCCGCGTACTGCTTGCGCAGCGTGCGGACGACGGGTGAGTGCTCGCCGTGCTGGGCGGCCGCCGCGGGCAGGATCGCGCCGAGGATGTCGACGGCCTGGGTGATGCGGCCCTCGCCGAGGAGGCGCTTGACCTCGTCGACGGCGCCCGCGACATCGGGGCGCTCGCCCTGCACGTCGGAGCCGTCGGGCTGCGGCGCGGGCGTGCGCGCCCGGTCGGGCCAGGGGGCGTGCGGGCGCAGGAACGGGCGCGTGGGGTCGAGCGGGTGGCCACTGGGCACGCCGCGCGCGGGCAGCAGCGGGAGCAGTTCCTCGTAGGTCTGCTGGGCGGAGGCGGGCCGGTGCTGCGGGTCCTTGGCGAGCAGGCGCAGGACGAGGTTCTCCAGCGCCTCCGGTATCTCGGGGCGCAGTTGGCGCACCGGCCGCGGGGCCTCGTACAGGTGGCGGTGGAGGATGCCGAGCGCGGTGGTGCCCGCGAACGGGACGTCGCCGCTGAGGAGTTCGAAGAGCAGCACTCCGAGGGCGTACAGGTCGGTGTACGGGCCGACGGCGCCGCCCATCGCCTGTTCGGGCGCCATGTAGGCAGGCGTGCCGATGGGCGAGCCGGTGTGGGTGAGGCGGGTCGTGTCGGTGTCGAGGACGGAGGCGACGCCGAGGTCGAGGACGGTGACCGTACCGTCCTTCCTGACCATGACGTTGCGGGGCTTGAGGTCCCGGTGCACGATCGGCACGGCGTGCACGGCGGAGAGCACGGCGCACAGCTGGGCGGCGACCGAGACGGCCCACTGCCAGGGGTACGGGTCGTGCTCGGCGAGGTGGTCGGCGAGGTCGGACCCGTCGATGTACTGCATGACGAGGTACAGGAACGAGGAGGCACCGTCGGCGCCTTCATGCTCGCTGCCCGCGTCGTGCACGGTGACCAGGCCGGGGTGGTCGACCTGCGCGGTGACGCGGCACTCGCGCAGGAAGCGGCGGCGCAGTTCGTCGGCCTCGGCGCCCGCGACCCGGTCGGGGCGCAGCAGCTTCACCGCGACGCGGCGGTCCAGGCGTTTGTCGTACGCCGTCCAGACCTGGCCCATGCCGCCCTGGCCGATGAGCGTGGACAGCTCGTAGCGCCCGGCGATGACACGACCGCCGCCCGCCGCAAGAGGGGACGGAGAGGTCACCGGCCGCCGTCCCGCTTGCGCAGGTAGTCGCTCAGCTCGTCCAGCTCGGCGCGGACCTGGTCGATTCGCTGGGGCGGCTGCGGTTGCGGTTGCGGTTGGCCATGGTTCTGCGGCTGCGGCGGCGGGACCGAGGTGGGCGCCGGGGTCGCGGCCTGGGTGGGCATCGCGTGCATCGGCGGCGTGGGCGCCTGGGGCCGGGGCTGTACGTACGTCTGGGGTTGCGGCTGCGGGTAGCCGTACGGCTGCTGCGCGCGCGGCATGCCGTACATGGCCGGTCCCATGGCGAGCCGGTTCCTGTTGGCGTGGCGGATGTCCGCGACCAGGTAGTACGTGACCGAGCCGGTCAGGTTGACGAGCATCAGGCCCATCCCCCCGTTGCCGTACCAGGTGGTGAACTCTTCCCCGCCCGGGTCGCTGAAAATGCCCACCCAGCAGAGGAGTTGGATCGCTGCCACGCCTATGAAGACGCGCCAGTCGACCTTCCTGTGGGTGGTCAGGGCGAGCCGCAGCACCGGCACGAACCCGAGGAAGCCGACGGTCAGGACGGCGATGGCCACGAAGAGCACGCGCATACCGGCCTGCGCTCCGGGTGAGGGGAGCTTGGGCGGGGGCGCATAGCCGTGGCCGTGCATGACTGCTCCTGCTGGTGTGTGCCTATGTACAAGGTGCGCTACAAGGTGCGATACGGGGTGCGGTACGAGGTGTGTGCTGCTCCGAGCGTATAGGCCGACAAGGACAACAGGCCCCGGGTTGTGCCCACTCCGGTTCACTACGGTTTCGCTACGGCTCCAGGACCCCGTCCGTCAGGCCGTCGTGCAGGCCCTGGACAAGTTGCTCGCCGAGCCGGCCGGCGAGGCGCAGGGCGTCCTCGAAGGCGGCGAGAGACCTGAACCGGGCGCCGTACCCGGCCTGTTCCGCCAGGGGCAGCCGGGGCAGCTGGAGGCGCCGCACGTCGAGCCGGGTCGCGGTGGACGCGTAGCTGCTGGCCTGCCGGTTGTTGGCGGTGCCGCGCAGGAATCCGGCGAGGAACCAGGGGTCGAGCGCGGCCGGGTCGGGCCTGAGCAGGGCGAGGCCGCGGCCGAGGGCGGCGCCCGCGGTGGCCTCGTCGACGACGCGGACGACGGCGCCGCCGCCGACGACCGGCACGACGACGTCCCCGGCTTCGAGGAGGACGGGTTCACCGTCGGCGGCGGAGCCGGTGTGCGTGCCGGAGGGGGCGGCGCCCGCGAGCACGTCGTGGTCGGTGAGCACGGGTACGCGCGCGTGGCCGCCGGTGCCGCTCGCGGCGGTGGCGGAGGCCGTGACCGGCGCGGAGGTGGCGGCCGTGCGAAGGGTGAGGGCGCCCGCGCGCGCGAGTTCGCCGATCGTCGTCTGCGGCCAGCGCGCGGGGGACGCGGTCGGGGGCGCGTCCTGCGGGGCGAGCTTCGTGGTCAGGCGCAGGGTGTCGGCGAGCCGCTCGCGTACAGCGGTGAGTTCACCGGCGCCGCCGGCCGCGGCCGGCGGGGGCAGGCGGCGGGCGGGCGCGAGGTCGACCTCGTCGTCGAGGAGTTCGATGACGGGCACGGACCGGGCGAGCCCGGGGCGCTCCGCCAGGGCCCCCGCGCGGTCGAAGGTGCGCCAGGCGTCGAGCACGGCGTCCCGCACGGCGGCCCAGGCCTGCTTCTCGCGTACGTCGCCGGGGCCGGCCAGCGATGTCGTGTCGACGAGCAGCAGCTCGGGTGCGGCGGGGGCGGCCGCGGCGGGCCTGCGCAGGACCCACAGGTGCAGCGGGATGTTGTTGGGCGGTACGGCTCCCGCGGGCAGCGCGATGACCGCGCGCAGGGCGCCGCGGCGCAGCAGGTCGGCGCGGATACGGCGGCCCGAACGGCGGGACGTGACGGCGGGCGGCATCAGGAGCACCGCGGTCCCGCCGTCTTTCAGGCGGGCCAACGCGTGCTGCACCCAGGCCAGTTCGGACTCGGTGCGGGCCGGGAAGCCGTACTCCCAGCGCGGGTCGTAGGCCAGCTCGTCGTGGCCCCAGCCGCGCTCGTTGAACGGCGGGTGGGCGAGCACCACGTCGGCCCGTACGTCGCCGAGGGCGTCGTGGCGCAGGGTGTCGGCGGTGGCGGTGCGGATGGCGGGCGCGGCTCCTTCGCCGTCGTGTCCGTCGAGGGCCAGGCGCAGCGCGGTCAGGGCGGCGAGCTCGGCGGTGGCGTCCTGACCGTAGAGGCGCTGTCCGGGGCGGGTGTCGAGGGCGCGCACGGCGTGCAGCAGGGCGCCGGTGCCGCAGGCGGGGTCGAGGGCGGTGCCGGCGGGTCCCGCGAGGGCGGCCATCAGCTCGGCGGGGCCCGGCGGGGTCAGGGTGTACTGGCGCGGGTTGGCGTCGAGGTGGCGGCCGAGGAGGAACGCGAAGGTGGAGCGGGCGCCCCGCTCGGCGGCGAGTTCGGCCGCGCCGCGCAGCAGCGGTACGGACGGCAGCAGGGCGGTGGACGTCGGGGTCGTGAGGGCGCGCTCGGTGGCGTGTCCGAAGCGCGGGGTGAGGACGCCTTCGAGGGCGGCGGGCAGCAGTTCGGCGAGGGCGCGGTCGTCGTCCGTCCTGGTGAGCGCGAGCCATTCGGTGGGCCGGTCGTGGACGAGCAGCAGGACGCTTCCCGCGTGCAGCAGTGCGGTGACCGGGCCCGCGGGGTGTCCCGCGAGCTGTTGCCACACGCGCTCGCGCAGCGGGACTTCGGCGAGCTTGCCCTGGGTGCGCAGCCACTCCTCGACCTCGGGGAGCGCGAAGGAGGGGCTGGTCTCGGTGCCGCCGACGGGCTTGGGGAAGTCGGCGTGCCGGCGCCGCCAGTTGCTGACCGCGGCGCGGCCCACCCCGGCGAGCCGGGCGATCCCGGCTGCCGTCACCTCTGTCGCGTTGTCCTGCACCGCGTCGGCTCCCCTCGGTGGCGTTCGGTTGCATGCGGCGGCATGCGGTCGCATGCGGTGTGGACCGCCTGTGTACGCCCGACTCTATCGACCTCCGCGTAAGAGCCCGGTTCACAAGCAGATAGACGCCAACCTCCGTGAACACGGTTGACTCGGTTCACACGGCATGGTCTGCTTAACCCAGCCAACCGCCGGATACACGGAAAGCCGGGGGGAGGTTGGCGTCTCTCATCTCGGAGGAATCCATGTCCCAGACCCAGCAGCAGCCCCAGTACCCGCCGTTCCAGCCGCAGCAGCCGCAGCAGGTCGCGCGCAATGGTCTGGGGACGGCGGCGCTGATCCTCGGCGTCATCGGCGCGCTGTCCGGACTCGTCCCGATCCTGTTCTGGCTGGCCGGTGTCCTCGGCGTGATCGCCCTGATCCTCGGCCTGACGGGCAGAGGGCGCGCCAAGCGCGGCGAGGCGACGAACAAGGGGGTGGCACTGACCGGCGTGATCCTGGCGCTGGCCTCGCTCGGCCTCGCGGTCTTCGGCGCGTACACCACGTTCAAGGCCGTCGACGACGCGGTGGACCAGATCAACAAGTCGGTGTCGGACACGAAGGCCAAGGACACGAAGGCGTCCGGTGACGCGAAGGGCTCGGGGGATTCCGGTACCGGCAAGGACGACAAGAAGCCCGACGCCGGCAAGGCGCTCGAGGCGGGCGACTCCGTGGTCTACGACGACGACCTGACGGTGACGGTGTCGAACGCGGTGGCGTACAGCCCGAGCGAGTTCGCGGCGGGCCACACCAAGGGCAACCACGCCTACAAGGTCACCGTCACGGTCACCAACGACAGCAAGGAGAAGTTCGACTCGACCCTGCTCACCGCCGACGCCCGCGCCGGTGCGGACGGGGTCGACGCCGAGCAGGTCTTCGACGAGAAGGTCGGCACCGGCTTCGACGGCACGATCCTGCCGGGCAAGAAGGCCACGGTCGTCTACGCCTTCGACGCCCCGGCCGCCGCCAAGAACCTGACCGTCGAGGTCACGCCGAGCTTCGAGTACAACGCGACGCAGTGGGACCTGAAGGTGTAACCGTCAGCACCCCGGGGGCAGATGCGGCACGCGCTCACAGCGCGTGCCGCATCCACACGTTCGGTTCGACGTACGCGGCGCGGTCGTGCTCCGGCTCGCAGGCCACCGGCACCAGGGCGCCGGGCACCTCCACCGGCCCGGCGGTGTCGAAGGGGAGCCCGGTCCACGCGCGCCACTGCGCGAGAGATCCGGACACGGCCATCGAGGCGGGCGCGACCTTGTCGATGACGGCGCCCGCGCGGACGTGCACGCGCAGCCACGGGTCGCTCGGCAGACCGTCCGACTCCCGTACGCGGTAGGCGTATTCGCTCATCGGCGTGGCCGGCTCCAGGTGCTTGGCGCTGGGCCGCACGGGCGCGACGACCTCACAAAAGCCCCGGCCCCGCGCGTTGTCCCGCATGGCCGCGAGCATCCGCCCGGACAGGCCCTTGCCCTGCATCCCCGGCACGACGGTGATCTCGATCGCGCTGACCGTGTCCGGGGCGACGCCCCGCTCCCGGTCGCCGAACGCCCACTGCAGCACCTGGTCCCAGCCCCGGTCCGGCAGCTGCCCGCGCCCCTCGGCGTGCAGCGCGAACGGCACGCTGAAGCCCCGGGCCACGACGGCCCCTTCGGCGTCGGTGGCGACGAGCACGTACTCGGGCAGTTCGTCGCGCACCCGGGGCATCAGCATTACGGCGACCGGGTCCTGTACCGCGAAGTCGGGCCAGTTGTCCGGCATGCCCCACATCGGGGCGGCCAGTTCGGGCCGCTCGGCGAGCGTGGTGATGGTCAGGACGGGCGCCGAGGATCCGGAGTGCGGGTTCATCCCGTCATCGTGCATGGAAGCGGGGCGGTGCCGCAGTCGGATTTCCGCCGGTGGGCAGCTTCTGGTCCGGGCAGCCGCCGAGCACCTTCTTCATGGCGGCGCTCTCTGCGGCGGTCACCCACACCCCGTACTTCTTCTTCACCGCGACCTGCCCGGCGACGTACGTGCAGCGGTATCCCTTGTTGGGCGGCAGCCAGGTGGCCGTGTCCCCGTCTCCCTTGCTGCGATTGGGCGTCGCGTCCACGGCGAGGAGGTTCAGCGGGTCGTTGGCGAACGCTATGCGCTTGCTCGGCTCCCACTTGAAGGCGCCCTTCTGCCAGGCGTCGGAGAGGGCGACGAGATGGTCGATGTCGACCTTGCTGGCGCCGCGCTTGAAGGAGATGTCCTTGCCGCCGTAGGGGTCGGGGGCGAGCGTGCCGGCGACGACCTTGCACTCCCCGTCCGAGTAGCGGACCGACGTGAGGTCGCGCTTGAGGATGTCGTCGCGGGTGTCGCAGCGGTTGGAGTCGGTGTCGGCCCACGCGGTGCCGAACCGTTCCCGCGCGTAACCGGTCTTGGGCGCACGGCCCTTGATGGTCAGTCCGTCGACGGCGGCGAGCGCGCTGCCCGCCCTGCCTTGCGGCTCGGGTCCCGCCCCGCCGCCCGTCGTGTCCGTCTCCGCCTTGCAGCCGGTGACGGCCACCGCGGCCATCAGCACGGCGGCCGCTCCCCGCCCAGCGCCTCGCAACACGACGCCACCTCCCCTTTTGTTCAAGTCCGGCCCCGCTCAGCACCGGTGTCCATGGCAGACGATTCCTGCCATGGACACCATCACACTCTCCGGGCCCTGCTCGGCGACTACCCCAGGATCGACGTGAGGAACTCGCCCACCCAGGCCAGCAGCTCCCGCCCGACCAACGGCTTGCCGCCCACCTTGGCGGTCTTCGGACGCGGTACGAGGAGCTGGTGCGAGGCCGCCTTGATGACCGTGCCCGGGTAGAGCCGCTTGAGGCGCAGCTCCTGCGACTCCCTCAACTCCACCGGCGCGAACCGGATGTTGTTGCCCTGGAGCACCACTTCGCCGACACCGCAGGCCCGCGCGAACATCCGCAGGCCCGCGACCAGGAGCAGGTTCTCGACGGGCTCGGGGAGCTTGCCGTAGCGGTCCGTCAGCTCCTCGCGGACCTGCTTGACGTCGTCCTCCATGTTCGCCGAGGCGATGGCGCGGTAGGCCTGGAGCCGCAGGCGCTCGCCCGGCGCGTAGTCGTGCGGGACGTGCGCGTCGACCGGCAGCTCGATCTTGACCTCCAGCGGCGGCTCCTCCTGTACGCCGCCTTCGAGGGACGCGCGGTAGTCCGCGACGGCCTCGCCGACCATCCGTACGTACAGGTCGAAGCCGACGCCCGCGATGTGGCCGGACTGTTCGCCGCCGAGCAGGTTGCCCGCGCCGCGGATCTCCAGGTCCTTCATCGCGACGTACATGCCCGCGCCCATCTCCGTGTGCTGGGCGATGGTCGCGAGGCGCTCGTGGGCCGTCTCCGTCAGCGGCTTCTCCGGCGGGTACAGGAAGTAGGCGTAACCACGCTCCCGGCCTCGTCCGACGCGGCCGCGCAGCTGGTGGAGCTGCGAGAGACCGAAGTTGTCGCCGCGCTCGACGATGAGCGTGTTGGCGTTCGAGATGTCGATGCCGGACTCGACGATCGTCGTCGAGACGAGGACGTCGAACCGCTTCTCCCAGAAGTCCACCACGACCTGTTCCAGGGCCTGTTCGGACATCTGGCCATGGGCTGTCGCGATCCGCGCCTCCGGGACGATCTCGCGGAGCCTGGCCGCCGCCCGGTCGATGGACTCGACACGGTTGTGGATGTAGAAGACCTGGCCCTCGCGGAGCAGCTCGCGGCGGACGGCCGCGCCGATCTGCTTCTCCTCGTAGGGCCCGACGAAGGTGAGGACGGGGTGGCGCTCCTCGGGCGGGGTGGTGATCGTCGACATCTCGCGGATGCCGGTCACGGCCATTTCGAGCGTACGGGGGATGGGGGTGGCCGACATCGTCAGCACGTCCACGTTCGCGCGCAGCTTCTTCAGCTGTTCCTTGTGCTCGACGCCGAACCGCTGTTCCTCGTCGACGATGACCAGGCCCAGGTCCTTGAACTTGGTCTCGGAGGAGAAGAGGCGGTGGGTGCCGATGACGAGGTCGACCGAGCCGTCCTGGAGTCCTTCGAGCGTCGCCTTGGACTCGGTCTCCGTCTGGAAACGGCTCAACGCCCGTACATTGACCGGGAATTGGGCGTACCGCTCGGAGAACGTGCCGAAGTGCTGCTGGACGAGGAGCGTCGTGGGGACCAGGACCGCGACCTGCTTGCCGTCCTGTACCGCCTTGAACGCGGCGCGCACCGCGATCTCGGTCTTGCCGTAACCGACGTCGCCGCAGATCAGCCGGTCCATCGGGACCGTCTTCTCCATGTCGTCCTTGACCTCGGCGATCGTGGTGAGCTGGTCGGGCGTCTCCACGTACGGGAAGGCGTCCTCCAGCTCCCGCTGCCAGGGCGTGTCCGCGCCGAAGGCATGTCCCGGCGCCGCCATGCGCGCGCTGTACAGCCGGATCAGGTCGGCGGCGATCTCCTTGACGGCCTTCTTGGCGCGGGCCTTCGTCTTGGTCCAGTCGGCGCCGCCGAGGCGGTGCAGGGTCGGCGCCTCGCCGCCCACGTACTTGGTGATCTGCTCCAGCTGGTCCGTGGGGATGTAGAGGCGGTCGCCGGGCTGGCCGCGCTTGGCGGGCGCGTACTCGACGACGAGGTACTCGCGGGTCGCGCCCTGGACGGTGCGCTGCACCATCTCGATGTAGCGGCCGACACCGTGCTGCTCGTGCACGATGTAGTCGCCGGATTCCAAGGTGAGCGGGTCGATGGTCTTGCGGCGCCGCGCGGGCATCCGCTGCCCGTCCTTGCCGGCCGTCCGCTGGCCGGTCAGGTCGGTCTCGGTGAGGACCGCGACCTTCAACTCCGGGTGTACGAAGCCGACTTCGAGGCAGCCGCAGGACA
Source organism: Streptomyces sp. NPDC102467 (assembly GCF_044765445.1). Taxonomy (NCBI): domain Bacteria; kingdom Bacillati; phylum Actinomycetota; class Actinomycetes; order Kitasatosporales; family Streptomycetaceae; genus Streptomyces; species Streptomyces sp. NPDC102467. Next base: position 168,052 of record NZ_JBIWKA010000014.1, on the reverse strand, counting down.
CCTGCACCACGGAGGGGGCGAGTTCGGCGAGGTCCTTGTCGAGGCGGGCCGCGATGCCCTCGCCGCCGAGCACCTCGACGGTACGGGCCGCGGGGCCGTGCCCCTCGGTGACGAAGACCGTGCGCCAGCCGTCGGCGAGCCAGCCCTTGGTGTCGGCCAGCGCCTTCGCGGTGTCGCCCCGGTACGTGTCGGGGGCGTGCATGCCGAGCTGGAGCGTGTCCGCGTCCGAACCCGAGGCGTCTGCGGCGAACGGCGACACCGACCACCACATCATGCCGAGCTCGCGGGCCCGGTCCCGGACGTCGGCGATGCCCCACAGCGAGGCCGCGCCCACGTCGATGGGGGCCTCGCCGCCGGTCGCCGACGCCGCCCAGGACGCCTGGAGGAACTCCTGCGAGGTGGCGACGAGGTCGGCGGCGCGGGTGCGGACCCGCTCGGGGTCGCAGACCAGCGTCATCGAGCCCTCGGGCAGGACGTCGAGCAGCAGCTCCATGTCGTCGACGAGGACGGGCGCGAGGGACTCCATGCCCTCGACGGCGATGCCCTCGGCGATCTTGCCGAGCAGCTCGCCCAGCTCCGGGTGCTGTTCGGCGAGGGCGGCCGCTCTGGCCCGTACGTCCGCGGTGAGCAGCAGTTCCCGGCAGGGCGGGGCCCACAGGCCGTGCTCGGCGATCTCCAGGGAGCGCTGGTCGGCGACCTTGAAGTAGCGGATCTCCTCGATGTCGTCGCCCCAGAACTCGACGCGCAGCGGGTGTTCCTCGGTCGGCGGGAAGACGTCCAGGATGCCGCCGCGCACCGCGAAGTCGCCGCGTTTCTCGACGAGTTCGACCCGGGCGTACGCGGCCGCGGCCAGCGCCTCGACGGTCTCGTTCAGATCCGCGCTCTGCCCGCTGCGCAGGGCGACGGGCTCCAGGTCACCGAGCCCCTTGACCTGCGGCTGCAGCACCGAGCGCACGGGGGCGACGACCACCGACACCGGGCCGGTCTCGGGGTCGTCGGTGCGCGGGTGCGCGAGGCGGCGCAGCACGGCGAGGCGACGGCCCACGGTGTCCGAGCGCGGGGAGAGCCGCTCGTGCGGCAGCGTCTCCCACGACGGGTACTCGACGACGCCTTCCTCGGGCAGCAGGGAGCGCAGCGCCGCGGCCAGGTCCTCGGCCTCGCGGCCGGTGGCGGTGACCGCGAGGACGGTCCGTTTCGCCTCGCGGGCGAGGGCGGCCACGGTGAAGGGCCGGGACGCGGGCGGCCCCACGAGGTCGATGTGCATCCGGTTGCCGTCACCGGCGGCCTTCACCGCTTCGGTGAGGGCCGTGTCCTTGACGACGGCGTCGAGAAGTCCGTACAGGCTCATGTGGGCGATTCCCGTCGGGGGTGGGCAACGCGAACAGCCCGGTGCGTGTCACGCACCGGGGGTGTCCAGCCTACGACGGCCCTCTGACAAACGCCGACCGCTGCGGGTTTGCGCAGCTCAGCGATGGTGCGTATGCCGTGATGCGGGTCTACCGGGCCTCGCGGAGAGCCCCGATGGGATGCTCGGACACCGCGAACGCGGCGAAGTCGGCGTGCTGCGCGCGCGGGGTGGCCCAGCTGGGGTCGCCGCCGCCGAAGAACGTCGAGAAGAAGACCCCTTCGATCCGCAGCTCGTCGGTGGTGCGGAACTCGAGGCCGGTCCGGCGCAGTACCCGGCGGCCGTCGAGGAGGACGGTCACCGAACCGTCGGAGCGGTCGGGGTGGTTGAGCCGCACGGACTGTTCCACGCACACCCAGCGGCCGGCCGGCCAGGACCAGTCGCCACGGCCGAGCGAGGTGCCGTGCACGAGCGAGGTCGGCAGATACGCGTACACCTCGCCGCGGCCGCCGGAGCGCCACATGTAGCGGGTGGACAGACCGTTCTCGCCGTCCGGGACGTGGCCGCCGCTGGTGGCGTGCCCGCCGTACAGGCCCGGCAGTTTGCCGCCCTTGACGAAGTCGAAGCCGTGCGGGAAGCGCAGGTAGTAGCGGAGATGGAGCCGGTCGACCGGCCCGTCGCGCAGCGGCAGATACAGCTGGGTGCCGCCCTGGGGCCGGTCGTAGGTGCGCGCCACCGTCGGGCTGGCCGAGCGCGCGGGGTAGTGCACCCGCAGGAAGGGACCCGATGCCGGGCCGCCGTCGGTCAGCACGGCGGCCCGGTCGAGGCCGAACGAGCCGGGGCGGCGGGCGCTCACCCGGGCGTCGTCGAAGAGCCGGAGCACCCCTGCCGCGCGGCCGTCGAACGCGCCGCTCGGTGTCGGGCCGCCGGACGGCCCGCCGTGGTCCCCCGAGCCGGAGGAGCAGCCGGCGAGCATCGCCCCGGCCGCCGCGGCGCCCGCCGCGAGGAACTGCCGTCTGCGTATGGCTGTCACTTGCGGTCATCCCCTTGCTGTCACGTGCCGGGTGCGGTGCCGGGCGGCGGGTCAGGTGATGTTGCGTACGTGGGGCGCGACCCGCGCCGGCGCGGTCCTGCGGTGCCGGAACTGGTGGACGGTCTGCAGCAGGATGGCGAGGCCGAGCGCGGCCAGGGCGGCGAAGCCGAGCCAGGGAAACGGCGGAAGGGTGATCACGGTGTTGCCGTGGCGCCGTACCGAGCCGTCCCCTGCGAGTGCGATGGGCGCGCGCACCCGGGAGTCCGTCAGGTCGAGCCCCGCCCCGGCATCGGCGTCCACGCCTTTGCGTTCGGCGATGACGTCCAGGCCGACGGCGGCGACGTGGGTCCCGGCGGCGAGGTGCACGCCGCGCCGGGTCCGGCTGACGGTGAACTCCTCGATGCGGGTCCTGCCCCGCAGGTCGATGGCGGTGCCGCAGCCGGTGACCGAGCCGCCGCTGATCTGCAGCCCCGGCGACGCGGACGAGAGACCGCTGCGGGACGTGCCGCTGATCCGCACCCCGGTCAGGGTCACGTCGCGGGTGGTGGCGGAGGCGGTGATGCCGATCCGCCCGCCGCTGACCTCCATGCCGCGCAGCTCGACGTGGCGGGCCCGGCCGTGGACGGCGACCGCGATGCGGGAGCCGCGGACCGCGGTGCCGTCGACGACGACGTGCGGTCCGGTGACGGCGATGCCCCGCTCGAAGCCGCTCAGCTTTCCGCCGGAGACGGTGACGCCCACGATGTCCGCGCCCAGCGAGATGCCGGTGCCGTCGCCCTCGTTGGTCAGCTCCGGTGCGCGCAGCGTCACCCGGGAGTCAGGACCGAGGACGTCCACCGCGCGGGGCGGCCCGTGCACCCCGTACTCCCCGTGCACGACGGGCCGCGTCACGGTGCACGCGACGCAGGACGTCAGCCGGATGCCGCCGCCCAGATCGCCGTACGAGACCGGGCGGGTCAGGGTGAGGCCGCGCTGGGCCGTCGCGTTGATGCCCATGTCGTAGTTGGCGCGGGTGGTGATTCCGGTCAGTTCGCGGTTGTCGAGCCCGCTCACGACGACGCCGTGCCGGCCGTTCCGCTCGGCGGACAGGCCCTTGACCGTGGTGTTCCGGTCGCCGTCCAGGACCGCGCCGTCCTCCACGGCGCCCGTCACGGTGACCCGGTCGAGCCGGACGCCGCGGGCCCCGGCGAGGCGGATTCCGGTGCGGTTGTCGCGGAACGTGGAGCGGCTCGCGCGGCCGGTGCTGCCCTTGCCCCAGGTGACCCCTGACTCGTTCGGCGAGACGGCCCCCGGGCGGCCGAACCCGGTGACGGTGGAGCTGTCGATGTTCATCCGGCCGCCCGCGCCCATCGCCAGGTACGGCCGCCCGGCGACGTGTCCTGCCACCGGCCCCGTGCCGTTCGGGGGCGCCGAGGCGAGGGTGGCGCCGACGATGTCCAGCAGGGCGTTGGAGCCCCTGATCCAGGTGCCGGAGGCGGCGGTCGCCCCGGCGCTCAGCAGGACGGTGCCGTCCGCGGGGCCGATCTGCAGGGCGGTTCCCGGCGCGAGCAGGACGGCCGTGCGCACCCGCATCCTCGGCTGCGGGCCCGGCTCGTACGCCACCCAGCGCCGGCCCGTGTGGGCGGAGAGCCAGCCGAGCGTCACCGTGCCGGGCCCCGGGTCCAACCGCTTCACCGCCCGGCCGCGCTCGACCAGCGTGACGGAGCCGGGCCGCAGCACCATCAGCCGTTCGGGGCGGCCGTTGCGGGCCCACGCCGCGATGTCCGGGTCCCCGTCGGTGCGCACGGCGGCTCGGGCGCCGGGGCCCGCGGCCGGCTGCGCCCGGCCTTCCGGCGCCGCGCCGACCAGCAGGGCCAGGGCGGCGGCGGTGATGACGCCGAGCGTCCCGAGGCGGGTGCGGGTGATGACCGGCATCAGGCGGCCTCCGCTTTGCCTGCGGTCTGCGCGGTGCGGACCACAACGCCGTTCTCCACCGAGACCTGCCGGGTGAGCCAGCGCTGTTTGCGGATGGTGAGCAGCGCACAGATCTTGATCACGGACATCACGAAGGACACCACCACGAAGCCGGGCACCAGGAAGAACGACGTGGGCCTGCGCACGAGGTGCGGCAGGATCTTCATCGACCGGCTGACCCACCACCAGACGAAGAGACAGGCGACGAAGAACCAGTCCTCGCGGACGATCGCGTACGTCATGAAGAACGGCGACAGCAGGAGGGTGAAGCTGCTGACGCCCTTGTCGATCATGGTGCAGGCGAGAAAGGGATGCCGCCAGACCCAGCGGCGCGACAGGGCTCTGAGGTCGGAGCGCCAGGTGTTGCGGGCCCAGCGCAGCCGCTGCCTGACGAAGATCCGCGAGGTGTTCGGGAAGGTCGACCAGACCCGTGCGGTGCGCTGCATGTAGGTGAGGTGACCGCGCTCCAGGACGAGCGTGGTCAGGCGTTTGTCGTCGCCCGACATGCACGGCACGCCCAGGAACGTCTCGGACATGAAGTCGTCGGACACCTCCAGGAGGAGGGCGCGGCGGTAGACGGCGGTGCGTCCTGAAAGGCAGGAAACCGCGCGGCCCATGACGGTCTGCGCGGCGTTCTCGTCGAAGTACCGGTAGTCGAGGAACATGTCGGTGACGCGCTGGAGGAAGCCGCGCGGGTTGTAGACGTTCTGCCGGGTGCCGACGCCGCCGACGCGCGGGTCGGCGAAGGGCTTGCAGACCTCGGCCGCCACGTCCTCGGCCCAGATGGTGTCGGAGTCGACCAGCGCGACCAGTTCCGTTCCGCACGCTTCCCAGCCCTTGCGCAGGGCGTCGCGTTTGCCGGGGACATCGGTGACGACGACCGTGACCGGGTAGCGGTCGGCGACCTGGCGGCAGGCGTCGTCGGTGACGTCGATGACGAGGACCACCTCGTCCACCCCGTTCGCCAGCCAGGACTCGATGGCGTGGGCGAAGATCTCCGGGTCCTCCTGGTAGACCGGGACGACGACGCCGAGCGAGCACCGGAAGTCGTTCTTCACCGGCCGGTACAGGACGGCCGGCGCTCTGCGCAGCAGCCAGCAGGCCCAGCGGACCAGGCCGAGGATGCCCAGCGGCAGGTAGACGAGGTAGTACCTGAAGTCGTCGAGGGTGCTGGCGAAGAATCTGCTCATGACCTGTCCTCAGGGGAGTGCCTTCGGGGTCGGCCGGGCCGTCCGGCGGCCCCGTCGTGACGGGCCGCCGGACGTCCTGGCGATGTCGGACAGGTACTAGGCCGCGCCGACGGTCAGTTCGTCGACGTCCGGCGCGGACTCCTCGGCGAGCAGGTCGTTGACCTTGACGACCGCTTCGAGCAGCGGCATGTCCACCCCGATGGCCTCGGCGAGGCCGAGGAAGCCCCGGGTGTCCTTGGGCAGGCAGACACCGCCGTACGGGCTGCCGCCGCGGATGCCGTAGTCGGGGTTGTACGAGGCCTCGGCGGAGCGGGCCACCGTCTGCGCGATCGGGTCCAGATCGAGGCCGAGGGACCGGCTGACCAGCCACATCTCGTTCCAGAAGCTGATCTTCGTGGCGTTGTAGATGTTGTGGGCGCACTTCACGAACTCGGCCTCGGCCGGGTCGGTGAACAGCCGGGTCTCGCCGCCGAACGGGGCCAGCAGGTCGGCGAGCCGTTCCCGGGTGCGGGCGCTGCGCGAGGCGATCACCGTCATCCAGGGGTGGCGGAAGTCCTCGACGGCCGAGGCGGCCCGCAGGAACTCCGGGTTGCTGGCGAGCGTGAAGTCCTCGCCGGCGGTGCGGCCCGACTCCTTCTCCAGGAGCGGCTTCACCACGTTCTCGGCGGTGCCGGGCGGCACCGTCGAGCGGACCACGACGACGTGGGCCGCCGTGGTGTCGGCCAGGGCCCGGCCGACCGCGGCGGTGCCGTCCTTGAAGGCGGACAGGTCGTAGCCGTGGCCCATGCTCGGGGTCGGCAGGGTGAGGAAGATGAACGCGTCGGGTTCGCCCCGCAGGTCGAGCACCTCGTGGGCGTCGAGTCCCTGGGAACGCAGGTGGTCCAGGCGCGGCCGCGCCACGTCGACGAAGGTCACCTCGTGCTCAGCACGGAGGAAACCCTTGCCGGTGGCACTGCCCACGACACCGGAGCCAACGATGAAGATCCTTGCCATGGTGAACTCGTCTCCTGGTCGGACGCGTGTGCTCGGCGACACGCGCATACGGAAACGGGATAGGGAATTCGCCCGTGGCCGGTTCTCCATGGCGCGCGGGCGCACGAAAATAGTGAGGGCGTGGACACGGAGGCGACGACTCAGCGTCGTCGCGTTCTCCGGTCGACCACCGCCCGTGCTCTCGATTCCACGGATTCCCGCTGCTCAGGACCGACGGCGTCGGCGGCGCGGGAGCTCTCGGCAGAAATCGAGTGCACTCCCCCTCAACCCCCCTGAATTACACAAACGAGGAGCGCCCTAGGGCGCTCGCCCCTCCATGTCAGACATTAGGGGCTTTCCCGCCCGGAGGGCCAGAAGAAATAGAATGTGGCTATTAATGGTGCGTGTCTCAAAGTTGACGCTTTGCCCGTCAGCAGGGGTTCTGTTGGTTGAATCGGAGAAACGCGACGCGAAAACGGCCCCCTGCGCACGGTGAGTGCGCCGGGGGCCGTCCTCCACAGGAGGGAACGCGTCAATCTGTCGCGATGGCGTTCAGTACGTTCATCCGGCCCGCCCTGAACGCAGGCACCAGCGCCGCGAACAGGCCTACGAAGGCCGAGCCGATGAAGACCCCGATGATCGTCGGCCAGGGGATCTCCAGGACGCCGAGGCCCTCAAGGGCAAGCAGCTTCTGGGCCGTCGCTCCCCAGCCCATGCCGAGCCCGAGGCCGAGCAGGGCGCCGAAGAGGGCGATGACCACCGACTCCAGGCGGATCATGCGGCGCAGCTGGCGGCGGGAGAGGCCGATGGCCCGCATCAGGCCGATCTCCCGGGTCCGCTCCACCACCGACAGGGCGAGGGTGTTCACGACGCCGAGCACCGCGACGATGATCGCGAGGGCGAGCAGCCCGTAGATCATGTTGAGGAGCTGACCGATCTGGTCCTTGAGGGTCTGCTTGTAGTCGGTCTGGTCCTTGACCTTGACGGTCGGGTCGGCGGCGACGGAGGCCTTGAGCGCCTTGTACGCCTGGTCTTCCTTGCCGTCCGCGGCCTTGGCGAACATCATCCCGTTCAGCGGCACCCGGTCCGCCGGCAGGTACTGCTTCGCGGTCGCGAGGTTGGTGTACATCGCGCCCTTGTCGAACACGGTGTCGTCCGAGGTGATCGCCGCGATCGTGAGCTTGGTGGTGCGCCCGTGCTCGAAGGCGACGGTCAGCGCGTCACCCACCTTGAGGTGGTTCTTCTTCGCGAAGTCGGAGCCGACCGACATGGCGTTCTTTCCGTACGCGGCCCGCAGCTCGCCCGAGGTCGCCTCGCGCCGCAGGTCCTGGGCGTAGGACGGGCTCGCCGCGACCAGCTCTTCCTTCTCCTTCTTGCCGCCCGGGGTGGTCAGCGTCGTCTTGACGTACTTGACCTCGGTGACGTGGGTGACGTCCCCGGACGCCGTGACCTTCTTCAGGGCCGCGGCGGCCTGCGGCGTGATGGCGCCGTTGCCGGGCTCGACGATGAAGTCCGCGCCGACCGACTTGTCGAGCTGGTCGGTGGCCGAGGCGACCATCGAGGAGCCGACGACCGAGAGGCAGGCGACGAGGGCGAGGCCGATCATCAGGGCCGCGCCGGTGGCGCCGGTGCGGCGCGGGTTGCGCAGCGCGTTGCGCTCGGCGAGCCGGCCGACCGGGCCGAAGAACCGCAGCAGTACGGCGCTGATCGCCCGGACCACGAGGCCGGCGAGGAGCGGGCCGACGACGACGAAGCCGATGAGCGTGGCGACGATGCCGACGCCCAGATACAGGGAGCCCTGGCTCGCCTTGTCGGCCTGCGTGGCGAGGTAGAGCGCGAAGCCGCCGCCGCCCGTGAGGACGAGCCCGAGGGCGCCGCGGACGACACCGGCCTTGACGTCCGCGGGGGTGCCCGCGTCGCGCAGGGCCGCCATCGGGGAGACCTTGCCGGCCCGGCGTGCGGGCAGGTACGCGGCGAGGACGGTGACGACGATGCCGAGCAGCAGGCCGATCGCGGGGGTCGTCCACTGCACGGTGAGGTCGTTCGTGGAGAGGTCCATGCCCGCGGCCGACATCAGCTTCATCAGTCCGACGGCCAGGCCCACACCGGCGCCGACACCCACGACGGAGCCGACGACGCCGAGCAGCAGCGCCTCGATCAGCACCGACCGGTTGATCTGCTTCCGGCTGGATCCGATGGCGCGCATCAGGCCGATCTCGCGGGTCCGCTGCGCGACGAGCATCGAGAACGTATTGATGATCAGGAAGATGCCGACGAGGAACGCGATCCCGGCGAAGCCGAGCAGCGCGTACTTGATGACGTCCATGAAGGAGGAGACGTCGGAGGCGTTGGCGTCCGCGGCTTCCTTCTGTGTCTGGATCTTGTACGTGCCGTCCAGGGAGGCCGCGACGTTCTGCTTGAGCCGGGCGTCGGAGACTCCGGCGGCGGCGGTGGCGTTGATCTGGGTGAACCGGCCGGTGGCGCCGATGAGTTCACGCTGGGCGGTGGCGGTGTCGAAGTAGACGACGGCCGCGCCCGGGTTGGTGACCTTGAAGGAGGCGATGCCGACGATCTTCGCCTTGAAGTCGCCGGTGGCGGCGATGGTGCGCAGTTCGTCGCCGAGCTTCAGGTGGTGCTTGCCGGCGGTGTCGGCGTCGATCATGGCCTCGGTCGGGCCGCGCGGGGCGTGCCCGGAGTCGATCTCCATGGACCGGAGGTCGTTCTTGGTCCAGTTGCCCGCGATGGTGGGCGCGCCGTTCTCGGAGCCCATGTTCTTGTTGTGCGCGTCGACGACGGTCACGTTCATCGAACTGACCGCGCCCTCCACCGACTTGACGCCGTCCGCCGTGCGTACGGTGGCGAGCGTGGAGGCGGGCAGCGACTCGGGGCGGCCCGTCGCGCTGCCCTCGGTCCCTGAGCCCTTCGGGCTGACGGTGACGTCGGACGAGGTGGCCGTGAAGAGCTTGTCGAACGTCTTGTCCATCGTGTCCGTGAACACGAGGGTCCCGCAGACGAAGGCCACCGAGAGGAGCACGGCGACCGCGGAGAGGGCCATCCGGCCCTTGTGCGCGAGGAAGTTGCGCAGCGAGGTCTTCAGCACGGTGTTGGCGCTCATGGCGTCAGTCCTGGGGTGTCGATGGCCCGGCCCGGGAACGGGCGCGCGGCGCGTGGCGAGGAGACGGGCGCGAAGGGGCCGAGACCGGAAGCGGCCCGCAGGCGCAGCCGGATCCGGCGGGCGGAACGCGCCGCCCGGCGGCGCTCGGTGATGCTCATGACGTACGTCCCCGGGCGTCGAAGTCCTTCATCCGGTCCAGGACCGCGTCGGCCGTCGGGCGGAACATCTCGTCCACGATGCGGCCGTCGGCCAGGTACAGGACGCGGTCGGCGTAGGAGGCGGCGACCGGGTCGTGGGTGACCATGACGATGGTCTGGCCGAGCTCGTCGACGGAGCGGCGCAGGAAGCCGAGGACCTCGGAGCCGGCCCGCGAGTCGAGGTTTCCGGTCGGCTCGTCACCGAAGATGATCTCGGGCCGTGCGGCCAACGCCCTTGCTACAGCGACGCGTTGCTGCTGACCGCCGGAGAGCTGGGTGGGCCGGTGCTTGAGCCGCCCGGCGAGGCCGACGGTCTCCACGACCTGGTTCAGCCAGGCGCGGTCGGGCTTGCGGCCCGCGATGTCCATCGGGAGGGTGATGTTCTCCAGGGCGTTCAACGTGGGCAGCAGGTTGAAGGACTGGAAGATGAACCCGACCCGGTCGCGGCGCAGTTGCGTGAGCCGCTTGTCCTTGAGCCCGGTGATCTCGGTCTCGTCGAGGTAGATCTGGCCGGAGGTCACGGTGTCGAGCCCGGCAAGGCAGTGCATGAGCGTCGACTTGCCGGAGCCCGACGGGCCCATGATCGCGGTGAACTGCCCACGGGCGATGTCCACGTCGACCTGGTCGAGCGCGACGACGCGGGTCTCCCCCGACCCGTACGCCTTCACGACCTGCCGTGCCCGCGCGGCAACGGCCGTTCGTTCGCCAGTGCCCCCGTGCCTGGGAATGCTCACAGCCGTTGTCACGGTTTTTCTCCTATGTCGGTCACGCGATCCCGCAGTGGTCTGCGGTACGTCCAAGTCTGGTGATGCGGGGCCCCGGGCGCCCTGGTGGAAGTCACCGTCTTTCCCGGGGGAAAACCCCACCCCTCGAAGGTAGGAAGAACCCCCGCCCGCCTCGTCCTCCGGGGGGACGAACCGCCCCCGGTCCGTTGTACGGAGGAACCCCTAGGGGAGGTCCACCCTTCGGTGCAGCCCTACTCAGGGTCGTCTCCACCCGCATAAGCTCCTCACCGGAGATACGTGCAGGGGGAACACATGCAGGCGAAGAAGAAGACGGCGGTCGTCGCCGCGCTGATGCTGTGCATGGCGCTCGCCGCACTCGACTCCACCATCGTCTCCACGGCGGTGCCGCAGATCGTCGGCGAACTCGGCGGGTTCTCCGTCTTCTCCTGGCTGTTCTCCGGCTACTTGCTCGCGGTCACGGTCACCCTGCCCGTCTACGGCAAGCTCTCGGACACCCTGGGCCGCAAGCCGGTGCTGATCGCGGGCAGCGTGCTGTTCCTGGTCGGCTCACTGCTCTGCGCGTCCGCGTGGAACATGGGCGCCCTGATCGCCTTCCGGGTCGTCCAGGGGCTCGGCGGCGGCGCGATCCAGGGGACGGTGCAGACCCTCGCCGCCGACCTGTACCCGCTGAAGGAACGCCCCAGGATCCAGGCCAAGCTGTCGACCGTGTGGGCCACCTCGTCCGTCCTCGGCCCGGCGCTCGGCGGCCTCCTCGCCTCGTCCGCGGGGTGGCGCTGGATCTTCCTGATCAACCTGCCGGTCGGCGCCGTCGCGCTCCTCCTCGTCGCCCGCCATCTGCACGAGCCGCGCCGCGAGCCGGGCCCGCGCCCCCGGATCGACTGGGCGGGCGCGCTCGCCGTGTTCGCGGCCGGCGGCGTCCTGCTGACCTGGCTGGTGCAGGGCGGCGTGGCGTGGGCCTGGAACTCGACGCCCTCGATCACCCTGCTCTGCACGGGAGTTGCCCTGATCGGCGCGGTCGTCGTGATCGAGCGCCGGGCCGCCGAACCCATCCTGCCCGGCTGGGTCTGGCGGCGGCGCACCATCGCCGCGGTCAACCTCGCCCTCTGCGCGATGGGCCTGCTGATGGTGGCCCCGACCACGTTCCTGCCGACGTACGCGCAGTCGGTGCTCGGCCTCTCCCCCACCGCGGCCGGTTTCGTGCTCTCCGTGATGACGCTGAGCTGGCCGGTGTCGGCGGCCCTGAGCCAGCACGTGTACCGCAGGATCGGCTTCCGCTCCACGGCCGCGATCGGCATGACGGCGGCGCTCGCGATCCTCGTCGCGTTCCCGCTGCTGCCCTTCCCCGGCGCGGTCTGGCAGCCCACGCTGCTCAGCCTGCTGCTCGGCGCGGCCCTCGGCCTCTTCCAGCTCCCCCTGATCATCGGCGTGCAGTCCTCGGTCGGCTGGGCCGAGCGCGGCACGGCCACCGCCTCGATCCTCTTCTACCGGCAGATCGGCCAGACGGTCGGCGCGGCCGTCTTCGGCGCCGTCGCCAACGGGGTGATCTCCGGCCGCCTCGGCAGCGGCGCCGACCTCGACTCGGTGACCCGCTCCGGCGCCGACGAGGTGCGCCGGGCGGTCGACGCGGCCGTCGACTCCGTCTACATCGGGGCGGCCTGCGCGGCCGCGCTCGCCCTCCTCGTCCTCCTGCTGCTCGCACCCCGCCGCTTCCCGGTCCTGGACCCCGCACCCACGCCGGAGGACGCTCCGGCGCAGGACCGACCGATCGGTTTGTACAAACCCTCGCCCAACTCCCCTACTTCCGAGTAACGTTCCGGCTCCCCACGCACCTCCCTGCGGTCCGCCCGTCCCCGGCGGACCCCGCTCACGCAAGGAGATCGGGATGCCGCACTCTTCCCACGCCTACCGCTCACCGGCCCACCGCCTGCCCCGCCACCCCGACCTGCCCCCGCCCGGCGGCCCGAGCCGTGCGCTGCTCCTGCTGCGCACCGCGTACCGCCGGCAGCGCCGCGTCGCCACCCTCACCGCGCTCGGCTACTTCACGCTCTTCCTGCTGCTCTCGGCGTTCGCCCCGTCCGTGATGAACCGCTCCGCCAGCGGCGGCCTCTCCACAGGGCTGCTCATCGGCCTCTGCCAACTCCCCGTCTCCTGTGTCGCATTGCTGCTGTACGAGTACACCGCCCGGCGGCGCGTCGACCCGCTCGCGCACCGGCTGCGCCGACAGGGCCGGGGTCCGCGAGGCGGCGTACGATGACCGGCTCCTCGTCGGAGTCGATGTCACTGGTGGCGTTCACGGCGGTCGCCACGGTCACGCTCCTGCTGTGCGTCATGACCGGCCCCGACCGTGACGACCTGGAGGAGTTCTACACCGGCTTCGGGCGCCTGAAGCCGATGAGCAACGGGCTGGCCGTCGCGGGCGACTACATCTCGGCGGCGACCGTGCTCGGCACCGGCGGCATCATCGCCCTGATGGGGTACGACGGTGTCGTCCTCGCCCTGAGCACGGGGCTCAGCCTGATGCTCCTGATGTTCCTGCTGGCCGAACCGCTGCGCAACGCGGGCCGCTTCACGATGGGCGACGCGCTGGCCCGCCGGATGCCGGGCCGGGCGGTGCGCATCGCCGCCTGCGTCACCACGCTCACCGCCCTCACCCCGCTCATGCTGGTCCAACTCTCCAGCGCGGGCGACCTGTTGGGGTTCCTGCTCGGCTTCACCAGCGAGGGCTTCAAGACCGGCTGCGTGGTCGCCCTCGGCGCACTGATGATCAGCTACGCGGCGATCGGCGGCATGAAGGGCACGGCCGTCATCCAGATCGTGAAAATGGTGATGCTGCTCGGCTCGGGCGCCGTGATCGCGGCCCTGATCCTGCACCGCTTCGACTGGGACCCCGGTGCGCTGCTCGCGACGGCGGCCCGGCAGAGCGGCGCGGGACGCGCCTACCTCAGCCCGGGTCTTGAGTTCGCCGAGAGCCCCGACCCCCGTACGGACATGCTCAGTTCGCAGCTGACGGTGGTGCTCGGCGCGGCCTGCCTGCCGCACGTCACCATGCGCATGTACACGGCGCGGCACGCGCGCGAGGTGCGGCGCTCGATGTCCTGGGCGGTGTCGTCGGTGGGGGTCTTCATCCTGATCATCTCCGTCGTCGGGATCGGCGCGACGGCCCTCCTCGGCCGCTCGGTCATCGCGACGGCGGACGCGCAGGGCAACACGGCGTACCTGCTCGGCGCGCGGGCGGCGTTCGGCCCGACGATGTCCACCACGGAATCGCTGCTCTTCACGACGGTCACCACAGCCCTGTTCCTCACGCTCCTGGCATCGGTGGCGGGCATGATCCTGGCCTGCGCGAACTCACTGGCCCACGACGTGTTCGCGTACGGCAGACCGGAGTTGAGCGAGCGCAGGGAACTCAGGACGGCGCGCGTCTCGGCGCTCGCCGTCGGCGTGCCCGCGATCCTCCTGGCCACCCTCGTCCAGCACCGCAACCTGCAGCCCCTGGTCACGCTCTCCTTCTGCCTGGGCGCGTCCGCCCTGGCCCCCGCCCTGGTCTACAGCCTCTTCTGGCGCCGCTACACGCGCGCGGGCCTGATGTGGACGCTGCTGGGCGGCACGGCCGCGTGTCTGATCCTGATGACGGGCACGAACCTGGTCTCGGGCTCGCCCACGTCGGCCTTCCCCGGCCGGGACTTCAACTGGTTCCCGTTCACCACGACGGGCCTCGTCTCCATCCCCCTCGGCTTCCTCTTCGGCTGGCTCGGCACGGTACTGACGCCGCCGCGCAGGGCGGCGGAGCAGTTGCGGCAGTACGAGGCGGTGGAGGAGTGGATCCTCGCCGGGGCCGTCCGGCAGGAGAGCGCGGGCCGGTCGGGGGACCCGAAGCGATAGCCGCGGCGGGTCACTTGCCGAGCCGCTCCGCCACGGCCGCCCGCCGCGCGAACACCTCGTCCCGCGCCTCCGCCATCTCCCGCAGGGCGTCCCGGCGCTCCCGCTTGCCGAGCCGGTCGAGGTAGAGCCGGCCGTGCAGATGGTCCGTCTCGTGCTGGAGGCAGCGGGCGAAGTAGCCCCGGCCCTCGACGACCAGATCCGCGCCGTCCTTGTCCTGGCCGCGCACGACCGTGTGGTCGGCGCGCGCCAGCGACTTGAAGGGACCCGGCACCGACAGGCAGCCCTCCAGCTCCTCGACGAGTCGGCGCCCGGCGACGGGCTCCTCGGCCAGGACCGGGTTCGCGATGTGCCCGACGTGGCGCACTCCCCAGTCGTCCTCGATGTCCCAGACGAACAGCTGCAGGTCCACATCGACCTGGTTCGCGGCGAGGCCGGCGCCGTGCGCCACATGGTTCGTGGCGAACATGTCGTCGATCAGACGCGCCAGCTCCGGCGTACCGAACTCCGCGTCCGTGACCGGCTTGCAGCGGCGGTGCAGCACCTCCTCACCGACCACCGTGATGCGCCGCACGACGCCACGCTCGACCTCCGGCAACAGCCCCTCGCCCATGACCCGTCAACTCCTCGCGTCCGACCGCTACTTGACTTGTTTCTTTGCAAAGTAGCATCCTTTGCAAAGTGACCGAAGAAGATCTCACCGAAGAGTCCGGGGAGACGGGCCGGGCCGCCCGCACCCTGCCCGACCACCCCGTCCGTATCGCCCTGCTCGACCTGCTGGCCGAGCTCGGCACCGTCACGTCCTCGCAGGCGGCGGCCCGCCTCGGACACAGCTCGGGGCTCTGCTCGTTCCACTTGCGCCAGCTCGCCCGGCACGGCCTCATCGAAGAGGCCTCGCACAGCGGCGGGCGGGTGCGGCCGTGGCGGCTGCGCTGGGACGACCCGCGGCAGTCCGTGCGGGCCGTCGAGCGGTCGGTCGAGTCCGTCGTCCACCTGACGCCCGACGAGGTCGACCAACTGGCTTCTCGCATCGAGGAGTTGTTCGCTCCTTACGCGCACCGCCGCGACCACCCCGCGGGCGCCGTACCCGTCTCGGCCGTCACCCGGCTGCGCCCACTGCCCGCACCGGACGGGCCGGCGACCTGACCACCTAGGAACGCCGCGCAGCCCCATAGCGCCAAGCCCGCGCCGTCACCGCCCCACGCCATCCGCACTCCGGCCCCGGCACCGGCGACCGCCGTCAGGAGCACCCCGGCCGCCCACCACCAGGCCGCGCCCCGCACCAGGATGCGCGCCTCACCGGCAAGCAGCCGCAGAGCGGTGCACCGCGGGCGTGCCGGGCACCCTTGCCCCCATCGGGCCATGGTCACCGGGCCGCCGCGATCAGGGCGCGAGAACGATCCGTTCGCCGGGCCCGGTGGGGGCCGCCCACGCCTGCTCGACCTGCGACAGGGGCATCGACACCGGATGCACGGCCAGGCTGCCGGTGGTGATCTCGGCGGCGAGCGCGGGCAGTTCGGCCACGATGTCGGCGGTGGAGACGGAGCCCTGCCCGCTGCCCAGGACGCGCAGGTTCGCCTTGCGCAGCAGCGCGGAGGGCAGCGCCATCTCCTGGCCCGCCATGGAGCCGATCTCGATCCAGTCGAGGGGCGCGGAGCGGTCGGTGCGGGCGAGCAGCAGGGCGGGCATGACGGTCTCGGTGACGTGGCCCCACAGGTAGTCGATGACGACGTCGACGTCGGCGGCGCCCTTCGCGACGTGCTCGGCCACCTCGTCGGGTTCGCCGCTCAGCGAGAGCGTCTCGTCGGCGCCCAGCGCGGGCAGCAGCGCGAGCCGCTCGGGGTCGCGGCCCGCCGCCACCACACGGCCCGCGCCGAGGTGCTTCGCGATCTGCACGGCGAGCTGCCCGGCGCTGCCGGTGGCACCGAGGACGAGGACCGAGGCGCCGGGCCGCACGTCGACGCGGCGGCGCAGCGCGACCCAGGACGACATACCGGGGTTCATGGCCGCGGCCACGGCGGCCGGGTCGGTGCCGGGCGGCAGCGGGACGGCGCGGCGCCGGTCGACGACGGCCCGCTCGGCCATGGTGCCGACCGCGTCGTCCAGGGCGACGAAGTAGTACAGCTCCCCGTCGTCCGTGCAGCCGACGCCGTCGACGCCGGGAACCATCGGCAGCGCGCCGTCGGACGAGTAGTGGGTGCCGCCGGCGCCGGAGCGCACCCGCGGGTGCAGCCCGGCGGCCAGCACCTCCACCAGGAACTGGTGCTCGCCGCGCGGCACGGGCGTCTCGAAGGTGTCGTAGCGGGGCGGAGTGTCGAAGGAGTGGACGACGGCTGCGCGCATGAGGACCTCCCGGGGTGCGTGGGGACGGATCAGAACCGGGCGTACCGCTGAACTTTACGGGCCTGGTCACCCGCGCGGAGAAGCACGGCCTCGTCACCCGGGAACGCTCACCGCACGACGGCCGCGGCATCCTGCTCGCCCTCGCCCCGAAAGGCCGCGCCCTGGTCGAGCGCTGCGCAGCGGCGGCGGAGCGCCGATCGCCGATCTCACGGAGCCGCTGACCGCCGCCGAGCGCGACCGCCTCCGCGACCTGGCGGCCAAGACGCTCGACCCCGGCCCGCTCGGCGAGTGAGCCCCGGACGCGCGACTACTCCGCCGCGGTCCGCCCGGTCAGGGCCGCAAGCGAACTCCGCACGTGGTCCATATGGGCCTGCACCTCGTCCCGCACCTCACCGTGCTCACGCAGCACCCGCTCCGTCTCGCGGGTGATCCCTTCCTCCTGCGCCCGTGCCTGCGCGAGCAGTTCCGCGGCGGCCGCCTCCGCGTCCTCCTGCCCGTGCCGTGCGGCTTCCCCCGCCTCGGCGAACGCCCGCTTCGCGGCCGACAATCGTTCCTCGGCCGCGGCGACGGCGGCCGTCTCCCACTCGTCCGCGGCCGCCTCCCGCTCGGCGGCCTCCCGGTCGAACGCCTCGAGCCGCCCGGCATGCTCCTTGGCCTGGTCGCCGAGGATCCCCTCGCCGCGCAGCCGCGTCTCGCGCAGCACAGCCAAGGCCTCGCCCCGCGCCTCCTTCACGTCACGCCGCGCGGAGACCCGGATCTCGTCGGCGTGCGCCTGCCCCTCGCGCTCGCGGCGCCGGGCCCGCTCGTCGGCCTCGCCGCGCACCTCGTCGGCGTAGGCCTGCGCGGCGTCCCGCACCTCGTGCCCCGCCGCCCCCGCGGCGTCGGAGACGGCCTGCGCCTCGGCCCGTACCGCGTGCCGGACGGCGGCCTCCTCCTCCTCGGCCAGCTCAAGGAGGTACTGCGCGCGGCTGCCGAGCGTCTCGTACGTCTGCGGGGCCAGCTGGGCGACGACCGCACGCAGCCGCTCGGCCTCCGCCTCCATGTTCTTGGCGAGGACGGTCAGGCGCGCGGCCCGCTCCCACGCCCCGTCGCGGGCCGCGGACAGCTCCGCGGCTCGGGCCTCCACCTGCTCGGGGCGGTAACCACGGCCTCGTACGACGACGAAACCGTACGGCGACGCCGATGCGCCTGCACCGCTCATCTCGATCCCCTCTCCAACCCGTGCGACGTCCTGCGTGATGTCCTGCGCGATGTTCTGCGCGATGTCCTGCGCGATGTTCTGTGTGATTGGCGCACATCTTGATGGATCAAGCGGAAGCGTCCATAACGCGACACACGTGACACACCGCCCGACCTACTCGGCCAAGGATGCGTCAATTGGTGTCGAAAGTCGGAATCGCGGTGTCGGCGCGTAGCGCCGCGAAGAGTTCTTCGGCCTCGCTCCGGTTCCACTCGACGACATCGCCCGCCCCGGAAACATACGGTTCGCTCGCCACCGGCACGGTCGTCGTCCCGGAATGGCCGGACAGACCGGACACCTTTCGGCCCATCGTCGCCAGCGCGCCGATACCGGTGCCGGGGTCGACGGTGAGCGCGTCGAGCGAGGCGCTCAGGAACGGGATCAGCTTCCACGGCGGGACCAGCACCGCCGGGCTCAGCGCCTTGTCGGCGATCGCGTTGACCAACTGCTGCTGGCGCTCGACCCGGCCCAGGTCGCCCTTCGGGTCGGAGTAACGGGCCCGCGCGTACTGCAGCGCCTGGACCCCGCCCATGTGCTGACATCCCGCGTCGAAGTCGGCGCCGGACTTCTCGTCGTGCAGACCGCCGTCCGGTACGCACAGGGTGACGCCGCCGAGGGAGTCGACGACATCCACCAGACCCAGGAAGTTGATCTCCGCGTAGTGGTCGAGGCGCAGCCCCGTCGCCTGCTCGACGGTCCGCGTGAGCAGCTTCGCGCCGCCGAGCGCGTACGCCGCGTTGATCTTGTTCGTGCCGTGGCCCGGGATCGGTACGTACGAGTCGCGCGGGATCGAGATCAGATACGGGCCGCTGCCCCCGTAGTGCAGGATCATGATCGTGTCGGTGTTCAGGCCCTGGTCGTTGCCGACATGCAGTTCCTTGCGCTGTTCGGGCGTCAGGTCCGCGCGCGAGTCCGAGCCGACGAGCAGCCAGTCCGTGCCCTTGCCCGCCGTCGGACGGCCGTCGAAGTCGGTGAAGGCGTCCGTGGTCCGCAGCCGCGAATCCGCCCAGAAATAGAGCCCGGTGCCGTATCCGACGAGCAGCACGAGCACCACGAGCACCGTCAGCAGGACGCGCCTGGGCCAGCGCCGTCTCTTCGCCGTTCCGGTCCGCGTCCGTGTGCCCGCCATGAGCGCATGATCGGGGCGCCCGACCGATCCCGCAGGTCGAGCGCCCCGGCGCGCATGCCCTTATCGGCCTACGTGGCTACAGCAGGCCGTCCCACATCTGTTCGAGCAGCACCGACCACCAGGTCTCGGGCGAGCCGAGCGCCGCCGGGTCGATCCCGTTCAGCTGTGCCTGGAAGTCGACGGTCCAACGGCCCGCCTGCTCCTGGTTGAGGCCGTAGCGCAGCCGCCACATCCGGCCGAGCAGCCCGAGCGAGCGCGCGAACTCCGGCAGCCCGCTGTTCACGAACTGCGGCGGCACGGGCCCACCACCGGGACCCGCCTCGACCGGCACGGCCACAATGTTCGCCGTCCCGTACTGGACGCAGACCGCCTTGCCGAAATCGCTGCCCATGACGAGGTACGAGCCCGCGTCCGGCGCCGGCTGCACCCCGCGCTCCTGCGCCAGCTCGGCCAGCGTCGGCACCGGGCGGCCCGGCTGGGCCTGCGCCCAGAAGAACGGCCCGAAGTCCGCGGGCAGACCGGCCACGACGAGCGTGTGCGCCACGACGTCCGGGACGCCCTGCCGCGACACGGCCCGCTGGTCGAACCGGAACACCCCGGGCCCGAACGCGGCGGCCAGCTCCTGCGCGATGCCCTCCGGCGGGACCGGCGGCGCGGGCTGCGCGGGCGGCAGCGGCGCGCGGACCGGCGCCGGACGCGCCGGGCCGTCGGCGACCTGGTGCAACTCACCCTGGTGCGCGATGAGTTGCTGCATGCCCTGCTGGCGGGACGCGTGATCCGTGCCGTACGGCGCGATCGACGTGATCCGCGCCTGCGGCCACTGCTCCTTGATCATGCGCGAGCAGTACGCGCCCGGCAGCGCGCAGGACTCCAGCTCCGTGTGGAGTTCGAGTACCTGGTCCGCCGGGATGTTCATGCCGCGCAGCTCGTGGAAGATCTGCCACTCCGGGTGCGGCGTACCCGGCGCGGAACGCCGGATGAGCTGCTGCTCGGAGCCGTCGGGCGCGCGGTAGCGCAGCACGGCCTGGTACCCCGGGCCCACGGTCGGCTGGCCCATCGGCGGCGCCGCCTGCTGCGGGTAGCCGTACGCCGCCGGGGGCGGGCCGCCGGGGATCTGCTGCCCCGGCGTGGGCGGAGGCATCGCGCCGGGCGGCGGCCCGACGGGGCCCTGCGGAGCCTGCGGGCCAGGTCCCGCGAGCATCGTCGCCGCGTGATGGGCTCCGCCACCGGTACCGCCGGGCGGCGGGGGCGTGCTGCCCGGCGGCCTCGGCGCGGCGGGCTGCTGCGGTGCGCCCGGGACGCCGGGCGGTCCCGGCGGCGGCGGTGCCTGCCCGCCCGGGGCGCCGACGGCAGGTCCGGAGAGTATCGTCGCCGCGTGGTGCATGCCGCCGGGGGGCGGGGGCGTACTGCCGGGCGGCCTCGGCGCGGTGGGCGCGCCCGGGGCCTGCGGCTGCCCGTCGGGACCGAGCGAGGACACAAGCTGCGTCGGGACGTAGCCGCCCGCCGGAGCACCGGGCACACCGGGCGCACCCGGCGGCGGTGGAGTCTGCCCGCCACCACGATGCGGCGGCTGGGCCTTGCTGGTGGCGACGTCCGCGATGTCCCCGGCCCCGGGCGCGAGCGGCCGCCCGGCGGCATCCCGCGCGGGACCGGACGGCGGCGGGGTGTGGGAGCCGCCGGGCCCCTGCGGGTACCCGTACTGCGGCGCACCCGGAGCAGGCGGCGGCGTACCCGGCACGGCCGAACCCGGCGCCGGAGGCGGCAAGGGCGCACCCGGAACGGGCAGCGGGGCCGAACCCGGCGCCGACGGCGGCATGTTGGAACCGGCAGGCCCCTGCGGATACCCGTACTGCGGAGCAGCCGGAGCAGCCGGCGGCGTACCCGGCACGGCCGAACCCGGCGCCGGAGGCGGCAAGGGCGCACCCGGAACGGGTAGCGGGGCCGAACCCGGCGCCGGCGGCGGCACGTTGGAACCGGCAGGCCCCTGCGGATACCCGTACTGCGGAGCACCCGGAGCAGCCGGCGGCGTACCCGGCACGGCCGAACCCGGCGCCGGCGGCGGCAAGGGCGCACCCGGAACGGGCGACGGGGCCGAACCAGGCGCCGACGGCGGCACGTTGGAACCGGCAGGCCCCTGCGGGTACCCGTACTGCGGCGCGCCCGGCGGAGGCAGCGGCGTCGAACCACCCGGAGGCGGCGGCGTGTTGGAGCCGCCGGGCCCCTGCGGGTAGCCGTACGTCGGGGCGGGGGGACCGCCCAGCGAGGGGCTCTCCGCCGTTCGCGGCAACCGGCTGCCGCCGGAGATCAGCGCGGTCTTCGCCTCAGGGGTGACGCCGGGCGGCGGCATGTCCTCGGACAGCGGCGGCGAGAACACCGTCTCGGGCAACGGCACCGAGCGGTCCTCCTCGTCGCCCGCGCCGTTCGTGTCCGTACCTGCCCACGGCGTCGCGCCCTCGGGCGCGGCGGGAACGGAATCCTGCGGCTCGGCGGCGGCCCGCGCCGGAGCCGGAGCGACCGGAGCCGCCGGCGAGGGCGTGGCAGGCGGCACAGCGGAGGGAGTCGAGGGAGCCGAAGGACTCGGTGGCGTCGAGGGCGTCGACGAAGACGACTCGCGCCGGTCCGGGATTCCCAGCTTGTCCGCCGCCTCCTGCAACCACTCCGGCGGACTCAGCAGGAACGACGTCTGGTTCAGGTCCACCCGCTCGGGCGGCCGCGGAGCGGCAGGCTCGGCCGGGCCGTCCGGCAGCCCGTACTCCTCCTCGTACCGCCGGATCACCTCACCCACGGGCAGCGAAGGCCACAGCGTGGCCTCACCGCTGTCCCGCGCGAGCACGAGCCGCTGACGACCGCCGTCGGAGACCGGACCGGTCTCCCGGTCCTCCGCCCAGACCACGAAGCCCAGCTCGAACTCCCGCACCCGCACCTCACGGTGCTGGTAGGCGGGCACATCCCCGTTGATCCATTCCTCGGCGCGCTCCTGCGCCTGCGCGAACGTCACCATCGGACCTTCACCCCTCGTCCGCGTTCGTCGGCACGGCGTTCGCGAACCCGCCGTCCACCATCAAGTTCGCCACCGTCTCCAACTCCGGGGGATTACCGGCCAGCCGGGACAGGAACACATCGAAGTCGTCCCCGCACGGGAGCAGCAGCCGCTCCACGCGCTCGGCGGCCGACCAGCCGGCCGCGTCACCGCCGTCCCGCGCGTCGTCGTACGCGCAGAACCACACGGAACCGGTCGCGGCGCCCCGCACCTTCACGGCGAGGATGCCGCCCTGCACGAAACCGACCGCCAAGTAGTCCTTCGTCAGGTGATCACGCAGACATTTGTTGACGTAGAGCACATCGTTGACCGCGGCCTCGTCGCGCACCGTGAAGAACGGCTGGTCGATCAGGAGACCCAGCTCGGCGTCGAGCGCGGCCCCGACGGGCGCGCAACCGCCACCCGCCTTCAGGAAGGACCGGTAGGCGCCCGGCAGCCGGTACCCCAGATCCTCTTCCACGCCGAGCACCTGCTGCTCGGTCACCGCCACCGCCGACTTCGGCAGCGCGAAATGCGCGGGCCGGGTGTCCTGCAACGGGCGCGTGCCCCGCTTGTGCTGGTCCACGGCCGCCGTCGCGAGACCGCCGTGATGGCGCAGCAACGCCTTCACCTCTACGGGCACCAGCTCCAGGCGGCGCGATCCACGGACGTGGTGCCAGGTCCAGCCGTGCGGCGTCGCCACCGCCGGGATCGTGTCCCACAGCTCGTGCCCGGACGCGGCAAGCGCGGCGTTCGCCGACACATAGTCCGTGAGGCGCAACTCGTCGACGCCGAAGCCCTGGGGCGGCTCCGCGATCTCGGCCGCGGCCCGCGCGTACGCCGAGAAGTCCGGGTAGCCGTCGCCGTCCACCCGCACCCCTCGCGGGTGCCGGGCGGCGCGGACCGGGTCAGGGAAGTTCACTACCTGCCCGGCATAGGCCGCGTTCGGCGGCGCGGCCTGCTGCCCGAGCCGACCTGTCGTCATGGCGGTTGCCCCCTGCGGCGCTGTTGACGGTTCTTGTTCCGTACCGAACTCGTGCTCTGCTTTTTGACACGTATCGATCGCGGACAACGACAGCCTATGCGGTTGTACGACACGGGTCACCGGCCCTCCGGTTCCATGACCAGCAGTCACCCCAGTGTCACCACCCCGTGACGATCGGGCGTGTCGGCGGGTACCGGCTTCCGAACCAGCCGCCCCATTTGGCACTCTGTGCAGGCAACCTGGGGGATTGCAGGAGGGGAAGCACCACATGCACAGCGGTACCGCAGAGCCATCCGCAGCCACGGACGCGCCGTCCGGCGACGACCCGCGCGTCGGTTGGAGCGCCACCGATTCCACCGACGTTCCCGTACTGCGCGGACGCCGCGACGGCATCCTGCCCGCCGTCGCCGCCGCGCTCTCGGTACGCGGCAGCACACTCACATCCACCGCCGCCCGCGGCGAACTGGCGCCCGCCCTGCACCCGTTGGTGCAGGATTTCCTGGACACGCTGACGAGCGCACAGCGCGACCGGTTCACCGGACGCTGCGCCGAGACCATCCTCATCTCGCGCCGGCTCGCGGCCACGGACACCGAACGCGGCGAGAAGTCCAAGCGCGCCCGGCGCAGACCCATGACGATGAGCGAGGCCCGCAAAGCCCTCAAACACGCCAAACTGACCACCCGGCGCATCCGCGAGGACGGCGACCCGCTGCACGGCGGCTTCGCCCGGCCCTGCCGCGCCTGCGCCGCGCTCACCGCCCACTTCGGCGTGCGCGTAGTAGACCCCACCGCAGACACCGAGGACAGCGAGGCCGCCCACTGATGCCGAACTCCGCACCCGTGGACCGCACTTCGAACACCCGCTTCACCGGCACCGTCGACGCCACACTGCGGGCCGCCGGCTGGCAGCCCGGACGCTGGGACATCAAGCAGGCCGAGTTCTGGGCGGACGCGCTGCGCACCCACGTCTCCCCTGCAGGCCACCGGCACGCCGTCTTCCCCGCGGCGGTGGAGGCCTGGGCCGAGTTCGGCGGCCTGCATCTCACACCCACGGGCCCCGGCCGCCAGATAGCGCCGGTCCAGCCGCACCTCGATCCCCTGCACGGCCTCCACATGGCCCGCACCCTCGGCGACCTCGGCCGCGCCCTCGACACCGAGGTGAGCCCGCTCGGCGCGGAGTCCGGCACGGAAGCCCTGCTGGCCATCGACACGGAGGGGCGCGTCTACGCCCTCGACCACAGCGGCGACTGGTACCTCGGCCCCGGCATCGACCAGGCCCTGGAAACCCTGATCACCGGCGCCCAGCCGCCCCGCCTCCAGGCGATCACGGGCGACTGAGGGCTGAGGGTCCAGGCCAGGGCGTCCGGAACCCGGGCGTCCAAGGCCCGGGGCGCTGCCTGTACAGCCGGGGCGCCTGAGGAGGGCCAGGCCCTACGCCGCCGGAAGGACCGCCGAGACCCGGTAACCGCCCGCGTCCGTCGGCCCGGACACGAACACCCCGCCGATCCCGGCGACCCGCTCCTTCATCCCGACCAGCCCGTTCCCACCCGACGGCAACCCCGCCGCCGACGCGTCCGACAGCACCGGCGGCGGCTCGTTCTCCACCTGCATCGCCACCTCCGCGCCCCGGTGCGCGAGGCGCACGTACGTCTTCGCCCCGGCCGCGTGCTTGTGCACGTTCGTCAGCGCCTCCTGCACCACCCGGTACGCGGTCTGCTCCACCACCGCGGCGTACCCCCGCGCCTCCCCCTCCCACGTCATCTCCACCACCATCCCGGCCTCCCGGGACTGCCCCACCAACTCGTCGAGGTCGGCCAGACACGGGCCGCCCTCCACCGCCCCGGCCTCCTCCGCCTCGGCCCGGGACGCCGCCGCGGCCGCCGCCATCCCCACCGCCGCCAACGGCACCGCATGCACCGCCCGGCCACCACGCTCCGGCACCGGATCCCCGGCCCGCAGCACCCCGAGCATCTCCCGCAGCTCCGTCAGCGCCTGTCTGCCCATGTCCCCGACCAGCGCCGCGTTCTTCACCGCCTTCTCGGGGTCCTTCCTGGCCACCGCCTGCAACGCCGCCGCATGCACCACCATCAGCGACACCCGGTGCGCCACCACGTCATGCATCTCGCGCGCGATCCGGGTCCGCTCCTCGCCCCGCGCCCACTCGGCCCGCTCCTCGGCCCGCTCCGCGAGCAGCGACAACTCCCGCTCCAGCGACTCGTTCCGCTCCCGCAACGACTCCATCAACCGCCGCCGCGCACCCACGTACAGCCCGAGCAGCAACGGCGGCGCCGTCACCCCCAGCGACGTGGTGATCGCCACGAAGGGCACGAACCAGCCGCCGACCTGGAACCGGTCGCTCTGCACCATGTCCTGCTGCGCCCGGACCACCGAGACGATCAGCGTCCCGACGAACGACATCCCGGCCAGCGCCCCGATGATCCGGCGCGGCATCTCGGAGGCGGCCAGCGAGTACAGCCCGACGACGGTGAGCATGATGCCCATCTGCGCCGGCGTCACCGCCACCGAGACCAGCACCACGGCGATCGGCCAGCGCCGCCGCAACAGCAGCGTCCCGCCGGTCAGCACCCCGAAGACGATCCCCATCCATACGGGCAGCCCTGCCTTGTGCGCGAACGGCACACCCTCGAACGCACACTCCACGGCAGACGCCGCCGCGAGCCCCACATCGAGCCCGGCACTGCGCCACCGCTCCCACCACCACGGCCCCCCGGCCGTGGCTCGGTGAACTTCCCCCGTCGCGGTCATGCCTCCAGCCTACGGGCGCGCACCGCCCGTTTTCCGGCGAGTTTTACTAACTGGCCTACACCACTCCCCGTAATCGAACAGATGCGAAACCCACCGGTATCCCTCGAACGGCTGACCAGCGATCACTGCCGCCCCCGGACGCCGACATTCCGGCGCAGCCTGTGCCTATGACACACGCCAAAGGCAAGTACGCGGATTTCGAGGGGCTACGAAGGAGGGCGGTGCAGCTGCGCCGCGAAGGAGCGAGCCTCCACCGGATCGCCGACGAGCTCGGGGTCCGCAACAAGGAGGTTCTGGGCCGCCTCGTGCGGGGCGAACCCCCCGCGGAGTGGACCAAACGCCCGAGAGCGAAGGACGGCCTACGGGAACGGGCGCGCGAGTTGCGCCTCAGCGGCCGGACGTACAACGAGATCCAGGCCGAATTGGGCTGCTCGAAGAGTTCCGTCTCGCTCTGGGTGCGAGACCTGCCCGTCCCGGAGCCGCGCTGCACTCCTGAGGAGCAGCGGGCCCGGATGAATGCCGGACTGACGAAGTTGCGGACGGCACAGGACGAGGAGCGTCGGGCGACCAAGCAGACCGCCGCTCGTGCGATCGGCGGGATCACCGACCGCGAACTCTTCCTTGTGGGCGTCGGCCTCTACTGGGCTGAGGGAACCAAAGATAAACCGCACAAGCGTCGCGAGATCGTGGAATTCGTGAACAGCGATCCGGGCATGATCACCGTGTTCCTCGCATGGCTCGACCTTCTGGGCGTGGACCGCGGCCGCCTGCACTGCCGGGTCATGATCCACGAGTCGGCCGACGTGAGCGGCGCCGAGCGCTACTGGGCCGACATCCTCGGCATTGACGAACACGACCTCGCCAAGACGGTGCTCAAGAGACACAACCCCGCAACCGTCCGCAAAAACACGGGAGCCGAGTATCGCGGCTGCCTCGGCATCAGGGTGCGCCAGGGATCGGACCTGTACCGTCGCATCGAAGGCTCTTGGTGCGGCATAGTGTTGGGGGCCCGGCCGACCACCTGACGTAATGTCCGGTTTAGGCCTTAATGATCCCCCGTGGTGTAATTGGCAGCACTGTGGCTTTTGGTGCCATCTGTCCGGGTTCAAGTCCTGGCGGGGGAGCCGCGCTCGGTTCGGGGCCCGACCATCGGTCGGGCCCCGCCCTCATTTCCCCCTTCGAACGCCCCGGTATCCTGCGGATGTCCACCCCATTTCGAAGCCGAAGGACACACCCGTGAGCGCCAACCGCCCGGCCGCCGTCGTCGTTCTCGCAGCGGGTGAGGGCACCCGTATGAAATCGGCCACTCCCAAAGTCCTGCACGATCTCTGTGGCCGCTCGCTGGTCGGCCATGTGCTGGCCGCGTCGCGGGAGTTGGACCCCGAGCGGCTCGTCGTGGTCGTGGGGCACGAGCGCGAGAAGGTCGCCGCGCACGTGAGCGCCGTCGACGACGGGGCACGTACCGCCGTGCAGGCCGAGCAGAACGGCACGGGGCACGCCGTGCGGATGGGCCTGGAGGGGCTGGCCCCCGAGGGCGCTCTCGACGGGACCGTCGTGGTCGTGTGCGGCGACACTCCGCTGCTGACCGGCGAGACCCTGACCGCGCTGGCCGCCACGCACACCGCCGACGGCAACGCGGTGACCGTGCTGACCGCCGACGTGCCGGACGCGACCGGCTACGGCCGCATCGTCCGTGAGGCCGTCTCCGGCGCCGTGACCGGGATCGTCGAGCACAAGGACGCCACCGAGGCGCAGCGCGCGATCACCGAGATCAACTCGGGCGTCTTCGCGTTCGACGGCCGGCTGCTCGCCGACGCCCTGAAGAAGGTGCGTACGGACAACAGTCAGGGCGAGGAGTACCTCACGGACGTGCTGGGGATCCTGCGCGCGGCCGGGCACCGGGTCGGTGCGTCCGTGGCCCGCGACCACCGCGAGATCGCCGGTATCAACAACCGCGTGCAGCTCGCCGAGGCGCGCCGCACTCTCAACGACCGTCTTCTCGAGCGCGCGATGCTCGACGGCGTCACGGTCGTCGACCCGGCGAGCACGTTCGTCGACGTGACGGTGACCTTCGACCGTGACGCGACGATTCTGCCGGGCACGCAGCTGCACGGTGCGACGCATCTCGGCGAGGGCGCCGTGGTCGGCCCCAACACGCGCCTCACGGACACCACGGTGGGCGCCGGCGCCCGGGTGGACAACACGGTCTCCGACGGCGCCGAGATCGGCCAGCAGGCGAGCGTCGGGCCGTTCGCCTATCTCCGTCCCGGTACGCGGCTCGGCCTCAAGTCGAAGGTCGGTACGTACGTCGAGTTGAAGAAGGCGACGATCGGTGAGGGCACGAAGGTGCCGCACCTGTCCTACGTGGGGGACGCGACGATCGGCGACTTCACCAATATCGGTGCGGCGAGCGTCTTCGTGAACTACGACGGTCAGGACAAGCACCACACGTCGATCGGGTCGCATTGCAGGACCGGCGCGGACAACATGTTTGTGGCGCCTGTCACGGTCGGGGACGGTGCGTACACCGCCGCCGGCTCGGTCATCACGAAGGATGTGCCTGACGGTTCACTGGCCGTGGCCCGGGGCCAGCAACGGAATATCGAGGGTTGGGTGGCCCGCAAGCGTCCGGGGAGCGCGGCCGCGAAGGCGGCGGAGGCGGCCACTCGGGAGCCGGGTAGCGAAGGCTGACCGGAAACAGGTGCGTCCGACACGGCGTACCGTGATAGATGCTCACGATTCGCCTGGCTCGCTGCTATGACGCGCGGGCAGCCGCGGCGGACGAACTCGTCTGAGGAGACAGTGCTGTGACCGGGATGAAGACGCAGGGCGAGAAGAAGATGATGTTCTTCTCTGGCCGCGCCCACCCTGAGCTTGCGGAGGAGATCGCGCACCAGCTCGGTGTCGGGATCGTTCCGACCAAGGCTTTCGATTTCGCCAACGGTGAGATCTACGTCCGCTACCAGGAGTCCGCTCGCGGTGCCGACTGCTTCCTGATCCAGAGCCACACGGCTCCGATCAACAAGTGGATCATGGAGCAGTTGATCATGATCGACGCGCTGAAGCGTGCGTCGGCCCGCTCCATCACCGTCATCGTGCCGTTCTACGGTTACGCGCGGCAGGACAAGAAGCACCGCGGACGTGAACCGATCTCGGCGCGTCTGATCGCGGACCTCATGGCGACCGCGGGTGCCGACCGGATCCTCACCGTGGACCTGCACACGGACCAGATCCAGGGCTTCTTCAACGGCCCGGTGGACCACCTGTTCGCGCTGCCGATCCTGGCGGACTACGTGGGCGCGAAGGTGGACCGGTCGAAGCTGACCGTTGTCTCCCCCGACGCCGGCCGCGTGCGCGTCGCCGACCGCTGGTGCGACCGTCTCGGCGCTCCGCTGGCGATCGTGCACAAGCGCCGCGACAAGGATGTCGCCAACCAGGTCACCGTGCACGAGGTCGTCGGTGACGTGAAGGGCCGCGTCTGCGTCCTGGTCGACGACATGATCGACACGGGTGGCACGATCTGCGCCGCCGCGGACGCGCTGTTCGCGCACGGCGCGG
This sequence comes from Streptomyces sp. NPDC102467, assembly GCF_044765445.1. Taxonomy (NCBI): domain Bacteria; kingdom Bacillati; phylum Actinomycetota; class Actinomycetes; order Kitasatosporales; family Streptomycetaceae; genus Streptomyces; species Streptomyces sp. NPDC102467. Next base: position 138,582 of record NZ_JBIWKA010000014.1, on the reverse strand, counting down.
AGGACGTCATCGTGACGGCCACGCACGGTGTGCTGTCCGGCCCGGCCGCCGACCGTCTGAAGAACTCGAAGGTGAGCGAGTTCGTCTTCACGAACACGCTGCCGACGCCGAACGAGCTGGAGCTCGACAAGATCACGGTCCTGTCGATCGCCCCGACGATCGCCTCCGCCGTGCGTGAGGTCTTCGAGGACGGCTCGGTCACCAGCCTTTTCGAGGGCGAAGCCTGATCCTCTGGAGGATCCGCGCACTGAAGATCCATTTGGGTACGGCCTCCCTCGCCGAGTAGACTGCCAAAGTTGCTCGGCGAGGGAGGCCGTACTTTTCTGTACGGCGATCCGTTATCGACGCGCTCTTCGTAGCAGGCCGTTTCGTGGCCGGGTGACCTTTTTCTCTGGTTTTCCCCAGTTCTACGAGGAGTTGAGAGCACATGTCCGAGGTCAAGCTCGCCAGCGAGATCCGTGCCGAGTTCGGCAAGGGCGCCGCCCGCCGCATCCGCCGCGAGAACAAGGTTCCCGGCGTCGTCTACGGTCACGGTGGCGACCCGATCCACATCACGCTGCCGGGCCACGAGCTGCAGCTCGCCCTGCGTACGCCGAACGTCCTGCTCTCCCTGGACCTCGACGGCGGGACCCAGCTGGTCATCCCCAAGGCCGTGCAGCGTGACGCCCTCAAGGGCTTCATCGAGCACGTCGACCTGCTCCTCGTGAAGCTCGGCGAGAAGGTCACCGTCGAGCTCCCGATCGTCGCCGAGGGCGAGCTCGCCGCGGGCAGCAACCTGCTCGAGTACGTCCTGAACACGCTGGCCGTCGAGACCGAGGCCACGCACATCCCCGAGTCGGTCGTCATCTCGATCGCGGGCCTGGACGCCGGTGACGCCGTGCACGCCAAGGACATCAAGCTGCCGGCCGGCACCACGCTCGCCGTCGACGAGGACGCCATCGTGCTGCAGGTCCTGGCCGCGCAGGCCGAAGAGGCCGCCGCCGAGGGCGACGAGTCCGCGGAGGCCTGAGCCTTCGGCTTCTGAGCCGTCGTACGGGGTGGTGGGCGCGGCCTGCCACCCCGTACCGCTGTATCCGGCTGTTCCTATCCGGCTCCACCGTCGTCCCGTACGTACGCGCGTGAGGAATGTGCATGTCCGACGAGAACGCTCCCTGGCTGATCGCCGGGCTCGGCAACCCGGGCCCCGAGTACGCGATGAACCGGCACAACGTCGGCTTCATGGTCGCCGATCTGCTGGCGCGGCGGATGGGCGCCAAGTTCAAGCGGGCAACGAAGGGGCAGGGGCAGGCCCAGATCGTGGAGGGCCGGATCGGTCCGCCCGGCCCCGCGAGCCGCCGGGTGATCCTGGCGAAGCCGATGTCGTACATGAACGTCTCCGGCGGCCCGGTGACGGCGCTGCGCGACTTCTACAAGGTGCCGACGGCGCGGATCGTGGCCGTCCACGACGAGCTGGACATCGACTACGGGGTGCTGCGCCTGAAGCTGGGCGGCGGCGACAACGGGCACAACGGGCTGAAGTCGATGACCAAGGCGATGGGGCCCGACTACCACCGGGTGCGGTTCGGGATCGGCCGGCCGCCGGGGCGGATGCAGGTCGCGGACTTCGTCCTCAAGGACTTCTCGTCCACGGAGCGCAAGGAACTGGACTACTTCGTGGACCGGGCGACCGACGCGGTGGAGGCGCTCGTCATCGAGGGCCTGGAGCGCGCGCAGTCGTCGTACAACTCCTGACACCTTCCGGACAGGCGCCGGGTGTTGACCGTACGCGTATGCATGGCCAAAGATCACGGCCATGGCTTCAGCGATGTCGGTGTCCCGGCGGGTGGCGGCGTTGGCCCTCGCCCTGCTCCTCGTGGTGGCCGGGTTCTGGGCGTCGTGGGGTTCGGCGCAGCACGTGGTGTTCCCCAAGGGTCGCCAGCACGGTGAGCTGGTGGTGGCACGGTGCGCGGGCAGTACGTGCAGCGGACCGCTGGCCTCGGGCGGCGGCGCGGACGTGTCGATGCGGCGCTCGGTCGGCGTGAAGAAGGGCGCCCGTGTTCCCGTGGTCGTCGAGCCGGGCACGCGGCGAGCGGTGCGCTCGGGGACAGCCGGCTTCTTCAATGCCTGGATACCGCTGGGCGGTGCGCTGCTGCTCGCGTCCGTGGTGCTCGCGGGCGGAATGCTGAACCGGCGCCTGGCGTGGATCACGTCAGACGCCGGATTCGCTCTGCTGACGGCGGCGTTCGTCACCGTCAGCCTCGTCTAGAGCGGTCGGTCAGCCGGTGTTGCGCAGACCCGCGGCGACACCGTTGACCGTGAGGAGCAGGGCGCGGGCGAGCGTCGGGTCGGGCTCCTGGCCGGCGGCGGCCGCGTCGCGCTGCCGCTTGAGCAGGGCGACCTGGAGGTAGGAGATCGGGTCGAGGTAGGCGTCCCGGATGTCGAAGGTCTGCTTCAACACCGGGTGCGCGTCCAGGAGTTCGGTCTCCCCGGTGATGCGCAGCACCTCGCGCACGGTCAGCTCGTGCTCGGTCTCGATGTTGGCGAAGACGTGCTTGAGCTCGTCGGGCACGAGGGTGTCGACGTAGTGCCGGGCGATGCGCAGGTCGGTCTTGGCGAGCGTCATCTCGACGTTGGAGATGAAGTTCTGGAAGAAGTGCCAGCGCTCGTGCATCTCGTCGAGCACGCTGTCCAGGCCCGCCTCGCGCAGCGCCTTGAGCCCGCTGCCCACGCCGTACCAGCCGGGCACGATCTGCCGCGACTGCGTCCAGCCGAAGACCCACGGGATGGCGCGCAGCCCGTCGAGCGAGACGCCGGAGCCGGGGCGGCGGGAGGGCCGCGAGCCCAGGTGCAGGTCGGCGAGCTGGTCGACCGGCGTGGACGCGACGAAGTACGTCGGCAGGTCCGGGTCCTCGACCAGCTTGCGGTACGCGCCGTGCGCGGCGTCCGAGACGACGTCCATGGCGGCGTCCCAGCGGGCCAGCGCCTCGTCCGACTGGCGCGGCGAGGTGTGCAGGGCGGAGGCCTGAAGAGTGGCCGCGACGGTCAGCTCCAGGTTCTCCCGGGCCAGCGACGGCACCAGGTACTTGTCGCTGATCACCTCGCCCTGCTCGGTCACCTTGATCTCGCCCTCCAGGGTTCCCCAGGGCTGGGCGAGGATCGCGTCGTGCGAGGGGCCGCCGCCGCGGCCGACGGTGCCGCCGCGGCCGTGGAAGAGGCGCAGGCGCACGCCGTAGCGGTGGGCGACGTCGCGCAGGCGGCGCTGGGCGCGGTGGATCTCCCACTGCGAGGTGGTGATGCCGCCGAACTTCGAGGAGTCGGAGTAGCCGAGCATGACCTCCTGCACGTCCCCGTTGAGCGCGACGAGGCGCCGGTAGGACGGGTCGGAGAGCATGTCCTCCAGGATCGTGTCGGCGGCCTTGAGCTCGTCCGTCGTCTCCAGGAGCGGCACGATGCCGATCTTCGCCCAGCCCGCGTGCAGGTCGATGAGGCCGGCCTCGCGGGCGAGGACGGTCGCGGCGAGTACGTCGTCGGCGCCCTGGCACATCGAGATGATGTACGACTCGATGACCTCGGGCCCGAACACGTCGAGGGCCTTCTTCACCGTGTGGAACACGCCGAGGGTCTTCTCACCGGCCGCGTCGAGCGGCGCCGGGGTCGGGGCGAGCGGGCGCCGCGACCTGAGCTCCTTGGCGAGCAGCTTGCCGCGGTAGTCGCGGGGCATGTCGGCGTAGCGCCAGGACTCCTCGCCGAGCCGGTCGAAGAGCTGGCCGAGGGCGTGGTGGTGGGCGTCGGCGTGCTCGCGCACGTCCATCGTGGCCAGCTGCAGGCCGAACGCGGAGAGCGTGCGGATCGTCCGGTTCATCCGGCCGTCGGCGAAGAGGCCGCCACGGTGCTCGCGCAGCGAGGTCTGGATGAGGGTGAGGTCGTGCAGCAGTTCGCCGGTGCCGAGGTAGTCGCGGCCGTCGACGTGCGGGGTGTTCCTGGCGAGCCGCTCCTTGGTGTTCTCCAGCTTCTGCCGGATCGCGGTCGCCTTGAGCCGGTAGGGCTCCTCGGAGTTCAGCCGCTTGTAGCGGGGGCTGATCTCCGGCAGCCGCTCCAGGTCGCACTGGAGCGAGGTGAGCAGCTCCTCGGTGGCGCCGGTGTAGCGGATCGAGTTCGACAGGAAGCCGCGCAGCTCGTCGATCAGGTCGAGCGCGTCGTTGATCCCGTGCTCGTGCTGGAGGATCAGGACGTCCCAGGTCACCTGCGGGGTGACGTTCGGGTTGCCGTCGCGGTCGCCGCCGATCCAGGTGCCGAAGGTGAGCGGGCGGGTCTCGTCGGGGAGGGTGACGCCGACGCGCTCCAGCTCGGCGGTGAGGTCCTCCAGGACGTCGCCGACGGCGCCGGCGTGCAGCTCGTCGAGGTAGTAGATCGCGTTCCGCGATTCGTCGGTGACCTCGGGGCGCACCACGCGCAGCTCGTCCGTCTGCCACACCAGGTCGATGTTCTCGGCGAGGCGGGTGTCGTAGCGGCGGCGGTCGGTCTCCAGGACCGGGGTCTCCAGGAGCGTGGCGATCCGGCGCAGCTTGTTCAGCACGGAGCGCCGGGCGGCCTCGGTCGGGTGGGCCGTGAAGACGGGGCGCACGTTCAGGTTCCGCACGGTCTCGCGCAGGTGGTCCGGGTCGGCGTCCTTGAGGCGGTCCGCGGTGCGGGCCAGCAGGCCGCCCTCGTCGGCGCGCTTGGCGCGCAGCTCGCGGCCCCGGTGCACCTGCTCGGTCACGTTGGCGAGGTGGAAGTAGGTGGAGAAGGCGCGGACCAGCTTGGCCGCGGTCTCCAGTTCGGTTCCGCGCAGCAGCTCGGCGGCGGCCTCGCCGTCCTCGCGCGTCAGGCGGCGGACCTTCTCCACGAGTTCGAGGAGCTCGGGCCCCTCCTGTCGTACGAGGGTCTCGCCCAGCAGATCACCGAGACGGCGGATGTCGGCGCGCAGCTCGGCGCTGGTGCTCGTCGGGGCGGTCGATTCGTCGGCACTGCTCACAGGTGCGGCTCCTTGCAGTGGTGAAGCTCGTCTGGAGGGAGGAGTCCCCGGAACCGGGTAGTAGTCCCGGGTGGAGATTCAGAGCGGACCGCGCTGTCCGACCGTGACCAAGGATATGTGCCCGCGCTCTCGGCACTCTCCGGGGCCTCGCGGCGTCCGGTTACGCGCCGCGATGCTTACGACCCCGTAAGTTACGGAACCGTAGGAATGACGAAGGCTCTCTTCCGCGGATCTCCGTTGATCTCCTGACCCATCACAGACCCTCTCAACCCTCGACTTACAGGGGACTCTCATGGCCACACGTTCCGATGTGATCGACGACGTCCCGGAGGGGGCGCCCGGACCCTCCTCCGGCCCGCCGGCGTCGGCGACGCTCGGCGGTGAGCGCAAAGGCTCCGTGGAGCAGATCACACTGCTCCTGTTCATCGCCGTGCCGTTCCTCGCCATCCTCGCGGCGGTGCCGCTGGCGTGGGGCTGGGGAGTCAGCTGGCTCGATCTGGGGCTGCTCGTCTTCTTCTACTACCTGGGCTGCCACGGCATCACGATCGGCTTCCACCGCTACTTCACGCACGGCTCCTTCAAGGCGAAGCGCCCGCTGCGCATCGCCCTGGCGGTCGCCGGGTCGATGGCGGTGGAGGGCCCCCTCGTCCGCTGGGTCGCGGACCACCGCAAGCACCACAAGTTCTCCGACGCGGAGGGTGACCCGCACTCGCCGTGGCGGTACGGGGAGACCGTGCCGGCCCTGATGAAGGGCCTGTGGTGGGCGCACATGGGCTGGATGTTCAACGAGGAGCAGACCTCGCAGGAGAAGTACGCGCCGGACCTGGTCAAGGACCCGGCGATCCGCGCGGTCTCCCGTCAGTTCATCGCCTGGACGGCGCTGTCGCTGTTCCTGCCGGCGCTGATCGGCGGCCTGGTGACGATGTCGTGGTGGGGCGCGTTCACGGCGTTCTTCTGGGGCTCGCTCGTGCGGGTGGCGCTGCTGCACCACGTGACCTGGTCGATCAACTCGATCTGCCACGCGGTCGGCAAGCGCCCCTTCAAGTCCCGGGACCGCTCGGGCAACGTGTGGTGGCTGGCCGTCCTGTCCTGCGGCGAGTCCTGGCACAACCTGCACCACGCCGACCCGACGTCGGCGCGGCACGGCGTGATGCGCGGCCAGGTCGACTCCTCGGCGCGCCTCATCCGCTGGTTCGAGCAGCTGGGCTGGGCGCATGACGTGCGCTGGCCGTCCAAGGAGCGGGTCGCCGCGCGACGCAGGACTGAGGCCGCCGACGCGGTGTGACCCCGGCACGGCATGATGGGTTGCGTGGCGACCGACTCAAGCACCCCGAGCAATGCGAGCAGCGACAGGCCCGACAAGCCACGGCGTGCGCGCCGTACGCGGATGACGGGGGCCGACCGCCGCCAGCAGCTGCTGGAGGTCGGTCGCACCCTCTTCGCCGCCAAGGGATTCGAGGGCACATCGGTGGAGGAGATCGCGGCGAAGGCCGGGGTCTCCAAGCCGGTGGTGTACGAGCACTTCGGCGGCAAGGAGGGCCTGTACGCGGTCGTCGTGGACCGGGAGATGCGCCAGCTCCTCGACATGGTCACCGGCTCCCTGACGGCCGGCCACCCGCGCGAGCTGTGCGAGCAGGCGGCGTTCGCGCTCCTCGACTACATCGAGGAGTACACGGACGGTTTCCGCATCCTCGTCCGCGACTCCCCCATCCCGCAGTCCACGGGCTCCTTCGCCTCCCTCATCTCCGACATCGCTACGCAGGTCGAGGACATCCTGGGGCGCGAGTTCAAGGCCCGCGGCTTCGACTCCAAGCTCGCCCCGCTGTACGCGCAGGCACTGGTCGGCATGGTCGCGCTGACCGGCCAGTGGTGGCTGGACGCCCGCAAGCCGAAGAAGGCCGAGGTTGCTGCGCACCTGGTCAATCTGGCGTGGCACGGCTTGGACGGCCTGGAGCCGAGGCCGCGCCTCATAGGGCACCGAAAGAGCTAGCCGCGGGTATTTTCGCCGTCACGCGAGCGCGCCCTTCGTCGTGGCTGGTCGCGCCCCCGCGCCGCGGGTTGTTCCGCCGTCACGCGAGCGCGCCCTCCTCGTGGCTGGTCGCGCAGTTCCCCGCGCCCCTGGGATGCGCACTTCGTGCGGCATCCCATCGATGAAGGCTGCGGCGAAGCCGCGCCTTCAGGGGCGCGGGGCCGTATCGATCTGCGGCTCCGCCGCGCGGGCGCGAGCAACCACGACGGACCCGCGGCCGCCCACCAAGCGGCAACCCCTCCGGCCCGCGCGCCTGCGCCGCCGCCTCGAACCAGCAGCCGCCGCGCGCTCCGAGCGCCGGCGGCTTGGGCGTCTCGGTCATGCCGAGGACATCGATGTAGAAGGCGCGCAGAAGCGCTTCGCTGCTTACGGGCGCGGCGAGTTGGACATGGTCCAGTGCCTCGATCACGACGGCTCGACCGGTTCGATCGATGTGACCGCCACCACGAAGATCCGGCGGAACGGCAGCACCGTGCCGTGCGCGGTCGCCGGATAGGCCTCGCGCAGCAGGTCGCGGTAGTCGGCGAGAAACGCGTCGCGCGCCTCGGGGTCGTCCGCGAGGGCGGTGAGCACGGGCCGCAGGCCGGTCCCCTTGACCCAGTCCAGGACTGGGTCGGCGCCTGCCAGCAGATGCGTGTACGTCGTCTCCCACGCGTCGACCGCGCAGCCGAGGTCCGCGAGCCGTTCCAGGTAGGCGGTGGGTGTGAGCACCGCGTCGGCGTGTCGCAGCACGCCCGCGAGGCGGCTCCGCCAGCGCCCGGACTCGGCGAGTTCTCGCATCAGGGCGTGGCTGGGCGCCTCGAAGTTGCCGGGGACCTGGAAGGCGAAGGTGCCGCCCGGCGCGAGCGCGTCCAGCAGTCGGGGGAAGGCGTCGGCGTGTCCCGGTACCCACTGCAGTGTCGCGTTCGAGGCGATCAGGTCGTACGTCTCCGTGGGCGTCCAGTGCGCTACGTCGGCATGCGCGAAGTCGAGCCTGCCGCCGCCTGTCGTGGGTCCCGCGTACGGTTCGGCCCTGGCCAGCATCTCGGGCGAGTTGTCGTAGCCGGTGATGTGCGCGGTGGGCCAGCGCTCGGCGAGCAGCGTCGTGACGTTGCCGGGGCCGCAGCCCAGGTCTGCGACGCGGGCCGGTTCGCGGGGCAGGGCGGGGACGCGGGCGAGCAGATCGGCGTAGGGGCGGCCGCGGTGGTCGGCGTGGCGCAGATATTGCTGGGGGTCCCAGGTGGGAGAGGTGCTCGTCATGTTCTCAGGGTCCCCACCCACGTATCTCGATGTCAAGAGACTCGATGTCAAGAGACTTCATGTCGACACACCCTCTACACTGATCGGCATGGAGGACGAGGTCGACCGGCTGGTCGCAGCGTGGCGCCGAGAGCGCCCAGACCTCGACGTGGAGCCCCTCGAGGTGCTCAGTCGGGTCAGCAGGCTCGCGCGCCATCTCGACCGCGCCCGCCGCCTCGCGTTCTCCGAGCACCAGCTGGAGCCGTGGGAGTTCGACGTGCTGACGTCGCTCCGGCGCGCCGGCGAGCCGTATCAGCTCTCCCCCGGTCAGCTGCTCACCCAGACCCTGGTGACGTCCGGCACGATGACCAATCGCATCGACCGGCTCACCAAAAAGGGCCTCGTCGAACGCCTTCCGGACCCCAGCGACCGCCGTGGCGTCCTGGTCCGGCTCACGTCGACGGGCCGCGACCGGGCGGATCAGGCGCTGGCGGGCCTGCTCGCGCAGGAGCGCGCGATCCTGGCCGAGCTCTCCCGCTCCGACCGATCCGAACTGGCCTCACTGCTACGGCAGTTGACGGCCCCGTTCGACAACATTCCGGGTTAGCGGATGCCCCGCGCCCCTGAAGGAGATGCCGCACGCAATACGCATCTCAGGGGCGCGGGGGTTCAGCTGGCGGCCTCGAGGTCGACAGGCCCCACACCCGCCCGGCGCGCGAGCGCGACCGCGGCGAGCGTCGAGTGCACCCCCAGCTTCCCCAGCACGTTCTGCATATGGGTCCGCACGGTGTGCGGCGACAGGAACAACCGCTCGGCCACCGCCTTACGGCCAAGACCCGCGACCATGCACCGCAGAACCTCACGCTCACGCGGGGTCAGCGATTCGACCAGCCGCTCCGACTCCGTCCGGTGCTTACGGGCCGCGGTCAACTCCCGCAGTACACCCGTGAGCAGCGCCGGAGGCAGATGCGTCTCGTCGCGCAGCACACCGCGTATGACGGTCAGCAGGCGGGAGAGCGAGCAGTCCTTGGCGACCCAGCCGGAGGCCCCCGCCTGCAGCGCGAGCGCGGCGCGCCGCGGATCGTCCCGCTCGGCGAGCACCACCGTACGGACGGCGGGCTGGCCCGAACGGACGCCCGCCACCAGCGAGATGCCGTCGACGAGCCCTTCCTGCGCGGGACCGTCGGGCACGACGGTCGGTGGGCGCATGCCCTGCATGGACGCCGCGCCCAGGTCGGCGTCGACCAGCAGCACATCGAATCTGCGACCCTCGGCGGCCGCCCGGTCCAAGGAGCGCAGAGCGGCCGGGCCGCTGCCCGCGGCCGACACGTCCACGTCCGGCTCGGCGGCGAGCGCCGCGGCCAGGGACTCGGCGAAGATGCGATGGTCGTCGACGACCAGAACCCGGATACGAACCACTGATAACCCCCACTGGTCGGGAGACGGACCAACGCGGGTACGGCGCCCGGAGTACGGATCGCCGCAGCCGCACGGCCGCCGCCGCGCCAAGACCGCTACCCCCACTCCGGGCGTCGTACCCGGCTGTCTCGCCCCCTGATCAACACCGGCCCCCACCGGTGTTGGTCCTCAGACTAGGGCTGCGGGCCCGGAGGGGAAGCCAATTCACAGAACTGGTTACCCGTTGGCCGACGGACGACCACGGAGCGCGTTTAGGGTGAGTCACATGTTTCGCATTGAGACAGAAGTCGACAAAGAGCGCGGCCTTCTGCTCCAGTCGCTGCTCCGGGACACCAACACGGCGGCGTCCCCCGCACTGCGCGACCTGCGCGGGACCGCCGCCGAGCGGGAAACGCCGCTCCAGGTATGGGCGTTGGCACAGGACGGCACTCTGGCCGCGGGCCTGGACGCGCACACCTGGGCGACCTGGCTGCATGTGAACCTGCTCTGGGTCGCCGACCAGCACCGCGGCGCGGGCCTCGGCTCCCGGCTCCTCGCGGAGGCGGAGCGCACCGCCCGCGAGGACCGCGCCTGCGTCAACTCCCGTGTGGAGACCTGGGACTTCCAGGCCCCCGGCTTCTACCGGCAGCACGGCTACGACGTGGTCGCGGTGGTGCCGGACTACCCGCCGGGGGTCAAAGAATTCACGCTGACGAAGCGGCTTGTCTGAACCCGCCGGGTTCAGGCCAGGCGGCGGGCGCCCGGCGAGGGCACCGCGGGGAACACGCGCGGCGCCGTGTATCCGGCCTCGTCGAAGGCGGCCAGGACCGACTTGGTGACGGCGTCCGCGTCGGCGGTCTCCACCAGCACGACCGCCGAGCCGCCGAAGCCGCCGCCCGTCATCCGGGCGCCGAGCGCACCGGCCGCGTTCGCGGTGGCGACGACCAGGTCCAACTCCTGGCAGGAGATGCGCAGGTCGTCGCGGAGCGAGTAGTGGCCCTCGGTGAGGACGGGGCCGATGGCGCGTACGTCACCGGCGTCGAGGAGGTCGATGACCTGCTCCACGCGGTGGTCGTCGGAGACGATGTGCCGGACGTAGCGCACGACCTTCTCGTCGGCGCCCGCCCGCTCCAACTCACCGAGCGAGTCGGCGAGTTCGGCGTAGGCGACGTCCCGCAGGTGCGATACGCCGAGGACGCGCGCACCCTCCTCGCAGCCTGCCCGCCGCTCCGCGTACGCGCCGTCGCCCAGCTCGTGCTTGACGCGGGTGTCGACGACGAGGAGCCGCAGACCCTGCGCCGCCAGGTCGAAGGGGACCTGACGGATCGACAGGTCGCGGCAGTCCAGGTGCAGCGCGTGGCCCTCGGTGGCGCAGGCGGACGCCATCTGGTCCATGACGCCGCACGGGACGCCGACGAAGACGTTCTCGGCGCGCTGCGCGAGGACGGCCAACTCCTGCCGGTTCAGGCCGAGTTCGAAGAGCTCGTTCAGCGCGTACGCGGTGACGACCTCCAGCGCGGCGGAGGACGACAGGCCCGCGCCGGTCGGCACCGTGGACGCGAGGTGGAGGTCCGCGCCGGTGACCGGGTGGCCCGCGTCGCGCAGCGCCCACACCACGCCGGCCGGGTAGGCGGCCCAGCCGCCCTGCCCGTACTTCGACAGCGGCGTGAGGTCGTCGACGCGCAGTTCGGCGACGGGGGCGTCGATGTCGGCGGAGTGCAGACGCAGCACGCCGTCGGTCCGCTTGGCCACCGCGGCGACCGCGGTGTGCGGCAGCGCGAGCGGCATGACGAAGCCCTCGTTGAAGTCGGTGTACTCGCCGATGAGATTGACGCGGCCCGGGGCCGCCCATACTCCCGCGGGCTCGTACCCGTACAGATCACTGAACTGCGCGGCGACAGACATGAATTGGCTACCTACCCTGATCCGAATCCGAGTTACGACTGCTGGCGCGCCTGGGCGAACTCCCAGGCGTCGGCGACGATTCCCGCGAGGTCCGCGCGGGACGGGTTCCAGCCGAGGCGCTCGCGCGCGGTGGCGGCGGAGGCCACGAGGATCGCCGGGTCGCCGCCGCGGCGCGGGGCGACGACCTCGGGGATCGGGTGCCCGGTGACCTTGCGGACGGTCTCGATGACCTCGCGGACGGAGAAGCCGTTGCCGTTGCCGAGGTTGCAGATGAGGTGCTCGGCGGGGCGGGCCGCGTCGACCGCGAGGAGGTGGGCCTCGGCCAGGTCGGCGACGTGGATGTAGTCGCGGACGCAGGTGCCGTCGGGCGTCGGGTAGTCGTCGCCGAAGACGGAGATGGCGTCGCGTCCGCCCTGGGCGACCTGGAGGACGAGCGGGATGAGGTGCGACTCGGGGTCGTGCCGCTCACCACAACTTCCGTATGCACCGGCCACGTTGAAGTAGCGCAGCGACACGGCGGCCAGGCCGTGCGCGGCCGCCTCACCCGTGATCATGTGGTCGACGGCGAGCTTCGAGGCGCCGTAGGGGGAGGTGGGCGCGGTCGGGTCCGTCTCGGTGATCGGGGTGCTGACCGGCTCGCCGTAGGTGGCCGCGGTGGAGGAGAAGACGAGCTTCTTGACGCCCGCGGAGCGCATGGCGGCCAGCAGGGCCATCGTCCCACCGACATTGTTGTCCCAGTACTTCTCGGGCTTCACGACGGACTCGCCGACCTGCGAGAACGCGGCGAAGTGCAGAACCGCCTCGTAAGAGGAGTCGAGCCATTTGCCGGCGTCGCGGATGTCGCCCTCGACGAAGGTCGCGCCCGCGGGGACGCCCTCGCGGAAGCCCGTGGAGAGGTTGTCGAGGACCGTGACGTCGTGGCCCGCTTCGATCAGGTGCTGGGCGACGACACTGCCGACATATCCCGCACCACCCGTGACCATGTACTTCTTAGGAACGGTCTGGCCCATTACTTGCTCGCTACCTCTCGCAGTCGCTCGGCCGCGGTCTCCGGCGGCACGTCGTTGATGAACACGCTCATGCCGGATTCGGAACCCGCGAGGAACTTCAGCTTGCCGGAAGTGCGGCGGATGGTGAAAAGCTCGAGGTGGAGCGCGAAGTCGTCGCGGTTGACGCCTTCGAACTCGTCCAGCGTGCCGAAGGGAGCCTGGTGCCACGCCGAGATGTACGGCGTCGGCGGCTCCCCCTCACCGAAGATCCGGTCGAAGCGCCTCAAGAGTTCCAGATAAATCTTGGGGAACTCTGTGCGCGCCGCGTCGTCGAGCCCGAGCAGGTCGGGGACCTGGCGCTTCGGGTAGAGGTGCACCTCGTAGGGCCAGTGCGCCGCGTACGGCACGAAGGCCACCCAGTGCTCGCCTTCGAGGACGATCCGCGAGCCGTCCGCGAGCTCCTTCTCCACCACGTCGGCGAAGAGATTCCGTCCGCCGGTCTGCTCCTTGTGCTGCGCGAGCGAGCGCAGCATCAGGGCGGTGCGCGGGGTGGTGAAGGGGTAGCCGTAGATCTGCCCGTGCGGATGGCCGAGGGTGACACCGATCTCGGCGCCCCGGTTCTCGAAGCAGAAGACCTGCTCAACGGAGTCCAGGTGCGAGAGCTCGGCGGTCCGGTCGGTCCACGCCTCCAGGACGAGCCCGGCCTGCTCCTCGCTCAGGTCCGCGAAGGACTTGTCGTGGTCGGAGGTGAAGCAGACCACCTCGCAGCGGCCGGAATCACCGGCGAGCGAGGGGAAACGGTTCTCGAAGACGGCCACGTCGTACGAGGAGTCGGGGATCTCGCTGAGGCGCTCCCCCGCGGACGGGCAGAGCGGGCACTCGTCGGCCGGCGGGTGGTAGATGCGCCCCTGCCGGTGCGAGGCGATCGCGACCGCGTCGCCGAGCAGCGGGTCGCGGCGGACCTCCGACGTGGTGACGGTGCGGTCGAGGGGGCGGCGGTCGACCGCCTCCCGGACGACGTCGTCGCGCGAGTCGTAGTAAATGAGCTCACGACCGTCGGCGAGCCGGGTCGACGTCTTCTTCACGGCCGATTGCTCCTCATCACACCAACCAAACAGAACCAAACACAACAAAGCATAAGTCAACAGAACCGTCAAGGGAACGGGCCGGACCGGGGCCGAACGAGACCGGAGGGGACTATGCGCTTCCTGTGCAACAAAGAGGGTATCCGGGTAGCTACGGCGAGCTCTCGATCACAATCCAACAAAGAACGTCACGAAGACTGTTCACTTATTGAAGGCGGAGGCGTAGGTTCCGGTCTGATTCAGTTCGCGCAACGAAGCGAGTTCCCCCATGCAGTCCCCCACACTGTCTGCCTCGACAACCCTGGCCGAAGGGCTACGGCTGCCCACCAACGGCCTCGACTACGCGATCATGGCGATCTACTTCGTCGTGGTCCTCGGTATCGGCTTCGCGGCCCGCCGCTCGGTGAAGACGAGCCTCGACTTCTTCCTCTCCGGGCGCTCCCTGCCCGCCTGGGTCACGGGTCTCGCGTTCGTCTCCGCGAACCTGGGCGCCACCGAGATCCTCGGCATGGCCGCCAACGGCGCGCAGTACGGCGCCTACACCGTCCACTGGTACTGGATCGGCGCCATCCCCGCCATGGTCTTCCTCGGCCTGGTCATGATGCCGTTCTACTACTCGTCGAAGGTCCGCTCGGTCCCCGAGTTCCTGCTCCACCGGTTCGGCCCCTCCTCCCACCTCCTCTCCTCGATCATCTTCGCCGTCTCCTCGGTGCTGATCGCGGGCGTCAACCTGTACGCGATGGCCCTGGTGCTCCAGGCACTGCTGGGCTGGCCGCAGTGGCTGGCGATCGTCATCGCGGGGCTGTTCGTCCTCGCGTACATCACGATCGGCGGCCTGTCCTCGGCGATCTACAACGAGGTCCTGCAGTTCTTCGTCATCCTCGCCGCGCTGATCCCGCTGACCATTGTCGGCCTCAAGCGCGTCGGCGGCTGGAACGGCATCTCGGACTCGCTCTCCCACTCGCACGGCGACTCGTTCATGACCGCCTGGCAGGGCACCGGGATCGGCTCCTCCAACCCGCTCGGCGCGAACTGGCTGACCATCGTGCTCGGCCTCGGCTTCGTGATGAGCTTCGGCTACTGGACGACCAACTTCGCCGAGGTGCAGCGCGCCCTGTCGGCGAAGAACCTCTCCGCCGCCAAGCGCACGCCGCTGATCGCCGCGTACCCGAAGATCCTCATCCCGATGGTCGTCGTGATCCCGGGCCTGATCGCCCTGGTGATGGAGCCCTCGCTCGGCAAGAGCAAGGACGGCCTCCAGTACAACGACGCCATCCCGGTCCTCATGCGCGACCTGCTCCCCAACGGTGTCCTCGGCATCGCGGTGACCGGTCTGCTGGCGGCGTTCATGGCCGGCATGGCGGCCAACGTCTCGTCGTTCAACACGGTGTTCACGAACGACATCTGGGGCGCGTACATCAAGAAGGGCCTCAGCGACCGGTACTACCTGAAGACCGGCCGCGTCGTGACCGCCGTCGGCGTGTTCATCGGCATGGGCACGGCGTTCATCGCGGGCAGCTTCAGCAACATCATGAACTACCTGCAGACGCTGTTCTCCTTCTTCAACGTCCCGCTGTTCGTGGTCTTCATCATCGGCATGTTCTGGAAGCGCACCACGCCCGCGGCCGGATTCTGGGGGCTTCTGTCCGGCACGGTGGCCGCCATGGTGAACTACTTCTGGTTCTACAAGCAGGGCGTCATCTCGATCCCCTCGGACCAGGGCGCCAACTTCGTCTCCTCGATCGTCGCCTTCGTGGTCGGCGCGGTCGTGATGTTCGTGGTCACGATGTTCACCAAGTCCAAGCCCGCCGAGGAACTCGCCGGTCTCGTCTACGGCACCAAGTCCCCGGACATGGACGAACTGCCCGCCGAAGGTGACGACGCCTGGTACCGCAAGCCGGCCCTGCTGGGCTGGGGCGCGATCGCCCTCGCCGTCATCTGCTACATCCCGTTCTCCTTCTGAGGCCCGAGGTACACGACATGAGCGACCACACGAACAGCCACGTGGACGAGGTGACGGAGCTGGAGGCCAAGTCGGCGACGGCCGCCCGCCTCTTCGACGTGCGCCGCATCATCGGCGGCCTCTTCGTGGTGTACGGGATCATCGTCACGATCGCGGGCATCACGGCGTCCGACGCGGACCTCAAGAAGGCCCAGGACATCAACATCAACCTGTGGACGGGCCTCGGCATGCTCGCCCTCGGCGCGTTCTTCATGATCTGGCTGAAGCTGCGCCCAACGGCACCGCCGACGCCGCCGCTGCCGCAGGACGAGTCCGAGTAGCCCTTTTCACCGGCTCGGACAAGGCCGGAGTTCATCGCTTACGGGCGGTGGGCTCCGGCTTTTTGGTTCGGGCAGCCGCCCGGCGCTCGCGTTTTGGCGCCCCGTCCGGCGCGCCGGTCATCAGGCCACGCCCAGATCGCACCACACGTATTTGCCCCGGCCGCTGCCGCCCGTGGGGCCGCTGCTCATCAGGGGGTACCAGCCCCAGCCGTCGGCACAGGCCCGCACGAGGTCGAGGCCTCTGCCTTGTTCGGCGTCGGCGGGGACGAGGAGAGGGGCGGGAAGGGGCGGGGACGGTGGATTCGGGTCCGCGTCCCATACGCCGATGCGGAGGACTCCGTTCTTGTAGTGGAGGCGCAGCCCGGCCGGGCCCTCGGTGTGCCGAACGGCGTTGCTCGCCAGCTCTGTTGCCAACAGTTCGGCTGTTTCGACCAGTTGGGGTGGCCCGTGGAGGGTGAGGATGAGCCGCAGGGCTCGGCGGCAGACCGTGACGGCTCTGAGGTCGTTGGGGAAGTACACGGTGTACTCCCAGGGGTCGGGGTCGGGTCCGGATTCGGGCATGGGTGTACTCCGTTGGTTTTGGCGGGGGCTGGGCGCGGGCCGGTGGCTGTGTCACTGCCGTCGTGGCGTGGCGGAGTGGTGCGCTTCCGGGGCCGGTTGCGATGCGTGTGCGGTACGTCACCGAAGGTAGACCTTAAATTTGTTACCCCGCAAGCCGCTTGCGTACCCTTGACCCCGAACGAGGTACTTGGGCAAGGCCGTTGTCACGAGGAGCCAGATGGGACTGCGGAAGCAAGTCACTGCACGTCAGTTGCGGCTGGGCACCGAATTGCGCAAAATGCGGGAGGCCGCAGGACTGAGGGCCACCGAGGCGGCCGCGCTGATCGGTGCGAACTCCGCGCAGATGAGTCAAATTGAGGCCGGCCGTTCCGGCGTCAGCGAGGAGCGCCTGCGCCGAATGGCCGCGCACTACTCCTGCACCGACGTGACGTTGATCGACGCCCTGGTCGCCATGGCTACGGAACGGACCCGCGGCTGGTGGGAGGAATTCCGCGATTCCCTGCCGGAGGCGTTCCTCGACCTCTCCGAGCTGGAGCACCACGCCACGTACCGGTGGGATGTGGACTTCCTGCATGTCCCCGGACTGCTCCAGACCGAAAGCTACGCACGCGCAATCCTGGGGTACCGCGTACCCGAACTCCCCGCGAGCGACGTCAACCTGCGTGTTCGCCATCGGTTGGAACGTCGCGTCATCCTCGAACGCCCCAGGCCGACGCCGTATCAGGCCGTGATCCACGAGTCGGCTCTGCGCATCCGGGTCGGTGACCGTGCCTCCGCACGAGCCCAGCTCAGCCACATCCTGGCGTGCTCCGAGGCGGAACACGTGACCGTACGCGTCATCCCCTTCGACCTGGACGGCTTCGCCGGAGCCGATAGCGCCATGGTGTACGCGGGCGCCTCTGCGACCAAGCTGGATACCGTCGTCCGCGATACGCCCCATGGCGCGCAGTTCATCGACTCCGAGGCTCAACTCAGTGCGCTTCGAACGCTCTTCCGTAGGATGGTGGAGAAGGCGCTCGACCCTGACCGATCTCGTGACTTCATTCACGGCCTGGCGAAGGAACTGTGAGGCACCCCATGACCACCGCCAACTGGCAGAAGTCATCCTTCTCCGGCAGCGGCGACGGCAACGCGTGCGTCGAACTCGCCTCCAGCGGCGACCAGATACTCCTCCGCGAAAGCGATGACGCCAGCGTCGAACTCGTCGCAGGCCGCGCCCCATTGGCGAGCCTCATTCAGACTCTTAAGGCGCAGCACCGCGACAGCTGACCTCAGTTGAACCCGGGGCGGCCCCGCGGCGGAGCCTGGTGCCCTGGTTCGGTTTCGTCGCGGGCGGCCCGGCCCGGTGGGGGTTGGGGTCCGGCGCATGCGCGCCGGTGGGGTGGCGTGGGTGGGTTTGATGCGTCTGCCGGCCGGTGGGCGCCTTTTTATTTGATTACGTGGCGGGGGTCCGGTGGGTGGTTGCGACGGCCTCCGCCCGTTTCGTTGTCGTCGATCCGCCGTCTCGGGCTGGCTTTCGTGGGCTGAGGTGGTGGGTGGAAGGGCCTCAAGTCACTCGTATTTACGGACCCTTTCGGACGCGGGCGCCACAGTCGCCGAGGGGGCGAGTGCGGCTATGAGTGGGGTGGCTGTCGCAAAAACGCAGCAGCAGGAGGAGGGATGAGGGCGAGGGGGCGGTTATCCACAGGCGGCCCCTGGGGGGGGGGTGGGCTCGCGGGATGCTGTATGCGGCTTTCTGTGAGTGAGGCGGGGTGGGGAAGCGGTTTCTGCACCGAAAGTCCCCGAAAGTCCCGGTGGTTGTTCGGGTGCTGGTGCGTGGGGGTGGGGGATGGAAGGTTGGGGTGGAAAGCGCTTGCGGAGGGGGGAGAAGGGGGTTGCTCTGCGCGAGTTGGCTGTTGAGGGGGTGTTGCTCTGTCCCTGGGCGCTGGCGCATGGGTGGAGTCGGAGCACGCTGTACCAGCGGCTGAAGGAGGACGGGTGGCGGCGGCTGAGTGAGGGAGCCTGGTTGGCGCCCGGTGTTGTTGAAGACGTGCGGGTTCGGCTGTTGGCGGAGCAGTGGTCCGCGCCGCATCTGGTGGTCAGCCACTCGGCCGCCGCCTGGCTGTGGGACATCGAGTTCCGCGACGTGACAGCCGAGTTCACCGCGATGCGGCGGACCCTCAGTCGTAAGCAGACCGGCGTTCGCTGCCTGTCGCTGGCAGAGAGAGATGTCGTTGTGCGGCGTGGGCTTCGGTGCACCGGGGTGGACCGGACCCTGGGGGATCTGTTGCGCAGCGCCGGGCAGGACGACGCGGTCATCGGCGTCGAGTCTGCCCTCACCTGGCGGCGTATCCGTACGTTCCGGCGCGGCCCGCTCACCACCCTGGACAGGGTCGCGGCGGAGGTCGCCAAGCCTCGTACGCACGGGCGGCACCAGGCCCTGCAGCGGCTACGACTCGTCGACCCGAACGCTGCCTCACCCGCCGAGACCCTGGCCAGGCTGCGCATACACGAAGCGGGGCTCCGTCCCACGAGTCAGGCCGAACTGACCACCCCCGAGGGGCGAAGGGTGCGGCCCGATTTCCTCTTCACCCGTGAAGGGGTCGTGGTCGAGATCGAGGGTTACGCCTACCACGGCAGCCGCGAGGCCCACCGCCGCGACCTCGCCCGCTTCAACGACCTCCAGCTGTGCCCACAGGTGCGCCTCGTCCTGCGCTTCACCGCCAGCGAAGTCATGCACGCCCCCGCCAACATAATCACCCGTATCCGACAAGCACTGACCCACTGACCCACTGACGCCAGCCCTAGCCCAGACACAGGCCCCGGCCCGGCCCGGCCCCGACACTCTGACCGCCGGCGCCAGTACCCGCACTCGCTCTCCCCCGCTCACATCACTCCGCCCCGCCCGCCGCACTCGCTCCCTCCCCCCACTCATCCCCGCCCACTCACACCCACTCCTGCTGCTGCGCTTTTACGACAGCCACCCCACTCATAGCCGCACTCGCCCCCTCGGCGACTGTGGCGCCCGTGGCCGAAAGGGTCTGTAAATACAGGTGACTTGAGGCCCTTCCACCCACCAACCCCAGCCCACGAAAGCCAGCCCGAGACGGCGGATCGACAACAACGAAACGAGCGGAGGCCGTCGCAACCACCCACCGGGCCCCCGCCACGTAATCCAATAAAAAGGCGCCCACCGGCCGGCAGACGCATCAAACCCACCCGCGCCACCCCACCGGCGCGCATGCGCCGGACCCCAACCCCCACCGGGCCGGGCCGCCCGCGACGAAACCGAACCAGGGCACCACGCCCCCGCCCCCCGGCCCCGGCCCCCGTCGCCCCCACAACGCGCAAGTCCCACCCCGCCGGAGCGGGATGGGACTTGGGGTGGAGCGCCGGGCAGGCCTTGCACCTGCATTTCCCCGCAGGAAGCGGGGCGTCTTTCCTTGGACCACCGACGCATTGTCCGCCACCGCGAGTTGCGGTGACCAACGCAAGATCGACTATAGCTCAGGAATCCGGATCCGCTGAATCGGGGGGCGGCGGCTTGCCCACCGGGCCCGCGCGGTCCAGCAAGCCGGTGCGCGCGGCCAGTGCGGCCGCCTCCAGGCGGGAACCCACGCCGAGTTTCATCAGTACGCGCTGGACGTGTGTGCGGGCCGTCGAGGGGGCGATGCCCATGCCGGCCGCGATCAGGCGCGTGTCCTCGCCGTCCGCGACCCGGACCAGGACCTCGACCTCGCGCGGCGTCAGCATCTGAAGCAGGCGCTGACCTTCGTCGTCCGGCTGGGCCGCGGGGTTGAGGAGTTCGCTGAACGCGCCCTGGAGCAGCGCCGGGGCGACCGCCGCCTCGCCCGCCCTGGCCTTCATGAGGGCGCGCTCGACACCCTCTATGCGCTCGTCGTGCCGTACGTATCCGGCGGCGCCGGCCGCGAAGGCCGCGGCGATGCCACGGGGGGACGGGACCGGGCCGAGGACCACGACCGCCACCTGGGGCCGTTCCCGTTTGATGCGGAGAACCGGGTCGAACGTGCCCGGTTCGGCCGGTGTGGCCGTGCCGATGAGGCAGACCTCCGGGGCGCGGGAGATGACCAGCTCGGCGGCGCCCGCGGCGGGCGCGGCCGCGGCGAGTACCCGGTGCCCGCGCAGTTTCAGTGCCGAGGCGAGCGCCTCGGCGAGCAATCGGTGGTCGTCGACCACCATGAGCCGAACACCCATTGAGAGCCAACCCCCCAGTTCGCCCCGGGGGCAGCAATGGGCACCCGGGACCCCCACGGACAGGCGAGCCCCCCGACTCCCCGTCCTCTTTCATCCCCGGAAGCTACACGCTTGTTCGACGTTGCGCGCCCCCTACCGGTGAGAAGCGGCCCGCAATGCTGAAATCCCCGTCTTTCAGGGGCGATTGCCGCTAGAGGGGGGCGCATATGCCGACGGCTCCGCTCCCCGTGATCCGGGTGCGGAGCCGCCAATTGATCTAGGAAATGGCTTACTTGGCCGTGAAGCCGATGGCCGCGTATTGCTTGTCGTCCGCCGAATACGGTTCGCTGATCAGGTCCTTGCCCATGAACAGACGGCCGTTGGAGTACAGCATCTCGGAGGACTTGGGCACCATCCGGCTCAGCACGTCCCGTACGGCCTGCGTCGCGGGCGTCTCGAGGAGCACCGTCTGCTTGCCGCCCTTGGGGTCGATGGTGACGACCTGGGCGCCCTTGTCGTACGGGCCGTCCTTGTACGCCAGCACGTTGCCGCCGTCCATGCGGAGCGGGAAGATCTCGTAGTCCGCGCCGCTGTCGAAGCGGTCGCTCGTGATCTTGCCGTCGGCCAGGGAGAACGACACGACCTCGTTGACCTGGTCGGTGCCGCTGCCGTCGTGCTGCTTGGAGGGCAGGTAGAGCCGGTCGTTGCCGACGACGACGCCCTTGCAGCCGTGTACTTCGCCGACCTCGCAGTCGACGTCGTACTTGTCCGGGTCGATGCTGATCTTGGCGCGCAGCTTGTTGCCGCTGTCGTCGAGCGAGAACGCGTCGGTGTACTTGACCTCTTCGCCGAGCGCGACACCGAAGGTGACCGGCTTGGTGGAGAACACCGAGAGCAGGTTGACGCTGCCGGGCGTGCCGGGGACCTTGTACGTCGACTTCGGCTTGCCCGAGGCCGGGTCGAGGACCTGGACCTCGTACGTCTCCGCGTCGAAGTCACCGCATTTGCGGACCGCGACGAGCTGCTCGCCACCGCGGTAGCCGACGTCCTCGCAGCTGCCCTGCTGCGGCTTCCACAGGGACTTGCCGGACGTGACGTCGAAGGCGGCTCCGCCGTCGTAGCCGCCGCCGACCGCCAGCGTGGAGCCGCTGATGGACAGTTCCTTGAACCCGATCTTCTGGCCGCTGACCTCGACGCTGTCCGACCACACCTTCCTACCGGTGTTCACGTCGAACACCGTGATGTCGGTGCACTTGAAGTAGTCCTTGTCCTTCTTGCGCTTGCCGTCCTCGGAGAGCACGGCGGCCAGGCCCGCCTCGGTCACCTCGGGCGAGGCGCCACAGGACTGCCCGGACAGCGGCAGGGTCCACTTCTTGGTGCCGGAGTCCGGCTCGTAGCCGACGACCTGGTTGAGGTCCGCCTTGACGTACGTCGAGTCGGTCAGCCAGGACCCCGCCACGCTCCACACGGCGTCCTTGGCCACCTTGGGCGCGGGCAGCTGGAAAGCGATGGTCGCGGCGGTGCTGGCCGGGGCCTTCTCCTGGCCGGCGCCGCCGGTGCCGGAGCCGTCCTTGCCGCCGTCGCCGCCCTTGTCACCGTCGGCGGAGTTCTTCTTGTCGTCCTTGCTGTCGTCGGAGGAGCTCGCGTAGAGGATTCCGCCGCCGACGATGAGGGCGATGACCACGACGGCCGCGGTGATGATCCACACGATCGGCGAGGGCTTCTTGCCGCTGCCGCCGCCGGGGCCTGCCATCGGCTGGGTGGGCGGCTGCGGGTACCCGTACTGCTGCTGGCCGTACTGCTGTTGGCCATAGGGTTGTTGGCCGAACTGCTGCTGCGGGTACGGCTGTTGACCGTACGCGGGTGTCGGCGGCTGCGGCTGCTGCGGCTGACCCGGGTAGCCGTAACCCGGCGCGCCCTGCGGCGGCGGAGGCGGCGTCTGCGGGTAGCCGTAGCCGGGGGCGTCCTGCGGCGGCGGGGGCGGTGTCGGGGCGCCGAAGCCGCCGGGCGGGGGCGGCGTGGGCGCGCCGAAACCGCCGGCGGGCGGCGGTCCGGCCGGAGCGGCGGGAGTCTGCGGCGGGGCCTGCGGGGACTCGGGCTGTTTGCGGAGCGGGTCCTGCGGCGGTTCGCTCGGCGGCTGCTGCGGGGGCGGGGGCGGCTGCGTCATGACGTGGTACCTCGGGTGCCTGAAGACGGGACGGTGGGTCGAGGGGAGGGGCGCGCGGTGCGTGACGTCAGTCGCCGAACGCCAGCATCAGCTTCTGCTGGCCCTTGGCGCTGCCGGACAGGTTGGTGGCGGAGAGGTAGAAGCGCCCGTCGACCCAGGCGACGTCCTTCGAGTAGAAGCCGCTCTCGATCTCGGCGGTGCCCGCCGGGTTCTGCAGCAGCGTCTTCGGCTTGTGCGAGCCGGCGACCGGGATGGACACGACGCGTCCCGCGGAGCCGCCGTACGACGCCTCCATGTACGCGACGACTGAGCCGCCTTCGGTCTTCAGCGGCAGCAGCGACTGGTTCGCGGGGGATTTGGTCCGCCAGCGCTCCTTGCCGCTGGTGAGGCTGATCGCGACGACCTCGTTCTCTCCGCCCGTCTTGCCCTTGGTCGGCATGTAGAGGGTGGAGGCGTCCGCGGTCACGCCGGCGCAGCCGTCCAGGTCCCGGGAGAGGAAGGAGAAGCTGGAGCCGCAGCCGGTGTCGAGGCCGTCGACGCCGACCTCGGCCTGCACGGAGTTGCTGTTGTTCTTGAAGGAGGCGATGTTGTACTTCTTGTCGTCCTCGTTGGTGCTGTACACGACCAGCGGGCTGACGGAGTACACGTTCGCGATCGACCAGTCCTTGGGGAACTTCTTGGTCCACAGGGCCTTGCCGGTCTCCGGGTTCAGCTGGCGCAGCTCCTCGTGCGCCTTGTTGCCGCCCGCGCCGCAGGACGCCACCGAGAGCAGCTTGTCCTTGGTACCGGTGTAGGCCTTGGGGAAGCAGTCGCTGCCGTACTGCTCGACGACGAACTTCTTCTTCGTGCCGGTCTTGGCGTCCAGGGCGAGGCCCGACATCTGACGGCCGACCATCAGGGTGTCGCCGCCGACGTAGGTCAGCGAGATGCTGGAGCCGGTGCCGTCGAAGAAGTTGTCCTCGTCCTCGCGCTCGGGGATCTTCGCCGTCCAGCCCTTCGCGCCGGTGGCCAGGTCGATCTCCTGGACCTGGTTGCACTTGGCGCGCGAGCTGGTGCCGCTCATGTACGCGACGATGATCTTGCCGGCGTCGGACGGGGTCTTCGTGACGGAGCAGATCTTCTGCGGCAGCGTGACCGCAGGCCAACTGACCTTGCCGTCCGCGACGTTGTAGCCGAGGACTTCCTTGTACGCGGCCTTGGCCGCGACCTTGTCGGTGATCCACATGCCGGGGGCTTCGGCGCCGTCGCTGCCCACCTTGGGGGCCGTCTTGTACCAGAGGACCTTCGCCTCGCCGCTCTGCCGGCCCGCGTTGAGGTCCTCCTCGCCACCGTGGCCGTCGCCCTGCCCGTCGCCCGGGTCGACCGGGGCGGACACGGACGCCTTGGGGTCCTTGTTCTTGTCGGCGTCCTTGTCGGCGGTGTCCTTCTTGTCGTCGCCGCCGACCACGGCGAACACGACACCGCCCGCGACGACCAGCAGGGCGACGGCCGAGGCCGCGATCACCCAGGTCTTCTTCTTGACGCCGCCACCGCCCGGCGGGGCCGGTGGCGGCTGCTGCTGCGGGTAGCCGTACTGCGGCTGCTGCTGCCCGTAGGGGCCGGGCTGCTGGGCGTACGGGCCGGGCTGCTGGGCGTACGGGCCCTGCTGCGGGGGATAGCCGTACGGACCCGGCTGCTGCGGCTGCTGGCCGTACGGGCCCGGCTGCTGCGGCGGCTGGCCGTAGGGACCCGGCTGCTGCTGGTACGGGCCCGGCTGCTGCTGGGGGTACCCGTAACCGGGCTGCGGCGCCGGAGGCGTCTGCGGTGGAGCGGCCGGCGGAGGCGGCGTCGGGGCCGGCTGCTGCGGGCTCGGCGACGCCTGCGGATCCTGTGGTGCTCCAAAGCCGCCGGACGGCGGCTGGTTGGGCGGCTGAGTCATCAGCGCCTCCCCCTTTTCAGTGCTGATGTACCGGCACGCCTGGGTGTTTTCCGGACGTTCTCAGGTCGGTCACGGGATGCGCTCAGGCCGCTCCCAGCCGCCCTTTCTATCACTCTGGGCACGCACGCAGAGGGCCGGTCCGCCCCCTGTTCCCAAGGGTGGACCGGCCCGTGATGCGTCCGTTACGCGTCTACACGCGGCCTTCACGCGTCGTCGGCGAGTTCCAGCCAGCGCATTTCCAAGTCATCGCGCTCGGCGACGAGTTCGCGCAGCTCGGTATCGAGTTCGGCCACCTTCGCGAAGTTCGTGGCGTTATCGGCGATCTGGGCGTGCAGCTTGGTCTCCTTGTCGTTGACCTTGCTCAACTGCCGCTCGATCTTCTGCAGTTCCTTCTTGGCGGCGCGGCTGTCGGCGGCCGACGGACCGGCCTTCGCGGCGGAGGCGGGGGCCGTCACGGTCGCCGGGACGGCGGCGTCGATCATCCGCTGCCTGCGCTCCAGGTACTCGTCGATACCGCGCGGCAGCATCCGCAGGGTGGCGTCGCCGAGCAGCGCGTAGGTGTTGTCGGTGGTGCGCTCGATGAAGAACCGGTCGTGGGAAATCACGATCATGGAGCCCGGCCAGCTGTCGAGCAGGTCCTCGAGCTGCGTCAGGGTCTCGATGTCGAGGTCGTTCGTCGGCTCGTCGAGGAAGAGCACGTTCGGCTCGTCCATGAGCAGGCGCAGGATCTGCAGGCGGCGGCGCTCACCACCGGACAGGTCCCCGACGGGCGTCCACTGCTTCTCCTTGCTGAACCCGAACTGCTCACACAGCTGGCCCGCGGTCATCTCGCGGCCCTTGCCCAGGTCGACGCGGTCGCGGACCTGCTGGACGGCCTCCAGTACCCGCAGCGAGCCGGGCAGTTCGGTCACGTCCTGCGACAGGTACGCGAGCCGGACCGTCTTGCCGACGACGATCTTCCCGGCGGCGGGCTGCTCCTCGCCCTGCGTGCGGGCGGCGTCCGCGAGGGCGCGCAGCAGGGACGTCTTGCCCGCGCCGTTCACCCCGACCAGGCCGACGCGGTCGCCGGGGCCGAGGTGCCAGGTGAGGTGCTTGAGCAGCATCTTGGGTCCGGCCTGGACGGTCACGTCCTCCAGGTCGAAGACGGTCTTGCCGAGCCGGGCGTTCGCGAACTTCATCAGCTCGCTGGTGTCGCGCGGCGGCGGCACGTCGGCGATCAGTTCGTTGGCGGCCTCGATGCGGTAGCGCGGCTTGGAGGTGCGGGCGGGGGCGCCGCGGCGCAGCCAGGCCAGCTCCTTGCGCATCAGGTTCTGCCGCTTGCTCTCCTCGGTCGCGGCGATCCGGTCCCGCTCGGCGCGGGCGAACACGTAGTCCGAGTAGCCGCCCTCGTACTCGTAGACGTCGCCCTTCTGCACGTCCCACATGCGGGTGCAGACCTGGTCGAGGAACCACCGGTCGTGCGTGACGCAGACGAGCGCCGAGCGCCGGGCCCGCAGGTGGCGGGCGAGCCAGGAGATGCCCTCCACGTCGAGGTGGTTGGTGGGCTCGTCGAGGATGAGCAGGTCCGGGTCGTCGATGAGCAGCTTGGCGAGCGCGATACGGCGCCGCTCGCCGCCGGAGAGCGGGCCGATGACGGTGTCCAGGCCCTGCTGGAATCCCGGCATGTCGAGCCCGCCGAACAGGCCGGTCAGCACGTCCCTGATCTTGGCGTTGCCCGCCCACTCGTGGTCGGCGAGGTCCCCGATCACCTCGTGCCGGACGGTCGCCTGCGAGTCGAGCGAGTCGTGCTGCGTGAGTACGCCCAGGCGCAGCCCGCCGTTGTGCGTGACGCGGCCGGTGTCGGCCTCCTCCAGCTTGGCGAGCATCCGGATCAGGGTCGTCTTCCCGTCCCCGTTCCGGCCGACCACGCCGATCCGGTCACCTTCCGATACGCCGAGGGAGACGCCGTCGAGCAGCGCACGAGTGCCGAAGACCTTCGTGACGTTCTCGACGTTGACCAGATTGACTGCCATTTCGCTCCTGCCAGGGGGGTACCGGTTGTCCAGCGTAGTCGGGGTCTTGTGGTGGCCTTCGCGCCGCGGGGTCTGGGGTGTCCTTTGCCCGCGGCCCCGGTGGGGGCTGGTCGCGCAGTTCCCCGCGCCCCTGAGATGCGCACTGCGTGCGCCATCTCAGAGGGCCCACGCGCGTGCCCTCATGGGGCTGCGGCGAAGCCGCATGCACCAGGGGGGCGGGGAACTGCGCGAGAAGCCCCACCGGGCCGCAGCCGCGAAACGACGGATCCGCGCAGACGCTCGCGTCAGAGCAGCGTCGCCCCCGGCGCCGGCGAGGACGCCACCCGGACGGAGCGGCACGTGCCGGACGCGGCCAGCGCGGCAGCCACCCGGTGCGCGGCATCCGCATCCGCCGCCAAGAACGCCGTGGTCGGCCCGGACCCCGAGACCAGAGAAGCCAGCGCCCCGCCGGAGGCCCCCGCGTCGAGCGTGGCCTTGAGCGACGGGAAGAGGGAGAGCGCGGCGGGCTGCAGGTCGTTGGTGAGGGTCGCGGCGAGGGCCGCCACGTCACCGGTGCGCAGTGCTTCGAGCACGGCGGGCGACGCGACGGGCTCGGGGGCGTGCGGGCTCAGCCGGTCGAACTCCCGGTACACGGCGGGTGTGGACAGGCCGCCGTCCGCGGCGGCGAACACCCACCAGAACTCCCCGCCCACGTCCAGAAGCCGAAGCTTCTCACCGCGCCCGGTGCCGAGCGCCGCCCCGCCGACCAGGCTGAACGGCACGTCGCTGCCCAACTCGGCACAGATGTCGAGGAGTTCATCGCGCGAGGCGCCGGTCTCCCACAGGGCGTCGCAGGCCACGAGGGCGCCCGCCGCGTCCGCGGAGCCGCCCGCCATGCCGCCGGCGACGGGGATGTCCTTGGCGATGTGGATACGGACCTTCGGGTCGCCGAGTCCGTGCCGGGCGGCCAGGGCGATCGCCGCGCGGGCCGCCAGGTTCGTACGGTCGAGGGGGACCTGGTCGGACCCCGGGCCCGTGCACGTGAGGCTCAGGGAGTCCGCGTGCTCGACCGTCACCTCGTCGAAGAGGCCGACGGCGAGGAAGACGTTGGCCAGGTCGTGGAAGCCGTCGGGGCGGGCGGGGCCCACCGCGAGCTGGACGTTGACCTTGGCCGGTACGCGCACGGTCACGCTCACGCGGCCGCTCCCTTGTGCTCCGCGATCCGCGCGAACTCCTCCACCGTCAGCGCCTCGCCGCGCGCCTGCGGCGAGACCCCGGCCGCGACGAGTGCCGCCTCGGCGGCGGGTGCCGATCCTGCCCACCCGGCGAGGGCTGCCCGCAGCGTCTTGCGGCGCTGGGCGAACGCGGCGTCGACGACCGCGAAGACCTCTTCCTTGGACGCGGTCGTGGCGACCGGCGCCTCGCGGCGCACGAGGGCGACAAGGCCGCTGTCGACGTTCGGCGCGGGCCAGAAGACGTTGCGTCCGATGCTGCCCGCGCGCTTGACCTGCGCGTACCAGTTGGCCTTGACGGACGGGACGCCGTAGACCCGCGAGCCGGGGCCCGCGGCGAGCCGGTCGGCGACCTCCGCCTGGACCATGACGAGGGTGCGCTCGATGGTCGGGAAGGTGTCGAGCATGTGGAGGAGGACGGGGACGGCGACGTTGTACGGGAGGTTCGCGACGAGGGCGGTCGGGGCGGGGCCCGGGAGCGCGGTCACCTGCATCGCGTCCATGTTGACGAGGTCGAAGGCGTCCTTCTTGGCCGGGACGCGGGCCGCGATCGTGGCGGGCAGCGCGGCGGCGAGCACGTCGTCGATCTCGACGGCCGTCACGTGCCGGGCCACGTCCAGCAGCGCGAGCGTGAGCGAGCCGAGGCCGGGGCCGACCTCGACGACCACGTCGTCCTCGGTGACCTCCGCGGTACGGACGATCCGGCGGACCGTGTTGGCGTCGATGACGAAGTTCTGGCCGCGCTGCTTGGTGGGGCGGACGCCGAGGGCGGCGGCCAGCTCGCGGATGTCGGCCGCGCCGAACAGGGGGCCTTGGGGGTCAGGGGTGCTCACCGTTCAAGGGTACGGGGCGCCTTCGCCCCGGGGGCACCCGTGCGGGCCGGGGCAGCCGTGCGGCCCGGGTCAGCCGTGCAGCCGGGGCCCGCAGTGCGGCCAGGGGCTGGCGCCGCTGCGCACGTACAGCTTCTTCGCCCGGTACGTCTGTTCCGCGGCCGGTGCGTCCTGCGGGCGGCCCGAACCGCCGAGGCTCTGCCAGGTCCGGGTGTCGAACTGGTAGAGGCCCCCGTAGGTGCCGCTCGCGTCGGTCGCGGCGGGGCGGCCGCCGGACTCGCAGCTGGCCAGCGAGGACCAGTTCAGGGTGTCGGTGCCGCCGACGGAGGTGGGCATCGGCTTCGTGCCGACCTTGATCAGCTGCGTACGCGGTTCGCGCACCACCTCGTCCCTGACGCGGCGCGGCCTCTGCTTGACGCCGTTGACGGTGCGCAGCGAGTACGTGACCCGCCGCAGGCCCGGCTCGCCGGCCCGGGTGACGACCTCCGTGCCCTGGAACGAGGTCGGGTCCTGGGTGCGTTCGGTGGCGTAGGCGATGGGTTCCTCGCGCACCTCTCTCGTGCCGGTCACCCGCATCACCGTGATCGTCTGCCCGTCGCGCGGGAAGCTCATGGCCGGCGCGGAGGTGGTGTCCTGGCCGTGCAGCTGGATCCCGGCCTCCTCGACGGCCTCGCGGACGGTCGCCGCGTTCGTGCGGATGGTGCGGCGCCGCCCGTCGGCCATGACGGTGACGCTGCGCTCGGTGCGTACGTCGAGGTTGAGGCCGTGCCGCGCGATGCGCTGGGAGCGGGAGGTGGAGACGTAGGCGCCCTCGGCCCGCACCCCGAGCTGCTTGAGCGCCGCGTCGACGGTGTGGGCGGTCGTCCAGACCTGGCGGCGCTCTCCGTCGAGGGTGAGCCGGACGGGGCGGCCGTAGCGGACGGCCACCTCGTCGCCGTTGGCCAGCGCGCTGGTGCGGCCGGGCGCCACGATGTCGTGCTCGCCCACGTCGACGCCCTCGTCGGCGAGGAGTTCGGGGACGTCGTCGGCGAAGGTGTGCAGGGTGCGTTCCTTCCCGTCGACGCTGAGTTGGATCGCCTTGTCGTTGGCGACGAACGCGGAGGTGCCGCCCGCGAGGAACGCGACGACCAGGGCCTGCGGGAGCAGCCTGCGCAGCGCGTCGGGGCGCTGCTCGGACTTCTTGCGGCGGGCGGCGCGGCGGGCGGCGGCCCGGCCCGCGGGCGGGGCGGCTTCCGGCCGGGTGGCCGCGGGGACGGCCGGAGGGACGGTCGGAGGGAGAGGCGTCTGGCGCGGCAGCCGGGGTTCGGTCGGGGCGGTGGCCTGCTCGTACGCGTACTCGTAGGCGGGCCGGTAGGTGTCGGGCGCCTCGGCGACGGGCTCGTAGGGTCTCTGCGGGTACGCCTCGTAGGGCGCGGCGTCGCCGTAGCGCGGGAACGCCGCGTCGGGGTCCACGTACGTGTCCTTGTACGTCTCGTACGGCGTATTGCTCACGACGACGCTCCAGGCGCTCCAGTGTTCCGGCCCCCCGGGCGGGGAGGTGCGGGCGAGCAGAACCTAGCGGAGCGTCCGTCACTCTCCAAAGCAACGCGACTACACAGTGTCGCGACTCTGCCTGAAGGTGAACGGGTCCGACCGTTATCGGTCAGTAATCAAAAGCACGGGCCGTGTTGGCGGAGACCGCCGCCGCAAGGGTTTCCTCGGTGACGCCCTTGACCGCCGCCATGGCCCGGAGCGTGACCGGAACGAGATACGGGGCGTTAGGCCGACCGCGGTACGGGGCCGGGGTCAGGAAGGGCGCGTCGGTCTCGACGAGGACCAGTTCGAGCGGGGCGACGGTGAGGGCGTCGCGCAGCGGCTGCGCGTTCTTGAAGGTGACGTTGCCCGCGAAGGACATGAAGTAGCCGTTCTCCGCGCAGACTTGGGCCATGTCGGCGTCGCCCGAGTAGCAGTGGAAGACGGTGCGCTCGGGGGCGCCCGCCTCCTTCAGGACGCGTAGCACATCCGCGTGGGCCTCGCGGTCGTGGATGACCAGCGCTTTGCCGTGCCGCTTGGCCATCTCGATGTGGGCGCGGAAGGACCGCTCCTGGGCGGCCTTGCCCTCGGGGCCTGTGCGGAAGTAGTCGAGGCCGGTCTCGCCCACGCCCTTGACCTGGGGCAGCGCGGCGAGCCGGTCGATCTCGGCGAGGGCTTCGTCGAGCCCTGCGTCGCCGAGCGGCTGCCGGGCCCCCTGCCGCGACCACCCGTCGGGATCACCGTGGACGATGCGCGGGGCTTCGTTCGGGTGCAGGGCGACGGTCGCGTGCACGCTGGCGTGGGCGGCCGCGGTCTCGGCGGCCCAGCGGGAACCGGCGAGGTCGCAGCCCACTTGCACCACGGTCGTCACGCCCACCGATGCCGCCTTGGCGAGGCCCTCCTCGACCGTGCCCGCCTGCATGTCCAGGTGGGTGTGCGAGTCGGCGACCTCCACCGCGAGGGGTGCGGGCAGCGGCGGCGGGGTGACGTCCTTGGAACGGTCGGGGCTCATGCC
Organism: Streptomyces sp. NPDC102467; assembly: GCF_044765445.1. Taxonomy (NCBI): domain Bacteria; kingdom Bacillati; phylum Actinomycetota; class Actinomycetes; order Kitasatosporales; family Streptomycetaceae; genus Streptomyces; species Streptomyces sp. NPDC102467. The sequence continues at coordinate 107,283 of NZ_JBIWKA010000014.1, read as the reverse complement.
CCGATCCTACGAAGCCGCGCTCACGCCTCCTTCTTGTGGTGCGCGAAGGGGTGCAGCAGGTCGGACAGGTGCCAGTGGTGGTGCTCGGCCGAGGTCGACGCCGAGGCCTCGGCCGCGACCCCCGGCTCGGGCTCGGGGACCTCCACCGGGCCTGCGGCCGGAGACCTGTGGTGGCTCGAGTGCAGCACGTCGAGCACCGAGGAGACCCGGCCGGCCCGCATGATCCGTACGACGCTGCCGCCGCAGTTCACGCAGGCGGGCCGGGTCAGCGGCGACGGCACCCGATCGCCGTTCGCCACGTACGTCACGAACTCCGCACCGTCACCGTCGACGTGGTGCTCTATCTCGTAGGACTGCTCCCAGCCGTGCCCGCAGCGCATGCAGGCGAATGAATATGACTCATGACCGATCGATATCGCCGCGCTGCGATTCGGGACGGGGGGCGTCTGTGCACCGGTGGCCGTCTTGGAGGCCGCGAACTCGCTCATGCCAGCTCCTCTTGTCCGCTGGACAAGCGCTGCCCGGGGGCAGCGTGGGGACGGGTGCGTCCCTTCAACCAGTGGACGCCTCCGGCGGGCCGAGCGCAAAAGACCTGTCGACTATTGGATCCCTTTTGGCATTTCCCTGCCGAAATGGCCGTGACACCCGGTCTTCGCTTTGCTTTTCAGGTTAGTCCTTTGCGCGCCTATGGGGTGTCCCGGGACGCATTCTTTGCCGCGACCACCGCATCGAAGACGTTCCGCTTGGGCAGCCCGGCGTCCGCGGCGACAGCGGCGATCGCCTCCTTGCGCCGCTCGCCCGCCTCCTCCCGCACCTGCACCCTGCGCACCAGCTCGGCGGGGGTGACGTCCTCGCCCGACTTCTCGGGGGCGCCCTCCACGACGACGGTGATCTCGCCCCGCACGCCGTCGGCGGCCCACTCGGCGAGCTCCTTCAGAGACCCGCGCTTCACTTCCTCGTACGTTTTGGTGAGCTCCCGGCAGACGGCGGCCCGGCGCGACGCGCCGAACGCCTCGACCATCGCGACGAGCGTGTCGTCGAGGCGGTGCGGGGCCTCGAAGTAGACGAGGGTGCGGCGCTCGTCCGCGACGTCCTTCAGCCGGCTCAGCCGTTCCCCCGCCTTGCGCGGCAGGAACCCCTCGAAGCAGAACCGGTCGACGGGCAGCCCGGACAGGGCGAGCGCGGTGAGCACGGCGGAAGGACCCGGTACGGCGGTGACCCGGATGTCCTGCTCGACGGCGGCCGCGACGAGCCGGTACCCGGGGTCGGAGACGGACGGCATGCCGGCGTCGGTCACGAGCAGCACGCGCGAACCGGCCGTCAGGGCCTCGACCAGCTCCGGGGTGCGGGCGGCCTCGTTGCCCTCGAAGTAGGACACGACGCGCCCGTTGACATGCACGCCGAGCGCCTGGGTGAGCCGCTTCAGGCGCCGGGTGTCCTCGGCGGCGACGACGTCGGCGGCGGCCAGCTCCTGGGCGAGCCGCGGCGGCGCGTCGGAGGTGTCGCCGATGGGCGTACCGGCAAGCACGAGCGTTCCGGCGGGCTGGGGGGAATCAGGGCTTCCTGTCACGGTTCCATCCTCGCAGGGACGCGCGCCCGGCCGAGTCGGGCCCGTGCACGGGACGTGCACAGCGCGGTTCCCTACGATGGCGCGGTGACCAGTACCGCGTCGTCGTCCCAGTCGACCCCGACCAGCGCCCCGCCCGAGCAGGCCCCCGACGGGGAGCGGCAGCCGTCGCCTTACCTGCGCGGCCTGCGCCGTTTCGGGTACCGGGCGCCGGAGAGCGGCGGTGATGTCCGTGCGCACCTCGTGCCGCCGCAGCCCTCGCCGTCCTCCCGGCTGTGGGCGTCGTTCGGCCTGAGCCGGTTCACCGCGGGGCAGGCGAACCGGCTGCTCGGCTGGGCAGGTCCGCTGCTCGTCACGCTCGTCGCGGGGCTGCTGCGGTTCTGGAATCTCGGCAGCCCGAAGGCCGTGATATTCGACGAGACGTATTACGCGAAGGACGCGTGGGCGCTCATCCACCACGGGTTCGAGGTGAACTGGGCCAAGAACGCCAACGACCTGATCCTGTCGAAGGACGGCCACGTCGCGATCCCGACGGACGCGTCGTACGTGGTGCATCCGCCGGTCGGCAAGTACGTCATCGGGATCGGCGAGTGGCTGTTCGGGTTCAACCCGTTCGGCTGGCGGTTCATGACGGCGGTCCTCGGAACGCTGTGCGTGCTCATGGTGTGCCGGATCGGGCGGCGTCTTTTCCGCTCGACCTTCCTGGGCTGTCTGGCCGGGGCGCTGCTCACGGTGGACGGCCTCGCGTTCGTGATGAGCCGCACCGCGCTGCTCGACTCGGTGCTTGTCTTCTTCGTCGTCGCGGCGTTCGGCTGCCTGGTCGTGGACCGGGACAGGGCCCGGGAGCGGCTGGCGGCGTCGCTGCCCGTCGACGAGTACGGCCTTGTGCGCCCGGACGCGCACGTCGCCGAGACGCTGCGCCTGGGTTGGCGCCCGTGGCGGCTGCTCGCGGGCCTCTGCCTGGGCCTGGCCGCCGGTACGAAGTGGAACGGCTTCATCTACCTGGCCGCCTTCGCGCTGATGTCGGTCCTGTGGGACGTCGGTTCGCGGCGCGTGGCCGGGGCGCGGCGCCCGTATCTCGCGGTGCTCAAGCGGGACGTCGTGCCCGCGTTCGTCTCGACGGTGCCGGTCGCGATCGCCATGTACGTCCTGTCGTGGCTGGGCTGGATCCTCTCCCCCACCGACGGCACCGGCGGCTACTTCCGCAACTGGGCGGCGACCGCGGGCAAGGGCGGCCACTTCACCTGGCTGCCGGACTGGGTGCGCAGCCTGTGGCATTACGAGCACGAGGTCTGGGAGTTCAACACCCACCTCAGCTCGCCGCACACCTACCAGTCCAACCCCTGGAGCTGGATGGTCGACGGCCGCCCGGTCTCGTACTTCTACGAGTCGCCGTCGGCGGGTCAGCAGGGCTGCCCGGCGGACGCGGCCGACAAGTGCGCCCGCGAGGTCCTGGCGCTCGGTACGCCGCTGCTGTGGTGGGCGGCCTGCTTCGCGCTGCTGTTCGTCCTGTGGCGCTGGTTCTTCCGGCGCGACTGGCGGGCGGGCGCGATCGTCTGCGGTGTGGTGGCGGGTTACGCGCCCTGGTTCCAGTACCAGGAGCGGACGATCTTCTACTTCTACGCGGTCGTCTTCGGCCCGTTCCTCTGCCTGGCGCTGGCGATGATGCTGGGCGCGATCATCGGCCGGCCCGGGTCGAGCGAGCGACGGCGGGTGGTCGGCGCGGCGGGGGCCGGGGTGATCGTCCTGCTGATCACGTGGAACTTCATCTACTTCTGGCCGATCTACACGGGCCATGCCATCCCGATGGATTCCTGGCGGTCGCGGATGTGGCTGGACACCTGGGTATGACCGGTTTTCAGCCGTATTCGTGATCACTCTTCGGTCACCTTCGGACACCATCTGGAAACACCGCGCACCACGGGCTCCTGACGTGCCTACAGTCCCTTCCGTCAACCTGGGGAGGGGTGCGCGCATGCGCAAGGGGGTCAAGGCCGCCATCGTCGGCGGGGCGTTCACCGTGATGGTGGGCGGTGCCGGGTACGGGGCGTACAACATCATCACGGCGGTGGCGGGGGACGGCGGTTCGTCGTCCGCGGGCGCGCCGGGGGCGCGTAGGAGCGGGCCGCCGACGAGCGACGAGATCAAGGAGACGTCGCACGATTTCCTGGCGGCGTGGGCGAAGAACGACGCGGCGGGCGCGGCGGCGTACACGAACTACGCGGAGACCGCGCGGCCCGCGCTGCAGGGCTGGCACGACGACGCGCACATCACGCACACCGTGCTGACCGCGGGCACGCCGGCCGGGGCGAAGGTGCCGTTCAAGGTCGAGGCCACGGTGTCGTTCGGCGGCAAGAAGCGGACGATGGAGTACGGCTCGTCGCTGACGGTCGTGCGCGGCGAGACCACGGGCCGGGCGCTGGTGCGCTGGCAGCCCGCGGTGCTGCATCCGGACATGCGCGAGGGCGACACGCTCGTCACCGGTGAGGCGGCGGCGCCGCCCATCGAGGCCGTGGACCGGGGCGGCGCGGTGCTGACGAAGGCGAAGTACCCCTCGCTCGGGCCCGTTCTGGAGGCGCTGCGCGCCAAGTACGGGGAAGAGGCGGGCGGTACGCCGGGCGTCGAGACGTTCATCAAGCGCGAGAGCGCCGACGGGGCGACGACCGCGAAGACGCTGCTCACTCTCGCCAAGGGCAGGCCCGGCACGCTGCGGACGACGATCAGCGCGAGCGCGCAGGCGGCGGCCGAGGGCGCGGTGACGAAGTTCGCCAAGTCGTCCGTGGTCGCGGTCAAACCGTCCACCGGTGAAGTGCTTGCGGTCGCCAACCACGGGTGGGGTGAGTTCAACGCCGCGTTCGAGGGGAGGATCGCGCCCGGCTCCACGATGAAGGTCATCACCGCGGCGGCGTTCATCGACAACGGTGTCACGTCGATGACCGGGTCGGCCCCCTGCCCGGACTCGGTCGTCGCGCAGAGCCAGACCTTCCACAACCTCACGGGCATGCAGCCCAACGAGGGCGCGACGCTGTCCAACAGCTTCCAGCGGTCCTGCAACACCGCCTTCATCAAGCTCTCCGACGATCTGGGCGCGGACAAGTTCGCGGCCGAGGCGCAGAACCGGTTCGGCCTCGGCAAGGACTGGCAGACCGGGATCGTGTCGTACGACGGCTCCGTGCCGGTCAACGGGAACTCGGACGACCCGGCCGGGATGATCGGCCAGGGCAAGGTGGCGATGAACCCGCTGAACATGGCGTCGGTCACGGCGACCGCGATCACCGGCACCTTCCGCCAGCCGGTCCTCGTCTCCCCGAAGCTCGGCGACCGTCGGCTGGCCACCGCGCAGGGCCTGCCGTCCTCGACCGTGTACCAGCTCAAGTCGATGATGCGGCAGACCGCGACCTCGTCGATCGGTACGGCCACGAACGCGATGGCCGGGCTCAGCGGTGACATCGGGGCGAAGACGGGCTCGGCGGAGGTCGACGGGCAGTCCGTCTCCAACTCCTGGTTCACGGGATACCGGGGCGATGTCGCCACCGCGGCGATGGTGGAGGGCGGCGGCCACGGCGGCGACGCGGCCGGTCCGATCGTGGCTTCGGTGTTGCGGGCCGGATCGTAACGAAACCAGGGGCCTGTGTACGGCGTTCTGTCCTTCGACGGAAGCGACTTGGGGCACCCCGTAATCTGGGCCACCCGCAGAACCACCGGAGGACGACGTTGGGCACCAGAGGCAAGCAGAAGGCTGTCCCCGGGCGGCAGCACAACCACGCCCTGGTGATCGGCGCGGCCGCCGTGGTCGCCGTCGTCGGGGCAGGCGTCGGCGCCTACGTCCTGATGGACAGCGGCGGCACGTCGTCCGCCGCGACCTCGGACGGGAAGCCCGAGGTGAAGACGGGTCCGCCGAGCGCCGCGGAGGTGCGGACGGCGGCCGACGGGTTCCTCACCGCCTGGCAGGCGGGGGACGCGGCGAAGGCGGCCTCGTACACGGACGACGCGAGCGCCGCACAGGCCGCGCTCACCGGTCTGACCAAGGATGCCCGCCTCACCGACGTGAAGGTCACCCCGGGTACCCGGACCGGCGCCAAGGTCCCCTTCCACGTCGCGTCGACGGTCTCGTACGAGGAGAAGGGCGCCGACGCGAAGAAGCTCAGCAAGCCGTACGCGTACGACTCCTCGCTGACGGCGGTGCGCCGCAAGAGCGACGGCAAGGTCCTCGTCGGCTGGCAGCCGTCCGTCGCGCATCCGGAGCTGAAGGACGGCGACCGGCTCGTCACGGGTGAGGCCGGGGACCCGCCGGTCAAGGCGGAGGACCGCGACGGCGGTGAGCTGACCGCGAAGAAGTACCCGTCGCTCGGCACCGTCATCGACGGGCTGCGCGAGAAGTACGGCAAGAAGGCGGGCGGCACGGCCGGCGTCGAACTGCGCGTCGTGCGCAAGGCGCCCGCGAAGGGTGCCGAGAAGAACGCGCTGCCCGACAAGACGCTGGTGACTCTCTCCGAGGGCACGCCGGGCACGGTGAAGACCACGATCAGCCCCGCCGTGCAGGCCGCCGCCGAGAAGCAGGTCGCCTCCCGCGAGAAGGCCTCGGTCGTCGTGCTGCGGCCCTCGACCGGGGAGATCCTGGGCGTCGCCAACTCCAGTCACGGCTTCAACACCGCGTTCCAGGGTTCCCTGGCCCCCGGCTCCACGATGAAGGTCATCACGTCGTCGCTGCTCCTGGAGAAGGGCCTGGCGGGCGTGGACAAGAAGCATCCTTGCCCGAAGTACTTCACGTACGGGCACTGGAAGTTCCAGAACGACGACAAGTTCGAGATCAAGGACGGCACGTTCAAGGCGAGTTTCGCCAGGTCCTGCAATACCGCCTTCATCAGCCAGGCCCCGAAGCTGGAGAACGACTCGCTGACCAAGCAGGCGCAGCAGGTCTTCGGGCTCGGCCTCGACAACTGGGCGATCGGCGTGCCGAGTTTCGACGGTTCGGTGCCGGTGCAGTCGGACGCGCAGATGGCGGCCTCGCTGATCGGGCAGGGCGCGGTACGGATGAACCCGCTGAACATGGCGTCGGTCACGGCGACCGTGAAGTCCGGCACCTTCCACCAGCCCTACCTGGTCTCGCCCGACGTCGACCACCGCACCCTCGCCAAGGCCGCCCGGTCCCTGTCCGCCGGGACGGCCGCGGACATCCGGGAGTTGATGCACTACACGGCGGTCGCGGGCACGGCCGTGGAGCCGATGTCCGGGCTCGGATCCGACATGGGCGCGAAGACCGGTTCGGCGGAGGTCGACGGGCAGAAGGAGCCCAACGGCTGGTTCACGGCCTGGCGCGGTGATCTCGTCTCGGCGGCGGTGGTGGAACAGGGCGGGCACGGCGGCGACTCGGCGGGCCCTGTCGTACGCCAGATGCTGCTCAACGGCGCCGGGTGACCGTGTCGCCGAAGTCCCGCTACTCGGTCGCGTGGGCGCTACACCGACCGCTAGCGTGCCGTTCATGACGTCAGAAGCAAGCGCAGCGCACCCCCGGTTCGCCACGGCCGTGACCGAGCTGGGTCTGGCCGAACTCCTTCCGCGCGTACGGCGCTTCCCCGAGGCGACCCGCACCGCGCAGGAGGCGGCCGACGCCATCGGCTGCGAACTGAGCGCCATCTGCAAGTCGTTGATCTTCGCGTCGGACGGGGTGCCCGTGCTGGTCCTGATGGGCGGGGCGTCGCGGGTCGACCTCGAGCGCGTGCGGTGGGAGCTGTGCGCGGCGAAGGTGACGCGCGCCAAGGCGGACGTGGTGCGGGAGTTCACCGGGTACGCGATCGGCGGCGTCCCGCCCTTCGGCCACCGCAGCAAGACCCGGGTCCTCGCGGACCGTTCGCTGCTCGCCCACGACGTGGTGTGGGCGGCGGCGGGCACCCCCTACGCCGTCTTCCCGATGGAGCCCAAGGCCCTGGTCGCGCATGCGGGCGCCACGCTCGTGGACGTACGCGAGGAAGCCAGGGAATGACCCCGATAGTCGCCGCGGCGGTGCTGCTCGCCGCGGTCACGCACGCGTCGTGGAACGCGCTGGCCCACCACATCACCGACAAGCTCGTCGGCTTCACGCTCATCTCCGGCGGCGGCACGCTCATCGGGCTCGTCATCGCACCGTTCGCGCCCCTCCCGGCGGCGGGCGCGTGGCCGTACCTGATCGCGTCGGCGGTCATCCACATCGCCTACTACGTGCTGCTGATGACGTCGTTCAGGCTCGGCGACTTCGGCCAGGCGTACCCGATCGCGCGCGGCACGGCTCCCCTGGTGGTGACCGTGCTCGCGGCGGTGTTCGCGGGCGAGGTGCCGGGCGGCTGGCAGGCGGCGGGGGTCGCGGTGTCCTGCGCGGGCCTGACCGGGCTCGCCGTGTGGGGGCTGAGCGGCTCCGGACGCAGGCCCGACCGGCGGGCGATCGGCGCGGCTCTCGCGACGGGCGTGTCCATCGCCGCGTACACGGTGGTGGACGGTCTCGGGGTACGGGCGTCCGGCTCCGCGATGGGGTACATCGCGTGGCTGATGATCCTCGAAGGGCTCGCGGTGCCGGTGTACGCGGCGTACCGCTGGCGCGGTGAACTGGTCGCGAAGTTGCGCCCGTTCGCCCTGCTCGGGCTGCTGGGCGCGGCGCTGTCCGTGGCGGCGTACGGCCTGGTGCTGTGGGCGCAGACCCGGGCGGACCTGGCCCCGATCTCCGCGCTGCGCGAGTCGTCGATCATCGTGGGCGCGGCGATCGGGGCGGTGTTCTTCAAGGAACGGTTCGGCTTGCCGCGGATCGTCGCCGCCGGGGTGATGGTGGCCGGGATCGGGCTGATGCTGCACGCGGGGTGACGTCACGTGCGACGGCTCAGAAGTTCGGAGACTCAGAGGTTCAGACGGTGGTGCCCTTGAACCCGGTGTGCACCGCCGTGATCCCGCCGTCCACCGGCAGCACCACCCCGGTCACCCAGGCCGCGTCGCGCGACGCCAGGAACGCCACCGCGGCCGCGATGTCCTCGGGCTCCCCGACCCGGCCGAGCGGATACAACGCGCTCATGGCGTCGGGGTTGCGGCCCCGGTCGGTCCAGGCGCGGGTGCGTACCGTTCCGGGGGCCACGAGGTTGACGCGGACGCCGCGCGGGCCCGCGTGCCCCGCGAGGGTGCGGGTCAGGGAGATCAGGCCGGCCTTGGCCGCGCTGTAGGCGTGGTTGCCGAAGTCCTGGAGGCCGTTGACGGAGCCGATGTTGACGACGGCGCCGCGGCCGGACGCGGCGAGGTGCGGCAGGGCGGCCTTGCAGCAGCGGTAGGCGCCGTTGAGGGAGAGGTCCAGGTCGCGGGACCACGCCTCGTCGTCCTCGTCCTCGAAGAGCGCGGTGTCGGGGTGGCAGGCGTAGGCGTTGTTGACGAGGACGTCGAGGTGGCCGAAGGTCTCGACGGCGCCCGCGACGGCCGCCGTCACGGAGTCCCGGTCGCCCACGTCGCAGCGCCACGCGGTGGCCGCGCCGCCCTGTTCCCGTATCTCCCCGGCGATTTTCTCGGCGGCCACCACGTCGATATCGGTGACCAGGACCTGGCTGCCCTCGGCGGCGAGCCGGTGCGCGACGGCGGCGCCGATGCCGCGTCCCGCGCCGGTGACCAGTGCCGCGTACCCCTCGAAGCGTGTCATGGCCCCGACGCTACTCGGGGGTGGAACCCGGAGGGGCCCTAGGGGTCCAACCAGGGTGTTTCCGGATCGAGTTGACGACCCGGGGCCGAAAGGATCGTCGCATGACAACGACACAGCAGCGCGCGTTCCTCTACGGTCCCGTCCTCTTCGGCGCCTACGGGGTGATCCGTCTTCTCGACGGGATCGACGGGGTGAAGGGGCCAGGACTCGCCTGGACCGCCGGGCATCTGTGCTTCCTCGCGGGGCTCGCCTTCTTCGCCCAAGGGTTCGCCGCGATGCGGAGGTCGGCGGTGGAGAAGGTCGCCGGCCGGGACAGATGGTCCCTCGCCGGGCTGTGGATCGGCGGCGCCGGGATCGCCGCGCTCGTGGTGCAGTTCGGCGCGGACATCGTGACGGGCCTGATCTCCGCCGACCACGCCGAGATGGGCGACCGGGTCGGCGACTTCCAGGCGCTGCCGGGCGTGGAGCTCGCCTTCTACATCCTCGGCCCGCTCCTGTTCTTCGTGGGCCAGTTCCTGCTCACCGGCCGGCTGGCCGCCCTGCGCACCCTCAAGGTGTGGGCGCCGGCCCTGGTGCTCGCCGACTCACTGCTCTCCTACACCGTCAAGGACCTCATCCCGCTCGGCGCCGTCATGCTGGTGCTCTCCTACGCTCCCCTGTGGCGCGGCACCGCCGACACCTCGCGCGCGGCGCTCGTCAAGGCCTGAGCCGGCGGCTCCAGCGGGTCTCGCCGTCCTGCCGGATGTCGGTGGGGGCGAGCCCGGCGGAGCGGGCCACGGCGGCGGAGGCGTGATGGCCGGGGTGGACGTGGGCGATCACGGACCGCACCTGCTGACCGCTCAGCCAGTCCACCAGCTCCCTGGCCGCTTCGCCCGCGATTCCCCTGCCCTGCCAGGGAGTTCCGACCACCCACGCGATCTCGGTGTCGGATGCGGTCACCGTCGCCTGGACGGTGCCCGTCAGGCAGTTCTCTGCGCGCAGCCGGATCACCCAGTTCAGCCAGGCGACGGCCGGGTCGGGGGAGCCCGCGGTCAGGCGCTCGTAGCGGGCCCGCAGGGAGTGCGGGGTGTGCGGGGCGCCGCCGATGAAGGTGTGCAGCGCCGGGTCGGAGAGCACCCCGGCCATCTCCGGCGCGTGCGCGACCTCCAGCGGCAGCAGGTCGAGGCGGCCGGTCGCGATGACCTGAGCCGACAGAAGGCTCAACTCGCCTTCCCCGCGACCGACTTCGGGTCGAATCCGAAGGGGAGCTCCAGGCGGTGCGCCCGCATCAGGTCCTCGTCCATGAGCAGGTCGCCGGTCGCCCCGTCCGCCGCGATGACGCCCTCACTGAGGATCACCGCCCGCGGGCAGAGCTCCAGGGCGTAGGGCAGGTCGTGCGTGACCATCAGGACCGTCACGTCCAACGAGCGCAGGATGTCGGCGAGTTCGCGGCGCGAGGCCGGGTCGAGGTTGGACGACGGCTCGTCCAGGACGAGGATCTCCGGCTCCATCGCGAGGACCGTGGCGACCGCCACCCGGCGGCGCTGGCCGAAGGAGAGATGGTGCGGGGGCCGGTCCGCGTACTCCTCCATGCCGACCGACGCGAGCGCCTTGCGGACCCGTGCCTCCAGCTCCGGCCCCTTCATGCCGGCCGCGGCCGGGCCGAACGCGACGTCCTCGCGGACCGTCGGCATGAACAGCTGGTCGTCCGGGTCCTGGAAGACGATGCCGACCTTGCGCCGGATCTCCGCCATGTGCCGTTTGCCGACGGGCAGGCCCGCGACCGTGACGGTCCCGGCGCCGCCGGTCAGGATGCCGTTGAGGTGCAGGACGAGGGTCGTCTTGCCCGCGCCGTTCGGGCCGAGCAGCGCGACCCGCTCGCCCTGCCCGATGGTCAGGTCGACACCGAAGAGGGCCTGGTGCCCGTCGGGGTAGGCGAAGGCAAGCCCGGAGACTTCAAGAGAGGCAGAAGCAGAAGCAGTCACAGCACCCATCCCAGCAGACACACCACGAGCGCCGCACCCGGCAGGGCCAGCGCGGACGACCACTGCGTCCGCGAGGCCGTCACCTCGTCGATCACCGGCATCGAACCCGCGTACCCCCGGCTGACCATCGCCAGGTGCACGCGCTCGCCGCGCTCGTAGGAGCGGATGAACAGCGCCCCCGCCGACTTGGCGAGGACCCCCCAGTGCCGTACGCCGCTCGCCTCGAAGCCGCGCGACTCCCGCGCGATCTTCATCCGCCGCATCTCGTCCGTGATGACGTCCCCGTAGCGGATCATGAAGGACGCGATCTGGACCAGCAGGGGCGGCAGCTTCAGCCGCTGCAGCCCGAGCAGCAGTTCCCGCAGCTCCGTCGTCGAGGCGAGGAGCACCGACGCGGCGACGCCGAGCGTGCCCTTGGCCAGCACGTTCCACGCGCCCCACAGGCCGCTCTCGCTCAGCGACAGGCCGAGCACCTGCACCCGCTCGCCCTCGGCGACGAACGGCATGAGGACCGCGAAGGCGACGAAGGGGACCTCGATGAGCAGCCGCTTCAGCAGATAGCCGGCCGGGACGCGCGCCGCGTACGCCACGGTGCCCAGCAGCATCGCGTACAGCGCGAACGCCCACATCGCCTCGCGCGGCGTGGAGACGACGACCACGACGAAGCCGAAGACGGCGGCGAGTTTGGTGTGGGGCGGCAGCGCGTGCACCGGGGAGTGCCCGGCGCGGTAGAGGCGGTGCGCGTGTCCGGCGCCCATGTCAGACGGACTCGGTGGCGTGGACCTCGGTCGACGCCGCGTCGCTCGTACGCCGCCTGCGCAGCGCCCAGAAGATCCCGGACCCGGCGACGACGGTCACGCCGACGCCGATGATCCCGGCGAGGCCGCCGGAGATGCGGGCGTCGGTGATGTCCTTGACGCCGTAGTCGGCGAGCGGCGAGTCGGCGGAGGCGTGCTCCTTGGCCTTGCTGTCGATGCCCTTGTCGTGGGCGACCTTCTCCAGGCCGTCGGGGCTGGCCGAGGCGTAGAAGGAGACGAACCCGGCGAGGACGAGGGAGGTGACCAGGCCGGTGATCCAGATCTTGCGGTGCGAGCGGGCGGCAACCGGGGCGGGGGCCGCGGCCGGGGCGTCGACCAGTTCGCCGGCGATCTTCAGCTTGAGCGGCTGCGTCAGCCCGCGGGCGCCGTACACGAGGTCGGGCCGCACGGCCACGACCGCGCCGACGGTGAGGGCGGTGATGGCGGCCTCGCCGATGCCGATGAGGACGTGCACGCCGATCATCGCGGTGGCGACCTTGCCGATGGAGACGTCGGTCGTCCCCCCGATGGCGTAGATGAGGGTGAAGACCACGGCGGCCGCCGGGACGGAGAGCACGGCGGCGACGAAGGAGGCGACGGTGATCGAGCGGCGGCTGCGGGGCAGCACCTTCACGAGGCCGCGGAAGACGAGGTAGGCGACGACCGTGGTGGTGATCGCCATGTCCGTGATGTTCACGCCGAGCGCGGTCAGGCCGCCGTCCGCGAACAGCACGCCCTGCATCAGGAGCACCACGGACACGCACAGGACCCCGGTATAGGGCCCCACCAATATCGCGGCCAGCGCTCCGCCCAGGAGGTGGCCGCTGGTGCCCGCCGCGACGGGGAAGTTGAGCATCTGCACGGCGAAGATGAACGCGGCGACCAGGCCGGCGAGCGGCGCGGTGCGCTCGTCCAGTTCGCGGCGGGCGCCACGCAGGCTGACGGCGACGGCGCCCGCGGCGACGACACCGGCGGCCGCCGACACGGGGGCGTTGATGAATCCGTCGGGGACATGCATGGCAGGGCACTCCGGCGCTCGGGCAACTGGTTAACCGTTCGATGATAGTGCCTTGTTGCGAACCCTTCGCAAGAGCGCCTCGTCCTCAATTGACCCTGGCCCGCACACCCGGACATATGGGACATTGGATGGCATGACCGTCTCCGAGCAGTACGTGGAGCAGTACGCCCGGGCGCATGTCGTCACCGATTCCCCCGACGCGCCCCGGTCCGTGCCGGTCGTGCTGCGCTACGACGGGCGGATCCGCGTCACCCTCCCCGACTCCGGCGAATGGATCTTCCCGCGCGAGCTCCTCGAACAGGGGCTGCGCGCCCCGGTCAGCGGCGGCTCCGTCCGGATCTGGCCGTGCGGGCGGGTGCAGGCGGTCATCGAGTTCCACACGCACGGCCCCGGACAGCCGAACGGGGTGACGGTCGTGCAGTTCGACGTCAAAGCGCTGATCCGCTTCCTGCGTCGTACGTACACGGCCGTCACCCCGGCGACGATCACGCACTGATCATCCGGTCGGGTCACCTGGTCGGATCACCCGGTCGGATCACCCGGTCAGGCGTCGACGAGCTCCCTGTTCTCCCCGGGACGCCCGGCGGCCTCGGCCGCGTTCAGGCCCTCGCCCTCGACGTCCACGTTGGGCAGCGCGCGGTCCAGCCACTTCGGCAGCCACCAGGCCCTCTTGCCGAGCAGCGCGAGCACCGCGGGCACGATCGTCATGCGGACGACGAACGCGTCGAAGAAGACGGCGATCGCCAGGCCGAAGCCGATCATCTTGACCATCTGCTCGGAGGAGCCGATGAAGCCGGCGAACACCGCGATCATGATGATCGCCGCGGCCGTGACCACCCGGGCGCCGTGCCGGAACCCGGTGACGATGGCCTGCGCGGGCCGCTCCCCGTGGACGTACGCCTCACGCATCCGGGTCACGAGGAAGACCTCGTAGTCCATCGCGAGACCGAAGACCACACCGACCATGAAGATCGGCATCATCGACATGACCGGGCCGGTCTGCTCGACGCCGAAGACCGAGCCGAGCCAGCCCCACTGGAAGACGGCGACGACGGCGCCGAGCGCGGCGAGCACCGAGAGCAGGAAGCCGAGGGCCGCCTTGAGCGGGACGAGGACCGAGCGGAAGACGACCATCAGGAGCAGGAACGCCAGGCCGACGACGAGTGCCAGGTAGGGCACGAGCGCGTCGTTGAGCTTCTGCGAGACGTCGATGTTCATGGCCGTGGAGCCGGTGACCGCGAGCTCGGCGCCGCTGTCGGCCTTGACATCCTGGCCCGCGTCACGGATCGCGTGGACGACGTCCTCGGTCTCGACGGAGGACGGCTTGTACTTGGAGACGACGCTGACGATCGCGGTGTCGCCGGCCTTGTTGAAGGTGGCCGGGGCGACGGCCGCGACGCCGTCCGTCTTCTTGATCGTGGAGACGACCTGGTCGACGACGCCCTTCGGGTCGTCCACGCCCTTGGCGTCGACCACCGTCATGAGCGGACCGTTGAAGCCGGGCCCGAAGCCGTCGGACAGCAGGTCGTAGGCCTTGCGCTGGGTGGTGTCGGTGGGCTGGACGCCGTCGTCGGGCAGGCCCAGCTCCAGCGAGGCGACCGGGATCGCCATCGCGCCGAGCCCGATGACGCCCGCGACCAGGACCATGACCGGGCGGCGCAGCACGAAGCGGGCCCAGCGGGTGCCCATGTTGGTCCTGGGCTCCGCCTTCTCGGTGGAGTCGAGTGCCTTACGGGCCTTGCGGCCGTGGATGCGCTTGCCCGCGAAGCCGAGCAGCGCCGGAATCAGGGTCAGCGCGATGAGGACCGCGATGGCGACCGTGCCGGCCGCGGCGATGCCCATCTTCGTCAGCATCGGGATGTTGACGACGGCGAGGCCGACCAGCGCGATGACGACGGTCAGACCGGCGAACACGACGGCCGAGCCGGCGGTGCCCACGGCCCGTCCGGCCGCTTCCTCGCGTTCCCGGCCCTCGGCCAGTTCGGCGCGGTAGCGGGAGACGATGAACAGGGCGTAGTCGATACCGACCGCGAGGCCGATCATCATCGCCAGGGTGGAGGTGGTGGTGCCGAGGTCCAGCACATTGGCGAGCGCCGTGATCGACGAGACGCCGATGCCCACGCCGATCAGCGCGGTCAGCAGCGGGAACCCGGCCGCGAGCAGCGAGCCGAACGTGATGACGAGGACCACGGCCGCGATCGAGATGCCGATGACCTCGGTGGCGCCGGTCTCCGGCATCGCCTGGAGGGCGTCACCGCCGACCTCGACGGTCAGGCCGGTCTCCTTCGCCTGGTCGATGACCTTCTGCAGCGCGTCCCGGTCGTCGTCGGTCAGCTCCATCGAGGAGACCTTGTACGTGGCCGAGGTGTAGGCGATCGTGCCGTTCTTGCTGACGGTCTTCGCGAGATACGGGTCGGCCACGGAGGCGACCTGCTTCGAGCTGGACTTCAGCGCGGCGACGGCGTCCTGGACGTCCGCCTTGTTCGCGGCGTCCGTCAGCTTCTCGTGGGCCGGAGCCTTGAAGACGACGCGGGCGGTGGCGCCGTCGGCGGAGGAGCCGGGGAAGCGCTGGTCGAGGAGGTCGAAGGCCTTCTGGGCCTCGGTGCCGGGGATCGAGAAGGAGCTGGCGGCGGCGGTCGGCGCGGTGGCCGCGCCGACGCCCGCGAGGGTGAGCAGGGCCACCCATATCAGGGCGACGAAGTGCCGTCGGCGAAAGGCGAGTTTGCCGAGTTTGTAGAGGAAAGTGGCCACGAAGGCGTACTCCCGGTCAGGTCGTTTGGCGGCGGGCTCGGGTCGGGGGTGACGTCGTTCGCCCGAAGGGACGCCGCGAGGCAGACGTCACCCCCGACCCGAGCCCGGGGGCAGGGAAGTTCAGCCCGACGACGTGAGCGGTCGCGTCAGGTGTGCGGGGTAGGGATATCTCAGGCGCTGAGGGCGGGGAGGACGACAGCGTCGATGTACGAGGTGAGGTAGGCCTGCGTCGGCGGCTGCTCGTCGATGAGCGTCCGGGTGGCGAAGGCGCCGATCAGCATGTGGATCACATAGCCGAGCGCCGGGTTGTCGGCCCGGATCTCGCCGCGGTCGACGGCTCTGCGCAGCAGCCGGTCGAGCCCCGAGAGCTCGGGCGCGACGATCCACTCCCGGAATGCCTCCAGGAGATCGGGGTTGGCGTGCACGGCCACCATCAGGCCGCGCATCAGCGCGCTGTTCTGCTCCATGTGACAGTCGTCGTCACGGACCGCCATCGCGTGCATGTCACCGCGCAGCGACCCGGTGTCGATCTCGTCGAACTGCGGCTTCTGCTGGCGCAGCGCCTTCACGACGAGCTCGGCCTTGCCGCCCCACTGGCGGTAGAGCGTCGCCTTGCTGGCCCGGGTGCGGGCTGCCACGGCGTCCATCGTCAGGGCGTCGTAGCCGACCTCGCGGAGCAGCTCGAGCACGGCCCCGTACAGCTCGGCCTCACGCTCGGGCGTGATCCGGCTGCGGCGCGCCGTTGCTTCCGCGACCATGATCGTCACCTCTCCTCGGTCCACCTACGCCCTGAACATACCCCGTCCACTAACGAAACGAAACCGTTTCGTACGTGGGGTGCACCACATCTCCGCGCCACGTCTCTCACGCAGTGCCCGGTTGCTCTCTCCCGTGGTGCCCGGTTGCCGGAGGCCCCGCCGCGGAAAAGCATGGGGAGGTGACAGAAGATGCAGCCGAGGCGTACCTGAGGTTCCCGCACGTGAGCGGCGAGCGACTGTGCTTCGTCGTCGAGGACGACCTGTGGGTCGCGCCGCTCGACGGCTCGGCGCGGGCCTGGCGGGTCACCGTCGACCGCACCAAGGTCAGCCACCCGCGGTTCTCCCCCGACGGCACGCACATCGCGTACACGACCTGGCGCAGCCTCGACCCGGAGATCTACCTGACGCCGGTGGACGGCGGCTCCGCGCGCCGGCTCACCTACTGGGGGAGCGTGGACACGCAGGTACGCGGCTGGTCACCCGACGGGGACATCCTCGCCGTGGCCTCGCACGGCGAGCCGTTCTCCTACTTCACCTTCGCCTACAGCGTCCCCACCGACGGCTCCCCCGGCGGCAAACTGCCCTGGGGCCCGGTCTCCGACATCCAGATCGCCGACATCGGCGGGGAACGGCAGACCCTGCTCCTGACCGGCACCCCGCCGCACGAGCCGGCCGCCTGGAAGCGCTACCGGGGCGGCGCCCAGGGCCGCCTCTGGGTGCACGGGCAGCGCATCCTCGCCGACCTGGACGGGCACCTCGACGACCCGATGTTCGTGGACGGCCGCATCGCGTTCCTCTCCGACCACGAGGGCATCGGCAACGTCTACTCGTGCCTGCCGGACGGATCGGACCTGACCCGGCACACCGACCACGCCGAGTTCTACGCCCGGCACGCCTCCTCCGACGGCGCCCGGATCGTCTACCAGTGCGCGGGCGAGCTGTGGATCCTCGACGACCTCTCCCCCGACTCGCAGCCCCGCAGGCTCCACGTCCGCCTGGGCGGCCCGCGCGCCGGGCGGCGCGGCTACCAGGTCCCGGCCGCCCTGCACGTCGACGCGCTCTCCGT
This sequence comes from Streptomyces sp. NPDC102467, assembly GCF_044765445.1. NCBI lineage: Bacteria > Bacillati > Actinomycetota > Actinomycetes > Kitasatosporales > Streptomycetaceae > Streptomyces > Streptomyces sp. NPDC102467. Next base: position 89,717 of record NZ_JBIWKA010000014.1, on the reverse strand, counting down.
CGACGAGACCGGCCGGGCCGGCGCGATCGTCGTACGCGGCTCCCTGTACTGGCTGACCCACCGCGACGGCCCGGCCCGCACCCTCGGCGACACCCCGGGCGTACGCGTCCGGCTCCCCGAGATGCTCGGCTCCGGCGGGCAGGTCGCCTACGTCACCGACGCCGAGGGCGAGGACGCCGTCGAGATCGCCTACCTGCCGCGCGCCTCCGGCGACCGCCCGCCGCGCCGGCTCGCGTCCGGCGCGCTGGGCCGCGTACAGGAACTGGTCAGCGACCCGGACGGCGAACGGCTCGCCATCGCCTCGAACGACGGCAGGCTGCTGCTCCTGGACACGGCCGAGCCATCCGACCCCGCTGACGGCCCTGATGCCACTGACGCCTCCGACGCCTCCGGCACTGAGGTCACCGAGCTGATCCGGTCGGCGAACGGCCCGGTCCGCGATCTCGCCTTCTCACCCGACGGGGCCTGGCTCACCTGGTCGCACCCGGGCATCGGCCGCTCCCTGCGGCAGATCAAGATGGCCCGCATCAAGGACCGCACCCTCGTCGACGTCACCAACGGCCGCTTCGAGGACGAGAACCCGGTCTTCACCCGCGACGGCCGCTACCTGGCGTTCCTGTCGTGGCGCGGCTTCGACCCGGTCTACGACGTGCACACCGGCGACCTCTCCTTCCCGCTGGGCTGCCGCCCCTACCTCGTACCGCTGTCGTCGGCCACGCCCTCGCCCTTCGCGCTCTCCCCCGACGGGCGCACGGCGGCCGGCGGGCTCGACCCCGTCGAGGAATCCGGCCTCACCCAGGCCGCGCCGACCGTGGAGATCGAGGGCCTGGCGAACCGGGTCGTCCCCTTCCCCGTCGCCGCCTCCAAGTACTCGGCGCTGCGCCCCGTCGCCGGCGGCGGCCTGGTCTGGCTGCGCTGGCCGATCTCCGGCGCGCTCGGCGAGACGTTCGCCAACCCCGCCGACACCTCCTCCCAGCCCACCCTCGAACACTTCAGCCTCGCCAAGTGCAAGAAGACCCAACTCGTCGACCACATGGACTGGTTCGAGGTCAGCGGCGACGGCACCCGGCTGGTCGTCGGCGACGAGGGCGAGCTGCGCGCCGTGCCCTCCACCGAGGCCGGCGACAACGACAGCACCGTCTTCATCGACCTGCGCCGCATCCTGCACGAGGCCCAGCCGCCCGCCGAGTGGCGCGGCGCCTTCGAGGAAGCGGGCCGGATCATCCCCGCGTACTTCTGGGAACCGAACATGTGCGGCATCGACTGGCCCGGCGTCCTCGACCAGTACCGCCCGCTGGTCGAACGGGTCGCATCGCCGGACGAGTTCGCGGACCTGCTGCGCGAGGTCCTCGGTGAACTGGGTACCTCGCACGCCTACGTCTCCGCGGCCCGCCGCAACGAGGGCCCGGCGCACTACCAGCGCGCCCAGGGCCTGCTCGGCGTCAACTTCTGCTCGCGGGACGGGGGTTGGGCGATCAGCCGGATCCTGCCCGGCGACTCCTCCGACTCCAAGGCCCGCTCCCCGCTGTCCGGCACCGGCATCCGCGAGGGCGCCGTCCTCACCCACGTAGACGGCCGCCCGGTCGACCCCGTCACGGGACCGTTCCCGCTGCTTGCCGGCGCGGGCGGCACGACCGTCGAGCTGACCTTCACCCGCGCCGAGGGCGGCGGCCGCGCGCGCCGCGTCGCGGTGGTCCCCCTCGTCGACGAACGGCCGCTGCGCTACCAGGACTGGGTGGCCAAACGCCGGGAGTACGTACGGGAGTTGAGCAACGGCGAGTGCGGCTATCTGCACATCCCCGACATGGGCGGCTCCGGCTGGGCCCAGTTCAACCGGGATCTGCGCCAGCAGGTGTCCCGGCCCGCGCTCATCGTCGACGTACGCGGCAACGCGGGCGGCCACATCAGCGAGCTGGTCGTCGAGAAGCTCACCCGGAAGATCATCGGCTGGGACCTGACCCGCAACGCCCAGGCCGTCTCCTACGCGTCGAACGCGCCCCGGGGCCCGGTCGTCGCCATCGCCGACGAGGCGACCTCGTCCGACGGCGACATGATCACCGCGGCGTTCAAACTGCTCGGTCTCGGCCCGGTCGTCGGCCAGCGCACCTGGGGCGGCGTCGTCGGCATGACCGGACGGCACCGACTCGGCGACGGCACGGTGATCACGGTGCCGATGAACGCGGCGTGGTTCCCCGAGTACGGCTGGTCGATCGAGAACCGCGGCGTCGACCCCGACATCGAGGCGCTGCGCACCCCGCTCGACTGGGCTGAGGGCCGGCACGCGCAGCTCGACGACGCGGTCCACCTCGCTCTCGACCTGCTGCGCGAACAGGGCGCGAAGAACCCGCCGGACCTCTCGGACGTCCCGGACCGGCGCCGGCCCACCCTGCCGCCGCGGTAACGGGGGCAGGGTGGGGCGGCGGCAGGGCAACGCAGTAGGGCCCCACCCGGCGTCCCGGGCGGGGCCCACTTCGCTCAGGGAAGAGCGTCAGGAGTCGCGGTCCTGGTCGAACTTGTCCTGCGCATCCTGTGCGCGGTCGCGAGCCTGGTCCCGGCCCTGCGAGCCACGCTCGCGAAGCTGGTCCTGGCCCTGCTGTCCGCGCTCGCTCGCCTCGTCCTTGGCACCGCTCGCGCGGTCCTTGGCCTTGTTGGAGAGCTCTTCGCCCTTGTCCTTGAACTGGTCCATGATGCCCATGCTTTTCACTCCCGTAGTGGGTTGGAGGGGTGGGCCCCGACCAGACTGACACGCCCCGACATTCCACGCATTTCGATCAGTGACCGTCGGTGCGGAGGCGAAGAAAACGCAGGTCAGCCAGCACGTACCGTTTCGTCGGCCGCGCCGCCCGCCCCCACCAGGCCCCGCGACACGCTGCCGAGCCGCGGCTCGAACCGGCGCATCTCGCGCCGGCCGACGGACCCGATGACCGCGGGCAGATAGCCGCGGATGCCCTGCATGCCGCGCAGCCACCACTGCGCGTACACATGCGAGGACCGCCGCTCGATGCCCGCCACGAGCCGGTCGACGGCCGGGCCCAGCGGGTACGTCTTGTTCGACGGCCACGGCAGCCGCTGGCGCAGCTCACGCATCACGTCGTCCTGGTCGGCGCCGCGCACCATGTCGGTGTCGGTCCAGGACAGATAGCCGACGCCGACCCCTACGCCCTTGTAGCCGACCTCGGCGCGCAGGCTGTGCGCGTACGCCTCCACGCCCGACTTGGACGCGCAGTACGCGCTCATCATCGGCGCGGGCGTGATCGCGGCGAGCGAGGCGATCTGCAGCAGGTAGCCGCGCGATTCCATCAGGACCGGCAGGAAGGCGCGGCCCGTCACGGCGGAGCCGATGAGGTTGACCTCGATGACGCGGCGCCAGGCGACGGGGTCCGAGTCCACGAAGGGGCCGCCCGTGGCCACCCCCGCGTTCGCCACGACGATGTCGACCTTCCCGAACCGCTCCTTCACCTCCTCGGCGACCCGCGCCATCGCCACGTGGTCCGTGACGTCGGCGTGCCACCAGTCGGCGTCGGCGTGCAGCCGGCCCGCGACCTGCTTCAGCTCGTCCGGCTCCAGGCCGACCAGCGCGATCTTCGCGCCGCGCGCCGACAGCTTGCGCGCGAGCAGCTCACCGACGCCGCGCGCGGCTCCCGTGACGACCGCGACCTGCCCCTCAAGACTGACCCTGCTCATGCGACATCCGCCCCCTTCTCCGACTGTGCTTGCGACTGCGCTTGCGACGAGTCCGGCTGTGTGCCGGACTCTGTTCCCAGGTAAGTGGCGGCCAGTTCACGGATGTTCTCCGTGACGGCCTCCGGTGCCTCGATCGGCGTCATGTGCCCGAGGCCGGGCAGCTCGGTCAGACCCACGCAGTGCGGCAGTTCGGCAGCGATCCGCCGGGCGTGCACGATGGGCGTGAGCCGGTCCACGGTGCCGCCGAGCACGGCCACCGGCATCGTCAACTCCCTTATGGCCGCGTCCATTTCGAGCGTTTCCAGGACGTGCGACCAGCCGTGGCGCACCCCGCGCGGACACGCGTGCACGATCCGCGCGCAGGCCTCGACCTTGCCGGGCGACGCACCCGGACCCATGGTCGCGAACTTCAACACCCGCTTGCCCAAGGGCGTGACGGGGCCGAGCGGCGCCTTCGACCCGAGGATCGCGCGGGTCATCCGGGTCCGCAGCGCGCCCGCGACCAGCAGAGGCACGACCGTCGCCTCCGCCACGAGCTTCGAACTGCCGGTGCTGCACAGCAGGACGGCGGCCGCGTGCTCCTTGAACTTCTCACGCCCGGCCGCGGCCATCATCGTCATGCCGCCCATGGAGTGCCCGGCGAGCACCGCCCGCTCCCCCGGCGCCAGCGTCGCGTCGAGCACGGCCTCCAGGTCGTCGGCCAACATGTCGGGGGCGTACGGGAGTTGCGTGGCGGCGGGGGAACGCCCGTGCCCGCGCTGGTCGTACACGATCACCCGGTGGTCGGTGGCGAGGGCGCGGATCTGCGCGGCCCAGAAGGCCGTCGAGCAGGTCCACCCGTGCGACAGCACCACCGAGGGCGCGTGCTCGGGGCCGTGCACCTCGACGTGCAGCCGGGACCCGTCCGCCGAGACGGCGGTCAGTTCGTGGGCGGCGACAGGCGGCGCGAAGGGCCCGGTCCGCATGTGCATCAAGCGGCTCACGCGGCGCTCGCCTCCGTCTTCTTCCTCGAACCCCTGACCTGTGCCGTGCGGGCCCGCGGCGCTTCGGCCGGGGCCCGCACCACCTCGTACTCCCCTACGTCCACATGGCGTGTGGCCTGCCGGAACTCGGTCGTGGTGCCGGGCCACACGGTCGTGTTGACCCCGTTCTCGTCGAGGTACCAGCTGTTGCAGCCGCCGGTGTTCCACACGGTGCGCTTCATCCGGTCCTGTACGCGGTTGTTCCAGCCGGTGACGGCGCTCGCGCGGGGGGTGAGGGCGACGCGGCCACCCAGCACGTTCAACTGCCGCATGTAGTCGGCGAGGTAGTTCAGCTGGGCCTCGATCATCAGGATCATCGAGGAGTTCCCGAGGCCGGTGTTCGGCCCGATGACGGTCATGAAGTTCGGGAATCCGGCGGCGGTGGCCCCACGCAGGGCGGCCATCCCGCCCTTCCAGCTCTCGGCCAGACTGACGCCGTCCGCGCCGATGACCCGCTGCGCGATCGGCATGTCGGTGACGTGGAACCCGGTGCCGAAGACGATCGCGTCCACCTCGGCCTCGCTGCCGTCGGCGGCCACGAGGGTGCTGCCCCGGATCTCGCTCAGCCCCGACGCCACGACGTCGACATTCGGCTGGGCGAGCGCGGGGTAATAGGTGTTGGAGAGCAGGATCCGCTTGCAGCCGATGCGGTAGTCAGGGGTGAGCTTGGCGCGCAGGCCCGGATCCTTGATCGCCCGGTGCATGTTGCGCTTGGCGAGCTGCTCGACCATGCCCAGTTCGTTGGGCCGCTTGGTGAACGCCTGGACCTGCAACTCCCGTATGCCCCACAGGAGTCCGCGCCGCGCCTGCGTGGTGAAGGGCAGCTGCCGGTGCACCCAGCGCTCGGCCTTGGTGATGGCGCGGTCGGCGCGCGGCATGACCCACGGAGGCGTGCGCTGGAAGAGGGTCAGCGCGGCGACGTCCTTCTGGATGGCGGGCACGATCTGGATGGCCGAGGCGCCGGTGCCGATCATGGCGACGCGCTTGCCGCGCAGGTCGTAGCCGTGATCCCAGCGCGCCGAGTGGAAGACCTTGCCCGGGAAGGTGTCGATCCCGGGGAGGTCCGGCGTCTTGGGGTCGGAGAGCGGCCCGGTCGCGGAGACGACGACGTCGGCGGTGAGCGTCCCGCTCGCCGTGTCGATCTCCCACCAGAGCCGCTCGCTGTCCCAACGCAGCTCCTGTACTTCGGAGTTGAGCCGGATGTGCGGCCGCAGCCGGAAGATGTCGGCGACGTGTTCCAGGTACTCCCGGATGCGCTCCTGCCCCGAGAAGGTGCGGGGCCAGTCCGGGTTCGGGGCGAACGAGAACGAGTACAGGTGGGACGGCACGTCGCAGGCGCACCCCGGGTAGCTGTTGTCGCGCCAGGCGCCGCCGACGGCGTCCGCCCGCTCCAGGACCACGAAGTCGGTGACGCCCTCCCGGCGCAGCCTGACCGCCGCGCCGAGCCCGCCGAAGCCGGACCCGATCACCGCCACCCGTACGTGCTCGTGCTCCTGCTCGGTCATCCCGGCGCCTCCCTGCCGCGCGACTCTGCCAGTGAACACTGGCGCAATTGGAGCGTAGAGCAGCACCGTACCGATGGGTAGGGGTCGGGCCGAGGAAAGTTACCGGCGGTTGGACATAGGCTTCCTACGTGGCAATAGAAGCAACGGGAACAGGCGGCGACCACGGCGAGCTGCGGGAATTCCGCGAGTTCCGCATGGAGGAGCTGGCCAAGGAAGCCGGCATCACGGTCCGCACCGTGCGCTTCTACCGCGAGCGCGGCCTGATCAAGCCGCCGCGGCGCGACGGCCGCATCGCCTGGTACGACGAGACGCACCTGACCCGGTTGCGCACGATCGCCGCCCTCCTGGACCGCGGCCACACCCTCAACGGCATCGCCGAACTCTCCGAGGCCTTCGACCGCGGCCGCGACGTGGGCGAACTCCTCGGCCTCGGCGAACCCACGGAGGAGACCCCGGTCCGCCTCACCCCAGAGGAACTGGCCGATCACTTCGCCGGCGAAGTGACCCCCGAAAACCTCCAAGCAGCCCTGGATCTCGGCTACTTGGGCACCGACGGCGAAGAGATCGTGCACATCAGCCGCCGCCTTCTGGAGGTCTCGGCGGCCCTGGTGCGCGAGGGCGTCCCGCTCGCGGAGGTCCTCGCGGCGGCGAGCCGCGTCCGGGAGCACGCCGACGCCATGGCCACCCTCTTCACCGACCTGATCCTCGCGCACGGCGACGAGAAGGACGTCCAGCGCCTGCGCCCACTGGCCAAGTCGGTGGTCGAGGCCGAGCTCTCGATGGCCCTGGACCGCAAACTCGGCCCGCCGTCACGCTGAGGTCAGGCCGGCAGCCACCAGCGGGCTTTGTAGATCCCACCGCCGACCAGCTTGTACGCGCCCTGCGGCCGGTGCACACTCACGGTCGTCGTCCACCAGGTCTCCCCGAGCCCCGCCTCGGGCACGGTGGTCACGACCCGCCCGGTGCGCGGATCGTTGCCGACGCACTTCACGCCCTTGCGGACGATCTCCCCGGCACCCGCAAAGTCCTGCACGAAGGTCCGGCCGCGCGGCTCGTACTGGAAGACCGACGCGCTGGTCGTCACCCACATCCGTCCCGCCCGCCCCGGCCGCCCCGCGACGGGGAACAGATCGTGCCCGCCGGCCGACTTCCCCGGCGTCGCGACCGGCAGCGGATCGGCGAACCGCCGCACGAGCCGCGGCCGCGCCGCCGTCCCCGCCACCTCGAACGCCACCAGCTCGTCGTCCCCCATGGCCCACAGCACCCGGCGCTCCCGGTCCCAGTGCAGCCCGTGCGCGCCTTTCAGCTCGGCCTCCGTGAACCGGGTGGCCCGCGGCCCGAGCGAGGCGGCGTACAGCCGCACGCGGGCGCCGGTGCTGCAGGCGACGGCGACGTTCCCGTCCGGGAGGATCTCGGCGGTGTGCGGGTTGAACAGATCGTCCCCGGCCCCGATGGCCGTGCCCCAGTACCGCCGCCCGCCCGGCCACTCCACCACGCCGACGAACCCGAACGACGCGGTGGTCAGCAGGAACGTCCGCCCACGGTGCCGCCGCACCTTCGCCTCACTCGGATACACCCAGCTGACCTCGGGCTCCAGATCCCGGTACCGGCCGTCCCCCACGGGAGAGAACGCCCACCGGACCGCCCCCGGATCGGCCCCCGGGTCCCAGACGTCCTTCGCCGGATCGAGCACCAGGATCCGCTTGCTCGCCTGCTCGGTGAGCACCACGGGCGGCACCCCCGCGCCCTCCGCCGCCTGCCCCGCCCCGGCCGCCCCGAGCGCGACCCCGGCGCCGGCCCCCGCGACCCCGAGCAGCAGACCGCGCCGGGACGGAACACGAGAGGAACTGGACATGAATTACCCCCGTACGAAAGGCAGTTGCCCCAGGGGGCCAACCCCGGGCTCATCATGTACGCGACCAGAATCTGCCATGCCGCACGAGGGTACGTAAGCCCTACGACGCGCTCTGTTCCTACCCGTAGACGACTGCCACTCGTAGACGACTGTCACCCGTAGACGACTGTCACGGGGGCATGGTCCGACCAACGCTGCTCATGCGTGGCGGCCCGCTCCACGAACCCCTTGACCGCACGGTCCGCGAGCCCGGGTGTCGCGACGTGCGCGTCGATCCTCCAGCCGGTGTCGTTGTCGAAGGCCCGCCCCCGGTACGACCACCACGAGTACGGCCCCTCGACATCCGGGTGCAGGGCCCGCACGACGTCGACGTAACCGCCGTCCGACGCCTCGAAGACCCGGCTCAGCCACTCCCGCTCCTCGGGGAGGAACCCGGAGTTCTTCTTGTTGCCCTTCCAGTTCTTGAGGTCGGCCTCGGTGTGGGCGATGTTCCAGTCGCCGCAGACGACGACCTCGCGCCCCTCGGCGGCGGCCCGCACCCGCAGCCCCTTCAGGTACTCGAGGAACTCGGCCATGAAGCGGATCTTCTCGTCCTGCCGCTCGGTGCCGACCTCGCCGGAGGGCAGGTAGAGACTGGCGACGACGACACCCGGGAGGTCGGCCTCCACGTACCGGCCGCTGCCGTCGAACTCGGCCGACCCGAAGCCGATCCGCACCCGCTCCGGCTCACGCCGCGTGTAGAGCGAGACGCCGGCCCGCCCCTTGGCGGCGGCCGGAGCGTGCACGACGTGCCAGCCCTCGGGTTCCCGCACCCCGGCGGGCAGCTGGTCCGGCTCGGCGCGCACTTCTTGCAGGCACAGCACGTCGGCGGAGGTCTCGGCGAGCCACTCCACGAAGCCCTTCTTGGCGGCCGCACGCAGCCCGTTCACGTTCACAGAGGTCACAGTCAGCACCGGGCCACCGTACCGGCACACTTAATACGTAAGCCGCACCCTCAAGCATAGAGTTACGATCACCCGCATGAGTATTCACCCCGCGCCCGCCGCTGCCCTCACCTTGCGCCCCGTCTCCTTCGGCCACCCCGACGCGGTGGCGCTGAACGACCGCGTCCAGCTCGAATACGCGGAGCGCTACGGCGACGAGGGCGATGTCACACCGCTCGACCCGACGATGTTCACCCCGCCGCAGGGGCTGTACCTGATCGCGTACGACGCGGCGGGCACGCCGCTCGCGACCGGCGGCTGGCGCGCGCAGGACGCGAACGACGAGGGGTACGCGGACGGCGACGCCGAGCTGAAGCGCATGTACGTCACCCCGGAGGCGCGCGGCCTGGGCCTGGCCCGCCAGATACTCGCGGCTCTGGAGGCGGACGCCCGCGCGGCCGGACGCACCCGCATGGTCCTGGAGACGGGGACGAAGCAGCCGGAGGCCATCGCGCTCTACGTCTCCAGCGGCTACGAGCCCTGCGCCAAGTTCGGCCTCTACCGTTTCGAGGAGCTGAGCCGCTGCTACGCCAAGGCGCTGTAGCCGCCCAGGGCGGGCGCCGGGCAGAGCAAGAACCCCGCCGGGTGACCCGGCGGGGTTCTCAATTGCGGTGGACCTGTGGGGATTTGAACCCCAGACCCCCTCGATGCGAACGAGGTGCGCTACCAGACTGCGCCACAGGCCCTTGCAACGAGTGAAACTCTAGCACCCTCATCGGGGTGCTCGGAAATCGGTTCCCGAGCTGGTCAGCCCGGTCACTCGTTGGCGGCTCGCGGCCGCCCGTCGGCACCGTCGTCGTACTGGTCGAAGAGCGGCGTGCGGCCGCGCTCGCGGGAGCGCCGGGCGGACGCGGCGCGGCGGGCGTCGCTGCGTCCGTCGTCGGCGGCCTGCTCCTGCTCGGGCTCGGCCTCGGCCTGCTGCTCCGCGGCGGACGAGCGGGCCGCGCTCCACGTCTCGGGGGCGCCGTAGTCGATGCCGCCGCCCGCGCGGGGGGCGACCGGGGCGGTCACGTACGTGGGCAGTGGCACCGGGACGGGGTCCCAGCTGTCGCCGGGGCCGGGGCGACCCTGCCGCTCGCGCTGCTGGTCGACCCACTCCGCGTGGTCGGTCTGCTCGACGAGCGCGCGCCGGTCGGCGGCGAGCGCCTCCAGGCCGGAGTCGGTGGCCGGGTCGCCGCCTGGACCCTCCTCCAGGTCTTCGCCGGCGGCGCGCTGTCCGGCCGCCTGCCGCCTGCGCGGCTGCCGCTCCCGCAGCCGCTGTGCGGCGATCTCGGCGCGGCGGCGGTCCATGACGTAGGCGAAGCGGCGTCGCTCCTGGGCCCGCAGATAGACGATGTACGTGCTGAGCAGCAGGGCAGGCGCGATGGGTGCCCACAGGAACGCGGTGCCGCCGACCGCGGCCACGACGGCGCCGATGGAGAAGGCGACGAAGAGCAGCACGGTGGTGCGGCGGCGGCGCGCGAGCACCTTGGTGCGCCGGGCGCGCGCCTGCGCCTCGGCGGAAGTGACGCGCGCGGGGCGGGACTTGACGGGCGCCGCGGGCTCTGCGGCTGCTGCGGGCGCCGGTACGGGTACCGGCTCGGGTTCGGGCTCGCGGACGGGCTCCGCGTACTCCCGGGTGACGGGCGGGGGCGTGACGAAACTCCGGGCGTCCACCGCGTCGGTGGGCGCGTCCGGGTCGGCCGGGGTGCCGCGCCGCTCGTCCGTCTCCGGCGAGCGCGCCTGCAGGTCCTTGGCGTACCGGCGCTCCATGCCCGCCCGTCCGGAGAGAAGCCGGATGGCGGTGCTGAAGCGTTCCGTCGGACGGGCTTCGTTCAGCTCGTCCTGCCTACGGAGCCACATCGGCACCAAGTAGGCGGCCCAGGCCCCGACGATGACTGCGTAGATGAGGCCGCTGCTGCTCACGCCTCACACCGTAGAGGGGTTTGCGCGAGGCCATCCGCCAATTGAGCCGGTGTGTCGCACGATCTGGCTGATATTTCGAGCTTTTTTTGCGACTGGTGCGATCAACTGGCCACCCGGGAGGTGAATTTAATGGCTCCCGTGGCCGTTCAGCGATCAATTTCGAACATTTATTTTATTTCGAGGGAGTACCGGGGTCGATGGCGCTGGAGGCGCCCGGACCTGCGGTATTACCGCGCCGTGCGCGCCGCAGACGCTTGAGGAGCCCTTCCGGGACCTCCTCGGCGGTGAGCGCGAAGACGAGATGGTCCCGCCAGCCCCCGTCGATGTGGAGATACCGTGGACGCAGGCCCTCCTCGCGGAATCCGAGTTTCTCCACGACCCTGCGGCTCGGCCCGTTCTCCGGCCGAATGCAGACCTCGATGCGGTGCAGGCCCACCGCGCGGAAGCAGTGGTCGACGGCGAGCGCGACCGACGTGGGCATCACCCCGCGCCCGGCGACGCCCTGGTCCACCCAGTAGCCGACATGGCCCGAGCACATCGAACCCCAGGTGATCCCGGCGACCGTCAACTGGCCGACGAGACGCCCCTGGTACTCGATGACGAAGGGCAGCATCCGGCCCGCGTTCGCCTCCGCGCGCAGGTGCCGCACCATCTGACGGTAGGTCGGGCGGTGCGCGATCGGGCCGCTCGGGGTGGGCGGCGGGATGGTCGCCTCCCAGGGGCGCAGCCAGTCGCGGTTGCGGCGGTTGACCTCGCGCCAGGCACGTTGGTCGCGCAGCCTTATGGGACGGAGGACGACATCGCCCTCCGCCAGGACGACGGGCCAGGACGGGCCGTTCAGTGCGCACCCCCGGCGGCGTGGGCATCGGCCCTGGGGTGGTCGCCGCCGCGGAGCTGGTCGACGGCGTGGGTCAGCAGCGGCTCCAGGACGGCGAGACCGTCCTTCACTCCGCCGCTGGAACCCGGCAGGTTCACGATCAGTGTGCGTCCCGCGACTCCGGCGAGGCCACGCGAGAGCGCGGCGGTCGGTACGTGCTGCCGTCCGTACGCGCGGATCGCCTCGGGGATGCCCGGTACGCCGTACTCGATGACCCGGGCCGTGGCCTCGGGCGTGCGGTCGGTGGGCGAGATCCCGGTGCCGCCGGTGGTGACGACGACGTCGTACGCCGCCTCGACCGCGGCGCGCAGCGCGGCTTCCACGGGGTCGCCGTCCGGCACGACCTGCGGCCCCTCGACATCGAAGCCCAGCTTCGTGAGGCCGGCGGCGATCAGGGGGCCGCCCTTGTCCTCGTAGACTCCGGCGGCGGCCCGGTTGGAGGCGGTGACGACGAGGGCGCGGTAGGTCCCGATAATGCCCGTCATGCCTGGTCCTCGCGCTGCCAGGGGCCGGACTTGCCGCCCGTCTTCTCCTCGACGCGGACGTCGGTGATGACCGCTCCCTTGTCGACGGCCTTGACCATGTCGACGACCGTCAGCGCGGCGACGGAGACGGCCGTGAGGGCCTCCATCTCGACGCCCGTACGGTCCGTCGTCTTCACCGTGGCGAGGATCTCCACCGCGTCGTCCGCCACGGACAGGTCCAGCTTCACGCCGGAGACGGCCAGCGGGTGGCAGAGCGGGATCAGGTCGGGGGTGCGCTTGGCTCCCATGATCCCGGCGATCCGGGCCGTCGCGAGGGCGTCGCCCTTGGGCACGCCCTCGCCGCGCAGCAGTTCGATCACGCGCGGCGAGACGAGGACGCGGCCGCTGGCGCGTGCGGTGCGCGCGGTGACGTCCTTCTGCGACACATCGACCATGCGGGCGGCGCCCGCCTCGTCGATGTGGGTGAGCCGATCAAACCGGTCCTGCGAAGTGCTCATGGTGCTGCGGCGCTCCCGATCCGAGCCGTGCGCGGTGCGGCGCGCCGGACTGTTGTGCGCGACACGGTATCGCGGGCCCCGCAAAAACAGGTTCTCAGCCCAGGAGAAGCACGTCGACCTCGGTGCCGGGCTCCACCGATGTCACGTCCTCGGCCACCACGATCAGCGCGTCCGCGTGGGCGAGCGCCGCGATCAGGTGTGAGCCGGAGCCTCCTACGGGAGCGATCGCGCCCGCCTCGGCGTCGTAGGCGCCGCGCAGGAACTGGCGGCGGCCGTCCGGCGACGTCAGTGCCTTGTCGCTGGTCAGCACCGCGCGCGTGGTGGGGCGTCGCACGCTGTCGTCGGGCAGGCCCATCAGGACGCGGATCGCGGGCCGGACGAACAGCTCGAAGGAGACGTAACTGGAGACCGGGTTGCCCGGCAGGGCGAGCAGCGGGGTGTGGTCGGGGCCGACGGAGCCGAATCCCTGCGGCTTGCCGGGCTGCATGGCGAGCTTGCGGAACTCGACGCCGCTGCCCGCGCCGATGCCGCCCTCCTCGTCCGGGTCGCCGATCGAGGAGAGGGCTTCCTTGACGACGTCGTACGCGCCCACGCTGACGCCGCCCGTCGTGACGACCAGGTCGGCGCGGATCAGCTGGTCCTCGATGGTGGAGCGGAGCGTCTCGGCGTCGTCGGCGACCGCGCCGACCCGGTAGGCGATGGCTCCGGCGTCCCTGGCCGCGGCCGTGAGGGCGAAGCTGTTGGAGTCGAAGATCTGGCCGTGGCTCAACTGCTCGCCGGGCTGGATGAGTTCGCTGCCGGTGGAGACGACGACCACGCGCGGGCGCGGGCGCACCCGTACCGTGCCGCGGCCGATGGCGGCGAGCAGGGCGATCTGCGGCGGGCCGAGGACCGTGCCGGTGGTGAGGGCGCGGTCGCCCGCCTGGACGTCGCTGCCCTGCGCGCGTACGTGTGCGCGTGCCTCGGCGGGGCGGTGGACCCGGACCTCTCCCGAGGCGCCCTCGGGTGCGCTGCTGTGGGCGGGCATCGAGGAGACGGGGCCCGCGCCGAGCCCTCCGTCGGTCCACTCCACGGGGACGACGGCCTCGGCGCCGGGCGGCAGCGGGGCGCCGGTCATGATGCGGGCGGCCTGGCCGGGGCCGACGGTGGGCGGCTCGGCCTGGCCCGCCGCGACGTCGCCGATCACCGTGAGTACGGCCGGATATTCCTCGCTCGCGCCGGCGATGTCGGCGACGCGCACCGCGTATCCGTCCATCGAGCTGTTGTCGAACGGGGGCAGCGAGACCGGGACCGTCACGTCCTCGACGAGCACACAGCCCTGGGCGTCGAGGAGCTGCAGCTCGATGGGGTCGAGCGGACGGACGGTGCTGAGGATGTCCTCCAGATGCTCGTCCACCGACCACAGGTGCTGTTGGCCGACGGCGGACGCGGGGGTCGCGCTGCTCAAGGTGCTACATCTCCTCGGTGACGTAACTGCGAAGCCAGGCGCGGAAGTCCGGGCCCAGGTCCTCACGTTCGCATGCGAGTCTGACAATGGCACGCAGATAGTCGCCCCGGTCGCCGGTGTCATAGCGGCGGCCCTTGAAGACGACGCCGTGCACCGGGCCGCCGATCTTCTCGTCGGCGGCGAGCTGCTGCAGGGCGTCGGTGAGCTGGATCTCACCGCCGCGGCCCGGCTCGGTCTGGCGCAGTATGTCGAAGACGTGGGGGTCCAGGACGTAGCGGCCGATGATCGCGTAGTTGGAGGGGGCGTCCGCCGGGTCCGGCTTCTCCACGAGGTCGGTGACCTTGACCACGTCGCTGTCGCCGGTGGCCTGGACCGCGGCACATCCGTAGAGGTGGATCTGCGAGGGCTCCACTTCCATGAGGGCGACGACGCTGCCGCCGTGCCGCTCCTGGACCGCGACCATGCGCGCGAGCAGCGGGTCGCGCGGGTCGATCAGGTCGTCGCCGAGGAGGACCGCGAACGGCTCGTGGCCCACGTGCGGGGCCGCGCACAGCACCGCGTGGCCGAGGCCCTTGGGGTCGCCCTGGCGCACGTAGTGCATCGTCGCCAGGTCGCTCGACTCCTGGACCTTCGCGAGGCGGGCGGCGTCGCCCTTCTTCTGAAGGGCGGACTCCAGCTCGTAGTTGCGGTCGAAGTGGTCTTCCAGGGGGCGCTTGTTGCGACCTGTGATCATGAGGACGTCGTCGAGACCCGCTGACGCGGCCTCTTCGACCACGTACTGGATCGCCGGCTTGTCGACCACCGGAAGCATCTCTTTGGGAGTCGCTTTCGTGGCGGGCAGGAACCGGGTGCCGAGGCCTGCTGCGGGGATGACAGCCTTGGTGATCCTGGGGTGCGAGTCAGTCATGCCCGTCACCATATCCGGCGACTATGGGCGGAATCTGTGCATCCGATTTGTTGGCACATATATGCACAGATTAGGAGAGGTTTGTGAGCCGCCCATGAGTCAGCACACAGGTGACGCCCGCGGCGCCCACCCTGACAAGCGCACATTGCGACGAGAGTTCCTCGCGGTGAGGAACACCTTGCCAATGGATGACGTACGGGAGACGGAAACAGTTCTCGCCGAGCGGGCCTTCGAGGTCGAGGAGTTGGCGGGAGCCCGCACCGTGGCGGCGTACGTCTCGGTAGGCGGCGAACCGGGGACCGCGGTGCTCCTCGACGCACTCCGCGCGCGCGGGACGCGGGTTCTGCTGCCGGTGCTGCTGCCCGACAACGACCTGGACTGGGGCACGTACGAGGGCGCCTCCTCGCTCGTGGGCGTGCAACACCCGGGCAGGATCGCCCTGTTGGAGCCGGGCGGCGAACGGCTCGGACCCGACGCCGTGACGGCCGCGGACGTCGTACTGCTGCCCGGGCTCGCCGTGGACGCGCGCGGGATGCGGCTCGGCCGGGGCGGGGGCTCGTACGACAGAGTCCTCGCGCGCCTCGAAGCAGCCGGCGCGCACCCCACCCTCGTCGTGCTGCTCTACGACGCCGAAGTCGTCGCGCACGTCCCGGAGGAGGCGCACGACAAGGCCGTGCACGCCGTGGTGACCCCCTCGGGCGCGCGCCGCTTCACGTGACTGCCGCTACGGAAAGGGGCCTCCACGCGCGCGTGGAGGCCCCTTTCACCATGCACCGCCGGTCTACGGCTTCAGCACCAAGGTGTCCGAGGTGCTGGCACCGACGGCCTTCTCCGTGAAGTTCCACGGCAGCAGTTCGCCCTTGACCCACTTGTCGGTCTGGTCGGTGTAGTGGGCGCTGAAGGTGTGCCCCGAGGCGCCCGTGAGGTTGATCCACTTGGACTTGTCGAGGTCGGCCAGGTTGACCACCATGCGCATCGACGGCACCCAGTCGACGCCGTACCCGCCCGCCGCATTCCAGCCGGTCGCGTTGACGGCCGCCTCGCCGCCACCGAGCTTCCAGGGACCGCGGTTGAGTACGTACTGCAGCCAGCCCGGACCCTCGGTGCCGAGAGTCTGGTTCTTCAGCTCCAGCTTGTGCAGGCGACCCCAGCTCCAGGTGTCGATGTCCTTGCCGAGCTTGGCCGTGAGGTCCCAGCGGGCGTCCCCGAGGGCACGCGCGAACAGCTGGTCACGGTTGACGGCCGCCTTGTCGGTGCGGGTCTTGGGCGCCCGCCACCAGTCGTTCTTCTCATCGTTGATGATCTTTCGGACGACCTCCAACCAGCGGTCGCCGCCGTCCGGCTGCGCCGAGTCCGCGTCCCGCTGACCGCACTCGCGCACCTTCACGTCGTCGTCGGCCGGACCGCTGTTGTCGACCGGCGTGACGCTCAGGCACTGGCCCTTGACCCGCAGCTCCTTGGGCAGCTTGTTGCCGAAGGCGAGCTTCAGGATGTTGCGCCACACGGAGTTGAAGTACGCGGCCGCCGCCGAGTCGGGGTTCTGGGTGTAGTCCCAGTTCTCCAGGAGCTGCTGCGCCTCTCGGACGTCCTTGTCCTTGACGTCGATCTTGAGCAGCTTGGGCACGAGCAGCTTGGCGATCTCGCTGCTGTTGTCCATCTGCATGGTGCGGATGTCGTCGGTGGAGATCTTCCCGCCGCCGTCGATCTTCGACTTGATGAGATCGGTGATCCGCTGGCTGCGGGTGCCGTAGCCCCAGTCCGTGGTGAGCGTGTACGGGTAGTCCTTGCCGACCACGGCCTGGTTGGCCGTCACGATGTAACCGCGCTTGGGATCGAACTCGTAGGGCAGCTCGGCCTGCTTGATGTAGCCGGTCCACTTGTACTCGGAGCTCCAGCCGGGCGACGGCAGCGAGCCGTCGTCGCCCTTGCTGCGGGTCGGGATGCGGCCGGGCAACTGGTAGCCGATGTGGCCCTCGGTGTCCGCGTACGTGAGGTTCTGCGAGGGCACCTGGAAGTCGGCGGCCGCCTTGCGGAACTCCGTCCAGTTCTTCGCCCGGTCGATCTCGAAGACGGCGTCCATGGTGTTGCCGGGGTCGAGCGCGGTCCAGCGCAGCGCGACACCGTAGCCGTCACCGCGGTCGGGCGCCGAACTGCCCACAGGGGCCTTCTTGCCGACCTTGACCAGTTCATCGTTGCGGTCCGACACCAGAGGGCCGTTGTTGGTCTCGCGGACGGTGATCGTCTTGGAATCGCCGCCGGCGACCTTGATGACTTCCTTGCGGGTCTTGAACGGCACCGTCTTGTCGTCGTACAGGTACCCGTCGCCGTTGAACCGCTCCAGGTAGAGGTCGGTCACATCGGCGCCCGAGTTGGTCAGGCCCCAGGAGATGTTCTGGTTGTGGCCGATGACCACGCCCGGCATGCCGGCGAACGTGTAGCCCGTCGCGTCGTACTGGCACTTCGCCGACAGGCTCGTGCAGTGCAGGCCCATCTGGTACCAGACGGACGGCAGTTGCGGCGCCAGGTGCGGGTCGTTGGCGAGCAGCGGCTTGCCGGTGATGGTGTGGTCGCCGGAGACCACCCACGAGTTGGACCCGATGCCGTTCCCGTTGGGCCCCAGGCCCGCGGAATCGGGGATCTGGTCCAGGACGTCGGCGAGGCCGCCCAACTGGCTCTGAAGGCCGTCAGGGGCCTCTGCGTTGCCCGTCAGGCCGGTACCCGCGGCCCCCGTGGTGCCGGACTGCGTCTGCGTGCCCGCGGCGGAGGAGTCGAACGACTGCGTGGCACTGTTGTAGGCGCCCTCCTGCACGATCGGCTTGTTCCGGTCGTACGGGTACTCGGGGTAGAGATCGGCGATCTGCTTCGGGCCGAGGCGGCTCGTCATCAGGGAGCGGTCGATCTCGTCCTGCATGTTGCCGCGCAGGTCCCAGGCCATCGCCTTCAGCCAGGCCACGGAGTCGACCGGGGTCCACTTCTGCGGCTTGTAGTCGTTCTCCAGGCCGAGCGCCACGTACTCGGCGGAGATCGCCTTGCCGCTCTTGCCCGACAGGTAGGAGTTGACTCCCTCGGAGTACGCCTGGAGGTACTTCTTGGTCGAGGGCGACAGCTTGGAGTCGTACTCCTTCTGCGCGACCCGGTGCCAGCCCAGGGTGCGCAGGAACTCGTCGGTCTTGACCTGGCCCTTGCCGAACATCTCGGAGAGCCGGCCGGAGGTCGTATGACGGCGCACGTCCATCTCGTAGAACCGGTCCTGCGCCTGGACGAAACCTTGCGCCATGAACAGGTCCTCGTCCGAGGAGGCGTAGATCTGCGGGATCCCGTAGTTGTCCCGCTTGACCTGCACGGGCCCGTCGAGCCCGTCGAGTTGTACCGAGCCCGTCGTCTGCGGCAAGGAGGCGCGCACGCTGTCGACGCCCCAGTAGGCGCCGTATCCGATGCCCGCGACGACGGCCAACACGAGGACGATCACGAGCAGTCGGGCTCGGCGCCCCTTCTTCTTGCCGGACTGGCGACCGGAAGAGGCGTTCGTAGTGGAGGGCATCGCGATCCTTGCTGTCCTTCGCTAGCGGCTGGCTGGAGCAACCATACGAGCAGTGCGGTGCGGGCCCGGACGCGGAGTCGGGAAGCGAGGGCGTACTGCGGTCCGCGGATGAGGCCCGAGCGTCAAGAAAGCGTTAACGATTAGGTAAGGTAACGAAGTAACCCCTCGCTCGCTGCTTACGGAGCGAAGGGAACGAAACCCCCCACATCCGCCCTGCGACGACTTCTCGCGGAAGGAACAGCCCCTGACTGTCCACCACCTCAACCAGCTCCTGCTCGTGAGCGCTCTCGTGCTGCTCATCGCGGTCGCCGCGGTGCGCATCTCCTCGCGCAGCGGGCTGCCCAGCCTGCTCCTGTACCTGGGCATCGGCATCGCCATGGGCCAGGACGGCATCGGCGACGTCTCCTTCAGCGACGCCGAGTTGACCCAGGTCATCGGGTACGCGGCCCTCGTCGTGATCCTGGCCGAAGGCGGCCTCGGCACGAAGTGGAAGGAAATCAGACCGGCGCTCCCGGCAGCCGCGGCCCTGTCGCTCGCGGGCGTCGCGGTGAGCGTGGGCGTGACAGCGGCGGGCGCCCACTATCTGGTCGGCCTGGAATGGCGACAAGCCCTCATCATCGGGGCCGTGGTGTCCTCGACGGACGCGGCAGCCGTTTTCTCCGTCCTACGTAAGGTGCCGCTCCCGACGCGCATCACGGGCGTCCTGGAAGCGGAGTCCGGCTTCAATGACGCCCCTGTCGTCATCCTTGTCGTCGCGTTCTCGACCGCAGGACCTGTAGAGCACTGGTACGTCCTCATCGGCGAGATCGCTCTGGAGCTCGCCATCGGCGCCGCGATCGGCCTCGCGGTCGGATGGCTCGGCTCCTACGGACTGCGGCACGTCGCGCTGCCCGCCTCCGGCCTCTACCCGATCGCCGTGATGGCCATCGCCACCGCCGCGTACGCCGCGGGCGCCATGGCCCACGGCAGCGGCTTCCTCGCCGTGTACCTGGCCGCCATGGTCATGGGCAACGCCAAGCTGCCGCACTGGCCTGCCACCCGGGGCTTCGCCGAAGGACTCGGCTGGATCGCGCAGATCGGCATGTTCGTACTGCTCGGACTGCTTGTCACCCCGCACGAACTGGCCGACGACATCGTGCCCGCGCTCCTCATCGGGCTCGTGCTCACGCTGGTCTCCCGCCCACTGGGGGTGATCGTCAGCCTGGCACCCTTCCGCATGCCCTGGCGGGAGCAGGCCCTCATGTCGTGGGCAGGGCTACGCGGCGCCGTGCCCATCATCCTGGCGACCATCCCGATGGTGACCGGCATCGCGGGCAGCCGGCGGATCTTCAACATCGTCTTCGTACTGGTCGTCGTGTACACCCTCATCCAGGGACCCACGCTGCCCTGGCTGGCCAGAAAACTGCGCCTGGGCGCCTCGGAACCCGCCGACCTCGGCATCGAGTCCGCGCCCCTGGAGCGGCTGCGCGGGCACCTGCTGTCCGTGTCCGTACCGAAGGGCTCCCTGATGCACGGCGTGGAAGTCGGCGAACTGCGGCTGCCCAAGGGCGCCGCCGTCACCCTGGTCGTACGCGAAGGGACCTCCTTCGTACCCGCACCCACCACCGTGCTGCGCCACGGTGACGAACTCCTGGTCGTGGCCACCGACCCGGTGCGCGACGCGGCGGAAGCGCGCCTGCGGGCCATCGCGCACGGCGGCAAGCTCGCGGGCTGGCTGGGCACCGGGGGCGAAACCGCCCGTTAACATGGTCGGACAGACCAAAGATCCACGAACCACCGACTCTGCCTGACGTAGAGCCGGCGCGACCGCAAAGCGGCCGCGGTCCCCTTGCAGCGCGCGCTTTCGAAGTGCCCCCTCTGCCTGGCCCAGGGCCTCTCCTGGCGCGGACCGTAGGTATCACTCGGTTCCCGGCGCACATGAGGACGGCTCTCGGCCCGGTGCCCCTCGACCAGGAGGCCACCGGGCTACCAGGCGGCAGAAAGGCGAGGACCGTGCCACAGAAGGACACGGTTCCCGGCACCCCCGGCACCCGCCCCGGCTACGGACAGCTGCTGCGCACGCGCGGGGCCTGGACGTTCCTGCTCCCCGGCTTCGCGGCACGCCAGCCGTTCGCGATGCTGACCATCTCCATCGTGCTGCTCGTCCAGCACACCACCGGCTCGTACGGGACCGCCGGCGCGGTCTCCGCGGCCACCGGTGTCTCCATGGCGCTCTTCGCGCCCTACGGAGGCAAGCTGGCGGACCGCTTCGGCCAGCGGGCCGTCCTGCTGCCAGGCGTCCTCGTGCACACCGCCTCAGGGCTCACGCTGACCGTGCTCGCCCTGTCCGGAGCGCCCACCTGGACGCTGTTCCTCGCGGCCGTACCGACCGGCGCCTCCACGCCCCAGGTAGGACCCATGGTGCGCTCCCGATGGGGCGTCAAGCTCCAAGGCTCGCCCCTGATGCAGACCGCGGCCGCCTTCGAATCCGTCACCGACGAGTTCACCTTCGTCCTCGGCCCGCTGTTCGCCACCGCGCTGTGCACCGGGGTCAACCCGGCCGCCGGACTCATCACGGAAGCCGCGCTCACCCTCTTCGGCGGCCTGCTGTTCGCCGCCCAGAAGGGCACGCAGCCCACGCCGTCGGCGCACTCCGTCGACGGGCACGCGCGCGTGGAGCACCCCTCCGCGCTGCGCGTCCCGGGGGTGCGCGTACTGATCGTCACGTTCCTCGGCATCGGCTCCGTCTTCGGCGGCATGCAGGTCTCGCTCGCCGCCTACACAGAGGCGATCGGCGAACCCGGCCTCAACGGCGTGCTCTACGGAACCTTCGCCGCGGGCAACATGCTCTCCGGCATCGTCTGCGGCGCCGTCGCCTGGAAGGTCGCGCCGCAGCGCCGCCTGCTCGTCGGCTACACGGCCCTGGCCCTGACCGCGTCCGGCCTGTGGGCAGCGCAGTCCGTACTGCTGCTCGCCGGGCTCGGCCTGCTGGTCGGCGTCTGCATCGCGCCCGCCCTGATCACCGGCTACACCCTCGTCGAGTCGATCGTCCCCGCGAGCTCCCGCACCGAGGCCTTCACCTGGCTGACCGGCGCGGTCGCACTCGGCCAGGCGGTCGCCGTGACGGTGGCCGGACAACTGGAGGACCGCTTCTGGGACGGCGCCGGTTTCCTGGTCCCGATGGTCGGCACCGTGCTCGCCCTGGGGGTCATGTTTCTGCTGCGTTCACGGCTCGTACCGCCGCCCTCGGGGCGCACTGTGGCGCGTGGCGTGGGTCACCGCGTGCCGGTGGCAGTGGACTGATCTCGCGGAATACGTCACTATGGATCGTCGTTAGCACTCATCGAGTGAGAGTGCCAGGAGGAAGACACAGTGCCGACTTACCAGTACCAGTGCACCGATTGCGGCGAGGGCCTCGAGGCGGTGCAGAAGTTCAGCGATGACTCCCTCACCGAGTGCCCCAACTGCGGTGGACGCCTGAAGAAGGTCTTCTCGGCCGTCGGCATCGTCTTCAAGGGCTCGGGCTTCTACCGCAACGACAGCCGCGGTTCGTCGTCGAGCAGCAGCCCGGCGCCGGCGTCCGCCAAGTCAGGCTCCGAGTCGAAGTCGTCGGAGACGAAGTCGTCCTCGGACACGAAGTCGAGCTCGAGCTCGGACGCGAAGTCGAGTTCGTCGGCGTCTGCCGGCTCCTCCAGCTCGTCCAGTTCCTCGAGCTCGTCGTCCGCCGCCTAGGCGCGACCTTCCACGAGACGTCTTACGAGACCCTGTCGTCCCCGACGGCGGGGTCTTCGGCGTTCCCGCCCTTGGCTACTGTGCTGACCATGGCGACCAACGCGAACACCCCTGCCGACGCCGAGATCGGCGTGATCGGCGGCTCCGGCTTCTACTCGTTCCTCGACGACGTGACCGAGGTCCAGGTGGAGACCCCCTACGGGCCACCCAGCGACTCCCTGTTCCTGGGCGAGGTCGCCGGGCGCCGGGTCGCCTTCCTGCCCCGGCACGGCCGCGGCCACCATCTGCCGCCGCACCGCATCAACTACCGCGCCAATCTGTGGGCGCTGCGCTCGGTGGGCGTACGCCAGGTCCTCGGGCCGTGCGCCGTGGGCGGGCTCCGGCCGGAGTACGGGCCGGGGACGCTGCTGGTGCCCGACCAGTTCGTGGACCGTACGAAGTCCCGGGCGCAGACCTATTTCGACGGGCTGCCGCTGCCGGACGGCACCGTGCCGAACGTCGTGCACGTCTCGCCCGCCGACCCGTACTGCCCGACGGGCCGCAAAGTCGCCGTGAAGGCGGCGCGGGGCAAGGACTGGGAGCCGGTGGACGGCGGAACCCTCGTCGTGGTCGAGGGCCCGCGCTTCTCGACGCGCGCCGAATCCCGGTGGCACGCCGCGATGGGCTGGTCCGTGGTCGGCATGACCGGGCACCCGGAGGCGATGCTCGCCCGTGAACTGGAGCTCTGCTACACGTCGTTGACCCTCGTCACCGACCTCGACGCGGGTGCCGAGAGCGGTGAGGGCGTCTCGCACGACGAGGTGCTCAAGGTCTTCGCCGCGAACGTGGACCGGCTGCGGACGGTCTTGTTCGACGCGGTCGCGGGGTTGCCTGCGAGCGAGGACCGGGACTGTTTGTGCGCGGGCGCGCTCGGCGGGATGGACCCGGGGATTCGGCTGCCGTAGCCGTGGATGTTTCCGCGGGGTGGCTGTAGCTGGTTCCGCGGGGTGGCTGTAGCTGTTTTTTTTGGGGGGGGTGCGGCTGTAGCCGTTTCTGGACGTGCGGCTGTAGCCGGTTCTGGAGGTGCGGCTGTAGCCGGTTCTGGGGGTGCGGCTGTAGCCGGTTCTGGGGGTGCGGCTGTAGCCGGTTCTGGGGGTGCGGCTCTGCGGAAGTACCCCTTCGAGTGAGGGAGTTGTCCACAACCGCGGGGTAGTCCACGGAGCTCAGCGGGATTCGGCGGGGAGGCGGATCGTGGTCGGCGAGACGGGCGTGGTGCCCGTCGTTTCCGACACGATCCGCAGGCGGTGACGGCCTTGTCCGCAATGACTCCCCCGGCCCAGCTCAGTACTCCTCCGACGTCCGAGGTGCCCTCGTTCCCTCCCGTGCGCGTACGAGGTGCGCGGTGGCGCCCCGGCCGTGCGGGGCGCCGTCGGCGCGGGCCGACCGCGGCCGCGGGCCTCGTCCTGGCCGCGGCGGCGCTGGCGGCAGCGGTGCCGTCGTCCGGCGCGGGACGTGGGCACGAGAGGGCGCAGGCGCCACCCGGCGAGCGGGCACGTGGTCCCGCCGTGTCGGTGTCGGCACCGGTGCGGATCGCGGACGCGGGAGCGGTGCGGCTGCTGCGGCCGGGCGACCGGGTGGACGTGGTGGCGGCGCGGGCGGACGGCCGGCCCGGAGTGCGGGTCCTCGCCTCGGGGGCGCGGGTGACGTCTGTGCCGGAGGAGCGGCCCACGTCCGACCTGCCGTCGTCCGATCTGCCGGGTGACGCCCTGGCCGCGGGTGGGTCGTTGGTGGTGCTGTCGGTGGGACGTGCCACGGCAGCGCGGCTCGCGGGTGCCGGTGCCACCTCTCGGCTGGCGGTGACGGTGTGGTGACGGGCGTGGCGAAAGGCGTGGCGACAGAGGGGGCGTGCGTTTCGTCAAGTCCCCCGATCGTGTTACCGAATTGGACAGGTCTGACCCGTGCTGTCGTAGGTTGCGAAGTCGATTGCTCCGCATCCCGTGCACGTGAAGAAAGGCCTCCTGGTGAGCGAGAAGAACCGATCGAGTCTGTGGGAGGGCTTCAAGGCCTTCCTGATGCGCGGCAATGTGATCGACCTGGCGGTCGCGGTCGTCATCGGAGCCGCGTTCACCAACATCGTGAACGCGGTGGTGAAGGGCGTCATCAACCCGATCGTCGGCGCCTTCGGCACCAAGGACCTGGAGGGCTACAAGTCCTGTCTGAAGGGCCCGTGCACGGCGGACGACGGCATCGAGATCCTGTGGGGTTCGGTCCTCAGCGCGGCGCTCGGCTTCGTCATCACGGCCGCGGTCGTCTACTTCCTGATGGTGCTGCCCATGGCGAAGTACCTGGCCAGGAAGGCGGCGCAGGACGCGGCGAAGGAGGGTACGCAGGAAGTGCTGGAGCTCTCCGAACTGGAGGTCCTCAAGGAGATCCGCGACGTGCTCGTGGCGCAGCGTGGCTCCGGCTCCGGTTCCGGTTCTGGTTCCGGCTCCACCGAGGCCTAGTCCGTGTCGAACACGGTCTAGCAACGCTTCACAGGTGGTGGGGCGGCTTCTCGTCGAGGAAGCGGGCCAGGTCGGCGGCGCTGTTGTCGCCGGCCGCCGGCCGGTCGCCCCATCCGCGGTCCGTGTCGTCGTCGGACTGTGCCGTCAGCGGATCGTCGAAGATCAGCGCGGCCTTGGGGTCGCGCGGCTCGGGGTCGGGGGCGGTACTCATGCCTCCAGGGTACGTCGCGGGGGCACCCCCACGATCGGACTGCGACTCAGCACGCGGCTCGTTCCGTGGCTCAGACCGCGGTGAGCCCGTGGCGCTCGAAGATCGTCTTGGCGGCGGCCACCTGCTCGGGGCAAGGCGGAGGCGTGTCGTGCAGCGTGAAGGCCTTGCCGAGCGCCTTCCACTTCGCCTCACCGAGCTTATGGAAGGGCAGTACGTCGACCCGGGAGACAGCGCCCAGGGACGCGGCGAAGGCAGCGACGCCGTCGATGTCGGCCGGGTCGACGGTCAGGCCGGGGACGAGCACGAAGCGCACCCAGACGTTCTTGCCGAGGGCTGCGAGGCGGTGCGCGGCCTCTCCGTACGTCGTCTTCTCCACGGGAGTGGCAGTCATCGCCGACACCTTCCCCATCCGTTCGAACGGCTCGCAGCGTTCTCCGCTACGCATTCATTGGACTCCGGGCAGGCCGGGTCGGCGGGCCGCATTGGTCCTGAGTTCGGGGCCCTTGGGCCCTGTGCC
The DNA here is from genome assembly GCF_044765445.1 of Streptomyces sp. NPDC102467. Lineage (NCBI taxonomy): Bacteria > Bacillati > Actinomycetota > Actinomycetes > Kitasatosporales > Streptomycetaceae > Streptomyces > Streptomyces sp. NPDC102467. The sequence goes on along the minus strand of NZ_JBIWKA010000014.1, from coordinate 64,087 downwards.
GCTCCGAAGCGATGGACAATCACCGCGATGACCTGGGGTTTCCTCAGGGACTTTCGACCCGGGTCTACTTGTGAACGCATTCACAAGAATTCGGCCGTGTGCGTGTGTCACCCGCCCGACACGAGCGGGTCGCGCACCACGCCGCCCCATCTGCTGTGCTTGCCGCATGACGTCCACGCCCACCACACCCGCCGCGCCCGGCCCGGACCCCGCGCAGCACACCTCACCCGACCGCTCCCCTGTGCGCCGCTTGAAGGAGAGGAGGCGGGACGAGAAGCACCGCGTCGCATCGTCGCTCGAGCTGTTCTTCGACCTCTGCTTCGTCGTGGCAGTGGCGCAGGGCGGCGTGGAGCTCGTGCACGCGATCGCGGAGGGGCACGCGGGCAGCGGCGTGATCGACTACGCGCGGGTCTTCTTCGCGATCTGGTGGGCCTGGATGAACTTCACCTGGTTCGCGTCGGCGTACGACAACGACGACGTGCTCTACCGGGTCGTCACGCTCGTCCAGATCGCCGGTGTGCTGGTGCTCGCGGCGGGGGTCTCCCGCGCCTTCGCGGACGATTTCACGGTGGTCGTGCTCGGCTACCTGATCATCCGCCTCGCCATGGCGGCGCACTGGCTGCGTGCGGCGAAGTCGACGAGCGGCGCCGAGCGGACCGTCGCGCTGCGATACGCGGGCGGGGTGCTGCTCTGCCAGGTCGGCTGGCTCGCGATGATGTTCACCCCGGCCGGCGCGCGGGACTGGGTGTTCCTGGTGATGGCGCTCCTGGAGATGTGCGTACCGGTGTATGCCGAGAGGCGCCGTCAGACGGCGTGGCACCCGCATCACATCGCCGAGCGGTACGGCTTGTTCACGATCATCGTGCTCGGCGAGACGATCGCCGCGGCGACGGTCGCGGTGAAGTCCGGCGTGGAGGAGAACGACGCGCTCGGCGAGTTGTTGCCGATCGCGGCCGGCGGCGTCCTCATCGTGTTCGCGGCGTGGTGGATCTACTTCGGAGTGCCGATCCACGACCGGCTGCGGAGCATTCGGCAGGCGTTCCTGTGGGGCTACGGCCACTACCTGGTCTTCGCGTCGGCGGCGGCGATCGGGGCGGGCATCGAGGTCGCCGTGGAGCAGTCGGTCGGCGAGGCGCACATCTCCACGACCGCGGCGTCCGCGGCCGTGACGATCCCCTCGGCCGTGTTCCTGCTGACGGTGTGGGCGCTGCACGCGCGGTACTTCAAGGTGGGGACGGCGCAGCAACTGACGTTGCCGGTGAGCGCGTTGCTGGTGCTCGTCTGTACGTTCGCCGGACACTGGGCGGTGTTCGCGGCGGGGCTCGTGACGGCGCTCACGGTGGCGGTGGGCGTGACGTTGTCGGCCAGGAGCGCGCGGGAGGCTCGGGCCGCACAGGCGTAACGGGGCGCAACCCCCGTCACATGAACCGGCGCGGCTGCCGTGGCACGAAAACCCGGCCCGGCTCGCGAGATCCGACCCGACGAATTCCCGTGGCCCGAACCGGCCACGAGTCGCGCGATCCGATCCGACGCAACTCCCGTGGCCCGAACCGGGCCCAACCCCCGTGGTACGCATGCCGCATGACGACGTACAACGACGCCATCACCGACGTGGCCGGGCTGCGAGTCGGCCACGCCACCCGCGCCGGTGACGGATTTCTGACCGGCACCACCGTCGTGCTCGCCCCACGGGGCGGCGCGGTCACCGCCGTCGACGTGCGCGGCGGCGGCCCCGGCACCCGGGAGACCGACGCCCTCGACCCGCGCAATCTGGTGCAGCGCATCGAGGCGCTCGTACTGACCGGCGGCAGCGCGTACGGGCTCGACTCGGCGTCCGGGGTGATGGCCTGGCTGGAGGAGCAGGGACGCGGGATTCCGGTCGACGGGCCCGAGCGGGTTGTCCCGGTGGTGCCCGCGGCCTGCGTCTTCGACCTCGGCCGGGGCGGTGACTGGCGTGCCCGTCCCGACGCAGGCACGGGCCGCGCCGCGGTGGAGGCCGCCGCGGCGACGGAGCTGAACTCCCCCGTCCAGGAAGGCAATGTGGGCGCGGGTACCGGCGCACTCGTCGGGCCGCTGCGGGGCGGCATCGGCACCGCCTCCACCGTGCTCGGCTCCGGGATCACGGTGAGCGCGCTGGTGGTGGCCAACGCGGCGGGCTCGGCGCTGGACCCGGCGACCGGGGCGCTGTACGGGGAGTTCTTCGCGGGGCGCGGCCCGGTGACGTATCCCTCGCCCGAGCTCCATGAAGCGGCCGGCAAGCGGCTGGCCGACATCGCCACCGCGAACGGCCCCGCCCCCCTCAGCGAGCCAAGCACGGGCACCACACCCCGGCTCAACACCCCCACCGACGCCACCACCACGAACCACCCCGCACCCCCCAACAAACCAAGCACGGGCACCGCACCCCCACCCAACACCCCGACCGCCACCGCCACCCCCACCGCCACCACAAACCACCCCGCACCCCCCGACCAACCAAGCACGGGCACCACACCCCCGCTCAACACCACACTCGCCGTGGTCGCCACGGACGCCGATCTCAGTCGCGCCCAGGCGCAGAAGGTCGCGGGTACGGCGCACGACGGCATCGCGCGCGCCGTGCGTCCGGTGCATCTGCTGAACGACGGTGACACCGTCTTCGCTCTCGCCACCGGCGCCCGTCCGCTGGACGCCGCGAACCCCCTTGCCCTCAACGAGATCCTGGCCGCCGGCGCGGACCTGGTGACGCGCGCGATCGTGCGGGCCGTGCGCGCGGCGGAGTCGGCGCAGGGGCCCGGCGGCACGTTCCTGTCGTACTGCGATCTCTACGGGCATCCGGAGGCGGCGGCGCCATCCGCTACGTAACAGCGCCTTCACCTGCGTAACAGAACTGTCCCTGTGTCTCCCTTCACAACAAACGGAAGGAACCTCTCCGGCCGTCCGGGACTCTCTCCCCGTACCGGATCAATCAACTGCAACGCCACAGAAGGAGCAGACCGTGAGAAGGCAGAACATAGCCGTCGCGTGCGCCACTCTCGCCCTCGGTGCACTCACCCTCACGGCCTGCGGCGGCAACGCCAGCGCCGACGACGACAAGGCCGGCAAGGGCGGCGCGCAGGACGCCCCGCAGATCACCCTCTCCGCCAAGGACGGCTCCACCGGCGCGTCCATCAACGCGACCGGGGTCAAGGTCAGCGACGGCAAGCTCACCGACGTGAAGCTGACCGAGTCCGCGTCCGGCAAGCAGGTCGCGGGCACCATCGCCGCGAGCGGCGCGACGTGGAAGCCGAAGGAGCAGTTGGAGCGCGGCACCAAGTACCGCCTCTCCGCGACCGCCAAGGACGCGGACGGACACACGGCCGCCGCCAACTCGATCTTCACGACGGTCTCGTCCGCGAACAGCTTCATCGGCACGTACACGCCGGACAACGGGGCGACGGTCGGTGTCGGGATGCCGGTGTCGTTCACGTTCGACAAGGCGATCACCGACAAGAAGGCCGTGCAGTCGCACATCACGGTCAGCTCCAGCAGCGGGCAGCAGATCGCCGGCCACTGGTTCGGCGGCCAGCGGCTGGACTTCCGGCCCGAGGAGTACTGGAAGGCCGGCTCCAAGGTCACGATGAAGATCGCCCTCGACGGGGTCGAGGGGGCGAAGGGCGTCCACGGAGTGCAGGACAAGACGGTCACCTTCACCGTCGGCCGCAAGCAGGTCTCCACGGTCGACGCGAACACCCAGCAGATGACGGTCGTGCGCGACGGGCAGACCATCAAGACGGTCCCCGTCTCGACGGGCAGCGCCTCGCACCCCACGTACAACGGCCAGATGGTGATCTCCGAGAAGTTCGTGCAGACCCGGATGAACGGCTCGACGGTCGGCTTCGGCGGCGAGTACGACATCGCGGACGTGCCGCACGCGATGCGCCTCTCGCAGTCCGGGACGTTCATCCACGGCAACTACTGGAGCTCGCCGGGCATCTTCGGCGCCCAGGGCACCAGCCACGGCTGCGTCGGCATGCGCGACGTCAAGGGCGCGGGCGGCGACACGACCGCCAAGTGGTTCTACGACAAGTCGTTCGTCGGCGATGTCGTGGTCATGAAGAACTCGCACGACGAGACGATCGCGCCCGACAACGGCCTCAATGGCTGGAACATGAGCTGGAGCCAGTGGACGGCGGGCAGCGCCGCCTGACCCCGCCTCCCTCCCTTCCTTCCGCCCTCTTCTCCCCCCTTCCACCCCCTCCACCTGCACAGAACGGCCTGGGCCGCACGGGAACCTCCCGTGCGGCCCGCACGTTGTGTAAGCAGGTTTCCCAATTCCCGTTCCCTGTTTGCGATTTCACGGACATGATGTCGGACGTAGGGGCTACGGTATGCACCCACAAGGTGACATGCAGCAATGCCGGGAGGTGCCTTGAGCGTTCCGCACGACTACGAATTCGACGCTGTGTCGTCTGGTTTGTCTGGGTCGTCTGGGTCGTCCGGGCCATCTGAGTCGGCCACGGCCCCCACGTCACCCGACGAGCATCTGGCCCATCTCCTCGGCCGCACGCTCAATTCCTTCGAACTCCCTGATGAGACGCTGCTCCTGCTCGAGAGCGCGCTCGCGTACGCCGGTTCCCTCCACTCGGCCCACCACAGCGCGGGCCGGCACCGTGAGACGTACCGGCACACCTGGCTGCTCGCCGACGGGAACGCCCTGACCCTGTGGGAGCTGGTCCACAACACGGGCCGGGACGGCAGGGAGCAGCACGAGGTCTACGTCACCGAGGACGAGCTGCATCTGGCGACGGGCCGGCTGCCGCTGCCCCCGGAGGCCACACCGGACTTCGACCTACAGGCCCCCATCGCTCCCCTGCAGCTCCCGGTGGTCCCGCCGGAGCGACGCCGCTTCGGCCCCGCCGACCCGGACAGTTCCGTGGACCACGCACGCCGGCTGCTGCGCCGCGCGGAGAACCCGGACGCGGCGACCCGTCCGGGCCCCGGCACGGCCCGGCTGCTGCGGCAAGCGTGCGCGCACCAGATCACGCAGGCGTTCGGCCGCCGGGTCAGCCAGGGATTCGCGCTGTACGAGCACGCGTTCCTGCTGCGCGACGGCTGCGAGGTCAGCCTGTGGGAGGTCGAGCACACGGCGACGCCGGACGGCCGGCACATGTGTGAGGTCTATCCGACGCAGGAAGCGGCCCGCGCGGCGATCGAGCTGCGGGCGGCGACGCGCCGCACAAGAGCCTGAGCGCGCCGCGGAAGGCGAGGGAGGCGGCGCGGGCTCAGCGTCGGCCGAACTGGCGCACCAGCCCGGCGAACGCGTCCTGCTCGTAGGCCGTCAGCGGGACCGACTCCTGGGCGGGCGCCTGGGACTGGCCCGGCAGCGCACCCAGCGGCAGTCTCGGCGCCTGCGGCGGCGCGAAGGCGACGACGCGCACCAGCCGCACCAGACCGACCACCCACGCCACCGTGGCGACCGCGAGGATCACCACGGCTATCTGCTGAAAGACCGACACATGCTCAGGCATGCGCCCCAGTGAACACCACGGTCCGGGCCTTTGGTCCCGGACCGTGACGTATCTCGCAGGAAGGGACAGTTCCGGCCTCCTGGTCCTTACGCGGCGGTCGGAACCTTCGCCGCGGAGACCGCGGGTGCCTGCTTGTCGGCAGTGTCCGTCGCCGTCTCCGGTCCCGCTTTGCGCATGCCCTTCAGTACGACGACCAGGGCGGCCGAGACGCAGACACCGGCGGCGATCGCGATCAGGTAGAGGAACGCGTTGCCGATCAGCGGGATGACGAAGATGCCGCCGTGCGGGGCGCGCAGGGTGCAGCCGAACGCCATCGACAGGGCGCCGGTGACCGCGCCGCCCGCCATGGAGGCGGGGATGACGCGCAGCGGGTCGGCCGCGGCGAACGGGATGGCACCCTCGGTGATGAAGGAGGCGCCGAGCACCCAGGCCGCCTTGCCGTTCTCCCGCTCGGCCTTCGTGAAGAGCCGGCCCCGGACGGTCGTGGCCAACGCCATGGCGAGCGGCGGCACCATGCCGGCGGCCATCACCGCGGCCATGACCTTGAGCGAACCGTCGGTGGGGTTGGCAAGCCCGCCGACCGCGAAGGCGTAGGAAACTTTGTTGAGCGGACCGCCCAGGTCGAAACACATCATCAGGCCGAGGATCACGCCGAGGACGATCGCGTTGGCGCCGGAGAGGGAGTTGAGCCAGTCCGTCAGGGCGTTCTGCAGGGAGGCGATCGGCTTGCCGATCACCACGAACATCAGGAAGCCGACAGCTATCGAGGACAACAGCGGGATCACGACGACGGGCATGATGCCGCGCAGCACGGCCGGTACGTTCATCCGCTGGATCGCCATGACCACGCCGCCCGCGATGAGACCGGCGGCGAGACCGCCGAGGAAGCCCGCGTTGACGGTCAGCGCGATCGAGCCGCCGACGAAGCCGGGGACCAGCCCTGGGCGGTCCGCCATCCCGTATGCGATGTAGCCGGCGAGGACCGGGACGAGGAAGGCGAACGCTGCCTGGCCGGTGTAGAAGAGCAGCGCCGCCCAGCTGGTCGTTGAGCCCCAGTCGAAACTGTTGAGGAGAGTGTCGACCTTGACGTTCGCGACCTCGTAGCCGCCGACCGCGAAGCCGAGCGCGATGAGCAACCCGCCCGCCGCGACGAACGGCACCATATAACTGACGCCCGACATCAGCCATTTGCGCAGCTTCGTCCCGTAACCGTCCCCCGATTCCCCGGAGTTGTCCACAGGTGTGGATGACGCGGGCGCGCCGGGGGCGGTCGTCTCGCCGCGGGATGCCTTCTGCCGTACTTCGTCGATGAGTTCGGCGGGGCGGTTGACGCCGGCCTTCACGCCTACGTCGACCGTGGGCTTTCCGGCGAAGCGGGCCTTCTCGCGGACGGGGACGTCATGGGCGAAGATCACGCCGTCCGCTGCGGCGATCACCTCGGGGGCGAGGCGGGTGAAGCCCGCGGAGCCCTGCGTCTCGACCACCAGCTCGACGCCGGCGGTGTCGCGGGCCGCGTTCTCCAGGGCCTCGGCCGCCATATAGGTGTGGGCGATGCCGGTGGGGCAGGAGGTGACAGCGACGATCTTGAACGTGTCGGGCGCGGTGGGTGCGGCCGGTGCGGCGGGCGCGCTCTCCGCGGGGGGCTTCGGTTCGGCGGCCGGGGCCTCTTCCGCCCCCTCGTCCCTGGTCGCTTCCGGCGCTGTCCGCTCGCCGCGGATCAGCGCCGCCGCCTGCCCGGGGCCGGTCGCCGAGCGCAGGGCCGCCTTGAAGTCCTCGTCCATCAGCTGACGGGCGAGAGAGGAGAGGATCGTGAGGTGGGCGTCGTCCGCGCCGGCGGGTGCCGCGATCAGGAAGATCAGGTCGGCGGGGCCGTCCGGCGCGCCGAAGTCGATGCCGCCCGGCGCGCGGCCGAACGCGAGCGTGGGCTCGGTGACGTGTGCGCTGCGGCAGTGCGGGATGCCGATGCCGCCGTCGAGGCCGGTCGGCATCTGGGCCTCGCGGGCGGCGACGTCGGCGAGGAAGCCGTCCAGGTCGGTGACCCGGCCCCGGGCGACCATGCGTTCCGCCAGGGAGCGGGCGGCCTCGTCCTTGGTCTGGGCGGAGGCGGACAGGTCGAGGTCGACCAGGTCCGCGGTGATCATCTCGGCGGTCATCGCGGGCTCCTTTGCCTACGTGGCTGCTGGGTGCTCCCAGTCATGGCGGGTGCGGGTACGTCGTGGCAGGGCGCGCAGTTCCGCGCGCCCCCGGCGGGGCTGTTCATCACGTCACCGGTTCCTTGAGAGGACGATCGAGCGGCACCTCGGCCGTCAGCGTCACCGCGTCCGGGTCCAGGTCCGCCGGTGTCGGCATCGCGCTGCCCGGCAGCTGTACCGCCGCCGCGCCGTGGGCGACCGCCGATGCCAGCGCTTCGGGGCCCTCGCCGCCCGCGATCAGGAATCCGGCGAGGGAGGAGTCGCCGGCGCCCACGTTGCTCCGTACGACGTCGACGGGGGCGCTCGCGAACCAGGTGCCCGCGGCGTCGACGAGGAGCTGCCCGTCCGCGCCGAGCGAGGCGAGCACGGCAGCCGCGCCCGACTCTCGCAGTTCCTCCGCTGCCTTGACCGCGTCGCCGACCGTGGCGAGCGGGCGGCCGACGGCTTCGGCGAGCTCCTCGGCGTTCGGCTTCACGACGTCGGGGCGCTCGCGGAGGGCCGCCAACAGCGCCGGCCCTGAGGTGTCGAGGGCGATACGGGCGCCCGCGTCGTGCGCGCGGGCCACCAACTCGGCGTACCAGGAAGGCGCGAGGCCGCGCGGGAGGCTGCCGCAGCAGGCGATCCAGTCGGCGCCCCCGTCGAGCCGGGCCTGTTCACCGACGACGGAGAGCAGCGATTCGGCTTCTTCCGGGGTGAGTTCGGGGCCCGGGGCGTTGATCTTCGTGAGTGTGCCGTCCGGCTCGGCGAGCGCGATGTTCGACCGGGTCCGGCCCGCGACGGGGACCGGGGCGACCTTGATGCCCTGGCGGTCCAGGAGTTCGGCGACCAGGGCGCCGGGGGCGCCACCCAGCGGGAGCACGGCCAGGGTGGGGGCGCCGGCGGCGGCGACGGCCCGCGAGACGTTGACGCCCTTGCCGCCCGGGTCCATGCGCTCGCGGGTGGCGCGAACGACCTCGCCGCGGTCCAGGTCGGGGACCTCGTAGGTGCGGTCGAGGGAGGGGTTGGGGGTGACGGTGAGGATCATGCCGCGTTGCGCCGTTTCCGTGGGGTCCGTACGAGGGGGGCCCGTACGAGGAGTGCCGCTGGTGCCGGTGGAGCCGGGGCTCATGCGCGGATCACCTCCGTGCCGCCCGCTTCGATCACGGCGGCGTCCTCGGGGGTGAGGCCGGTGTCGGTGATGAGCAGGTCGACGTCGGCGAGGTCGCCGAACCGGGCGAGGTGCTCCTGGCCGTGCTTGCCGGAGTCGGCGAGCAGGACGACCCGGCGGGCCGCGGCGACGGCGGCGCGCTTGACGGCGGCCTCGGCGAGGTCGGGGGTGGTCAGGCCGGCCCCGGCGGAGAATCCGTTGGCCGCGATGAAGGCGACGTCCGCGCGGATCTCGCCGTACGCGCGCAGCGCCCAGGCGTCGACGGCGGCGCGGGTGCGGTGGCGGACCCGGCCGCCGATGAGGTGGAGCTGGATGCCGGGGTGGTCGGCGAGTCGCGCCGCGGTGGGCAACGAGTGCGTGACGGCGGTGAGTTCGGCCTCCAATGGGAGGGCGGCGGCAAGCCGGGCCACCGTCGAACCGGCGTCCAGGATGACGCTGCCCTCGGCCGGCAGCTCGGCGAGCGCGGCGCGGGCGATGCGGTCCTTCTCGTCGGCGGCGGTGCCCTCACGTTCGGCGAGGTCGGGCTCGAAGTCGAGCCGCCCGGCCGGGATGGCGCCGCCGTGCACACGTCGTACGAGACCGGCCCTGTCCAGGGCCTTCAGGTCACGCCTGATGGTCTCGGCGGTGACCTGGAACTCCTCGGCCAGCGACAGCACGTCGACCCGGCCGCCGTCGCGGGCGAGGCGGAGGATCTCCTGCTGGCGCTCCGGTGCGTACATGCCCGTTTACCTGTGCCCTCACCTGTGAGTGTGCCCGAACCTGTGACTTCACCCCGAGATTAAGGCTGGACTTCGGGAAAGTAAACAGGTTCGGGCATCACACAGACATAAACAGACACCCTGAGGGGTGGGCGGGGTTACACCAGTTCGGGCTGGCGCTCGTCCCGCGGCGCGTCGGCGGCCGTCTCGCCCGGTCCCTCGGAGGCCTTGCGGGGCAAGGCGAACATCAGCAGGAAGATGCCGACCAGAATGCCCGCGGCCCACAGCAACGAACTGTGGAATCCGTCGATGAAAGCGGCGCTGCCCGCGCCCTGCTTCGCGTGGTCCTCGACGACGTTGAAGAAGATCACCGAGACCAGGGAGAGGCCGAGCGCGTTGCCCATCTGCATCACCGTGTTGATGAGGCCGGACGCCGAACCGGCGTGCTCACGCGGCACCTCGGAGAGCACCGCATCGGTCAGCGGGGCGACGATCAGGCCCATACCGAGACCCATCACGACGAGCGGCAGGGCCATCTGCCAGGAGGCGATGCCCAGGCCGTAGTGCCCGGACTCCCAGACGTAGATGAGGACGCCCGCGGCCATCGTGAGCGCGCCGGCCTGCAGCACCTTGCGGCCGAAGCGCGGCACCAGCTTCTGTACGGAGATACCGGCCGCGACCGAGACGGCGATGGAGAACGGCACCCCGGTCACGCCCGCCCGCAGCGCGCTCCAGCCGAGACCGAGCTGCATGTAGAGCGTCCAGGTCAGGAAGAAGATGCCCATGGTGATGCCGAAGACGGTCTGCACGGCGATGCCCGCCGCGAAGCTCTTGACCTTGAACAGGGACAGCTCGATCAGCGGGGACCCGTCGCGCCGGATCTTCGCCTTCTCGTACGCGATCAGTACGCCGCCGATCACGACGGACGACGCCATCATCACGTAGCCCCAGACCGGCCAGCCGTTCTCCCGGCCCTGGGTCAGCGGGTAGACGAGGGCCAGCATGGCGAGGGTGACGAGCACGACGCCGACGAGGTCCAGCTTCAGCGCCTTGGGCGCCTTCGACTCGGTGATGACACGCGAGCCGAGGATCAGGGCCGCGACGCCGACGGGCAGGTTGATCAGGAAGATCGGGCGCCATTCGAGACCGAAGATGTTCCACTCGGTCAGCAGCGCGCCGAGCAGCGGCCCGGTGACCGCTCCCAGGCCCACGATCGCGCCGAACAGGCCGAAGACCTTGCCGCGCTCGTGCGCCGGGAACGTCGCGTGCACGATCGACAGGACCTGCGGCACCATCAGCGCCGCCATACCGCCCTGGAGGATGCGGGAGGCGACGAGCATCTCCGGATTCGCCGCGAAGCCGCACAGCGCGGAGGCCACGGTGAACCCGGTGATGCCGAGGAGGAAGAGCCGCTTGCGGCCGAAGATGTCGCCGAGCCGCCCGCCCGTGATGAGCAGCGCCGCGAACGCCAGCGCGTACCCGGCGGTTATCCACTGGATCTGCCCGGTGGTGGCGCCCTCGTCGTGCTGAATGGTGGGCAGGGCGACATTGACGATCGTGACGTCGACGAGGTCCATGAACGCCGCCGTCATCACGATGGCGAGCGCGAACCAGCGCCGACGGTCGTCGGTCGCCGTAGTCGCGTCGGTCGCGGGTGGCTCAGGTGCTGCTGCCGGGGTGGTCGGTGAGGTCATGTACGAAACCTAGGGGCCATATAGGTCAGGTCATGTCCTACTCAGGCGGCATCCTGGAGACATGACGACGAACAGTACGGACACCCCGGCCCGGCTGCTCCAACTCCTCTCCCTCCTCCAGACCCCGCGCGAATGGCCCGGCGGTGAACTCGCCGAGCGGCTACGGGTATCCCGGCGCACCGTGCGCAGGGACATCGACCGGCTGCGCGACCTCGGCTACCCGGTGCAGGCCTCGATGGGCGCCGACGGCGGCTACCGGCTGATCGCGGGCAAGGCGCTGCCGCCGCTCGTCCTCGACGACGAGGAGGCGGTGGCGATCGCGGTGGGTCTGCGGGCCGGTGCCGGGCACGCGGTGGACGGCGTCGAGGAGGCGTCGGTGCGGGCCCTTGCCAAGCTGGAACAAGTGCTGCCGTCGCGGCTGCGGCACCGCGTCGCGACGCTCCAGGCCGCGACGATTCCGCTGACCTGGGGCGACGGCGCGACCATCGCGCCCGAGACGCTGACGGTCATCGCGTCGGCCACGGCCGGCACGGAGCGGCTCCGGTTCCACTACCGCGCGGCCGACGGCACGGAGACGCGCCGCTTGGTCGAACCGTTCCGGCTGGTGTCGACGGGGCGCCGCTGGTACCTGGTGGCCTACGACATCGATCGCGACGCCTGGCGTACGTTCCGGGTCGACCGGGTCTCGGAGCCGTTCGCCACCGGGGCGCGGTTCGCTCCGCGGGAGGTGCCGGAAGGGGACGCGGCGGAGTATCTGCGCCGGTCGATGGAGTCGCGGGGCGGCGCCGCGTACGAGGTGGACGTCGAGTTCGCGGCGCCGGTCGAGGAAGTTGCCGCGCGGGTGCCTCCGGCGGTGGGGCGGCCCGAGGGGTTGCCCGGGGGCGGGTGCCGGTTGCGGGCGGCCGCGTCCGGTCCCGTCGAGTGGATGGCTGTCCGGCTGGCCATGTCCGGCTTCGACTTCCGGGTCCGGGGGCCGGAGGAACTGGTCACCGCTGTGCGGGAACTGGGCTCTCGAATGACCCGAGCCGCGCCTGGCATGCCTGCCGGGTGAGGGGCGGGGCCCCGCCACCGTATGCGGGTCCCGCCACCGTATGCGGGTCCCGTCACCGTATGCGGGTCCCGTCACCGTATGCGGGTCCCGTCACCGGGTACGCGTGGCGTCGCCGGGTACGCGTGGCGTCGCCGGGTGCGCGTGGCGTCGCCGGGTGCGCCCCGGTGGGGACTTCTCGCGCAGTTCCCCGCGCCCCTGGTGCATGCGGCTTCGCCGCTGCCCCAGGGGCGCGTGATGCGTGCCGATGAAATGGCGCACGCAGTGCGCATTTCAGGGGCGCGGGGAACTGCGCGAGAAGCCCCCACCCGCCCGCGGACAACAAACCCCCCAGGGGCGCGGGGAACTGCGCGAGAAGCCCCCACCCGCCCGCGGACAACAACCCCCCCAGGGGCGCGGGGGCGCGCCCAGCGACGACGGCGCCGCACATGACCCCGCACCCCCGGCCACCGGCACGCACCCGGCGACGAAAGCACGCCAGAAAACAGGTCGGGCGGCTCGCACGATGAAGTGCGGGCCGCCCGATGACCAGGTCCCCGGAGGGTCACGCGGCGGCGTCGAACCCCGTGTCCCGCGCCAGCTTCTTCAGCTCAAGAAGCGCGTGCTTCTCGATCTGGCGGATCCGCTCGCGGGTCAGGCCGTGCTCCTTGCCGACCTCGGTCAGCGTCCGCTCGCGCCCGTCCTCGATGCCGTACCGCATCTTGATGATGGACGCGGTGCGCTGGTCGAGCCGGCCGATCAGATCGTCCAGTTCCTCGGAGCGCAGCAGCGTAAGCACGGACTGCTCGGGAGAGACGGCCGACGTGTCCTCGAGGAGGTCACCGAACTGCGTCTCGCCCTGGTCGTCCACCGCCATGTTCAGCGAGACCGGGTCGCGGGCCCAGTCCAGGACGTCCACGACGCGCTCGGGCTTGGTGTCGAGCTCGGCGGCGATCTCGGTGGGCTCGGGGTCCCGCCCGTTCTTCCGGTTGAACTCGCGCTGGACGCGGCGGATGCGGCCCAGTTCCTCGACCAGGTGGACGGGGAGGCGGATCGTGCGGGACTGGTCGGCTATCGAGCGCGTGATGGCCTGGCGGATCCACCACGTCGCGTACGTGGAGAACTTGAAGCCCTTGCGGTAGTCGAACTTCTCGACCGCGCGCACCAGGCCCGCGTTCCCCTCCTGGATCAGGTCGAGCAGGGGGAGGCCGCTGCGCGGGTAACGGCGGGCGACCGCCACGACCAGCCGCAGGTTCGACCGGATGAAGATGTCCTTGGCCTTCTCCGACTCGGCGACCAGCGCCTCGAGCTCCTCGCGGGACGCCTTGCCCGCGGTCTCGCTGTCGGAGACCTCCCCGTCGAGGATCTGCTGGGCGTACACGCCCGCCTCGATGGTCTGCGAGAGATCGACTTCCTTTGCGGCGTCGAGCAGCGGTGTCCGCGCGATCTCGTCGAGGTACATACCGACCAGGTCGCGGTCGGCGATCTCCCCGCCTACGGCGCGAACACTGCGTGCCGCATCAGTCTCGCCGGAGGCGGCGGACTTACGACGGGCTACGGCACGGGTTGCCATGCGTGCTCCCTTGCGATCGTTGGTCGGCTGGGCCGGACGGCTCGTACACCCTCCCGGGTGCCCTGCATCCGTAGGAAACAACGACTGGAATCCGGACAGAATTCCCAAGCCGCCCCATCATTTTTGTGATCATGCAGTACCCTGTGCCGCCACGTGGCACACGACGGGCAGGCGGGTGGATGTCGAACCTCACAGAGGTGCAGGTCAGGCCAGGAGTAGCGGGCGACCTCAGCGAGCTCACAGAGCTCTACAACCACTACGTACGTGAGACGCCGATCACGTTCGACACGGTCGCGTTCACTCCGGAAGAGCGACGTCCTTGGCTGCTCTCTCACCCTGAAGACGGCCCGTACCGCCTCTTGGTTGCGCAGGAGCGCGGAGAGGGGACTTTCGGCCCGATCCTCGGTTATGCCACGTCCAGCCCGTTCCGCCCGAAGGCCGCGTACGCCACCTCGGTCGAGGTCACGGTGTACTGCGCTCCGGACGCGGGCGGCCGGGGCATCGGCACTCTCCTCTACAAGAGCCTCTTCGAAGCTCTCGCGGACGAGGACCTGCACCGTGCGTACGCGGGCGTCGCCCTTCCCAACGACGCCTCGGTCCGACTCCATACCCGCTTCGGCTTCAGTCATGTGGGCACGTACCGGGAGGTCGGCCGGAAGTTCGACGCGTACTGGGATGTCGCCTGGTACGAGAAGCCGCTCGGCCATAAGGACTAGGGCCACGGACCGTTACGTCGCGGCTGCACCCGCGCCTAATCTCCCCGCATGAATGACACCTCGGGCACTCTCGACGAAGCGCTCCAGCGGCTGCACACCACCGGTCCCGAGTTCGAGGGCTGGCTCAGCAACCACGGGCCGATGGCCGTCGAGTCCCTCGTACGCGGCGGGCAGGCGCCCCGCGTGCACCGCTGGCTCGACCACTACGAGCGGCGGCTCGACGAGATGCCCACCGCCGGCTCCCCCGTCCGCGACGCCGACTGGCGGTCCGCGCTCGGCGATCCCCGCCGCCTCGCGGACTGGATCGGGTACTTCGAGCGGGCGGTGGCCGAGCGTCCGTGGCGGGACGTGCTCGCCGAGTGGTGGCCGCGGCTGCTGCCCGGGATCGCGGCCGGCGCCACGCACCCGGTGATCCGTGTCGGTCATGCCGTACGCACCCTGCTGTCCGCCGAGCCGACCGCTCCGCGCCTCGCCGAACTCGCCCACGGCCTGGGCTACTGGGCCGCCCGCCACCAGCCGCTGCCCGCGCTGACCGCGCTGCCGTCCGCGCCGGACGCCGCGGCGGCCCTCGACGCGGTGCCGCGCGTCGCGGACCAGAGCGGGGGTCTCGTGGCCCGCTTCGACCGGCTCACCGGCTTCCCCGCGTGGGCTTCAGGACCGGTCGACCCGGACACCGCCCGGGACCGGCTGACGGAACTGGTCGCGGCGGCGGTGCACCGATACGCGACGCACGCCCAGGGCAACCCGGTGATGCTCGTGCACGCGGCGACGGCCCCGAACGCGGTCCTGCGGACGCTGCCCGCCCTGCCCCGCGAGCTGTGGCCCGAGTCCCTCGCCGCCGCGTGGGCCGCGAGCGCGGCCGTCACGGCGGCGTACGCGCCCGCCGCGCCGGACCGGTCGTTCGTCGCTGCCGGGGCCGACCCCGAGGAGGTCTTCGCTCGGGCCGCCGCGCACGGCGACGACCATGCGATCAAGTTCGCGGACACCGCCCTGGACGTGGGCACGGACGAGGCCATGGCCGCGGCGCGCCGAGCCCTCACCTTGATCCCCCCGGCGTAACCGACCTCATCGATCGGGCCCCGCCAGATCAAGCCCCTCCGGCGCTTGAGGAGCGGGGTCCGGGGCGGAGCCCCGTGCAACGGCGGGTCCGCCGCGACACAACGGCGGGCCGGCCGCGTCGCGAGCTCACCCGAACTGAACGGACCGCTTCGCAAGCCCCATCCAGAACCCGTCGATCACCGACCGCTGCACCCCCAGCTCGCCGGAGGCATCCGCCACCCCCATCGTCACGAACAGCGGAGCGAAGTGCTCGGTGCGGGGATGGGCCAGCCCCCCGGCGGGCGACTTATGGGCGAAGTCGAGCAGCCCGTCCACATCGCCCGCGTCCAGCGCCCGCTGCCCCCAGTCGTCGAACTCGGCCGACCATGAGGGGATGCCGCCCTGCCGCAGCGCGGCCAGGTTGTGCGTGAAGAACCCGGAGCCGACGATGAGCACCCCCTCGTCCCGCAGCGGAGCGAGCCGCCGCCCGATGTCCATCAGCTTCTTCGGGTCGAGTGTCGGCATGGAGACCTGGAGGACCGGGATGTCGGCGTCCGGGTACATCTCCACCAGCGGGACGTACGCGCCGTGGTCGAGCCCGCGGTCCGGCACGTCCTGCACCGGAGTACCCGGGGCGTGCAGCAACTTCCGTACGGATGCTGCGAGTTCGGGGGCGCCGGGGGCGGCGTACCGCACCTGGTAGTAGTGCTCGGGAAAGCCCCAGAAGTCGTAGACGAGCGGCACCGTCTCGACGGCGCCGAGGGCGAGCGGGGCCTCCTCCCAGTGCGCGGAGACCATCAGGATCGCCTTGGGGCGCGGCAGGTCGGCCGACCAGGCGGCGAGCTGGCCGGTCCACAGGGCGTCGTCGGCGAGCGGCGGGGCGCCGTGGCTGAGGTAGAGCGCGGGCATGCGCTCGGGTGCGGGTGCGGTGGACACGACGACCTCCTTGAAGTTTCAAGCTCTAGGTACCGACAAAAATAACCGTTGTTTGTTTAACATTCAAGAAGCAGGTCTTTACGATGGAGTCAATGAAGCCGACGGAGTCGATGAAACCGATGAAACAGACCGCGAAGACGCCGCCCCAGTGGCTCAGCGAGGACGAACAGCACGTCTGGCGTGCGTATCTGCACGCCACCACTCTCCTGGAAGACCACCTCGACCGGCAGCTGCAGCACGACGCGAAGATGCCGCACATCTACTTCGGGCTGCTCGTCCAGCTCAGCGAGGCGCCCCGGCGGCGGCTGCGGATGACCGAGCTGGCGATGCGGGCGAAGATCACCCGCTCCCGGCTCTCGCACGCCATCGCGCGCCTGGAGAAGAACGGGTGGGTGCGGCGCGAGGACTGCCCCTCGGACAAGCGCGGCCAGTTCGCGGTCCTGACGGACGCGGGCCTGGAGATCCTGAAGGAGACCGCCCCCGGCCACGTCACGGCGGTCCGCCAGGCCCTCTTCGACCGGCTCACCCCCGCACAGCAGAAATCCCTCGGCGAGATCATGCGGATCGTCGCCGAGGGACTTCAGCCGAAGGAGGCCGGGGCGGACCTCCCCTGGCTCAGGTGAGGCCCGCCCCGCAGCCGGTACCGGAGGTCAGTGCGCGACCACCGGGATCCGGAACTCGTCCTCGAGACCCTCGACGCCGTCCGTGTCACCGGAGGCCGCGGCCGAACCCGAGCCCGGGACACCGGTGTTGATGAGCGTGAAGGCGATCGTGGCCGAGACGACCAGGATGCCGACGGCCCACCAGATGGCGTGGGTGTAGCCGCTGACCATGGCCTGCGCCTGGAGCAGCTGCGCGTTGCGCGCGCCGGCCGCGTGGTCCGCGATGTACGCGGTCGTGGCCGAGGCCGCGATCGTGTTCAGCAGGGCCGTGCCGATGGCGCCGCCGACCTGCTGCGAGGTGTTGACCATCGCGGAGGCGACACCGGCGTCCCGCGCCTCGACGCCGATCGTGGCGAGCGACATGGCGGGCATGAACGCCGTACCCATGCCGAGGCCGAGCAGCAGCTGGGCGGGGAGGATCAGACCGGCGTACGAGGCGTCGACCGAGAGCTGGGTCAGCAGACCCATACCGAGCGCGGCCAGCAGGAAGCCGGGGCCCATCAGCAGGCGCGGCGGGACGCGGGTCATCAGGCGGGCGCCGATCTGGGTGGAGCCCGTGATCATGCCCGCGATCATCGGCAGGAACGCGAAGCCGGTCTTGACCGGCGAGAAGCCCTTCACGATCTGCAGGTAGTAGGTCAGGAAGAGGAAGAGGCCGAACATGCCGATCACGGCGAGGCCGAGAGACGCGTAGACACCGCCACGGTTGCGGTCGGCGATGACGCGCAGCGGGAGCAGCGGGTGCTTGACCCGGGCCTCGACGGCGACGAAGGCGAACAGCAGCACGACGACGGCGACGAACAGGCCGATGGTGCTCACGTCGGACCAGCCGCTCGACTCGGCGCGCGTGAAGCCGTAGACGAGGGAGACCAGACCCAGCGTGGACAGGATGACGCCCGGGATGTCGAGCGGCGAGCGGTTGCGGCCACCGGCCGGCTCGCGGATGACGAAGACGGCGCCGAGCGCGGCGACGGCCGCGAAGGGGATGTTGACGAAGAAGGTCCAGCGCCAGTTCAGGTACTCGGTGAGGAATCCGCCGAGGATCAGGCCGACGGCGCCACCGCCACCGGCGATCGCACCGTAGATACCGAACGCCTTCGCGCGCTCCTTGGCGTCCGTGAACATCACGGCGAGGAGGGAGAGGGCGGCCGGGGCGAGCAGCGCGCCGAACAGGCCCTGCAGGGCGCGGGCGCCGAGCATCATGGCCTCGTTCTGCGCGGCACCGCCGACCGCGGAGGCGAGCGCGAAGCCGATCAGGCCGGTGATGAAGGTCTGCTTGCGGCCCCACAGGTCCGCGATGCGGCCACCGAACAGCAGCAGACCGCCGAACGCGAGCGCGTAGGCCGTGATGACCCACTGCCGGTTGCCGTCGGATATGCCGAGGTCCGTCTGGGCGGAGGGCAGGGCGATGTTCACGATGGTGGCGTCGAGGACCACCATCAGCTGGGCGAGCGCGATGAAGACAAGTGCCTTCCAGCGGCGCGCGTCGCCTTCAAGAGGTGCCGTTTTCGGCAAGGGCGTACCCACAGCGGGACTCCAAGTCGTGAATGTCGTGCACTTCGTAAAGAAGGCTGAGAAATCGGTTCGGTACGGAGATGTGGGGCGGGCCTGCCCCTGGGTGTGCGGGGCGACCGCCTTACGTGTGAGGCGGCTGCCCGTATGTAGGTGAGGCGGCTGCCCTGCGTGTGCGAGGCGGCTGCCCGTATGTATGGGGGGGCGCGGACGAGAACGGGGACCCGGAGGGTCAGCCCTTGCGGAGGTCCTCCAAGGTCGCGGCCGCGCCCGGGAGTTCCGAGCGGGCGGGCGCCATCAGGCCGTCGAGGAACAGCTGCAGATGGCGGTGGACGAACCGGTCGAAGGCCAGACAGCCCTTGCCGGGCAACGGCCGGGTGAGCTGGGAGAGAGCGACCATCAGATCCCCGACGCCGATGTCGGTGCGCAGCTCGCCGGCCGTGCGGGCGCGCCCGATGAGCTCCTCGATGCCGACGGTCAGCCGGTCGAGAGCGGCGACCAGATCCGGGTGGTCCTTGTCGAAGGTGGCCTGCAGTGTCGGGCACAGCGCGCCGATGCGCTCGTCCGCGGCGGCGTGCACGAAGGTCCGCAGCGCCTCGAACGCGCTGCTCTCGCCGGCTTCCTCGGCGGCGAGTGCCTTCTCGGCGTGCTCGGTGATGTGGTCGGTGACCGAGAGCACCACGTGGTGCATCAGCTCGTCGCGGTCCTTGAAGTTCCGGTACAGCGTGGCGTTGCCGACGCCGGCGCGGCGGGCGGTCTCGTCGAGCGGGAGCTCGGTCCCGTACTCCACGAGCACTTCCCGTGCGGCGGCGACGATCCGCTCCCGATTGCGCAGGGCATCGGCCCGCGGACGCGGGACGCGGCGCTGCGGCTCGGTGGGGGCGGTGGTCACCACGACAGTCTCCTTCGGCGCTTCGTTCATCTACGACGGCTGGTTCGTGCGGTTCACGCGAACCGGGGAGCGAGTCCCCGCTTCTTGCGGACACAGGGCTAAACGGGGAGAGCGTCCCCGGTTATTTCCCGTACGCCTTGTGACCTGACTCACACCCCTCTGGCCTCGGATTCCCACGATCGGCGCACCCAGCGCGCGGCCCGCCGCCCCCCGACACAGGGTGATCCAAAGAGAGCCGAGGGTGAGGCGGGTCGGATGCGGCAGCGTCAGCGGCAGCGGCGGATAGGCAAGGGCCGACACGGTGCGGTGCTCGCCGGGGCCACCGCCGTGGCCCTCGCGCTGACCATGACCGCCAGCACCGGCCGGCTGCTCGACAGGTCACCGACCGCGGCGGGCCCGGTGGCCGTGGCCAGGGCGGCCTCGCTCGGCCCCTGCATGATCCGCGGCGCACTGGGCGTCCAGATGTCGGAGGGCGTGCCGACCTCCCCCGGCTACGCCCGCTCCACCGGTACCGTCCGGGCCCTCAACCTGATGATCGACTTCCCGGACGCGCCCGGCGAGGGCACGGCGATGGACCGACTCGGCGAGTTCTTCCCCAAGACCCAGAACTGGTTCCGCACAGGCTCGTACGGCCGCCTCGACTACGTCCCCGAGGCCCCCGTCAAGCACTGGCTGCGGATGCCGAAGCCGTTCTCCGCCTACGGGATAGAGCGCGGCGCCCCCTTCGAACCCGGCTACCGCGAGCTGGTCGACGACATCGTGGCGGCCGCCGACCCGGACGTGGACTTCCGCCGGTACGACCTGGCGAACATCCTGGTCACGCCGAACGCCGGGCCCTCCGCCCTGGACACGGTCCTGTCCGTGACGTTCGCGGGCAACCGTGAGGCGCCGGTCGCCGACGGCGTCCCCCTGTCGAACGCGTCCTTCGTCTACTCGCGCCAGGACGACGGCTCCGGCTCGTACGCCCAGACCGGCTACCGCGTCCTGCCGCACGAGAACGGCCACGTCTTCGGACTGCCCGACCTCTACACCCAGGAGGGCGGCGGGGCCGTCGGGCACTGGGACATCATGAGCGAGGACTGGGGCGTCGGGAACGACCTGCTCGGCTGGCACAAGTGGAAGCTGGGCTGGCTCGACGACTCCCAGATCGGCTGCGCCGCGCAGCCCGGCACGACCGAGCACCTGCTGTCCCCGCTCTCCCGGGACGGCGGCGGCACCAAGCTGGCGTTCGTCCCGCTCACCGAGACGACGGGTTACGCGATCGAGGCCCGCGGCCAGGAGGGCAACGACGAGGCGGTGTGCCGCCCCGGCGTCCTGATCTACAAGGTCGACGCAGACGTGGACACCGGGCGCGGCCCCATCACGGTGGAGGACTCCACCCCCGACAGCGGCGGCTGCACCCGCCGCCCGAACGTCCACGCGGAACTGTCCGACGCGCCCTACCGGCCGGGCGAGGTGTTCCGGGACCGCAGGACGGGGGTGCGGATCTCCGTGGCGGGCGTGGACGCTTCCGGCAATTACCGGGTGTTCGTCACTCGGCGATAGCGCCGCGCTCCGAGGGTCCGCCGGGCTGGTGGGGGCTGTCGGGGCTGGCGGGGCTGGCGCGATTACCGGGGCCGCTAGGACTGTCAGGGCTGAAGCTAAGCCGCACCTCCCGCTTGAGCACCTTCCCGGTGGCGTTGCGCGGCAGCTCCGACTCCTGCACCAGCACGTGCGCGGGCACCTTGAACGCGGCGAGGGACCTGGCGGCGAACTCGCGCAGGGCGCGCGCGTCGAGGGCGGAGCCGGGGCGCGAGCGGACCACCGCGGCGACCTCCTCGCCGAGCACCGGGTGCGGCACTCCGACGACGGCCGCCTCCAGGACATCGGGGTGCCCGTGCAGACACGCCTCGACCTCGACGCAGTAGACGTTCTCGCCGCCCCGGATCACCATGTCCTTGATCCGGTCGACGACGCTGATCCGCCCCTCCTCCAGCACCGCCAGATCGCCCGTACGGAACCAGCCGTCCTTCGTGAAGGCCGCCTCGGTCGCCGCCGGGTCCTCCCAGTAGCCGCGGATCACGCACTGGCCGCGCAGCCACAGCTCCCCGACCTCTCCATCGGGCAGCGGCTCCCCGCCCGGCCCGGCGATCCGCGCCTCCACGGCGGGCGCGGGCTTGCCCACACTCCCCGGCCAACTGCGGTACTGCGCACCGAAGTTGGCGGTGACCCCGCCCAGCGTCTCGGTCAGCCCGTAACCATTACGGGGCTCGATGCGCTCCCCGTGGCGAGCCGTGAGGCCGGCGACCAGGTGCGGCGGCGCGGCGGCTCCTCCGGTGCTGAACCCGGTCAGCGTCGGCATCGCATCCCCCAACTCCGCCGCACGCTCGAGGAGTTGCAGCGCGGTAGCGGGCACCCCACCGAACGAGCCGACGCTGTGCTCGCGGATCGCCGCGAGCGCGTTGTCCGCATCCCATTTACGCAGCACCACGAGCGTGCCGCCCGCCGCCATCGCTCCGTAGAACCCGGTGAACGCCGCGACATGAAAGAAGGGGAACGTGAGAAGCCCGACCGGGGCCGGCCCCTGCCCCGGTACGACTCCGCGCGCCAGGGCCGAAAGCGCCGCGAAATAACGGGGGTTGGCGATGGCACCCATGTGCGCCCGGTGCGTGGCGACAGCACCCTTGGGCCGGCCCGTCGTCCCGGACGTATAGAGAATGGTGGCGTCCGCGTCCGGCGACACGTCGATGTCGGGCGGCCCGAGCAGTGGATCGGCGACGGGCAGATCCACGTATCGCTCAACGCGCGGCGCCCGCACCCCCTCATGCTCGTCATGAAAGACAAGAACCCAGGGCCGTTCACACCCTGCTCCTCGCTCCTGTTCCTGTTCCTGTTCCCGCCAGGCGGCGATCCGCTCGTACCGCTCCCCGTCCACGAGGAGCACGCCGGGGCGGCAGTCGTCGAGGGCGTACGCGAACTCGTCCGCGGTCCACCACGCGTTGAGCGGCACCGCCACGAGCCCCGCCAACTGTGCGGCCCAGAAGGCGATCTGCCACTCGGGGTGGTTGCGCATGGCGATGACGGCGCGGTCGCCGGGCCGCAGCCCGTACCCCCCGTCGGCCTCGGTGTCGAGGAAGCGGCGGGCGAGCGCGCTCGCGGCGGCGAAGAACTCCCCGTACGTCAGCCGCCCGGTCTCAGAGATCAGAAAGGGAGTGTCGCCGAACGCCCATGTCGTCTCGACGAACTCCCGCAAGGTGCCCGGCCCTTCGGCGTAGGCAAGCCGCCCATCCTCACCTCGGGCGACGGCGAACGGAGCACCCGGCCCGGTCAGCAACGCTTCCAGAGATTCCAGGCCTCCAGAGCCTTCGAATCCGTCCGAGCCTTCCGAACCTTCGGAACCTTCCACGCCTTCAAGGGATTCCATTTCCGGACGGTACGTCCCGGCGCCCACCCCGCGTCAAGATCCGTGCAAGGGCCGTCGCAAGGGCCGCTGCAATGGCCATCCTCCGCTCAGCCGGACAGGGCCCGCGCATAAGCTCCGGGGCCCTGCTTCACACCGCTGCAGTCCGTCGCCGGGTCCTGCGTCGCCGCGCCCGCCTTGCACTGCACGTCGCGGAACGTGGCCCACATCGACACCCACGCGATGCCCCGCTGCCGGGCGAACGTGCGGACCTGCGCCGCGTCGGAGAGCGTGAACGTCTCACCGTCGACATCATTCACGCCGAGCATCGAGGTGAGCGCCATACCTTTCCAGGCACCCGCGTCGGACAGCCCGAACACCTTCTTCAGCTGGGTGTGGGCGGCCCGCGCGGCGGTGATCGCGTATCCGCCCATGTCGCCGTCGTGGGACTCGCTGTAGTTCATCGTCATGAGGTTGACGGTGGAGACCTGCACTCCCTTGTCATTGGCAGCCTCCAGGAGCGCGACGCTGTCGGCGTCGAGGCCGGAGGGCATGACGGGCAACGTGAAGGTGACATCAAGATCACGCCGCTTCTGCAGCAGCGCGATGGCCTCGGCGCGCAGGGCGGTCGACTCCCTGTCGGCCAGGGCATCACCCTCGATGTCGAAATCGGCGAGGGTCGCACCACCGGCCGCGTCCAGCGCCTTCGCGTAGGCGGCGGCGAGCGCGGCGGCGCTGCCGCAGGTGACGGCGAGCTCCTTGTCAGTAGCCCCGCCAAAGGAGACACGCACGTCGGCCCCCGTGGAACTCAGCTTCCGTATACGGGACTTCACGCTCGCCTCGCCGATCCCCGTCCGGTCGTCCCAGACGGGCGCGCATCTGTCACCGTCGGCGACGACGAAGGAAAGGTTGTACGCGGAGGGGGAACCGGCGCGGTCGGTGGCGGAGCCCGTCGTAGCGTTGACATAGGGCGCGTACGAAGTGCCACCCCGCACCTCACCGGAAGCGCCCTCACCTCTCGCCCCAGAACACCCAGAACACCCAGAACACGCGATCAGCCCCAGAAACAGCAAGCCAATACCCGCCTTCAGGGGAACGGGCCTGGT
Source organism: Streptomyces sp. NPDC102467 (assembly GCF_044765445.1). NCBI lineage: Bacteria > Bacillati > Actinomycetota > Actinomycetes > Kitasatosporales > Streptomycetaceae > Streptomyces > Streptomyces sp. NPDC102467. The sequence goes on along the minus strand of NZ_JBIWKA010000014.1, from coordinate 40,026 downwards.
CATCATCGGCGTCGTCCTCCGCGTCGGCGTCATCATCGGCTTAGGCGTCATGATCGGCTTCGTCATCGTTCGGCCCTCTCGTGCTTACGTAGCCCGCAGCTTCGCAAGAAGCGGCTTCGCCATCGTGCGGCCCTCTCGTGCTTACGTAGCCCGCAGCTTCGCAAGAAGCGGCTTCGCCAGGTGGGAAAACCCCGCACGTGCGACGGCGACAACGGCAAAGGTGCGGCCCCAGGGGGACACAGAGGAGCGGCCACAAGCCACCGTCCTTCTACTGGTGACCCAGGCAGCTTCGGAACGCTCCCACCTGCGAGAAAATGGCCCAGCATGGGAACCGGAACGACGCCCTGGACCACCCGCTACACTGTCGGCGGTGGCTCAGACCTTGCCGTCCGACCACCTGCCCGGCCTTCGTAGCTCAGGGGATAGAGCACCGCTCTCCTAAAGCGGGTGTCGCAGGTTCGAATCCTGCCGGGGGCACCAGCCAAAAGGCCCCGGACCGATCATGGTCCGGGGCCTTTGACGCCTCCTTCTGACATCACCGCATGCGGTCGCTGACGACCGGGCCACCTCCTGAGCAGCCGATCCATGTGACTGATGGCCTCGCACTGCGTGTCCTGGACGACGTGCGGGCGCGGTACTTGCGCCTCATAAGAGCCACTGAGTTACAACTTTCTCTACTGGTTCAAGCACCCGGCTGCGCTCCGCTCCGCCGGGCGGGTTTCCCGGCTCCGCTGGGGCTGCCGCTCATGCCTTCGGCCCGCGCTGCCTCGGCTGCGCCGACGCCCGCCCACATGTGGATAGGGCCGGAGGACATGAGTCGAGCACCCGACGCATCCGGCCCACGGTCAAGGACATGCCTCCGGCGGGGGACCGGCCGGCACCGGGCGGGAGGAGGCGCCGTTCCCGGCCGCGGGCACATCGTGGTGAGCGTGGGGGCTCCCCTCCCGTCCGCCGTCGACCTAGGCAGAGCCGAGCAGACGCGGCCCAGGGGCGTCCAGGTCGTTCGTCCAGTGGCGCGCTCCACCTGGACGCCATGAACCACGCCCGCTCCACATGCGTGTGGGTCGACGGCGGACGGGATGGGAGCGGGGGTATGCGGTGGGAGAGGAGCGTAGCCGTCTTGCTGGCCACCCGATCAACCTTCAGACCACAGTGCTAGAACACCTGCATGACATACAGGTTCACGGCGCTGATGGCATGCGGACTCGATGATCCAGATATGGATGACTGCCTAATGGCGGGTGTAGCGGAGTCGGACGACGAGGATGGATTCTCGCTGATGTTCATGTGTGACTTCGAGGAGCCCGACACACAAGAAGTGTCCCTGGGCATGGACACTCACTGCCTCGTCACACCTGATCAGGGCACTGCCTACGGCTGTGTCCGTGAAGTACAGCTGGACAACGACGTGCTGCGGGTGACCTTGGATCCTGAGTCGTTGGACGACCTCGGACTGACCGACCCTGTCGTCGAGGCGCTGCTTCGGGCGCCAGCAGAGGACTTGGCACGTATGCGTGAAGTCCTACCGCGCATCCTCCAATACGGACGTCTAGAGGCCCGTCCCAGACTGATCAGGGCGTAACGAGCGCTTCGTGCCCCAGCCGTGCCCGATAGACCGGGAACTCACGGGGAACCACGGTCACCGACGGGCAACGAGCACAACGAAGGCCCCCGACCGATGTTCCTGGTCAGGGGCCTTCAACCGGCGCGGTGGGTGTGGGATTTGAACCCACGGTGACTCTCGCCACGTCGGTTTTCAAGATCGCTCGGGGACCTACATGAACAGTCGGATCGCCTCGGCGACCAGATGACCAACGATGACAACTGCCCGCAGCCCAACGCCAGGTCACACGGCTGAACAACTACGGAACCGCTGGCAGAAGTGCCGCTGGGCAAGCTGAGGAACTCCAGAAGTTCGGCGAGAGCCTGCGGCTATGACCTCCAAGAGCGGACGCGTACGCAACCGAACCGTCAGGTACTGGCATGTAGCGGGTATGAAGACTCCCCATGCCCTCCGCCAGGTTCTCGCCGGCATCTATGCACGCCACTTCCAAGCTCGCTACGGCGTCCCATGGAACAGCCTTCCTCGCCTTCAGCAACGGCGAATCAGGATTAATCAGAAGGCTCACAATCGCCGACAGATCGGGCAAGCGCTCGCCGTGGTGGGTGTGACGGCCATACTCGTTGGGCTGCCATGGCTGGTGTGGCGGGGCCCCTATGTGATCGATGGCGAGTACCTGGACCGTAGCGAACTGGCGAAGGGGTCAGCTGCGCTAGTGACCGGTCTACGCACCGCCATAGTTGCCTGCACCGCCGCCCTCGGTGCAGGTTTGGCCCTGCTCTACACCGCCCGCACATACCGGCTCACTCGGCGGGGGCAGATCACGGATCGCTTCACCAAGGCTCTGGAGCGCCTCGGCTCAGAGCAGCAATACGTACGTATCGGCGGCATTCTCGCCATGGAACAGATCCTTCAGGATGCGCCCGAGCAAGCCGCCACCGATGCCGCCACCGTCCTGCGCCACTTCGTTCGCGACCGCGTCCCCAGAGCGGCCCCCACTTCTACGGGGCCAGACGGCTCAGGGCTCCCCCAAGAACTAGCCGCCGACGTCCAGACGGCTCTGACCTTCCTGACCCGCGCAGACCTGCGTCCGCATGTGTCCATCCGCGAAGGTCTAGCCCTCAGTGACTTGCATCTTGCCGGTGCGCTTCTCAGTCACGCCGACCTCACCGAGGCCTTCTTAAAAGGAGCGACACTCACCGGCGCCTACTTAGGCGAAGCGACGCTCGCGCGTGCCTACCTACGCGAGACGAGGCTTGCCGGTGCCGACCTCACTGGGGCAAACCTGCGCGGCGCGACACTCGCCGGGGCTGACCTCACTGGGGCTGACCTCACTGGGGCTGACCTCACCGGAACCGACCTACGCGGTGCAAACCTGTCAGACGTTCGAGGGTTCACTCAGCCACTGGCGGAAGGACAAACAGACGAGGGCACGATCTTGCCATCCGAGCCGCGTAGGACTCCAGATGAGTTGGCTTAAGGTGCTCCACGACGGCGGCCTGCACCTGGGCCGTCCCTGGGCCGTCCGAGGCCGCTCAACGCCAGCCGACAACGACCAACGACGACCACTCAGGCGACCTCCACCAGGCCCCGGAGCTGCTAAAACGCAGGCTGCCAAGATCCCCGACAACACCCAGAGCAAGAAGAAGTAGGTACGAGTCTGCCGCGCGAAGGACGCGCACCAATCCCGGGCGATGATCTTCTCAGTCCAGATCCGCTTCCGGCCCCACGTGGCGCAGCGTCGTGCGGTACTCGCCTGTGCTCACGAGATGGTCAATGACACGAACCATGGCGGGGATGCCCGGATCACGGACGATCAGGCCATCCCAGACCCAGAAGTAGCTGCCATCGAGGCACTCACCCGTGTCACGCCAGCGGTCCATGGTTCGCCGCACCACATCCAGGGTGTGCACGGTCCCGGACCAGCGGTCGCCATTGTCGAGGACCACCCACATGTCAACGTCGTCGATCTCCGCCAGGTTCTCACCTGCTCCGGGCACGAAGCAGATCTCATAGCCTTCCCGATGCACCCGGTAAAACGGCCCGTCCCACATACTGCTCGCCCCCTCCTGCGCGGAGCCGAGGATACGCAGAGGGCCCAGGGGCGTATCGGATGGGCGCCCTATAGGGTCGCCTGCCCCACCAACAGGGCCGTGCCAGACTCGTGTCAGGTTGAGCGGGAAACCACGGGGAACGGCTGGCATCGAGCCATCAGCACACAGCAGCCGCCAGGGCACTCCCTCGCAGCTCAGGCGCTCAACTCCCCTTGGTACACCGGGCCTTTCAAGGTCAGGGGCCAGCCGCGTCGCCACAGGGAAGGATATAGGGTTCCGTCCATGGTGGCCGCGACTGTCCGCGAGTGGAACGACGAGGAAGGATGGGGTGTTCTCGACTCATCCGAGACTCCCGGCGGCTGCTTCGGCCATTACTCCGACATCCAGGTGACCGGCTTCCGCACGCTGTCTGCCGGACAGCAGATCGACCTCACGTGGGAAGCCCCGGGCTTCAAGCAGGACGGGTACGAGTACCGCGCGGTGAGCATCGTGCCTCGGACTGCCTGACATCCACAGCTGACAGCAACGCCGGCGTACGTCCACGGTCCCCAACAGTCCGCAACGCCACCGCATGCGTCAGCGCGGGGCCTTATGGAACCGGGACGAGGTCGCCGCGGGTGAGCGTCCTGATCGCCGCGACCAATCTCCCAGGGCTGCAACTCTAAGCGGGCTCGGGAGATGCCGAGGAGGCAGACAGCTCGGCCCAAACCGTCAGCCCCGTTGCCGTTCTCCGGCTCCCCCAGCGGGTAGCGAGCGCCTCCACGATCAGTAGGCCCCGGCCGTGCTCCGCGTCCGGGCGGGGCGGGCCTGGTGGGGTCAATTCGATCGACAGGGCGCCGGAGTTCCCTTCCTCGGTGACGCCGAGCGTGACCGCGCTCGCCGTCAGCGCGCAGGTGAGCGCGAGCGTGCCGCCGCTGCCGTGCTCCAGCGCGTTTGCCACCAGCTCCCCCGCGACGGTCTCCAGGTCGTCGCAGCTCTGCGGGCTCAGCTTCCAGGTCCGGGCCGCGTCGCGTACGTGATGGCGGGCGACGCGTGCGGCTGAGTAATCGTCGCCGGGGATGCGAGTCATGGTGTAGGCCCGTAGCTCCGCTGATCTGTACTCGTACGTTGGCGGTGGGCAGGAGAGTGCGGCGTCGCGTGATCGAGCGATGTGCAGGGTGTCCCTGAGGGCGTTCGACAAGTCTGCTGTCAGGTTGGAGAGTTCGGCCCCGTCCTGGTACGTCGCGGCAAGCGCCTTTCTCGAGCGGATGAGAAGCCTGTTCGCGAGGCCGAGCTGGATGTCGTCCATCGAGTCGGCGTGGCGGGAGAGCACACTGTCGCCGTCGACGGCATCGCCCGCCGGCGAACAGGTCCTTCCGCGGCCTTGCGTCCAGGTCGACTGAGCTGCGGTAGCTCGTAGTTCGTGGTCCATCACGCCGCCTCCAGCGCATCGTGGATGTTCCGGGCATCGAGGTCGATGCCGTAGGTGGCACACCAGAGGGTGTCGCGGCGTAGGCGTTGCAGACGGGCCGACTCCTCGTGTTCGTACGCGACGAGATACGGGCGGATGAGACGGGTGGCCCCGCCGTCGATGGGGGCGTACCAGGCGCGGACGGTGGAAGCGATGCACGGCTCCTGTGGCGACGGGATTGCATGCGGTGCGGGCACCGGGGAGCCGATCCGGTGTCGGCCGGTCGGGCGCAGAAAGCTCTTCACTCTGCGGGTCAGTCGTGAGAGGAGAGCGCGCATACGTTCAACTTCCCTTCAGTGCCTGGGTATCGGCATCCAGTTGCTCGCCATCGGCCGCAATCTCAGCCCAGATGTGCGCACCTTGAGCCGTCGCGTCATGGCCGTACCGGTCCGCGCCCGCCAGAGCGATCAGCAGCAGGCGCCGGCTGCGTTCCGCGAGGTGCGGAGGCACCGCGCAAGTGACGCGAACGTGGCTCGCCGCTTCATCGACGCGAACCTCGTCGCCCGTCAGCGCCGCGAGCTGCGCGGCCAGCGACACCGCTCTCGATTTCATCGAGCACACAGGCAGGCTCCGTAGTCGTCCGAACGCGGAGAGTAGTTCTACTCCAGTAGCTTCTACCTGATGCAGTAACTTGTCAATGTCGTTGGGATTGTTCGTAGTTGTCGCCCTTGCACGGCCACACCACCGGAGAGCCGCCCATGCCCCGTGAGGCTCCGTACCTCGAAGTCGCCGACTCGCTGCGCACCCGCATCCTCGCGGGCGAGTGGGAGGTCGGCGTCCGCCTGCCGTCGCGGGCCCGGCTCGCCGAGGAGTACGCAGTGGGGCGCAACGTCACACAGCGCGCCATGGACCGGCTGATCACCGAGGGGTTGCTGGAGGGCCGCGCCGGATCGGGTACGTACGTCCGCAGCCCGCGCGAACGTATGCGCATGGTCCGCTCACGACACCAGGAGGACCGGGGCGGCTCGCCCTTCCGTGCCGACCTGCGCGAGCGTGGCATCGCGGGCACTTGGGAATCGCACAGCCAGGCCCGTCAGCCGGCGCCCCTCGCCATTGCGGACCGGCTCGCCATCAGCCCCGGTGAACCGTGCGTCGTCACGCGTTACGAATTCCTGGCCGACGGGCAGCCCGTCCAGCTCTCCGAGTCCTGGGAGCCGATGGCCGTGACGGACGGAACTCCCGTCGTGCTGCCGGAGATGGGGCCGCTTGCCGGAGCGGGAGTCGTCGCTCGGATGCGGTCGATCGGCGTCGAGATCGAACGTGCCGTGGAAGTGCCTCGGCCCTCCCGCGCGACACAGGAACAGGCGAACCTCCTGGGGATCAGCGTGGGCGACCTGCTGCTCGCGATCGAGCGCACCTACTACGACACGGAAGGGCGACCGGTCGAGACCGCTGACATCGTGGTGCCGGATGCCCGCTGGGAAATTGCCTACGAGTTCGGGATCGACCGCCCCGGCGCCGGCAGCTGACCCTCACCGGCCCCGTTGGAGGCCCCGTCCGCTAGACCGCCGCGTATCGCTGGGCGATCAGGCGGACCTCCTGTTCGGCTCCCGCTCGGGCGAAGCGCATCGCTCCGACCTCGAGGCCGTCGCGGTGGATGCGCAGGCGCGGGCCCTCCGTGAATACGCGTAGCTCCGGCCACGGGTGGCGCCATAGGAGGGCTGAACGTTCCCACATCTGCAGGCCGTGGTTGGTCACCAGGAGCTGGTACTGCGGGCCCTCGTGGGCGGCGGGTGGGGTGTGATCGCGGAAGGGGGGCCGGACCGCGTAGGTGCCCAGTACCGTCTCCCCCGGCTCCAGTGCCTCGTTGCGAACGCCGTCACGGCGGCCGATCTGCGCCCCGGTCCAGGCGGCCGGACCTGCCGCCAGCACGGCCATGCCTGCCACCGCCCACCACGGCAAGTCGGCGTTGACGCCTATGGCGACGATCGCCCCCACCGCGGCTATCGCGGTCCCGACGGCGCCGCCAAGCGCCGCCCGCCCGAGGTTCCCGTTCTCGCGTCTTTCGCCCACGCCACGCCCCCAGTTCACGATGCCCGCTTCGAAGATCCGCCTCACCGTTCACCCTACTTGCATGCCTCATACACATAAAGGGCACATGTCGGGGGCTCCGGCTCGGGCAGGTCGGCGGCTTCCGCAACTTTGTGGATCAGTAGGGAGTCGTAACCGCTGTGACCGAAGCACGTACGCGTACGCGTATACGTACACAGCACACCGTTGGGTTGTCGCCCGCCCTTTACACGGCCGCCGGCACCGGGAGTCTGGTCCTCGCCGCGGTGACGAGCTGGAGCAGTCTGCTGCTGGTGGTTGAGGGGCGGGTGGTTCCCGGGTGGATGGTGAGTGCGGCTCTTCTCGTCATGGCGCTCGTGTTCCGATGGGCCCTCTGGCGGGCGGGTCGCCCAGCAGGGCCTTCGCTGGATTCGGTGACACGGGGCGCCGGGTGGGTACGGCGGGGGAACCGTCTGTTGATCGTCGCCGCGGTGCTCGGCACCGCGTGGGGCGGCGTGGACGACCTGATCTCCGGAGCCGAGTACCACGTTCTGCGCCCGACGGGGCCCGGGGGATGCACGGTCGTGGTGCGGGAGACCTCGTTCTTCGTGATCGGCAATGGCGAGGCGTACGCGGTGGGGCGTACCGGGGTGGCCGTGGGCACGTCGGGGTCATGGGCGGTCGATGACGGTTACCGGCCCGTCGCGGCAGGCACGTACGAGTTGAGCTGGGAGCGGGATGGGGGGTTTCTGCGGGTCAGCGGGACGGAGACCGATCCGGTCGTCCGTGGAGGGTGGGCCGACATCGACTGCGGGTGGTGAAGCCGGCCCCGCCCGGACCGGACCTTTGCGGGCTCGGTGCCGATTGGCCGCGCCCGACCCAGGTCGGCTCCGCACCGCCTGGCCGCCCCGGCTCTGGTCGGCTCCATGCCAACCGGCCGCCCCGAACCCCAACAAACTCCATGCCAACCGGCCGCCTCGAACCCCAACAAACTCCACGCCAACTGGCCGCCCCCGACCCCGACGAACTCCGCGCCGACTCGCCGCCCCGAACCCCGGCGAGCTCCACGTCGGCTACTCGATCACGTCGCCAGCAGCGCGGTGATCAAGAAAGCCGGGTCCGTCCCGGACGGGAGGTCGCTCACCTGGCCGTCGCCTGCCTCGATCACCCGCCACGTGCCGTCGGTCCTGTACGCCATGTCCGTGGTCACGAAGCGGCAGCCGAGGGCGTGGACCAGCGGGCGTATGGCGTCGAGGGCAGGGCGCGGCCGCAGGTCAGGGGTGTCGGGGTGGGGCGTGGTGAGCACGGGTTCGCCGTCCAGCCACCACACCCGGGCCTCGCCCGCCGTCCGGTCGAACGGTTCGAAGGCGCGGAGCACGATGCCGCCGGCCAGGTCGTCGCCCTGGAGTTCGACGAAGCGGGTGACCACGCGGTGCACCGCCGCCGCATCGGTGAGATCGGGGAGGTAGCAGGCCTCGTGCCAGTCGTGCTTGCGGGACTTGACGTAGTCCTTCACGATTCCGGGGCCGGCAGGCAGGGCCCCCGCGAGGTCGGCCAGCGCCGCGGGGCTCGGAGGGCGGCCCGGTGCGCAGGCGGCGTAAGCGCTGAGCGGGGTGGCGGCGGTGAACGCGCCGTGCCAGCCCGGGAGTTCGTGTGCGGCACGGTACATCGGGGCGGTGGTGCGCAGGTGTGTGCCGCGCCGGGTCAGCGCCGCTTCCAGGTCCGCGTAGGCCGCCGCGGGGACCATCCATCCCCGGTACCAGGCAGCGCCGAGGCCCTGCGGGACGCGGCGCACCGCCTCGTCCGCGTGGCCTGCGAGCAGCGCGTCGTGGTCGATCAGCGCCACTGCCGCGCCGGACTGCCGGGCCGCTGCGGCTTGCGGCGCGAAGTGCGGGTCGCACCGTGCGGGGCGCAGCGGATCGTTGCACAGCAGCAGCGAGATGGGGGAAGCGGGAGAGGCGGGAGTAGCGGGCACCTGGTCACCGTATTGGCACCGGTCCCACAACTGAAGTGGTCATCCGCGCGACAAGCCACCCGTCCGTCCGAGCGGCGGGCCGCCGCGCCGGGCCGCCGCGATCACCGCGGAGACAGCCGCCGTCGCCGCGAGGGTGCCCACCATGACCAGCGCCACGCCGACCGCGAAGAGGCCGCTGGAGTCGTCCGACCAGTCGACGTAGGCGGCGACGGTCAGGCCCGCCGTCGTTCCGAGCACGGCGGGCGCGATGTGCTGTCGGGTCGCCGCCCAGCACACCGGGGCCAGCAGGGTCACCACGAGCCCGATCACCTGCCACGCCGCGTACGGGCCGGTCTCCGTGCCGTCGGGGTGCACGTCACGGTGCTGGTCCCAGCCCAGCCAGACGGCCCACGCCGCCGACGCGAGCACCGCCAGGGCCAGGGCCCGGAGCAGCGCGCGGACGGTCTTCCCGAGCCGGGGTTCCATTCGTTGTTCCATGGGACCAGCGTTCCCGCTCGCCTCCGCCCCGCCCAGAGCACACGTACTCAGCAGGTACTCAGAGAAGACCCGAGTACTAGGGCGGGCCGCCCTCCCGCATCGAACCCACCGTCTTCAGCAGGCGATCCGCCCGCACCCGCAGCGCCGGATGCGCCAGCACCGTGTTGCGCAGGCCCCGGACCGGGCGCCGCCACAGCCGGTGCGCGGCCGCCACCGGGTGCGTGCGGGTGGCGAAGCCCTCGCAGACGCGCAGTTCGCGGGTCTTGAGCCAGTCCTTGTACTCCTTCTCCCCGCGGCCCCAGTCCATCAGGCGGGTGCCCTGGCGGCCGGCCGCCTCGACCATGCGCAGATGCATCATCAGGCCGGGCGAGTAGTAGCCGAACTCCGGGTCGTAGGCCGTGAACCAGGCCGCGAAGACCGTGCGGGACGTCGGGCCGAAGTGGGCCGCCACCGGGCGGTCGCCCGCGTAGACGACGGAGAGGACACCCGTGAAGTGGTCCTCTCGGACATTGAAGAGGTGGTCGACCAGGTCGACGATCCAGGGCCTGGCGAAGCGGTCCATGCGGCCGGTCCTGCGGTACTGGGCCGATTTCCACGTCATGAGCCGTCGCAGCACCTTCGGGTCGCGCTCGTCGTAGACGAAACGCATCTCCCCTACGTTGCGGCTCAGCCGGCGTTCCTTCTTCAGGGCCGTCTTGGCCTGGCCCGGGTAGGCAGCGCGCAGCCACTCCTCGTACGAGTCGTGGCCGCCGTCCTTCAGGTCGAGGACCGGCGAGGCGAACGTACCGGTGACGTAGCGGCCGAAGGGCTTCTGCTCCTCGACGAGGTGGTCGAACTCGAAGACCGAGAGGCCGCAGGCCCGCAGGAGTTGCTGCGCGTCCCAGCTGATCCCGGGCCTGTGCACCAGCGCCTGGCAGTCCGAGAGGCCGAGGCCGATGGCACGGCCCACGCCGAGGCGGCCCTTCTCGTAGGGGAAGAAGCCGACCGGTTCGTTCCCCTCGCGCAGGACGGCCACCTGCGCCCGCCCCCGGTGTCTGCCGACGCCGATCGCGAACTCGGGTGCCAGGAAAGGGTTCTGGTAGTCCGGTGACTGGTCCATGGCCTCGTGCCAGGCACCGCGGAGCGCGGCGCTCAGCTCATCGGGTCTATAGGTCGTGATCTTCACCTGCGGACGCCCCCTATTCCCCCATGGGGCTCAAAGGTCGCGAAATAGTACGCACGCTGTCAAGAGGTGTTCGGGCACGATCAGTTCCGCGTTCGGTGTGACATGCACGTTGATGTACACGGCCTGGTCGAAGCCACGGTCGGACCCGCGTACCTCTGGCGTAGAGCAGGCGTAGGGCAGGCGCAGAGCAGGCGTAGCGGGGGCGGCCCGCGGCTCACGCGTCCTGGATGCGGACGTGGACGTGCATGTCGTGCCAGCCGTCCGTGTGCAGCGCCGAGCTGCGGCGCGTGCCCTCCAGCGGATAGCCGGCCTTGAGGGCCACCCGGCACGACGGCTCGTTACGGGTCGAGTGCTGGACTTCGATGCGGTGGAAGCCCACGTCGACGGCCCAGTCCGTCAGCGCGGTCAGCGCCCTGGGGGCGACTCCCTGGCCGCGCGCCTCCGGGAGCACCCAGTAGCCGATCTCCGCGAAGCCCTCCAGGAGGTCCATGTCGCGCAGTGCCATCCGGCCGAGCGGGGCCCCGTCGGCGTCCCGCGTGACGAACCACTGGGCCGCCGCTTCCTTGCACCAGTCCTCGTGCGTCCTCTCCACCCAGGCGCGCGCCTCGTCCGGGGACTCCATGGTGCGGGCGTGCCAGAAGCGCAGGGCGGGGTCCCGGAAGGCGTCGTGGACGGTTTGCGCGTCGCTCAACTCGAAGGGCCGAAGGGTCAGTTCGCCGTCCGCGGTGGGCAGCGTCGGCTGGGGGGCCGAGGTGAAGGTGCCAGGCGCGATGACGGGCTTGATCTCGATCGGCATGATCCGCATCATCGCCGGGTCCCGCCGTCCCGCGCATCCGAGATTCCGGGTCGGTCCCCGGCTTGGACGGACTCGGCGGGGTTCTGCTCGGCGCGGGCGGGTGCCGTCTCCGGGAGCAGCCAGGTGCACACCGCGCTGGCCAGGCCCGCCGCCGCCATGTACCCGGCCAGGTACCAGGGGCGGTCGCCGCCCGCGTCGACCAGGAGCGTGGCCACGAAGGGTGAAGTACCCGCGAAAACAACGCCGTTGATCTCGCGGACGAAGACGAGGCCGCTGTAGCGCACCTCGGTGGGCAGCGACTCCGCGTAGAAGGTGCCCGCGACCGCGAAGATCGAGTTCAGCATCAGCGCGAACGCGATCGTGATCGCCAGGTAGATGAGCCACGGTTCGCGCGTGTCCACCAGCCAGAAGAACGGGTACGCGAAGAGCATGATCGCCACCGCGCCGCCGATCATCACGGGCTTGCGGCCGATCCGGTCGGAGAGTGCCCCGGCCAGCGGGATCGTGAGGATCGAGACGGCCGAGGCGATCGTGATGCCGAGGACCGAGGTGCCGGACGACAGGCCGAGCTGGTTGGTGAGGTAGCTGGGCAGATAGCCCTGGATCGCGTACGAGGCGATGGCCGTGGCGCAGCCGGAGCCGATGAGCAGCGCGATGGCCTTCGGGCGTTCCTTGATCGCCGCGAGGACCGGCAGCTTCTCGCGCTTGCCGCTGTCCCGGGTGGCCTCGAACTGCTCGGTCTCGGGCGCCGCGTTGCGGATCAGCAGGGCGATGATCACGACGACGGCGCTGGCCAGGAACGGGATGCGCCAGCCCCAGCCGAGGAAGTCGTCCTCGGGCAGCGTGGAGACGGCGGCGACCGCGCCGGAGGCGATGACGACGCCGATGAACTCGCCCGCGCCGGGCAGCGATCCGTAGAGCCCGCGCTTCTCGGCCTGCGCCGCCTCCGTCGACATGACGTACGCGCCGCCGAGTTCGGCGCCGACGCCGAAGCCCTGCAGCATCCGGCAGACCACGAGCAGGACCGGCGCCCAGATGCCGATCTGGTGGTACGTGGGCAGGAAGCCGATGGCGAGGGTGCCCGCGCCCATCAGGATCACGGTGAGGATCAGGACGGGGCGGCGGCCTATCCGGTCACCGAGGTGGGCGAGGACGAGGCCGCCGATGGGGCGCACCGCGAAGCCCAGGCCGAACGTCGCGAAGGACGCGAGCGTCGCCGCGAGCGGGGAGACGTCCGGGAAGAAGACCTTGTTGAAGACGAGCGCGGCCGAGGCGCCGAAGAGGAAGAAGTCGTACCACTCGAGGATCGAGCCGACGACGCTCGCGGCGGCGGTGCGGCGCTGCCGCGTCCTGGCGCTCATCGCCTTCGGCGGCGTCGGTTGCTCCGACGACGACTTCGGCGACTTCGGCGGCTTCGGCGGAGCGGTCTCCTTGTGGGCGGATGCGCTCGTCTTTGGGCTCATCTCACTCCCTTTCACGCTGCACGGGGGGACTGTTGTTGCAACATACGCACGCCTGTTGCGCAGAAGCTGCTAATGTTCTTCATGGGGCCAGCGGGATGTCAATGGAGGGACGGCGAATGTCCGGTACGAGTACGGGTGCGGATCCGGGTACGGGTGCGGATCCGGGTACGAGTACGGCCGTCTGTCTCGGCGAGACGATGGCGCAGGTCACCCCGGCCGACGGGGAAGGACTCGAGCGCAGCCGTGAGCTGCGGCTCGCCGTCGCGGGCGCCGAGTCGACCGTCGCCCAGTACCTCGCCGACCTCGGCCACCGGGCCGCCTGGGTCAGCCGCGTCGGGGACGACCCGTTCGGGCGGCGGATCGTGGCGGCGGTCGCGGAGCGGGGCGTCGACGTGAGCGGCGTACGGGCCGACGCGGACGCCCCGACCGGCGTCTACTTCAAGGACCCCGGGCCCGACGGCACCCGCGTGCACTACTACCGCGGCGGCTCGGCGGCCTCCCGGATGGGCCCCGACGACGCCGACCGCGTCGACCTGAGCGGCGTACGGCTGCTGCACCTGACCGGAATCACGCCCGCACTGTCCGAGGGGTGCGCCGCGCTCGTACGGACCCTGATGGAGCGGGCGGCCGAGACCGGCACCCTGGTGTCGTTCGACGTCAACTACCGTCCCGCGTTGTGGAGTTCACGCGACGACGCGGCCAAGGCACTGCTCGACCTCGCCCGCCGTGCCGATGTCGTACTCGTCGGGCGCGACGAGGGCGAGGCCCTGTGGGGCACCCCGGCCGCCGAGGACATCCGCGACCACCTCGCCCCGCGCGGCACTCTGGTCGTCAAGGACGGATCCGTCGGCGCCACGGAATTCGGCGCGGGAACACGGGAGTTCGTGGCGGCGCCCGTCGTGGAGGTCGTCGAGGCCGTCGGAGCCGGGGACGCCTTCGCCGCCGGATATCTCAGCGCCCTGCTGAACGGGGCGGCGGCGCACGACCGGCTCGCCCTCGGGCACCGGCTCGCCGGGCGCACCCTGCGCAGCATCGAGGACTACGTTCCCGCGGCAGCGGCGACGGAAGGGAACTGACCCCGTGTCACAGACCGTACGGCGGGCCATCGACATCCTGGAGTTCGTCGCCCGCAGACCCCGCACCCAGACCGAGGTCGGCGAGCACCTGGGCGTGCACCGCTCGACCGCGCTGCGCATCCTGGAGTCCCTGACCGACGGCGGGCTCGCGCGGCGGCTGCCCGACGGGCGGTACGCGGTCGGGCACCGGCTCGCCGGACTCGCCCACCTCGCGCTGGAACAGTTCGGGCTGAAGGACGTCGCGGGCGAGCATCTGCGCGGCCTCGGCGAGCGGTGCGGGCACACCGTGCATCTCGCCGCGCTCGAAGGCGACCGGATCGTGTACGTCGACAAGGTCGACCCGGTGGACGGGGTGCGGCTCTACTCGCAGATCGGCCGCCCGGTGACACTGCACACCGCCGGGGTCGCCAAGGCGATCCTCGCCCACCTGCCGCGCGAGCGGGCCGCCGAACTCCTCGCCGGCTGCGACTTCGCGCCGCACACCGGCACGACACTCACCGACGCGGCCGCCTACCGCAGAGCCCTCGACGAGACGCGGGCGCGCGGCTGGGCCGTCGACGACGGCGAGTACGAGGACTACGTGAACTGTGTCGCGGTCCCCGTGCGGGACAGCGGCGGTGACGTGGTCGCCGCCGTGTCCGTGACCGCGCTCAAGGCGAGGGCGGACCTGCCCGCCCTCGTCTCCGATGTGCTGCCCGACCTGGCGGCCACCGCCGAGACGATCTCCAAGGAGCTGGGATGGCGTCCGTGAACCCTGCCACGACCGGGGCACCCACATTTTATGAGCTGTTCGCCGGGGCGCCCGTGATGGCGATCCTGCGCGGTATGCCGGTCGACAAGACCGTCGAACTCACTGTCCGGGCTTGGGAGTTGGGCATCAGGTGCGTCGAGGTCCCGGTGCAGGACAAGGAGGCCGGGCGGGTCCTCGCCGCCGTCGTGGCCGCCGGGGCCGAGCGTGGCATGCCGGTCGGCGCGGGCACCGTGACCTCCGCCGAGCGGCTCGACCGGGCGGTGGCGGCGGGCGCCGCGTTCACCGTCGCCCCGGGCCTCGACCCCGACGTGGCGCGGGCCAGTGTCGCGGCCGGCCTGCCGCATCTGCCCGGGGTGGCCACGCCCACCGACGTCCAGGCGGCGCGGGCGCTCGGGCTGACCTGGCTGAAGGCGTTCCCGGCGAGCGTGCTCGGGGTGGAGTGGTTCCGGGCCATGCGGGGGCCGTTCCCGGAGGTGCCGTTCGTTGCCACGGGGGGGATGGATGCGGGTAACGCTGCCGCGTATTTGGCTGCCGGGGCTCGGGTTGTCGCCGTCGGTTCCGCGCTGGAGGATCCGGCCCAGCTCCCGCTTCTCGCCGAGCTGTTGGCGCACTGACACGGGGCTCTGCCCCGGACCCCGCTCCTCAATCGCCGGAGGGGCTGGATCAACCGGCTGGATGGCGCCCCCGGATGGGCTGTACAGCCAAGAATCTAGGAGCCGTACTCATGAAGATCACCGCCCTCACCACCTACCTCGTCGCCCCCCGCTGGCTCTTCCTCAAGGTCGAGACCGATGAAGGGATAACCGGCTGGGGCGAGCCCGTCGTCGAAGGACGGGCCCACACCGTCGCCGCCGCCGTCGACGAGCTCTCGGACTACCTCGTCGGCAAGGACCCGCTGCGCATCGAGGACCACTGGCAGGTCATGACGAAGGGCGGCTTCTACCGCGGCGGGCCCGTCCTCTCCTCCGCCGTGTCCGGTATCGACCAGGCGCTGTGGGACATCAAGGGCAAGTTCCACGGCGTACCCGTGCACGATCTGCTGGGCGGCGCCGTACGGGACCGGATGCGGATGTACTCATGGATCGGCGGGGACGACCCCAGCGAGGCCGCCGAGCATGCGCGCGAGCGGCTCGAACAGGGCTACCGGGCCGTGAAGATGAACGTCGGCGGGCGGCTCAAGCACCTGGAGACCGCGCGCGAGATCGACGCGATCGTGGAGCGCGTCGCCTCCGTACGGGAGGCCATGGGCCCGGACGGCGACGTCGCCATCGACTTCCACGGCCGCACGTCCCCGGCTCTCGCCAAGCAGCTCGCCCGCGCCCTCGAACCGTTGCGCCCCATGTTCATCGAGGAGCCGCTGCTGCCTGAACTCACCTCGCAGTACAGCGAGTTCACGTCCGCGACCACCATCCCCGTGGCCACCGGCGAGCGCCTCTACTCGCGCTGGGACTTCGACCCGGTGCTGCGTTCGGGGATCGCGCTCGCCCAGCCCGACCTCTCGCACGCGGGCGGCATCTCCGAGGTCCGCCGGATCGCGGCGCAGGCCGAGGTGCACGGCGTGGGACTCGCCCCGCACTGCCCGCTCGGCCCGATCGCGCTCGCCGCCTGTCTCCAGGTGGACTTCGCGAGCCCGAACGCGTTCATCCAGGAGACCAGCCTCGGCATTCACTACAACGTCGGCTCCGACCTGGGCGATTACCTCGTCGACACGTCCGTCTTCGCCTTCGACACCACGGACGGGCACATGGCCCGCCTCACCGCGCCCGGCCTCGGCATCGAGGTCGACGAGAAGGCCGTCGTCAAAGCCGCGGCGACCGGCCACCGCTGGCACAATCCGGTCTGGCGGCACACGGACGGCTCCTTCGCGGAGTGGTGAGCCCCCGCCCGTCCCGGCACCTCCGCCGTTCCCCGCGCCGCCGTCCTCGCCTCCCCCTCTGGACCTCCCTTTACCAACACAGCTCTCCTGTAACCGAGTTGTAGTCGAATCCGCACAGTCCGTACGGGGTCGAATATCAGCCCCCCGCACCTATTCTGGGTCGCCATGGAGGGGGACTCCTCGGGACCGCTGTTCGTCATGCCGCTGTCGATCGCGCCGCGTGACGCCGATGTCGTGCTGCCTCCGGAAGGTGCCGACGTCACGGCGCTGCCGGAGATACGGCCCCGCTTACCGGTGGCCGGCGGCGCGCTGGACGACCTGCCCGGCCTGGCCGAGGGCGAACTGCTCGCCGGGCAGTACCGGGTGGTGCGGCGGCTCGGGCTCGGCGGAATGGGCGACGTGTATCTCGCGCTCGACGAGAAGGTCGACAACCGCGAGGTCGCCGTCAAGACCCTGCGCTCCGAGCGAGTCGCCTACGCGGCGTCCCAGGCGCTGGCGGAGGAACGGCAGGCGTTCGCCGACCTCAACCACGAGGGCATCATCCCCGTCTTCAACTACGGCACCCACGAGACGGTCGGCGACTTCCTCGTCCTGCCGTACGTCGACGGGCTGAACCTGGAGGAGGTGCGCGCGCTCGCGCAGCACACCCCCGGGCGGTTCGGCGACGCCCGTTTCCACGAGTTCGTCCTCGCGTACGGGGTGCGGATCCTGTCGGCCCTGGACCATCTGCACTCCCGGCCGGCGGCCGCTGTCCTGGTCTACGGGGACCTGAAGCCGCAGAACGTGATGCACGACGGCGCCGCCATCAAGGTCGTGGACGTCGGCTCGATCCGGCCCGCGGGCGCGCCGGGCCTGACGACGGAGGAGTACCGCGCCCCGAACGTGGAGCCGTCCGGCGAGAGCGAGCCGCTGGACGATCTGTTCGGGCTCGGCGAGACGCTGCGCGTCCTGTGCGGGCTCGGCCGGCACCACACCGACCTCGCGAAGCTCGGCGCGCTCGACCGGCTGCGGGAGGACGACGAGCGGGCGGCCGACGCCGCACTGCTGACGACCACGCTCCCGCCGGTCGGCCTCGGCCGGCTCTCGCTGGCCCGGGTGCTGGCCCGCGCCACCCGCTCCACGCCCGGCACACGGTTCGCCGACGCCCGCGAGATGGAGGCACAACTGCGCGGAGTATGGCGGGAGTTGCGGTCCCTGCGCACGGGGGACGAGACGTTCGAGCCGTCACCGCTGTTCACCCAGTCGCCGTACGCCCTCGACGCCGGACTCGGCACCGCGCCCGCCCTTCCCCGCTGGGCCGTCCCGCCCGGCGAGGGGCCTCCGGGTCCGCTGCACGAGCCGCCGGCCGCCGCCGACGCCGCGGCCCGCCTCCCGGTGCCCCGGCCCGATCCGCACGACGACCACCACACGGAGCTCAGCCGTCTCGCCGACGCCGACCCGGCGGCGCTGCTGCAGAACACCGCCGGCTGGCACGAGTCCGCCGAAGTGCACCTGCTGCGCTGCCGGTTGAGACTCCGGGTCGCCCTGCGCGCCGACCTCGACGCGGCCGGCCTGTCCCTCGCGGGAGAAGAGCTGAGCGGCGCGATCGACGCCATCGGCACGGAGCGCGCGGAGTACGACTGGCGCGTCGACTGGCACCGCGGCCTCCTGGAGCTCGCCCGCGACGAGGTCGCCTCGGCCCGCGACCACTTCGACCGGGTCTACGCCGCGATCCCCGGCGAGTACGCGCCCAAACTCGCCCTCGGGCTCTGCGCCGAGCGCCTCGGCCGGCACCAGGAGGCGCACACGCTCTACGAGGCCGTCAGGCTGCGCAATCCCTCGCTGGGCAGCGCCGCTTTCGGGGCCGCGCGGACCCAGCTCGCCCTGGGCGAGCCGCACGCGTCGGCGAAGGCGATCAGGGCGCTGGACGCGGTGCCGCAGCACTCCCGGCACCGCACGGCCGCGCGCACCGCGACGGTCCGGATCGCCATCGAGTACGCCGCCGACACCAGAGCCCTGGGCGTCGTCCTGGACCGCCTGGCCCGCCTCTTCACCGAGCACGGCCTCACCGACGAACCGGCCAGGGTCCGCATGAAGGCCGAGGTGTGGGAGGCGGCGCAGCAGCTCGTGACGGGCGGCATCATCGATGCCGAGGGGCTGGGGCAGCTGGCCCGGCAGGCGGCGGCCCGTGACAGCGAGGCGCGCGACGCCGGCGCCCGGCTCGCCTTCCCCTCCCAGGAACGGGAGTTGGGCAGCGACCTGTCCCGCTTCTACCTCTTCCTCGCCCGCCAGGCCGCCCGCTCCGCGGACCTTCCGCACGGCAACGGGATCACCGAACGCCTGCTGGACCGCGCCTACTTCGTCCGCCCGCTGGCACTGCGCCACCAACGGCACCGGCCTTCGCTGACCGCCCTGCTCGGCCCTCTGCTGAGGCGGAACGGGTGAGGCCACTGCCGCGCCACCCGGTGCCGCCCCCGTGGCTGTCCGTCCTGCGCCGCCTGCTGTGGCCGCCGCCCGGCCGCACCCGCAACCGGGTCTACCTGCGCGACCGGCTGATCGCACTGCCGCTGCTGACGGCCGTCGCCTTCGCCACGTTCGGCTGGGCCTACGCGGACGTCCGCGCCGACTCGACGTACGTGCGCACGCAACTCGTCCCCGCTCTGGGCGACTTGGCCGACGCGAGGATCTCACTGCGGATCGCCCAGCGGGAGGCCGAGGTCAGTCTCGACGCGGGCCGCGCCGTCGAACTCTCCGGCCTCGGCCCCCGCTACGCCGCCCGTACCGGCGCCGCCGCCCAGGACATCGCCCGGCTCTCCCGCGGCGGCGCGTTCGGCGAGGCGCAGCGCCAGGAACTCGACGTCATCTCCGGACTCATCGACGGCTACGAGGAGTGGATCGCCTGGGCCAGGACGAACGTCGGCAACCAGTCGCTGCGCAAGGCCGGACTCGCGTACGCGCAGAGCATGCTGTGCTCGCAGACCACCACCGGGCCGACCACGCGCCGGGACGCGCCCTACCCGGCGTGCGGGGCCGCGCGGGGCGTCGACGCCACGACCGTCGTCGACCGGATCGCCGCCCTCGAGCGCGATCTCCGCCACCGCCTGGCCGACCGCTCCGCACTCGGCCCGGGTGTGCTGGCGGCCGCCGCCGTCTCGCTGGTGGCCTTCACCCTGCTGACGGTGGGCCTGTGGCGCACCCTCGTCTTCCTGCACCGCCGGATGCGGATCCGGGCGAGCGTGCCGCTGCTCGCCGCGGCGCTGCCGCTGCTCCTGGTGCCGTGGGCCGTCGCCGACGGGGTGCGGGCGTGGCAGGCGCAGCGCGACACCGTGCCGTACGCACATGTGCTGGCGGACCAGGCGTCGCCCGACACGGAGGTCACCATCGAGGACAACCCGCTGGACTCACCCAGCGACGCGGCGATCCACCCGGCGACGGCGCGCATGGAACACACCGTGCGGCGCGGGCAGTTCGGGGACGTGGGGGAGGTCGCCGACTGGCTCGCACCGCTCGGCCTGGCGGCCGCCGGGGTCATGGGCGGCACACTGCACGCGTACCGGCGGGAGTACCTCGTGGTCGGCCGCGGCGGAGGCGCCTCATGAGAAGCCCCCGCACGAAGCTCACCCGCATGCGACGCGTCCTGCAACTCCTCCTGGCCGCCTGCCTGTTGGGCCTGGCCGCACTCAGCGGTGGCTGCTCGTCCGGCGGCGGCTCCCCGGTCGTCGTGCTCGGCCCGTGGACCGGCCCCGAGGGCGCCGCGTTCGAGAGCGTCCTGCGCGATCTGTCCCGCGGCTCCGGGCACACGTACGTCTACAAGGGCACCCGCTCGCTGCGCGAGACCCTCATCGCGCAACTCGCCGCCGACGCGCCACCGGACGTGGCCATCCTCAGCAGCATCGGCGAACTCACCGAGTACGCGATCCAGAACAAGCTGAAGCCCCTCGACCCGTCCACCGCCGAACGCGCCTACGCGCCCTGGTCCCCCACCCTCATGGTCGACGGCAGACGCCGCACATACTGGGTGCCGCTCAAGGTCGACCTGAAGAGCCTGATGTGGAGCAGAGCCGACGCCTCCGACACCGCCCCGAAATGGTGCGTGGGCATGGCGGCGCAGGCCACATCCGGGTGGCCGGGCACCGACTGGGTCGAGGACATCCTGCTGCACCAGGCGGGCCCGGACACGTACACGCGGTGGGCGACCGGGCAGCTCAGCTGGGACTCCCCCAAGGTGACGCGGGCGTTCACCACCTGGGCGCGGCTGCTCGCGGCGGGCGGCTTCCGTTCCCCGGCCGCCTCCCAGGCGGCGGTGGAGCGCTCCTTGACCATGTCGTTCTGGGGCACCGCCGACCCCAAGCGTCCGAGCGGGGACCCGCGCGGCCTGCTCGGCGGTTCGCTGCCCGGCTGCACGTACGAGCACCAGGGGTCGTTCGTCCGGTTCGTGTACGCGTCACGCAGCGACATCCGGGTGGAGCCGGCGGCCCGGTTCCTGAAGGGTTCCGCCGCGTACAAGAACGCCTTCGAGGTGTCGGGCGACATGGCCGCCGTACTCACCGACAACCCCGGCGCGCAGGAGCTGGTGAAGCGCCTGACCAGCGAGGACGGCCGCAAGCAGTGGAGGAACGCGGCGCGTCCGCACCTGCGCCCGTTCTTCCCCGACGCGACCGATCCGGAGCCCGACGACAACGCGGCGGCGCAGGAGATCGCCCATTACCTCACCGACAGCAGGAACAAGCTCTGCCTCGACGCGTCGGACGTGATGCCGCCGGTGCTGCGCGACGCGTTCTACCGCGCCGTCCTGCAGTACTTCCGCTCACCGGACGACGCCACGCTGCGCAAGCTGCTGGGCCAGCTGGACACGGTACGCACGGAGGTGGCGGGAACGGAGACGCCGAAGGGCATCCGCCCCCCGACGGACATCTGCAGATAGCCGCCGTCTCCTCCGCACGCCGCGGGGCTACTGCAACTCCTCCGGGCAGGGCGTCCCCCGCGACCACCATTTATAGGGCGCCGCCAGGTGATACGTGCCGGCCCGCGGAGCGACCAGCTCCGTCCACTTGTCGCCGGAGGCGTCCTCCTCCGTCTCGAACAGGCACCCGTGCACGTTCTCGTACCGCTTCGGCGACGCCTCGTCGCTCTCCCGCGCCCGCTGCGACGCCTCGGTCTCCTGCGGGGCCTGAAGCGCCTTGCCTTCCGCGTCGACGACGGCCAGCCACGGCGAGTACGGGACGCGGATGCGGACCCGGCCCGGCTTCGTCACCTCGATGGTCAACTCGGCCTGCTCTGCGGCGTCCACCGTCGCGTTCGGCTCGGCCATCGGCGCCGCGTCGGTGACGGCGAACAGCTGCCAATTGGCGTCGCCCCAGACCTGCTTGAGGTACGGCAGCCCGCGCTGCACCAGCTCCCGCTCGCGCTCGCCGCCGGTCCCGTCCGGTTCGCCCTTGGGGAGCACGACGTAGTGCACGGCCCAGCGCTTCAGCCACTCGTGGTAGTTCGCCGAGTTGAGCGTGTCGTCGTAGAAGAGCGGGTTGCGCTTCATGTCGGCCTGCCGGGTCCAGCCGCGGGCCAGGTTCACGTACGGGGCGAGCGCGGACGCCTCCCGGTGCGAGCGCGCGGGCACCACCTCGACGCGGCCGCGCTCGGCCTTGACCTGCTGGAGTTCGTTGACGAGCGGGGCGAGTTCACGGGCCCAGGAGGCGGCCGGAGTCGTATGCACGACATCGTCGACGGACTTGAACCCGACCCAGCCGTTCAGCCCGACGAAGGCGACGACCGTCACATACCACTTGCGCGAGCGCGGCACGGTGAACGGCAGGACGGCGAGCAGCGCGACGCCCGCGAACAGCATCGGCAGGCGCGTGATGTTGGAGCCGATCTGCGAGCTGATCAGCCACACGAGCAGCACGGACAGGGTGTAGACGGCGGAGGTGATCCGGACAGTCAGCCACTCCCTGGGGGCGAGCCAGCAGATGAGGGCGCCGTAGACCATCGGCAGCAGCGCCGACCAGAACGACATCGGCTGGGTCCCGGAGAACGGGAACAGCCACGCCGAGAGCCCGACCACGACGGCGGGCGCGATCCCGAGCGCGTACGCGCCGGGCCGCCGCTTCTGGAGGAAGAGCGCGACGGCGACGAGTCCGACGAAGAGTCCCGCGACCGGTGAACAGGCCGTCGCGATCCCGGCGAGCGGCGCGGCGACGACCGCCTTCGCCCACCGCTTGTAGCGCCAGCGGTACGGCCAGCAGAACACGGCCGCGGCCGCCGCGAGCCCGAACATCATGCCGAGCCCGAAGGTGACACGGCCCGACGCGGCGTTGCACAGCAGCGCGAACACACCGGCGAGCGCGGGCCACAGCGGCTTCGCGACGATCCGCGTACGGATCAGGATGAGGGTCAGCAGGGCGGCGGAGACGGTGCCCGCGATCATCATCGTCGTACGGACACCGAGCACGGCCATCAGATACGGCGAGACCACGCTGTACGAGACCGGGTGCATGCCGCCGTACCAGGCGAGGTTGTACGCGGAGTCGGGGTGCCGGCCCACGAACTCGGCCCAGGCGTCCTGCGCCGCGAGGTCGCCGCCGCTGTTCGCGAACGTGAAGAACCAGATGATGTGCAGCACCGCGGCGACGGCGGTGACGACGATGACGGGGTGCCGCTCGGCACGCGCCGCCCAGGAGGACGCGCCGCCGTTCCCGTCGGGGCCCGGATCCCGGTCCTGCGGCGGTCGGTCCTGCACCCGTATTCGTCCGCGCCCGCCACCCGGCTCGGCGTCGTCGTCGGCGCGCGTCGGCTCCGCTGTGGCCACTACTGACACTCCCGTACGTACCGTCGTTAGCGACCGAGGGAACGCCCGGTCCTGCCCCGGTCTCGCGACGCTAGCACGGGCGCCCGGTACGGGCGCCGCGGGAGACCGGTGGCTCCAGCCTCCCGCGAACGCGCTATCCGACGCGCTTGATTTTCGCTCCGAACCCGGGCTCGGCGAGGTCCTTCTGCAGCGCTACGGGGACCTCGACGGCGTCGTTCTTGCCGTCACCGACGCTGAGCACACCCACCTCGGTGCCGGCCTTGGCCGCGTGCGGAGGCGTCTCGCCCTTCTTCTCACCGAGCTTCAGCCTGACGGTCAGCCCCGACCAGCCGACGGCGGTGACGTCCTTCGTGGCGACGACCGGGGTGGTGCCGCCCATACCGTCGTCGACCTGGCCGACGACGTCGCCCTTCGTGACGATCTTCTTGGCGGTGAGCGCGCTCTGCCCCGACTCGATCAGCTTGCGGACCACACCGGTGACCTCGTCGATGTTGGCCGTGCCGTTGCGTCCGTACTGGCCGAGAGCCGCGCCGATGATCGTCTGGGTCTTGCCGCCGACCTTCTTCTCCGCGGCGAAGAGGATGTTGCCGCCCGCCGCGGTGGTGGTGCCGGTCTTGATGCCGATGGCGACGGTGGGGACGAGCCCGAAGAAGTTGTTCTGCTTGTCCCCGTTGAGGTCCACGTAACTGGGCTGGCTGGAGACGTCCTTGAAGACCGGGTTCTCCATCGCGGCGCGGCCGAGCTTCACGAGATCCTCGGCGGTGGAGACGGTCGTCTTGTCGAGGCCGCTGGGGTCCGTGTAGGTGGTGTTCTTCATCCCCAGCTCCTTGGCGGTCTTGTTCATCTTGTCGACGAACGTGTCCTCGGAGGATTCTCCGGTGTCCCAGCGGGCCAGCAGCTTGGCGATGTTGTTCGCCGACGGCAGCATGACCGCCTGCAGCGCCTCGTACTCGCTGATCTGCTGCCCTTCGGTGACCTTCACGACCGACTCGTTCTCGGCCTTGCCGGTCTCGTAGTGCTTCTGCGCCGCCGCGTCGACCGGGATCTTCGGACCCTTCTCGCCGGTCTTCAACGGGTGGTCGCGCAGGATCAGATAGACCGTCATGACCTTGGCGATACTGGCGATCGGTACGGGCTTCTGGTCGCCGGACGTGCCGAACGTACCGATGCCGTTCACGTCCATCGCCGCCTGGCCCTGGCCGGGCCACGGGACCGACGGCTTGCCGCCGTCGAAGGAGACGGACTCCTGCGCGGTGAGCTGGAGCGTGGGCGTCGGCAGCGGGCGCACGGCCTGTACGACTGCAAAGACCACGATGAGGAGCAGTACCAGCGGCGTCCAGACCTTGACGCGGCGCACCGTGGTGCGGACGCGGGTCTCCGGGGGCGGCGGCGTGTTGGTCAGCTCGGCGAGCAGGTCCAGCGGCGGCTTCGGCGGCAACGGCTGCTGCGTGGTCCGCTCCGCGACCGGGGGCTCCGCCGGTTTGCCGGTGCCGGGCGCGGCCGCGCTGTCGAGTCCCTTGAGCGGCACGAACTTACTGGTCCGCTCGGCCTCGGTCTCCGGCTTCCCGCCCTTGACGGACGCCGCGCCGTTCGCTGCCGCTGTGCTCTTCGCTGCCGCTGTGCCCTTTGCGTCCTTGGCATCCTTTGCAGGATTTGCAGGCTTTGCAGGCTTTGCACCCGGGGACTTCAGCATGGTCGTCGGCTGGTCGACCGGGGGTGCGACGGCCTTGAACACGGCGGTGGGCTGATCGACGGGCCCGTCGGCGCCGGCGCCCTTGGGGGCGGCATCGGCTTTCGCCTTGGTGCCGGCGTCCTTGGGAGCGGCGTCGGCTTTCGCCTTGGTGCCGGCGTCCTTGGGGGCGTCCGGCTTGGCTTCGGCGCGGGCGTCGGCACCAGCCTTCGGCTTGGCTTCAGCGCCGCCCGTGGGGGCAGCGGCGACGGCCGCGTCCGGCGCGGCATCGGCCGGCTCGGCCTTCGGCTCTGCGTCGGTATCCGGCTTCGGCTTCGTTTCGGCGCCTACCGCCGGCTCCGCCTCCGGCTCGGCATCGGCGTCCTCGGGGGCGCCCGGCTTGGCATCGTCGTTGG
Organism: Streptomyces sp. NPDC102467; assembly: GCF_044765445.1. Lineage (NCBI taxonomy): Bacteria > Bacillati > Actinomycetota > Actinomycetes > Kitasatosporales > Streptomycetaceae > Streptomyces > Streptomyces sp. NPDC102467. The sequence goes on along the minus strand of NZ_JBIWKA010000014.1, from coordinate 14,527 downwards.
CGGCGGCACCGGCCTTCGGCTCGGCTTCAGCACCCGTGGGGGCAGCCGCAGCGGCCGCCTCCGGTACGACATCGCCCGGCTCAGCCTGCGGCTCGGCGTCGGCGTCCTCGTGGGCGCCCGGCTTGGCAGCGCCATCCGTGGAGGCTGCTGCGGCTGCTGCGGCTGCCGCGGCATCCGCAGCGGTCGCCTCCGGTACGACATCGGCCGGCTCGGCTTGCGGCTCGGCGTCGGTGCCCGGCTCCGGCGTGGCAGCGCGGCCCGCGCCGGGCCTCGGCTCTGCGTCCGCGTCAGCGCCCTTGGAGGCGTCCGCGGCGGCGGCAGTGCCCTCGGCATCCGATGCCGGCTCCACGTCCGCGCTCGGGGCCGCCTCGGCCCCCGCAGCGCCCGTCTCGCCCCTGGCCTCGGCCCCGGCGGCCGCGGCCGACGTCACCCACGCCGCCACCGCGTTCCTCAGCCGAGCGTCCCCGGGCTCCTCCGCGGAGGCGGAAGGCGCGTCCTCGGCCTCCTCCGCGGGAGCGGAACCGTTTCCGGAACCGGCCTCCTCCGCGGGAGCGGAACCGTTTCCGGAACCCGCCTCCTCCGCGGCAGCGGAACCGTTTCCGGACCCGTTCCCGGAACCGGAGTCCGTCTCGGCGACGTCACGGACCGAGAACACCGCCGTCGCCTGATCCACGCCCGACCGCGACGGAGTCTCCCGCGCCACCGCGAGGCGCGGGTCCTGCTCGTCCCGGGCCGGGCCGCCCGACGCCTTCTGCTCTTCGCCCGACCTGTCCGGGGTCCCCGCCACCGATGCCTCCTCGACCGCTAACCACTGAGCGCCGGACAGGCCGATGCCTGTCCGGCCCTGTCCGAACCATGTACCAGTGTCCTGTGTGGGGGCTTAACCCCCGTGGTAGACGAGAACGACATACCTACTGGTTCCCGTCCAAAGCAACCACGCACTCTCGACAGACCAATGTGAGAGGGGTCACCCTGTCATTCATCCACGCGGGGAGGCATGGATGGGCAGGAGCCGCAGAACACTTCCGGAGGAGCTTCTGCTGCTGGCGCTGGACCCGACCACGGGTACCACCGCACAGCCGCAGTCGCTCGACCTAGGTCTGGCCGGAGCACAGCTAGTAGAGCTGGCGCTGGCCGGACGGATAGCCCCAGACGGGGATCGTATCGCCGTGGTGGCACCACGGCCGACCGGAGATCCGACTCTGGACTGCGCGTTGGAGTTGCTGCGAAGGCGCGGCGCTCCTGTGCGGGCGGTCCACTGGATTGGCGGGCCGCGTCTCGGGCTGCGCCAGACCTACCTCTCGCACCTGGAGCGGTGCGGCATGGTGCATGCCGTGGCGGGCCAGATGTGCGGGGTACTGCCGACGACTCGCTATCAGGCGACGGACACGGCAATCAGCCGGGAGATCAGGTCCCGGCTGGATTCAGCGATCCGTACCGGCGTTCCGCCGGACCCACGGACCGCGGCGCTCGCCGCGCTGGCCCATGCGGTCGGTCTCGGCAAGCACCTGTATCCGGGCAACGAGGGACGGTCGTCCCGATCCCGGCTACGGGACCTGATCAGGCACGACCCGATGGGCGGCCTCGTGGCGCACGCCGTGATGGACGTCCAGAACGGGGTGGCCGCTCAGCCACGCCGTTCGCCCGCCATCCCGACGGGCCGGCCGGCACCGGAGCCCGCCAGGGGCGTTCCGATGCAGCCACGGCACGGTTCCATGGCGCGCGCCGTGGCCCATTAGGCACGGCGGGCACCAGAGCACCACCGGCGCCACAGGCAGCACCCGGGCCGCACGAGCACCACGCACAGCCGCACCACACGCAGTTCAGGGCACCACGCGCTGCACAACGCACCATTCCGCAGCGCATGCACCACCCGCAGCACACGCAGCATCTGAAAAAGCACCCGCAACAGCGCCGCACCGCAGTCCCCAAGACCCGGTTCGGGAGCCGCTGTACCGCGCGGGGCGAGGGACCGGACGTCCGGACGACGACCCCGGCCATCGCCCCGCGCGGTCGCGTTTGTGCTGGGTACCACGCACATATCCGCCATTTCCCAGCGGCAGGAAGCCCCGGAGTGGCAATCTGCTGAGCAGCAGATACACAACGCACAAAAGATGCACGCAGCCGGAGGTGCACGCCCCGTGGCGTCCAACGTCAATCCCACCGTCAGGCGACGCCGGTTGGGCCAGGAGCTGCGTCGGCTCCGAGAGCTCAAGGGCATGACCGCCGAGGAGGTCGCCGAGCGCCTGCTGGTCTCGCAGTCGAAAATCAGCCGCCTGGAGAACGGGCGGCGCAGCATCAGCCAGCGCGACGTACGCGACCTGTGCGGCGTGTACGAGGTCGAGGACCACCGCATAGTGGACTCGCTGATGCAAATGGCCAAGGACTCGCGCCAGCAGGGCTGGTGGCACTCCTTCGGCGACATCCCGTACAGCGTCTACATCGGTCTGGAGACCGACGCCGCGAGCCTGCGCGTCTACGATCCGCAGGTCGTGCCCGGTCTGCTGCAGACCCGTGGCTACGCGGAGGCGCTCATCAACGGCGCGCTGCCGGAGACGACTCCGCAGGACATCGAGAAGCGTGTCCAGGTCCGGATGCGCCGCCAGGAGCGCATCCAGGCGCCGGACAACCCCCTGCGCCTGTGGACCGTGCTCGACGAGGCGGCGCTGCGCCGGCTCGTCGGCGGCAAGAACATCATGCGGGAGCAGCTGGAGCACCTGGTGGAGCAGTCCACGCTGCCGCATGTGACCGTGCAGGTCATCCCGTTCGAGATGGGCGCACATCCGGGGCTCAACGGGCAGTACGCGATCCTGGAGTTCCCCGACGCGGCGGATTCCAGCGTGGTCTACATCGAGGGTGTCACGAGCGACCTGTACCTGGAGAAAGCGAATGACGTCCAGAAATACAGCGTCATGTACGAACATTTGCGGGCACAAGCCTTGAATGTGGAGCAATCCCGACAGTACATCTCGGAGATCGCCAAGGAGTACGCGCACTGACGCCCTCCGCGACGATCTCCGGAAGGCTGGATTCCGCTCCGTTTCCCCCGGATTCCGTGCCTCCGAGGCAAAGGCGCCGCACGGTACACCTTCGCCTCGGAGGAATGGAAGACCCCAATGGAATATGCCATCCGGTCGGGTGAATGCCCGCTTCACGCACCCAATTTGGCGAGTAGCGTCGATCACGCCATCAGGACAACATCGTTGGCGAGAACCGCTCTGGACCTCCAGGCGGGGCTGAAATTCGACCACTGGCTAAAGCGGAGCAAACATGGCAATTCAGCAGGGCGCCACGGAATCATGGACCAAGTCCTCGTATTCCACAGGGAACGGCGCGTGTGTAGAGGTCAAGTCGCCCCAGCCGCTCGCGATCGCGGTACGGGACTCGAAGGTCGTACAGGGCCCGTCGATCGGCTTCGGCCCCGCGACCTGGAATGCGTTCGTGCACGAGGTGAGCACGGGTTCGTTCTGACCGAAGAACGGCACAACAATCACATATGCACCACCACGCACCACGCAACACGTATTACGCACCACAGCACCAGAGCACCACAGTAGGAGCCCTCTCGACTGGCCCGCCGTCCCGGCCGAGGGGGCTCGGCCTTGCCCGCCCACCCCTCACTCGCCCGTTCGCACCCTCCCGCCTTCGCGCGTTCGCACGTTCGCTCAACGCAATTGATCCACATAGCGATCGGTCCCCGGCACCGTCGGGACGAACGGTGCCATGAGCTCCACCCGCGCCCCGAGGCCCGCCCCCGCCACCTGCTCCCCGAGCCCCGCGAAATGCTCCTGCCAGCACTCGCGCGGATCCGCCTCCAGGAACCACAGCAGCGTCAGCCGGGTGTCGACGCCTTCCACCTGTCTCACGTACGTCATCCGGTCGCCGGGAAGCGGCGTGGGCCGGAAGGCCGTGACCAGCGCGGCCGGTGAACCGGCCAGTGCCCTCGGCAGATGACGTGACCGCAGCCACTCCAGCAGCTCGGCACGCCGCTCGGCCGATTCGACGTCGATGACCTCCACCACGAGCCCCGCGTACGGGTGGTCGAGGGCGTGATAGTCGCGCGGGCCCGCGGCCCCGTCCCGGTAGACGGTCGCCTCGTGGTCCTGGAACGCCGTGAAGACGTGGGTGCGGTCCTGGTAGACGCGGCCGTCGCGGTTCAGCCGCTTGTTGATGCCGACGGTCCACTTCATGTGGTCGTCGTAGCGCCCCTCGGTGACCCAGTACGTCGAGAGGTAGCAGCCTGCCGTGACGGGTTCGGCGACCGCCGACTTCTCGGGGTAGCGCAGCAGTTGGAGGTCGCGGGTGGCGACCCAGCGCCGCCCCGCGTACATCCAGGGCATGGCCATCGCGCCGGCGTAGTAGTGATCGTCCTCGTACCAGCGGTTGTACGCGTACTCGTGCCCCGGGTGCGGTTCGACCATGGTGATCAGAGCGTGCCCCGGGCGCACCCCGTACGGGCCGAGGGCCGCCAGTTCCGCATACGTCTCACTACGAGTACCGGAGCCACTCCCCGCACCACTCCCTGCACCACTCGCCGTATCGCTCTCCATTGCCACTCCCCTTCCGCCCGAGGCCGACCCGAAGCCACGCGAGCCTTCCAAAGTCCCGATGCCGCCCATACTCTGACGCCCCGTCAGGTAGATGGCCAGACTCGGGAGGCCCCCAATGGGGAATGGTGAGCTGCTCGCCGGAAAGACCGTGATCGTCTCGGGGGTCGGCGCCGGGCTCGGCCACCAGGTGGCGGCGGCCGTACTGCGCGACGGCGGCAACGCGGTGCTCGGGGCGCGCACGGAGTCCCATCTCGCCAAGTGCGCGGCCGAGTTGGACCCCGAGGGCGCCCGGACGGCGTACCGGTCGACCGACATCGGCGACGAGGGGCAGTGCGAGGCTCTCGCGGCGCTCGCGCGGGAGCGGTTCGGCGGGGTGGACGCGGTGGTCCATGTCGCCGCGTGGGACAGCTACTTCGGGGGCCTGGAGGACGCCGACTTCGAGACCTGGAGCCAGGTCCTCGACGTGAACCTGCTCGGCACCCTACGGATGACCCGGGCCTGCCTGCCGGCCCTCAAGGAGCGCGGCGGCTCGGTCGTCATCATCGGGACGCAATCGGCGGTGGCCGCCCCGTCGCAGGTGTGGCAGGCGGCCTACGCGGCGTCGAAGGGGGCGCTGACGAGTGCGATGTACTCGATGGCGCGCGAACTCGGACCGCACCGGATCAGGGTCAACACGGTGCTGCCGGGCTGGATGTGGGGCCCGCCGGTGCAGGCCTACGTCCAGTTCACCGCGCACACCGAAGGAGTACCGGAGGACGAGGTGCTGGCGAGGCTCACCGAGCGGATGGCACTGCCGGAGCTCGCCACCGACGGCGATGTGGCGGACGCGGCTGCGTTCCTGGCGTCGGACCGGGCCCGCGCCATCACGGGCCAGCAACTACTGGTGAACGCCGGTGAGTTGATGCGCTGACACGCGCACCCCCCTCTCTGCTTCACGCGACCGCACGGGACCCGCATCCCGTGCGGTCGTTCGCGTATGTGCGGCTACTGACGAAGTGCCCGCTCATGGTGTGGCCGGGGTCACGTTCACGACAACTCCCCACCCGGTAACGAAAATGCAAAATCGTTCGACTTGCTGATCTCGGTTCACATCCGTGACCACCGAAGCCCTTGACCGGCCCACCGAACAAGCGGTTCAATCCCGGAAGTCCCCACTCCCGCACGGGGGCGCCCGCTGGAACGGACGTACTGACGAAGAGCCGCAACGTTCACAAGGCGGACCCCTGGAGGGGGCACATGAACAGTCTCGACTGGGCCGTGCTCATCGGCTATTTCGGCATCATGGTCGCGATCGGCGTCTGGTCCCACAAACGTGTGGACAACGTCTCCGACTTCTTCACGGCCGGCGGCAAGATGCCCTGGTGGCTTTCCGGCATCTCGCACCACATGTCCGGCTACAGCGCGGTGATGTTCACCGGCTACGCGGGCATCGCGTACACGTACGGCGTGACGTCCTTCGTCACCTGGTCCTTCCCGATCGCGTTGGGCATCGCGATCGGCGCGAAGCTGTTCGCGCCACGGATCAACAGGCTGCGCTCGCGCCTGCACGTGGCATCACCGCTCGAATACCTCAAGAACCGCTACAACCTGGGTACTCAGCAGGCGCTCGCCTGGTCGGGCATGCTCCTGAAGATCGTGGACGTGGCCGCCAAATGGGCCGCGATCGCCACTCTGCTCGCGGTCTTCACCGGCATCTCGATCAACCAGGGCATCCTGATCACCGGCGTGATCACGGCGGTCTACTGCACCATCGGTGGCCTGTGGGCGGACGCGCTGACCGAACTGGGCCAGTTCATCATCCAGCTCATCGCGGGCGTAGCGATGTTCATCGCGGTGGTCTCCAAGCTGGGCCCGTTCGGCGGCATCTTCGGAGTCTGGGACGAACCGGAACTGGCAGGCCACGGCAAGCCGCTGGTGGGCCCCTACGGCACGGTCTTCCTGCTCGCCTTCCTCTTCATCAAGCTCTTCGAGTACAACGGCGGCATGCTGAACCAGGCCCAGCGCTACATGGCCACGGGCAGCGCCCGCGAGGCCACGCGCTCGGCCCGCCTCTCGGCCATCCTGTGGCTGGTCTGGCCGGTGGTCCTCTTCTTCCCCATGTGGGTATCGCCGCTGCTGGTGCACGCACAGAAGCCGGACGGCTCCGACTCCTACGGCCTGATGACGGAACAGCTCCTCCCGCACGGCCTGCTGGGCCTCGTCATCGTCGGATTCTTCTCGCACACGATGGCCATGTGCTCCTCCGACGCGAACGCGATCGCCGCCGTCTTCACCCGTGACGTGGCCCCCGCGCTCTCGAAGAAGGCAAAAGAGCAATGGGTCGGCAACAAGGGCCTGCTCGCAGCACGCCTCACCACGGTGATCTTCCTGGGCCTGTCCATGGCGGTGGCCACACAGGTCAACTCGCCCACCTTCAAGGACATCATCACGGTCGTCATCAAGTGGGTCGCCGGTCTCATGGGCCCGATCGCGATCCCGATGATGCTGGGTCTGCTCCGCACCTTCCGCAAATCCGGACCGACCGCGGCGCTCACCAGCTGGTCGATGGGCCTGCTCGCCTTCTGGCTGGTCAACTACCCGATCAGCTGGAACGTAGAGGGCGGCGTACCGCTCCAGTACCAGGTCTCGATCCCGCTGGCCGTCTCGCTCGTCCTCTACATCGTCATCGGCTTCGTCAAGCCGGAGGACACGCCTGAGCGGGACGCTCTCATCGAGCGCCTCAACACGGACGACGACGGCCCCGGCACGGCCCCCGCGGCGGTGCCGTCGCCGGCAGCAGCGCAGGACGACGTCCAGCGCCTGTAGCTCCGCCACTTGAGTCGAACGCGCCCTGCCTCGGGCCTACTTGAACGGTGGCCCGGGGCGGGGCGCGTCGCTTTCGCGGGGCCTGCTTACCTGGTCCCCCAGCGCTGGGGGGACGCACCGGTGTTTCCGTGCAGGCCTGCTTGCACGGTGCGCCCGGCACTGTGGGTGCCGTATCGGTGCTTTCGCGGGGGCCTGCTTTCACGGTGCCCCGGCGCTGGGGTGCCGCCTTGCCCGCCCTGCCGCCCTGGGGGTCCCCCCGGACGGAGTCTGGGGGAGGCAGATTGACCAATGCGGGGGCAGCTGGGGTGGCGGAGCCGACGGCGGGGCGGCACGGTAGCGACGGCAGTCGGCGGGGCGGGGCGATAGGGCCGCCCGACGGCGGCGCACCCGAAAACCCCAAGGCCCCACCGGTCCGCGCACGCAATGCGACGGGAGGGGACGTGTCGGGGTGCCCCCGCAGGACACCGCGGGAACTCAGCGCCGGATGACCGCCCATGGCGCAATCAGGGGTGGAGACCGATCCGGCCGAGGAGGCACCCCGACACGGCCCCGCCCCACCCACGAAACAGGGCGCAAACGCAGCGGAGGACCGCCTATGCGGACACGGCCCCACCCCAACGCCGTTCAGGCCCGCGGATACCGCGCCAGCCACCCCGGCGACGAGGCCCCGGGCCCGTGCAGCGCCGCCCCTTGCGTCATCTCCATGGCGAAGTCGTCCGCGAGTTCCAGGATCGTCGCCCGCCCCTCCAGCTCCGCCACCCACGCGGGCGGCAACGCCGTCTCCCCGTGCAGCGCCCCGAGCAACCCCCCGCACAACGCCCCGACCTCCGCCGAAGGCCCATCGTGGTGGACGGCGAGCCCCAGCCCGTGCCGAATGTCCTCACCGACCAGCGAGCAGTACACGGCTGCGGCAAGCGCCCCCACCGCCCCACCGTCATCGACGAGTTCACCGACGCGCGCCGCACTCGGCATCCCCTGCCGCACAGCCCCCACCGCATGCTTCAGCGCCTCCACGACCGGCAGATGCCCAGGCCGCGCCGCCAGCAGCACCAGCGTGCGCTGCACAGCCGCATCCAGCGAGTCGCCCCGCGCCAGGGCGTGCACGATCACGGCGTACGCGCCCGCGGCCAGATAGGCCTCCGGAGCGCCGTGCGTATGGACGGCGCACTCGACGGCCAACTGCAGCACGAGCTGCGGCTCCCACCCGACGAGGAGCCCGAACGGCGCCGACCGCGTCACCGCCTCCGCCCCGACCGCGTCCGGATTCTTGGGCTTGTCCATGGTGCCCATGACGTCGTTGCCGAGCCCCAGCAGACAGACCTGGGAGGCGCCACGCCGCGAGTACAGCCACTCCTCGCGCGCCAGCCACCCGTCCTCCTTGCGCCGCTCGTCGGGCCCCCAGTCACGCTGGGTCGCGGCCCACCGCAGATAGGCCCGATGCACATCGGTGGGCGGATGCCAGGCACCGGTGTCGCGGCGCACCTGCGCGCGGATGAGCCCGTCGACGGTGAACAGCGCGAGCTGTGTCGCCGCTGTCACCGCTCCGGTGCGGCCGTACGAGGGCGCGAGCTGGGTGAGCCCCGCGGCACCGTGCGCGTCCTGGATCTCGTCGAGCGTGAGGTCGGTGAGCGGAGCGCCAAGGGTGTCGCCCAGCGCGGCTCCGAGCAGCGTGCCGCGCACACGGCTGCGAAAGTCCTGCTGCTCGACGCGGCCCCAGACGGCCGCAGCGGCAACCGGTGCGCCCATGGGTTCCCTTCCCTCCGGCCCCTCCGACCCCCTCCAACTCGCAGCACTGTAATCGACCGAGCGCGACCGGGAACGTTCGCTTGCGTTACTCATGCGACCTCAACTGGTATGTGAGGAGTAGCCCTTGAGGCCGGTTCGGACCGCATTTGCCCAATTCGCGAAGGTGTACAGGCAGGGCCGGGCACCCGCCCCCACGTCCTCCTCCCGGGTTCGCCCACCGTTCACCCGGGCGTAGCACCCCGCCCCCCTGAGGCCCGAAACATCCGTCTCATGACGCACATGACTCGTGTAAGGGCCACCGCACTACCCTTCTGCGCCCTGTCGGCCGCCACGCTCTTCATCGGCCTGGCAGCCCCGGCCGCCTCGGCCCACACCAGCCACCCAAGCCATAGCAGCCACACCGACCACACCCCCACCCCCCGCATCCCCTTCACGCAGGCGAGGATCACGGCGACAGCGACGCCAGGAACGTACAAGATCACGTGGAAGGCGCCGGGCGTACGGCACGTCACCATCAAGGCGGGCGCCCGCACGGTGGCGCACGGCGGCTCGACGGGCGAACTCACGGTCACCGGTCTCGCGGCGGGCGTCGACCGTCAGTGGTTCGACCTGGTGCCCGACCACGGGCGGGGCCTGCACCTCGCGGACCGTCTCGTGAAGCTCGACGGCGCGGTCAACTTCCGTGACGCGGGCGGCTACCGGACGACGGACGGCCACTGGGTGAAGATGGGCAAGGTCTACCGTTCGGACGCCCTGGACAAGCTGACCGCCGCCGACCTGGCGAAGCTGAAGCGCCTCGGCATCGGCACGGACTACGACCTGCGGACGACGAGCGAGCGCGCCGCGGCGCCGGACAAGGTCCCGGCCGGCACGTCGTACGTCGTCGCGAACGTCCTCGGCGACGACAGCCCGGTCTTCCAGCTGCCGACGTCCGAGGCGGGCGCGGCCGAGATGATGGTCCAGGGCGAGAAGGCCATGGTGAGCTCGGACTCCGCGGAGGCGGCCTACCGGACGGTGATGGCGGGCATCGTGGACGGCGGCGGCGACCTGTTCCACTGCACGGCGGGCAAGGACCGCACGGGCTGGGCGAACGCCGCCCTGCTCACGGCCCTCGGGGTGCCCCGCGCGACCGTCATGGCCGACTACCTGGCTTCCAACGACTACCGGGCCGAGGCCAACGCGGCGACGCTCGCCGCGATGCCGCCGGAGCAGGCGAAGGTGTACAAGCCGATGCTCGACGTGCGCGCGGAGTACCTGAACTCGGGATTCGACGAGATCAAGAAGACATTCGGGTCGTTCAACGCGTACGAAGCGAAGGCACTGCACCTGGACGCCCAGGACATCGCGCGTCTGAAGCGAGACCTACTGGTCTGAGTGCTCGTCCGACAACAAGGGGAACCGCCCCGAGCCCAGCAACCCCAGCACCACCTCCGACCGGGCCCGGGGCGCCGCGTAATCCGGGTGCGAGCGGAGCACGGTCGCCGCGTCGTGCAGCCGGCCCATCTGGGCCGAGGCGCGGGCGAGATCGCGGCCGCCCGGACTGACCGGGTGCGACGCGAGGGCGGGGCGGCGCGGATCGACCCGGCCTGCGGCCACCGCGGGCGCCACCCGGCGCGCGCAGCGGCACGGCGCGGCCGGGTTCGCGAGCCCGCACGTGGCGTCCATGAAGGTGCGCAACCGCGTCCGCGCCCGTTCAAGTCGCTTGCGGTAGGCGGCCGGTGAGACATCGAGCACCCAGGCGGCCTCGGGCGACGGCAGCTCGAAGACCTCGCCCAGAACATAAGCGACGCGTTCGCCGCGCTCCAGGCACTGGAGCATGGCCTGGGTGCAGGTGAGCCGCACCTCACGTGCGAGCAACTCGGCGTCGGGCCCCGCGTAGGCAACCGGGGCGAGCCCGTCGACCAGTCCCTCCCCGAACGCGTCCAGGCTCAGCCCGGCCGCTTCCTGGGACGTGCGGCGCTTGAGGTTCAGGAGGTGATTGACGCCGATCCGGTACGCCCAGGTGAGCAGCCGCGCCTCGGCCCGCCAGGTGGCGAGCCCGGTGACGACGCGGATCAGAATCTCCTGGGCGGCGTCCTCGGCGTCGGCCGGCCGCCAGGTCATCCGCAGGGCGAGCCGGTACAGCGGGTCCTGGACGCGCCGCACGACATCCTCCAGGGCGTCCTTGTCACCGGAGACGGCACGGGCAACCAACTCCCGCTCGGCGTCCAACACTTCACCACCCCCGCCACCGGCACCACCGGCACCACCACCGACATCAACATCGCTACGCATCCGCTCCTCGCTCATACGGACAGTGTCAGCATGTCGTCGTGCCGCCGCAGCCAGTCGGAGACGGCGGTACCGATCGCGTCCGGCTGGTCCTCGGGTGCGTGGTGCCCGGCGACACCGATGTCGGCGGTCTCGACGTTGGTGAAGGTCTCCCGGGCCCAGGCCACGACCCCGGCGGACCCCATGCCCGCCCCGTCCGTGCCGTGCATGACCAACTTCGGCACGGAGGCGGACTCCTGGGAGGCCAGCCACGCCCCGTACGCCTCCATGCGCGCATGCACGTCGGCGGGTTCGCCGTCGAAGGGGATCTCGCGGGGCCACACGAGGAGCGGCTTGCGGGAGGCCTCGGTCGGGTACGGCGCGCGGTACACGTCGTGATCCTCGGCGGACAGGCGGGCGGTGCCGTGCGGCAGGTTGAACTCGATGAACATGTTGTCCCGCAGAATCATCTCCTCACCCCGGCCCGGCGTACGGAATCCGCGGAACAACTCCTGCCCGAGTGGCGGCAGTTCGGCCCAGCTCAGTGGCCTCAGGAAGGTCTCGACGAGGGCGAGCCCGCGCACCCGCCCGGGGTGCCGCGCCGCGTAGTCCATGGCGAGGGCGCCGCCCCAGTCGTGCCCGACGAACACGACGTCGCCGAGTCCGGCCGCGTCGATCCAGGCGTCGAGGTAGCGGGCGTGGTCGGCGAACCGGTAGCCGATGTCGGGCTTGCCCGAGGCGCCCATGCCGATGAGGTCGGGGGCGAGGGTGCGTGCCTGGCCGGCGACGTACGGGACGACGCCGCGCCACAGGTGGGAGGAGGTGGGATTGCCGTGCAGGAACACGACGGCGGGGCCACCACCGGTACCGGTCTCCCGATGAGACATAAAGGAGCCAAGAACCGGAACGGTGCTACTGCTGGTACCAATACTGCTGGTGCTGGTGCTGGTGCTGGTGCTGGTGCTGGTGCTGGTGCTGGTGCTGGTGCTGGTGCTGGTGCTGGTGCTGGTGCTGGTGCTGGCCGACATGTGAGTGCCCTCCGAGAGATGCGGTGGTCCCGGACTCTCCCGGGGCCTTCACTCGGATTGGACACAGGGAAGCACCCGCCTGTGACACGGCACGGGCAACTTTCTCAGCCGAGCCCGCGCTCATGCAGAGCGAACCCGTCCGCACCCGCGTCCTCCCGCCCCTCGACCAGCCGCATCTCATGGTCGTAGTCCCCGCCGGTGAGCGTCCGGAACGGCACCGGCTGCTCGGTGAAGAGGGCGTCGAGCCGTCGCCCGTACACCTCCCGGATCTCGGTGAACCGCGCCTCGGGCACCTCGTGCGCGCCGGACACGGCGAACGGTTCGAGTGGCGCGATGCCCGTGAACCAGAGCAGTCCGTGCTGCACGGGGAACAGCACGTCGGCGAGCGGCCCGTGGATCCCGCGGTCGGAGAACGCGCCCGGCCGCGCCCCGTACGTCACCGACACCAGCGCCCGCCGTCCGGCGAGCGGCCCGTGGCTGTACGGAGGCGCGACCTCGGGCCCGTACGCGAACCCGGCCGTGAACACCCGGTCGATCCACCCCTTGAGGATCGCGGGCACCCCGAACCACCACAGCGGGAACTGGAACACGACGGCGTCCGCCCACCGCAGCTTCTCCTGCTCGGCGACGACGTCCGCGGTGAGCCGCCCGGCGAGGGTGTCCCGCTCGGAGGCCCCCATCACGTGCAGCCGCGCCCCGGCGTCCAGACCGGGGTAGTCGTCGGCGTCGGTGGTCGCCTTCCACTTCATCGCGTACAGGTCGCTGACCCGCACCTCGTGTCCGGCGGCGCGCAGCCGCTCGACGGCGAAGTCGGTCAACGAGGCGTTGAGAGAACGGGGTTCGGGGTGGGCGCTGACAACGAGGACCTTCTGCTTCCGCGTATCCATACGGCCACGTTCTCCCGCCCACGAACGACCAGCCAGCACCCTCTTCGACCACCGGACCTGCAATCCTGGTACTGCCGGTCCTCCCCGCATACTGGACATCATGAGCATGGGGGACGACGGGCGGGACCTGGGCGCGTTCCTGCGGGCGCGCAGGGGTCGTGTCACGCCGGAGCGCGCCGGTATCAGCGCGGGTATCAACGGCGGGGCCAGGCGACGGGTCGCCGGGCTGCGCCGCGAGGAGCTGGCGCAGCTGGCCGGGATCAGCGTCGACTACCTCGTCCGCCTGGAACAGGGCCGCGCGACCCAGCCCTCCCCGGAGATCCTGAACGCGCTGGCGACGGCCCTGGGCCTCGACACGGCGGAGCGCGCCCACCTGACGACGCTGGCCACCGGCCGCACGGCCCCGCCGCCCACGGCAGAGGTCAGCCCGTTGGTCCGGTCCGTCCTGGACGCCCTCTCCCCCGCCCTGTTCCCGGCGTTCGTCACCAACCACCGGCTGGACGTGGTGGCCTGGAACGCGCTGGGCGCGGAGCTGATGGGCGGCCTCGGCGACCCGTCACGGCGGGACCCCAACAACGCCCGCTTCCTCTTCCTGGACCCGGCGGCCCGCGCCCTGCACCCCGCGTGGGAGACCCGCGCGGCGGAGGCGGTGGGCCAGCTCCGGGTCTCGGCGGCGCGCTACCCCGGCGACGCGGCCCTCACCGCTCTCATCGCCGAACTGAGCGCGCACAGCGCCGAGTTCCGAGCGCTGTGGGCGACGGGCGAGGTGGTGATGTGCACAGCGGGCCGCAAACAACTCCGCCACCCGGCGACGGGCCCCCTCGACCTCGACTTCGAAACCCTGCACATTCCGGCGGAGCCGGGCGAGATGGCCCTGGTGGTCCACATCTTCCGAGCCGACCCGACCGGCCCCGAGGCGAAAGCACTGACGCGCCTGCCGCTGACCGCCCCCGGCACGAGCGTCCCGACGCCACAGCTGCCTTGACACTCACGCGGCCGGCGCCGTCGCGGAGCGGTCCCGGCACTCCCCGGGCCCGGCCACCCGGAACGCCCGGTCGCACTCGTCGCAGTTCTGCAGCGGAAGCGGTTCTTCTCGCGTGCCCGAAGGGGGACCGGGCCCGTAGAGGCGGGCGTACCACCACCGGTACGCCCGCCCGTCAGCCCAGACCTAGGTGTATTGACCCGTGAGGTTGGGGACGCGGCTGACGGGTGGTTGGCCTTTCAGCGCGGTGTGTCCGCGGTGGTGATTGTAGGTGTGCAG
>NZ_JBIWKA010000013.1:0-300849 GCF_044765445.1 Streptomyces sp. NPDC102467 | reverse complement strand
GATCGACAGGCGTCGCCAGGAGCGGCCGCGGACCCGGATGACTGGTGTGTGGCCCCGGCGGCCCCAGGTGCGGGCGCGGGGCGGCGTCATCGAGAAACCGGCCTCGTCCTCGAAGACGATCCAGACCCCGAGCGCCGCCGCGATGCTTCCACCTCCGGCCACACCTGCTTCTTCCAGAGCATCACCGCGTCCTCGTTCCGCTCCAGCGCCCGCCTCGCCGGCGCCTGCCATGACCAGCCGTGGCTCTTGAGCAGCCGCCACACTGCGGCGACCGAGACGGTCACGTGAAAGCGGCGGCCGATGACGGTCTTGACCCTCTCCAGGGTCCACCGCTGGTCCTTCCATCCATGGGCGACCGGGCCCCTGGCCAGCTCCTGTTCCAACACGGCGAACTGGGCGTCGGTGAGCTTGGGCCGTCCCGGCGAGCCTCGCGAGGTCAGCCCTTCGGCTCCGCCCTCGCGCCAGGCGCGGCGCCAGCGTTCCACCGACCGCTCGGTGACCCGCAGACCCCTCGCGATCAGCGAGTTCTTCTCGCCGCGGGCGAACCGCTCGGCGGCCTGGCGGCGCAGCTGCTCCCGGGCCCGGCGCCGCTCGGCGGTCAGGCCACCCCCTTGTGCGTAGCGCATACCGGCGGTGTACCGCAGGGATCATCCGCCGTCACCCCGACCCCACACCGAAAACCTCAGTAACGAGTCGTGCATGGTTGGCGGTGGCGCGTCGGAGCCCGTGGATTCACCGCCGTGTTCACATTCGCGCACCGCCGTGCATCGTGGCGGTCTGCTGGTGAGAGAGCAGTCCGGCGACGGCTTGGACGATGTCGCTCATGTGCTCGCGTCGGCCGTGGTGGCGGGCGAGAGCCCGCCGGTTCTTGAGGTGGCCGATGCCGTGCTCGACTCGAATACGGCGTGAGGAGTGGGCTTTGCGCTGGCGCGCGTGCATCTCCTCGTACCATTCGGGCGGGTTCTTCTTGAATTTGCGGTGCGGTGGTGTCACCACACGACCTCCCGTCTGGGCACCCAGTCCCTGGTAGCCGGCGTCGGCGAGTACCTCCACGGCCGGCCCGTTGGCCAGGAGCTTGACCAGGCCCAACTTCCGAGCGTGGGTGATGTCCGCGCAGCTGGCAGGCTCGGCCGGGCTGCAGAACGGCAGCCGCCCTGCGGAGTCCGTGACAACCATCGACTTCACCGCGTTCTGCTGTTCTTGCCGGAGATGAACTTCTCCCGGTCCTTGCGTCCGGCGGCCGGCCGCCGCATCCGGGCCTCGGTGCCGTCGAAGATCCCGGTCTGTCCGTCGGCACCGAGGTGCCCGATGACTTCAGCGAGCGTGCGCAGCCGAAGGCCAGGCGCGACGGTGCAGCCCCGCTCGGCAAGCAAGGGCCGCACTTCACCGATCGCACGTGTGATGGTGGAGCGGTCGACGCCGAACCAGCAGGCCAGCACGTCATGCGTCACACCGTGACGGAGACTGACCAGCGTGGCCAACAGCCGGTCCACAAAAACCAGTTTATGTTTCGCTCCGGCGCCCACGGCCCGGCGACGTGGCCGTGAGGCCAGTCCCGTCTGGTGGCGCTCATGCCACAACGGCCCGACCTCGGCGACGAGTTCAGCGATCACCTCGGGTGTCAGTCCGGTAATCCGCTGGCTCCGGATGATTGCCGCACGCGCTCGGTTCCCCACCACACAGCCCATGATCAACGATCAAGGTCCCGACGCGCCACCGCCAACCATGCACGAACTCGTTAGGCGTTTCTCGGATCGCGGGCCTCAGGCGGGAATGAGGCCGTGGGGGTCGATGATGAACTTCTCGGACACTCCCGTGTCGAAGGTCGCGTAGGCGTCGGGGGCGTCGTCGAGGCTGATCACCTTCGTGTTGAGCATCGCGCTCAGGTAGGGCATGCGGTCCCACAGGATCGCCATCATCAGCTCGCGGTTGTAGTGCATGATCGGTGCCTGCCCGGCGGCGATCCGCGGCGACTTGATCCAAACCTTGCCGAAGTCGATCGGGTACGTTCCCTCTTGCTCGGCCTTCGACTTCGCGAGCGGGTCGGCGCCGTAGACGCCGATGACTCCGGTGGCTCCGCCCGCGCGGGTGGCGTCGATCACCTGGTTGATGGCGTAGGCCGGGTCCATGTCCTCGGCCTCGCGGCCGATGCCGTGTGCCTCGGCGCCGACGTAGTCGACGGCGCAGTCGACCATGGGTTCGCCCAGGATGGCCTCGATCTGGTCGGTGAGCGCTGCGTCCTGGCTCAGATCGATCGTCTCGCAGCCGTTCTTCTTCATCAGCTCCAGGCGGTCCTTGTGGTAGTCGCCGACGATGATGCAGGACGCCCCGAGGAGGCGCGCCGCTGCTGCGCCGCAGCGGCCGACCGGGCCGGCGCCGGCGAGGTACACGGTCGAGCCCGGCTTGGCACCGGCCTCCATGAGACCGTGGAACGCGGTGGGCAGGATGTCCGAGAGCAGCGCCAGGTCACGGATCTTCGCCATGGCCTGGTCCCTGTCCGGGAAGCGCAGGAGCTGGAAGTCGGCGTACGGGACGAACAGGTACTCGGCCTGGCCGCCGGTCCAGTCGCCCAGGTTGAAGCCGTACGCTCCGCAGGACACCTTGGGGTTTGTGGTCTCGCAGACGTCGGTCCGGCGCGCCCTGCAGTTGCGGCATCGGCCGCAGGCGACGTTGAACGGGACGGAGACGAGGTCGCCCTCACTGAGGAACTCGACGTCGGGGCCGACCTCGATGACCTCACCGGTCATCTCGTGCCCCATCACCATGCCCTGGGGCACCGGGAAGGACCCGCGGTAGATGTGCAGGTCGCTCCCGCAGATGTTGGTGGCGACGATCCTGAGGATGACTCCGTGCGGGGCCTTATTCCCGTTCGGCATCTGAAGCTTCGGGAAGTCCAGGGACTCAACTCGCATGTCTTTCGGGTTCTGGAAGGTGACGGCGCGGTTGCTGCTTGCCATGACGATCTCCTCTGCTGATCCACGGGGCCTCGGCCGTAGGAGTGCCGGATGTCATTTCGGTGGCTTGCGACTTCTCCCGATCAGGCGGGTTGCGGTGCGTTGGCGAAGCGTTCGACGATCGCCTTGCAGAAGGCGGGGAGGTCCTGCGGGCCGCGGCTGGAGATCAGCTGGCGGTCGATCACGACCTCCTCGTCGACGACCTCGGCGCCGGCGTTGCGCAGGTCAGTCCGAATGCTGGGCCAAGAGGTGAGGCGGCGACCGTGCAGCACGTCAGCCTCTGCCAGGGTCCAGGGTCCGTGGCAGATGGTGGCAACGGGCTTCCCGGTCTCCACGAACTCCCGCACGAAGGCGACGGCGTCGGGGTCGGTGCGCAGCTGGTCGGGGTTCATGGTGCCGCCGGGCAGTAGGAGTGCGTCGTAGTCACCCACACGGGCGTCAGCGACCTTCTTGTCCACGGTAAAAGTCCCGGCCGGGTCGATGTCCATCTGGCGCGCGTTGATCTCGCCGGTGTGGAGGGACAGGAGTTCAGCCTGCGCTCCAGCGCCCAGCAGCGCGCCGAGAGGCTCTTCGAGCTCGACGCGCTCAACGCCGTCCGTGGCCAGGATTGCGACCTTCCTGCCGTGCAGTTCGTTGGTCATGGTGCGTGGTTCCTTCCGGTGGTCGGCGGGGAACCGGTTCGGGTCCGTTCTGCCGCCGCTCAGCTGCCGTCGAGGTGGAGGAGGACCTTGGTCCAGCCGTCCTCTCGGTGGCCGAAGGTGCTGGTAGGCCTGCGGCGCCTGGTCCAGCGACAGCTCCTGGGAGACGATCCAGGACAGCTTGGCCTTGCCCTGCTCGATCAACCCGCGCAGCTGCCGGTTGTACGCCTTGACGTCGGCCTGGCCCGTCCCCCGGTCGGGTGGGCACATCACCGTGGACGGAGTGCCGCACGAAAAGGCCTCACCACTCCCACTGTCCCACCCCCGCAAGGCATGTCAAAAGGGTCAAATCACCATGCATGGCCGGTGACGCGCCGGAAACCCGGCAGGCGCTGAGGCATGCCCGGCCCACGCCAAACCACTACCGGTCACTCGGCCGTCGGCCCGTCGTCGCACATCGCAAGGCACGATGCCCACGGGCACTTCGACCTCGTCGTACTGGCGCGAGTCCGGCGGGTACACGGCCGCCGTGCGTGCCTCCCGGCTGGGCCTGCGCCCGCCGCCGTCGAGGCCAAGTACCGGGGCAGAGTATTGATGACGATCGTCTACGGCCTGGCTTATGGCCACTGGGCTGATCCACGCCGCCCCGCGGGCAGAACCTGCTCTACGCGGGCTGCTTCTCCACGACGACTCGGTTACATGGAACCCGACAAACGCGGAGCTGAACTCCTCTTCCAGGTTTTGACCGAAAGGGAGGAAAAGAACAGTGTCGCCATCGCCTCGAACGAGAGCTTTGGAGGGTGGACGAAAACGTTCACCGGTCCCCGGCTCTGCGCGGCCATCGTCGACCGTCTCACCTTCGGCGGGAACATCATCGAGACCGGCACAGACTCCTTCCGCCTCGCCCAGACCCGGGCCAGGACCGAACAGGCCACTCACTGACGATCGCGGCGGCCCCTCCTCGCCTGTCCTTGTCTCATCCGAGGGAAATCGTTCGCGGCCCGGGGCCGGCGCTTCTAGCCTGCGTCGGGTGATGACAGCTGATGACGTGTTGTTCGTCCTGGCCCTGTTGCGGCAAGCGGAGGTGGATGTCTGGATCGGCGGAGGATGGGGGATCGACGCGCTGATCGGCGAGCAGACCCGAGATCACCGCGACCTGGACTTGATGCACCGCCAGGACCAGGAAGCTGCTGTGCTGACGGCCCTCTCCGCGGCGGGTTTCGCGGAGAGTCTGAACTGGAGGCCCATCCGATTCGTCGCGACGGCTCCGGACGGGCGGGAAATTGATCTTCATCCGCTGGTCTTCGCTGATGACGGCTCAGCAGTGCAGGCGTCACCCGAACCACAACATCCCTTCACTTACCCCTCCGCGTGTTTCGTGACGGGCACCATCCAGGGGACGCCTGTCCCATGCCTGTCCGCCGAGCAGCAGGTCTACTTCCACCAGGGATACAAACCATCGGAACGGGATCGGCACGACATGGCAGAAATCCGTCGCGTCTTCGGGATCGCCACACACTTCTGACCCGCCCCGGCGGGTCGAGACCCCCCATCCAGGAAGGCCCCCCCCCGCAACCCGAGGCGGTGTCAAAACTCACCGAAATTCCCGGACTTACGAAGCAGAAACCGCTGTCAGAACTCATCGACGGGTGCTGTTCGTAGTCATCGACAAAGCCACGCGGCCCGCTTCGCGTCGGCACCCGGACCTGATTCTGCGACTTCCACGATCAGGCTCTGCGCCGGTGACGTGGGCGTCGCCTGGTAGAGCCCGCGCTCAAGACCTAACGGAGTCCTATTAGTTTCTGGGCGACCGCGAGTCCTATTAGTTTCTGGGCGACCGTCCGCAGCGCGGCCGACTCGTTCGGATAGTCACCACGGACCTCGGCGACCATACGGACCGCTCGTTTGCGCGGCTCAACGGGATAGGAGGAGGGACGTGCCATGACTCAATCCTTTCACAGAATCGAGTCTCTACCGAAGCCGGAACGGTTCACATACCGCTGCTACCACCCCGCACATTCACAGCCAAGACCGCCGTCGACACAACGATGACCATCGCCGCCTGCGGCTACCAAGGCACCGGACCACCCATCCCGCACCGCCGGCGCAAAGGCAAGGAACCGTACGCGGTGCGCTGGCGGGACGCGCTGACGGAGGCCCACCGTTCCGGGAACGCGGGCCCGACGTAGCCAGCGTGCCCCCGCTTCACCACTTCGACCGCTGCCGAGCTGCCCGGCGGCTGTCGCTCTGTGCACTGCGGCCGCTCGCTCAGAGCGACAGCGCATAAACGGCGACGCCGAATACTGCCGCCCCCAAAAAGACGAACAGAGCCCCGAGTTTCGGCTGCTTCTTACCCGGCGGATTCAGCAACGCACACAGAGCAAGATAAACGAACAACATCTCACGCCTCGCCAGGACCGACCCAGAAGGAGAAGTTTCCATGAGTCAGTCCACCACGCACGAAGTATATTAAGTGGTTTCGAACGTCGCCCGCGAGGTCGACGAAAATTCCACAATCGCTGGGGACGGACATCCTGCCTGCCACTGTTAACAAGTGGCGGTGGCTGGTGCGTTTGTGAGCAACTACGAGTTCGCCCAGGCCCGAGTGGACAGCACCAGCAGGTAGCCGTCGGGGTCCTGAAACGTTATGCCCCAGGCGTCCCAGTACGAGTTGTGAGCGGGTACTCGCTTCCCGCCGTGCTGCTCGAGGCGTTCCGTCAGGGAGTTGGGAACTGGTTCACCGAGGTAGATGACCAGTAGGTCCTCGGTGGTTGGCTGCGGTTTTAGGGGAGCGGCAGGGTCGTGAACGAGTTCGAGATGCCAGCCGGCGTCGGGCCAGCCGACCATCAGAAGCGAACTTTGGCCCGGGGTGCCGTCCGCCGCATGCTGGTATAGGACGTCGAGGCCGAGGCCGGAGGCCCAGAAGCGTTCAGCTGCTCGGAGGTCGCGTGAGGGTCGGGCTATGCGGATGTGAGCTGTGGCGTCAGCCGGCATTGTTCTACCTCGTCATGGGAGGGGGCCTGGCGTGAACCAGTCCCTGTGTTCGCGGGCTTGGACAGCAGCGAGCTTGAAGATCAAGTGTCGGTGCGCCATCGGCCGCTGGTCCCCGTGGTGGTTACCGAGGGCTCAAAGGTCATGGCTCGTCTTTACACGTCCTAGGAAGCAAGCGTGCTCACGAGGGTGACCCGGCGTACCTGGATCAGTAGGTCGAACGCATCGGGCAGGGAATCGACTGCGAGGTGTTCGGCGGCGTCGCGGGCGGGGTCGTAGACGCCGCTGATGACGCGGGCTGTTGCGGGCCCCTGTCGGCAACGGCGCTGCCGGTCGTCCCTCAGATCCAGCCAGTGGGCGGGCCGGTCCGGATCGGTGATCTGCGCATCGATCCAGGACGGGTCCGGCTCGGGGACGGCGACGGCTCCGAGCTCCCCGTGGTGGAAACCGATCGCGGCCGACGTGTAGCCCGCCTGGAAGTGCTCGCGCAGCACACTGCCGACGGTGGTCTGTGCTCCGCGCTCGGGTGCCAGGCCCAGGGTGGCCGGTGTCGCCGCGGTGTGGGCGATGCTGTCCCAGTAGGCGATCCGGTGTCCGATGCGGCGCCGGTGCTCGATGATCGACTCGGCCCAGATACCGGCTTCTCCGGCGTAGTTGCCGCGGCCGGCGACGCTGCGGCGGTGGAAGTCGGCGATCAGCCGCATCCGTTCCCCGGCGGCGCCGCCGCGGTCGGGCAGCGTCTCCACCAGGGCGAGGGCGTCACGGGCGTGGTCGGCGAAGGGACGGCCGGGGTGCAGGCCCCGGGCACGCTGGACGTGCTCGTCGACGGTGTGGGCGGTGCGGATCGGCTCCAGGTGGGAGGCTGCCTCCGCCCATCGGTCGGGGACAGAGGCGCGGAGATGGTCCAGGACGGCGTCGTAGTCGGCCGGTTGGGCCTGACGAGGCTTGACGCCGAAGATCCGCACGGGGTCGTCCGGATGGCGGAGGTTGAACGCACGGATCCAGCGCAGCGCGCCGGCCGTTTCGGCGGTGCGCCAGGGACGCCAGGCGGCGTCCAGTGCGGCCTCGGCCGATCCGGCGCCGCCGCCGGCGTACGAGTCCCATGCGGCAGCGGCGTCGGCGCTATCCTGCACGGCCAGCGACCGGAAGCCGTACTGCTCGATCAGGCGGCGGGTGAGCCGGTCGCGCAGGTCGAAGGTCTGATGGGCGAAGCGGGTGGATTCCCCGATCCCGGCGACGTCCGCTCCCCGGGCAAGAGCGGCGGCGAGCCGGTCGAGCTCGGCGTCCGGGAGGGTGGCGTGACCGGCCGTCGGGGTGGCGGTGCCGTGAGGGTTCATGCCAGAACTCCGTCGCGGACCGGGCGCAGGGCCTCGGACCAGGTGATGACCTCGTCAAGGAGTGCGGCCAGCGCCTTGTCCTGGCGGGGGCCAGGGGTGAGGAGGACCGGTCCGGCTGGATCGGCTGGATCGGCCTGCTTGAACTCATCGAACACCGACAGCAGTACCTGCGAGCGGACGGTGGCCACGCGCAGCTCGGCCAGGACCAGGCGCAGATGCTCGGCGGCGCGGCTGCCGCCGTGCACGCCGTAGCTGACGATGCCTGCGGCCTTGTCACCCCATTCGCGGTACAGGAAGTCCAGGGCGTTCTTGAGGACGCCGGGGATGGAGTGGTTGTACTCGGGGGTGACGAAGACGAAGCCTTCGAAGCGGGCGACGGCCTCGGACCAGCGCGCGGTGTGGTCCTTGTCGTACCGGCCGGACATGGCCGGGAGAGGCTCGTCCAGCAGCGGCAGCGCGTAGTCGGCCAGATCGACGATCTCGAACTCGTCGTCCGGGCGGTGCTGTTCGGCGGCCCGGGCGATCCATTCGGCAACGAGCCGGCCACGGCGGCCAGGGCGAGTGCTGCCGACGACGATTCCGATGGTGCTCATGGTTGGTGACCTCCGTTGCGGCGTCGAACGGTATTGCACCGCTCGGTGTAGACGTTACATCGAACGGTGTAATAAATGCAACGGTCGGTGTGAATGGACTAGGGTCGGCCTACATGGCAGGCAAGAGGACCGGCGGGCAGCCGGACAAGCGCAGGGCGATCATCGAGGGCGCGCTCACGCTCTTCGCGCGGGACGGCTACACGCGCGCGGGCCTGGACGCGATCGCCGCCCGGGCCGGGGTGTCCAACCGGACCATCTACAACCACTTCGCGGACAAGGCCGAGCTGTTCCACACCGTCATTCAGGAAAGCTCCCAGCGGGTCGCCGACGCGATGACCGACGCGATCGAGCGCAACCTCGGAAAGATCGTGGACCTGGAGGAGGACCTGGTCGGGCTGGGCCTGGCCTGGCTGGACATCCTCACCTCCGACCTGGCCGTGCACTTCGCACTGGTCCGCCAGATCAACGCCGAGGCCGACCACATCCCCGCCAAGACGCTGGCCGCTTGGCGGGAGATGGGGCCGGGCCGGGTACGCCGTGAACTGGCCGACCGACTACGCCGGCTCGCCGACCGCGACCTGCTGGACCTGGACGATCCGGCGCGCGCCGCCGGGCATCTGATGATGCTGATCTCCGCAGAGAACCTGACCGACCCCGCCACCCTCCGCGACAGAAAGGAGTGCACCGCGATGGTCACCGCGGGCGTCCGCGTTTTCCTGCACGGATATCAGCGCTGACCTTGGCCTCTCCTGCCGAGGATCCCAGGGCGGCCGGTGGCCGTACCCACCGCTGACAACTGCACTCTCGACGAGCGGCTGAAGGCCACCCGGCGCGGATGACCGTCAGCAGTGCATGGGGCGGCCGGGGCGCCATCCGAGCGGGAGGTCTCCTATGTCATCGGGCGGGCCCACTGGAATCGAGACGTCGCCATCGCGTCCCACGAGAGTCTTGGCGGATGGACGAAGACGTTCACGGATCCGCGGCGTTGCACGGCCATCGTCGACCGTCTGACCTTCGACGCGGCCATCATCGAAACCGGCACGGACTCCTGCCGTCTCGCCCAGACCAAAGCCCGCGCCGAGCGGGCCGCCAGACTCTGACCGGCAATCCTGACCCGCAGCCGCAGGCAGAGGGTACGGGCCGGGTCTTCCTTCGGCCGGACCGCGTCGAAGTGCAGCGCATCTTTGACCCACGTCCGGAGCGGGGTGAGCGGGTGCTCGGGTACGTCCTCGAAGGCCCGTCGTCCTCGGGCGCAGCGGCGAGGCCGGCGCGGACGGAGAAGCGCGGGCGGGATTCCGTGCTCATGGCCGGAACGGTAGCGGCACGGGTGATCGCGTCGGATGGCATCTCCTTATCCGACGCGACAAAAGACCTCGCGAAGGAAGACTGGCCGATGGGCTCCCAGCACATCGTCCTGCCGGTCACCTCGTCGTGCTGTACCGGGACGTGGTTGGGCGGAGCCCGCTTACCTGGCTCCGCCGATCCGTTGCGGCTACGCCGCGTCGAGCCGAGTGATGCTTCCGCCCAGACCGAGCACGTACAGCTCGCCGTCACGGTCCTGGACGAATGAGGTGACCTCGCCGCCGTTGACACCGAGATCATTCACTTCGGTCACCTTGCCCTTCTTCAATTTCAAGGAACGCACGGTGCCGTCGCAGGAGTCGCTGAACAGGTACTGGCCCCTGAGGGCCGGGACGGCATCGCCGCGGTAGACGTAGCCGCCGGTCACCGCACACCCAAGACCCGTACGGTCGTACTCGTGGACCGGGCGCACGTGGTTCGCCGGCTCCGTGCCGCCTCGGAACGGGTGTGTGCCCTCCATCTGGGACCAGCCGTAGTTCTCCCCGCCGTTGCTGCTCGCCGGGGCCCGGTCGATCTCTTCCCAGTCGCTCTGGCCCACGTCGCCGATGTAAAGGTCACCGGTGTAGGCGTCGAAGGAGAACCGCCACGGGTTGCGCAGGCCGTACGCCCAGATCTCGCCCCTCGCGTTCGGCTCGTGCACGAAGGGGTTGTCGGCCGGGACCGCGTACGGAGTGCCGTGGTGCGGGTCGATGCGCAGGAGTTTGCCCAGCAGCGTGCCGAGGTTCTGTCCGTTGCCGTGCGGGTCGCCTCCGGCGCCTCCGTCGCCGAGGGCGATGTAGAGGTAGCCGTCGGGGCCGAACTTGATGTCGCCACCGTTGTGGTTGTTGTAGGGCTGCGTCTGCGTGAGGACGGTGCGTCGTGTCTTCGGCTGGATCTTGCCGTGCCGTACGGCGAACTCGTCGATCGTGCTGGTGCCTTCGAGGTCGGTGAACGAGATGTAGAAGTGCGCGAACTTCTTGTCGAACGCGATGCCCAGCAGGCCCCGTTCACCGTCGACGGTCGTCTCGGCGGAGATGTCGAGCACGGGCGCACCGAGTCCTCGGTCACCCAACACCCTTACTGTTCCCGCCCGTTCGGCGATCCAGACCGTTCCGCCGGGACCGGCGGCGCCCGCGGTCGGGTTCTGCGCCGTGGCCACGTTCGTGAGGACGACCTCCGGCGCCTGGCGCCCGGCGGCGGGTTCGTCGGCGGATGCGGCGGTCAGGGCGAGGGAGGCGAGCAGGCAGACGGTGGCGATCATGGCCGAGCTTCTCGTGCGTACTTTCACCGTGATCCTCCTGGAGGCGGCGAGCGGGGCACCCGGCTGCTCGGGACGCGACGTCCCGCGTGGCGCACGCAGTGCGCAACCTGGGTGAGGGGAAGGCCGTACCACTGGCGCGGCTGAGACTACCGGGACACGAGCCGTTGGTATAGACCAAGGAGGTGGGGTCTGGTACCGGCGCCTTCCCGTGACGTGAACTGCCCGGCTCCCGCGCGCATGGCATCCACGGCGGAAGTCCAGCCGACGACCCGAATGCATGGGTACTCACGATCACGCCTCACACGAGGACGTTTCGGCGTGCGGCAACGGCTACGTTTCAGTCGACCGCCCACATGAAGCAAGCATCGTGAGGAAGGCCGCCCCGCACCCTGCAAGCACTCCAAGAAGTGACGATCCGGCCGGGGCAGGGGGTAAGGAACAAGCTCAGGAGGAGTACCCGGGCATCGGCCGCCGGAACTCATGTGTGGCCGTGTTGGTCACTTCGACAGGACATCCCGGGTGAGGAAGAGAGGCATGGAGTCCTCCCATTGGCTGTCGGTCAGCATCTTCTTGTCGGAGCCGTCCGCGTTCATGCTGAAGATCTGGCCGTACGGCTGGAAGGTGTCGTCGTACAGTGCCGCCTCCTCACGGAAGCCGTACATGCCGCTGCTGTACAGAATGCGGCCGTCATAGTTCCAGACCGCGTGGCCGTCGTTGGCACCGCTGCTCGTCAGGACCTTCAGACCGCTGCCGTCAGGCTTGATCGTGCATACGTCGAAGTTGGTCGGGCTCGTCTTCCGGGTGAAAAGGATGAGCTTGCCGTCCCGGGACCAGTCGGGCAGGTTGTCGGACTCCGTGGTCAGGACAGTCGTCGCGCCGGTCTCGAGGTCGAGGATGCGCAGGCCCATCTCCTGGCCCCATACGCGGTAGACGATCCGCCTGCCGTCCTGCGAGTAGCTGGGGAAGCCGCAGTTGACCGTGCCGTCCGTGAGTACCTGGTGGGTCGAGCCGTCGCCGGCCGCCCGTACGAGTACGGCCCCACTCGTTGCGCGGGTCTGGAACCAGCCGCCCACTCCGAACGCGATCCAGTTGCCGTCGTGCGACCACGCCGGCCGGAAGGCGCCGGCCAGCCCCTTCGCGACCATGGCAGGGTCGAGGCCGGCGTCGGCGCTGTCGAAAACGACCTTCTGGTCCGAGCCGTCCGCGCGCATGGTGACGATTGAGGACGTACCGACTTGCTTGTCAGTGATCGCAAGGCGCCCGTCCTTGGACAGGGCGGGGAACACATCACAGAAGCGGTAGTCCCAGTCGGAGTCCCAGCTGTGCAGTGGTGCATCGAGTGTGCGTGTCGTGTAGTCGAGCTTCTCGTAGATCACGGACTTGCCGTCCGGCGACCACACCGGAGAGCGCAGAGATCGCTTGACGGGCGGGCGTGTACTCGAAGCGTAGGCGAGCCCTTCGTCGGCTCCTCCCTTGACGAGGTAGCCGATCTCCGTCGCGTTCACATACTGGGGTGCCACCTTCAGGTCGGGGCCGGAGGTGTGCTCGACACGTGTACCCGTCGCCACATCGACGGAGACGATCTGGGATTCCACGGTGCCGATGGCCTCCGGGCGGTGCGCGCCCCAGGTGCCTTCGACGGTGATCTCGTAGAAGACGATCCTGGAGCCGTCGGGCGACCACTTCGGTGAGCCGAGGCAGTAGCCACTTCGGGTGGCGACCCGGCGGAAGCCCGTGCCGTTCGGCCGGACCATGTAGATGCTCAGCTCCTGCGTGTGCTCCCAGCCGGTGCCGTTGCCGTGCCCGCGCCATGTGGTGTTGCGGTCGCTGGAGAAGGCGATCCACTGCCCGTCGGGCGACCAGGAAGGCCGGAAGTGGCCGTCCGGGCCGGCCGGGTTCCCGGCGAGTGCCGCGGTGCCTGTCAGGTTGGTCAGCCTCTTCGTCGAAAGGTCGAGCAGCCAGACGTGCGTTTTGTGATTCCCGCTCGTGGAGACGAAGGCCACCTTGGCGCCGTCCGGCGACGGGACGGCCCAGTCGTTCATCGCGGAGTCCACCACCAGCGGCTGGAGGCCCGATCCGTCGGTCTTGGCGCGGTAGAGGCATGAGTGGCCATCTCCGGACCGCTCCGACGTGAAGTACACCCAGGTGCCGTCGGCGGAGAAGCCCGCATGGTGATCGAACGCGGCGTTCTGCAGCAGCACGCGTTCGTTGGAGCCGTCAGCATCGGCGAGGTACAGGGTGGAGGCGGACGGACCGATACGGTTCATCAGCATCACTCCCTTCTTGCCGGAGGCCGCTGCCGCCACGGCGAACGGCCTGGGCAGCAAGGCGGCCCCGGCGACACCCGCTCCGGCCGCGAGGAACGCTCGACGCTTCATCTCAGGTGACATCGGTGTGCGGTCCTTTCGTTCTACGACGGGGTTGACGACGGAGGTGAAACCGCTCGGGAGAATCACCCCGCGCGCCGCGTCACCAGCGGTTTCACCGCCGGTGTGAGGGACGCAGTCAGCTGTGGGATGCCCGGCTTCCACGGGATCGGCTCGCGTACCGAACGCGTCCGCCATCGAGATTGTCGAACAAGGTGGGCGTGAACGTAACACCGGCGGTGGTCCCTCACAAGGGATCACGCAAGATTCAGCGCACACAGCGCTGCACGTGAATGAGCGCAGAGCTTTTTGTCCAACAATCCAGTTCGCATGAAGTACGTGAGGCGAGGAGAGTTGCGTCGTCCGCGCACGCCTGGAAGTGACCGGCCCATCGCCCTGTCCTGCCTGTGGCCTGGCTCCACGTACAAGCTCCACGACGAGGCATGACTCCGCTCAGCCTGCCTGTCCGGGCAGGATGAGCGGAGTCATGCGGTCAGATGCCGTAAGTCCTGATGCGTCCTACGAGGCACGAACGGTGATGCAGTCAGGTTGAGGGATGTCCACCGAGGCGCCCGTGTCCGTCAGGCGCCCGGAGCCCGGGTCCACGTGGAAGAGGTTGACCGTACTACTCGCCTCGTTCGCGACGAACATCCATCGGCCCCCGGGATGCAGCGTGAAGCTCCACGGGGTGACACCGCCGCAGGGCAGCCGCTGCTTTTCGGTGAGCAGCCCGGTGTCCGGTGCGACCGAGAAGACGACCAGGGCGTTGTCGCCGCGGTTGGAGGTGTAGACGTGCCGACCGTCCCTGCTGATCGCCAGTTCGGCGGCGCTCGTGGTTCCGGTGTGGCCCGGTGCGTTGGTCGTCAGAAGCTGACGGGCAGTCAGTACGCCGGTTGTGGAGTCCCACCGCAGGACCTGGAGGTCGGCCGTGAGTTCGTTCAGCAGGTAGACCGTCCGTCCCCGCGGGTGGAAGGCCAGCCTTCGTGGGCCCGAACCGGGCACTGTCGCGAAGGAACGGGGGCCGCTGGGCGTCTCGGCGGACATGCGGTGCGAAGCACGGTCATAGTCATGGACGAACACCCGGTCAGCGCCGAAGTCCGCGACCAGAGCGAACGCGCGGCTCGGATCGATGACCACGTGGTGCGTATGCGGCCCGGCCTGTCGCGGGTTCGGCCCTGAACCGGTGTCCTGCACACGGGAGGCCACCGCACCGAGCCGGCCGTCGCGGCCGACCGGAAGGGTCACGGCGGAGCCGGTCGCGAAGTCGGCGACCAGCAGCGTGTCCGCCTCCGTGTTCAGGCCGATGTACGACAGTCCGCCGCTGCCGCCGGGGGCGGCCTGGGTCACGAGCTCGCCGGTCTGGCTGAGCGCTCCCGAGGCGCCATTGATGTGGAAGGTGCGAATGATCCCGCCCTGCTCGCCGCCTGCGACGTACAGCACCGGGCGCGTGGGGTGCACCGTGACCCAGTTCGAGCTGACCTCCACCACGGGCCCGAGAGGGGCCATGGTGCCCCGGGCAGAGTCGAACCGGACGGCATGCACCTGATTCTGGCCCCAGGTGCCGATGTGGAGCAGGTCCCCGTCCCGGTTCGGGGAGGCGGCGGCCGCGGGTGCGAAGCGCAGAAGTGCGGTGGTGGCCACGACCGAAGCCGTGGCCGCTGTCAGCATCGCTCTGCGGGAGGGTCCCTGTGACGACAGGGGCCTGCTCTCCCCAGGGGCGGGCGGTTGGGTGTACCGGGATTCGTTCATCGCTGATGCTGTCCCTTTCCGGAGCTGGACACATGCGCTCGGCTGGCACTCTGTGTGCGTTCAGGGCTTGGACTGTGGCCGACGGCGCGCCGCGAGGCCGAGCCGCTTCAGGGCGTAGGTGTCCAGGGCGGTGAGCACGCCGTTGAGAGAGAGCGTCAACGCGACCAGGACGATGAGACCGGCGAACTCGGCTGCCGCGTCGAGGTTCTGGGCCGCGGTGAACAGCTCATGTCCCACGCCCTCGGAGGAGGCGATGAACTCACCGCCGATGACACCGAGGATGGCCAGCGGCCCGCCGGTCTTGAGCGCGGCGAAGAACGGCGCGGCGAGCGTCGGGATCGTCACATAGCCCAGAACGTGGTGCCTGCGCCCGCCCATCACCTGCACGACCTCGACGAGTTCGCGTTCGCGCATCCGCAGGCCGAGATAGATGTTGTAGAAGACGACGAAGGCGACACCGGTCATGGCGATGGTGATCTTCGACCAGGGGCCGATGCCGAAGAACAGGAGGAACAGGGGGGCGAGTGCGATCTTCGGGATGCCGTTCACGGCTGCGACGAGCGGTTCGAGCACCCGTCCCAGGAGCGGGAAGGAGCCGAGTACGAGGCCCATCACCGTCCCGGCCGCGACGCCGAGGCCGAAGCCCGCCAGTACCTCGACGGTGGTCACCCTGATGTTGTTCCACCCGGCGCCGGAGCCGAGCATGCTGGTGAGTGCGTCGTACACCTCGGTCGGCTTGCTGACCGCGTACTCAGGTACGACAGGACCGCTCATCAGCTGCCACAGGATAAGAGCGGCCGCCATGACCAGGATGCGCAGAGCGATGACGGAGCCCGTGCTCTGCCAGCCGGCGCGTGACTTCTTCGCGGACGCTCCCGCCGTGCCGGTTTCCGTCGTGGGCACGGCTTTGTCGGTGACGATTGCCATGGTCTTCTCCCTTCGGGTGGGGTGCGGCCGTGTCACGGCAGGTAGGTGTTGGTCCAGTTGTCGGCGGACACGCTCGCGTCGGGCACCGCGCCTATGCCGTCCTTGACGAACGTGACGGTCTTCTCCCACCCGGCGGCGTCCATCTTGGCCGTCTTGGGCCAGTCCACCTGCGCGACGGCCTCGCTCAGCACGTCGTCGGGCATACCCGGCAGGCTCGCGCGCGCCGCGTCCAGGACGGCCTTGTCGTCGGCGGCGTGGGTGTCCAGGTAGGTGGTGGCCTCCTGCACGGCGCTGACGAACCCCTTGACCGTGGCGGAGTTGCCCTTCGCGTAGTCCTTCTTCACGACCACGACCTGGCCGTATCCGGCCTGCTCAGAAGCCCATTCGGGAACCTTGTCCGAGTGGGCCACCACGACGCCGTCGCCCTCGTGCTGAACCTGCAGGGGAATCGGCTCGGAGGTGATGAACCAGTCGACCTCCCCCTTGGTGAGGGCCGCTTTGTCCGCGGCCGGGCTCGGCAGCGAGACCCACTTCAGCTTGTCCGGGTCGACACCGTGGGCCTTCAGGAAGATGCCCGCCTCGGCCTTGGTATTGGCGGAGCTGGCGCCGGCCGTCGAGTCGGCCAGCGCCTTGGCCACCTCGGCGGCCGGCGTTTTGGCGGTCAGGCCGTGCTTCTTCGCGAACGCGGTGCTCACGACGATGCCGAGCGGGTTGCCTCCCCCGTTCGTCGCGACACCGAGCTCCGGCAGGCTCTTGGAAAGGCCCGCCAGGTAGCTGGTCGGGCTTGAGTTGAGGAACTGCACCGAACCCGACTGGAGTGCGGACGTACCGGTGGAAGCGGTCAGCGTCACGTATTTGATCTTGATGTTGTGCTTGTCGAAGTAGCCGTTCTCCTCCGCCAGGCGGATGGACATGTCGAAGACGTTGCCGCTCACTCCCACCGAGACGGTGGTCTTGCCGTCCGAACCCACCGACGACGAGCCGTCGCCGCCGCAGGCGGTCATCAGCGCGGCACTGAGCACCACGGACACGGACAGTGCGAAGACTGAGCGATTCCTTCTGTACTGCATGGGAACTCCTTTGTTCACCAGGGCTGTTGCGTGGAGAAGAAGCGGGTCCAGAAATCGGTGTGCGCCGGATCCGCGACAGGGACGGGCGCGAAGGCGGCGCCGATCTCCATGACGCTGCCGGTGTCGGCGCAGAAGGCGGGCCAGCGGGGCAGACCGGCGCCGTTGGGGTCGCCGGTGGCGGCGAAGTTGATCCAGTAGGAGGAGAGGGTCCGCGCGATCTCGTGATCCTCCTCGGTCCACACGACTGTGGAGCCGGCCGGGTTGCCGAAGACGTAGTCGATCTCCGAGCCGTGGGAGGCGATGCGGGGCCCGCCGCCCGCCGCCGTCGCGCGATGGGTCCAGAAATAGGTGTGCAGGCTGCCGGTGGCCCCGTGGGACCAGTCGGCGCCCCACAGCCAGGTCGAGATGCGGGAGTTGTCACGTGCCGCGCGGCTGCTCGCGCGGGCCGCCTCGTCATCCGTGCGGGCGGGATAGAGCCGCAGGAAATCCCCGGCCAGCGGCCCGAACTTACGCCTCGCCGCCGCGACGTGCTGTTCGAGCGTTACATGCACGGGTGGCGATCCCGGCCTGACCGTGCGTCGCCCGGTTCTCAGGGCGGCGACCATGCTCCGCGGTATCGCCCCGCTCTCGTCGAGGTTGTTCCCGGTGAGGTAGTCGACATCGTTCTGCAGTCCCTTGGTGTACGTCGTGTCGTAGCCGGCGGGGATCACCCGTCCGTCGACGACAGGGCGGAACAGCGGAGGTGCCGCCGGGCCGCCGGTCTCGACACTCGTGTCGAGGGGCTGGTGGCCGTCGATGAGCTTGTACCAGTGCAGCGCACGCAGTTCACGGATGCTGCGCGCACCGTGCTCGTGCATGTACTGCTCCCCCGCCCTCTCGGCGTCGGCCGGAAGGCGGTAGGACGTCGACAGGTAACGGAGCTCGGGATCACGCGCGTAACGGGCATGGCTCTGCGCGATCGCCCGGTGGAAGAGGCCCTTGGCGAGCGGGGACATGGCCAGGAAGTTGACCATGCCGGCGCCCGCGGACTGACCCGCGATGGTCACGCGGTCCGGGTCCCCGCCGAAGTGCGCGATGTTGTCGCGCACCCAGCGCAGCGCGGCGACGCAGTCGAGCAGTCCGTAATTGCCGGAGGACCCGTTTCCCGACTCCTCGCTCAGGCCCGGTGTGGCGAGGAAGCCGAAGGCACCCAGGCGGTAGTTGAAGGTGACCACCACGATGCCGCCGCGGGCCAGGTTCTCGCCGTCGTAGCGGGGATGCGCCCCGGTTCCCTCGCGAAAACCTCCACCGTAGATCCAGAGGAGGACCGGGCGTCGCTGTGTGCCGTACTCCGAGCCTGTCCAGACGTTCAGGTTCAGGCAGTCCTCACTCATCGGCACGTCCACGCCGGTCGCGGCCGCCCCGGTCGGCGCCTGCGGGCACATCGGCCCGAACCGGTCGGCCTTGCGGGTCCCCTCCCACCGGGTCGGCGGCCGAGGCGCCCG
This sequence comes from Streptomyces sp. NPDC102467, assembly GCF_044765445.1. Taxonomy (NCBI): domain Bacteria; kingdom Bacillati; phylum Actinomycetota; class Actinomycetes; order Kitasatosporales; family Streptomycetaceae; genus Streptomyces; species Streptomyces sp. NPDC102467. The sequence goes on along the minus strand of NZ_JBIWKA010000013.1, from coordinate 282,138 downwards.
CCAGCGCAGGTCACCGACGGGCGGCGCGGCGTAGGGGATGCCACGAAAGACGGTGACGGTGCGGTCCCGGCAGGGGACGCCCTCGACGGGTCCCGCTTCGGTGAGCGCGGTGGGGCGGGCCATTCGGTCCTTTCCGCCCCGACCGCCCGTCAGCTGACGGGCGGCAGTGGGGACGTGTCCAGCAGCAGCGCCCGGCGGGCGGAGCCGACGTGATGGCGCATCGCCGCGTTCGCCGCGTCGGGGTTGCGGGTGACGATGGCGAGGAAGATGGCCTGGTGCTCCTCGAGCGACCCGGTCCTCGGGTGCTGCGCGGAGAGGTTGCGGTACTGCCGCATCACCAGCGGATAGAGCAGCGTGTCGTAGGCCCGGGCGAGGGTGTGCTGATGCGCCGCCAGCTTGATCTGCTGGTGATAGCGCCGGTTGCAGCGCGAGTAGGCGTCCTGGTCGCCGCGGGACTGCGCCTCCGCCATCTCCTGGACGGTGCTGCGCAGCTCCTCGACCTCCTCGGCCGTCGCCCGCTCCGCCGCCTTGCCCGCGAGCGAGGCCTCCAGGATCTCGCGGGCCTCCAGAATGTCCGCGGCCTCCTCGACCGAGAAGCTCCGGGTGCGCACCCCGCGATTGACCTCGCTGGTGACGTAGCCCTCCTGCGTCAGCCTCGCCAGCGCGGTGCGCATGGTGCTCCGCGACACGTCGAACATCCGCGTGAGGTCCGCTTCGGTCAGGCGCGTGCCGGGCGCGATGCTCCCCGACAGCAGAAGCGAGCGCAGCCCGTCGTAGGCATGGCTGTAGCGCGTGCCTGATGCTTTTGTCCCGTATTCGGCACTGCTGCTTTCGCTGTCCACCTTGACCGCCTTCGTCGTCCGTGCAGAGGGGAACTGAGGCGGGCACACTAGCTGACGGCATGGCAGGTCAGCTCCCGTGCCCCAGGGAGGGGTACAGGCGCCGGGCGGTGCCCGCGAAGATCGCCTGCCGGTCCCGCTCGGGCAGTTCCGCGAGGACCTCCTGGGCGAGGGCGAGGAGGTCGGGCAGCGACTGCTCGGCGGCCGGGCAGTTCGAGCCCCACGCGATCCGGTCCGCGCCGAACGCCTCGACGACCGGGCCGAGGAAGTCGCCGGCTCGCTCCCCGGCGTCCTTCAGCCGTTCCAGGTTGCGGTGGGTGAGCTTGAGGTGCAGGCCCGGGTGGGCGGCCAGCTCCGCGACGTCGGCACCGGCGCGGGCGGGCGAGGCGGCGATGTCGGGGTAGCCGACGTGGTCCAGGAGCACCTTCACGCCCGGGAACCGCTCCAGGAGTTCGACCAGTTGCTCGGTGGCCGGGCCCAGCCGCATCTGGAGGCAGACCGGCAGGTCCAGCTCCCCGGCCTGCTCCCAGAAGGGGAACGTCTCCGGGGCGACGAACCACTCACCTTGCGTGGGCACGGTGCTGCCGCTGGTGAACAGCCGCACACCCGCGAGGCCGCCCTCGCCGACCGCGGCCTTGAGGTTCGCGGCGGCGTCCGGGCGCAGCGGGTCGACGGTGCCGACGGCGACGAAACGCTCCGGCCGGTTGCGGCTGCTGTCCAGAACGTAGGAGTTGTCGTAGCCGTAGTTCGTGGTGGCCTGGACGAGGACGGCCTGGTCTATGCCGGTCTCGTCCATGCGGGCGACCATGCCTTCGGCGGTCACGGGCCGGGTCGCGGCCCATGCCGACTGCTTGCCCCCGATCGGGGCCTTGGGGTAGGCGGTCGAGTCTTCGGAGATGATGTGACAGTGTGCGTCGACGACGTCCACGGTGGTGTGCTCCCTAGGTCTTCGGTGTGTGCTGTACGGGGGCCGGCCGGGATCAGGCGTCCGGGTAGTCGCCCGCGGCGAAGAGTGCGTGCGGGTCGGCGGGGAAGTCCGCGTCGAGCAGGCGCTGGTCCTGGGCGAACCGCACCATCGCGGTGAGGCTCGGCTCGTTGGCCGTGACGCCGTAAGGGACGGGGTCGGCGCTGATGGCGCGCCCCTGACGGGCCAGCCGGGGCACGGCCGCCCAGTCGGGCTTGTCGGCGAGGTGGCGGCGCTTGCTCTCGGCGAAGGCCGCGTACAGCTTGGCCGGGAGTCCGGGGTCGCGTTCCACCAGTTCGGAGCGGACCGAGATGAGCGAGTGCAGCGGGTAGACGCCAGTGCGCAGGTAGTGGTCGACGGCGAGCGTGGCCGCCTCGGGAAAGAGCGGGTAGGGGCCGTCGTCGCCGGCGGGTTCCGGGTCGGCCGCCGCCGTCCAGCCGGCCTTGGGCGCGCCCGCCCGGCCGGTCCCGGCGTTGCCGGTGAGCGCGGCGTCGATATCGCCGGCGCGCAGCAGTTCACCGAGCGAGCGGCCGTCGGTGACGCGCTCGACGTTGGCCGGGACGCGGCCCTCGATGTGGTCGTCGTCGTCCACGACCCAGGTGATCTTGTCGATGTCGACGCCGTACTCGTCGCGGAGCACGCCGCGCACCCAGACCCCGGTGCTCACCGAGTAGGCGCGCACGCCGACGCGGCGTCCCTCCAGGTCGCGCGGGACGCGGATGCCGGAGTTCGCGGCGCATTGCACGTCGCCGTGGTGGAAGCGGCGGTTGAGGAAGACCGGCACGGCGGTGAGGGGTATCCCCTCCTGGCGTGCCATCAGGTAGGAGACCGGCGCCAGTTCGCAGACGTCGAACTCCAGGTCCCGGATCATCCGCCGGTAGGCGCCGATGACCGGCTTGACCTCCACCGGATCGACGACATAACCGTCGATCTGGGCGTCGCCGTCCAGCAGCGGCTGCGCGTGCGGGAACTCTCCGACGACCGCAGTGAGCTTGTCCATGCCTGTCCTTTGCTTTCTTTCTGACGTTCGGGTGCGGTTGTCCGTACCGCGGTCTCAGCCGCCGAGGCGGTCCGGAGTGACGCCCAGCGCGGTGCAGGTCCGCTCGACCAGCTCGTCGTAGTCCACGGCGCGCGGAATCACGTCCTGCTCCAGCGCGTAGGCGGCGGCCTTGGTGAACGCGGCGCGCAAGCCCTCGAAACCGACCGGGTGCAGGGCGACGGGTCCGCCCTCCTCCTTCGCGGCGAGCACCGCGCGCATCGAGTCGTACGCGGCGAGAACGGCGGCGGGGTGCTCCGAGGCGGCCGCTTCGGAGATGCCGATCACGTGGTTGACCGGAATGAACCCCTGGTCCTTCGACCACTGTTCGGCGACATCGCGGGCGTTGTCGATGGCGGTGCGGATACGGTCGTCGGCGGGCAGTTCGTTGCCCATGATCCCGAAGTCGACACGGCCGTCGAGGAAGTCCGCGGGCAGCTTGGTCCCCTGCGGCGCGCGCTTGACCCAGGACGGGTCCTCAGCGCCTTCGACATGATGGCCCTCGTACGTCGTCCAGTCGGCCTTGCGGAGATCGATCCCGTACTGCTCGGTGAGGAAACCGCGCACCCACACGCCGGTGGTCTGGCTCCAGGCGCGGACGCCGACGCTGTGCCCCTCCACGTCGGCGACCGAGAGCTTGCCGAGGGTCACCAGCGTCTGATGCTGGTGGCGTCCGAGGGTGGTGACCGGCAGCAGCAGGACCGGCTTGCCGTGGGCGACGGCCTGCAGCACGGTCACGATCGCCAGTTCGCACAGGTCCGCGTCGGAGCGGTTCACGAAGCCGCGGGAGGCCTTGTGCACCGGCTTGATGCCGACCCGTTCCGGCTCCGCTCCCGCCTCGCGGGCCGCCGAGAGCGCGGCGGCCGCGAGATCGTCACGACCGAGAACCAACCTCATTGCGTTTCTCCTTGCTTGTGGTGCCGCTCGTGGTGCTGCCGCAGCAGGTCGACCCCGAAGTCGTTGCCGTTGGGGGTGCGCACGACGGTGTGGATGTGCCGGCGCGAGGGGTAGTCGTTGTCGAAGAGGACGCCTGGCATGTGCTCGAACTCGACGAGGATCACGGGGCTGTGGAAGCGGTAGTAGAAGGTGCCGTCCGGGTCTCCGGCCCACCCGAAGTGGGTGTCGCCCTCGTGGGCCAGCACCTCGTCCATGCGGGCCCGGGCGTGCTGGTCCCCGGCCCGGTTCACGTACAGGCCGAGGAGCCGCAGCGCGGTGGCGCGCCGGCCGGGGCCCATGTCGCTCAACCGCAGCCCTTGGAAGTCGAGCTCGAAGTTGTCCCGGAAGGCTCCGGCGAACAGCTCCTGCGGCAGCGTGTCCGCGAGGACGGCCCGCTCCCGCTGCCCCCCGTCGAGCTGGGTGAACAGCTCGTGGCCGAGCGTCTCCTCACCCCGGAAGGCCATCGTCCCGGCGTACTTGCCGGACCCGGCGACGACCGGTTCGGCTCCGAGGAAGGTGGGGGTGAGGACCATCTGGTCGCCGACGAAGACGCAGTTGATGTTGACGTGGTGGCCGTCGAGCTGCCAGCCCCATGGGCCGCCGTTCTCCGGCTCTCCGTACAGGGAGAACCAGTACAGCCACTCGTTGAGTCCGTACGTGTTGTCGCTCAGCTCGCCGATGGTGAGGTTGAGCCGCATCAGGTCGACCATCTGGCGGTAGCCGTCGGCGCTCAGGCTCTCCGCGATGACGGCCAGGGCCCGCTGCCGCCCCGCGTCGTCGAACTCCTCCAGGCAGATGCCGTGCCGCAGGAAGTAGCGGGCGCCGTTGTTCCAGTGCCGCCAGCTCACGTCGTCCATCGGGAAGCGGCCCTCGGCGAGCTGCTTCTCCGTCAACCCGGCCAGGTACTCCTCCGCCGCCCGGTACGCCTTGCGGACGTCCGCGCCCGTGGAACGCAGCGGGAACAGTCCCGGCCGCACACCGTCCGACGTGGCCACGCCGCGGAACGGCTCGTTCGCCGCCTTCACCCGCCAGGCGACCTTCTCGAGCAGGTCGGGGGTCCAGGTCTCCGGCTTGCGGGTGGGCGGGTTGCCACGCTTGCGCAGCCCTACCGGCTCTCTCATCGCTGCTCCTCCTCTCGATGTCTCATCACGGGCGCAACTGCCATGCGGCGCACCCGAGTTGTTCGCTTCACGTGCCGAGGAAGGCTGTCCGCCGCTCGACAGCGGCGACCTGAACCGGTTCGCGGATGAGGCCCTGTTCCTGGGCGTACCGTCCGGCGACTTCCAGACAGGCGGTCAGCGACGTGCTCCACCCGGCGGCGACCGCGCGCCCGGCGGGCGAGGCGTCGCGCTGCCCCGCGGTGTCCGCGATCGACTGCTTCAGGGCTTGGTAGAAGGCGCGCACGGCGTCCGGTGTCTTGCGCAGGACGTCGTCGCGCACCACCAGCAGGTGGTTCGCCGGGATCGTGCCGTGCCGCTCGATCCACGCGAGCCCGGCCTTCTCGGCGTCGGCCACGAGCGGGACCAGGCCCGCCCCCTGCCCGCCGATCGCCTTCGGACCGAGCACCGCGGCGGTGACGTCGCGGGAGCGCAGCAGGTCCGCGACGCGACCGGCCCGGGAGCGCTGCACGTTGGGCGGGTTGACGTACTCGGCGACATGGACGTCCTCGGTGGTCACCCAGGTGACGTCGCAGGACTCGACCCGGTACTCCTCCCGCAGCCAGCCCCGCACCCACAGGCCGGTGGTCTGCCCGTAGGAGCGCACGCCCACGCGTCGGCCCACGAGGTCCGCGGGGCTGATCTCCGGGCCCTCGGGCAGCCGGGTCAGCGAACGGTGGTGCGTACTGCCCACCAGCACCACGGGCAGCAGCGTCACGGGGACACCGGTCTCCTGGGCCTGGAGGTACGTGGCCATCGGCATCTCGCAGATGTCGTAGGCGAGGTCGCGGACCATGCGCGCGAACGCCGGCGGCAGCGGGGAGGACTCCAGGTAGCGGCAGTCCACCCCGTCCACCGGGACGGTCCCGTCCTTCAGCGGCCGGGTGTGCGCGTGGTCGCCCAGCATGACGGTCAGCGGCGTCGATACGTGTGTCGCGCTCATGCCGCTCACACGTCCTCGCCGTACTGGATACGCCGGTACGGGGTGCTCAGCACCTCACGTGTGATGCGGACGTCGATGACGGTGGGGCGGGGGCCGCGTACGTACTCGGCCAGCGCGTCACGCAGCTCCTGCGCGGTGCGGACGGTGGCGCCCCCGCCGCCCAGCGCCCGGGCTACGGTGCCCAGTTCGGGCGTGGAGATGGTGGCGAGGTCCGGGTCGAGGCCCTTCGCTCTCGCCTTGTGGTATTCGGCGCCGAGACCCTGGTCGTTCATGACGACGACGAGGAGCGGGATGTCGTAGCGGCACGCCGTCTCGAACTCGGAGAGGTGCATGAGGAAGCTGGCGTCGCCCTCGACCACGAATCCGGGTTTGTTGCCCCGTGCGACCATCTGGCCCATCGCGATGAGCGGGGCCTGGCCGATCGCACCGAACATGCCGTAGTTGGACAGCACCTCGCGGGAGCGCTGGAAGAGCATGGTGCCGAAGTCGGTCTGGTGGCCACTGCCAAGGACCAGGCCCATCTCGCCGGGGAGTTCGTGGTCGAGGATCCAGATCGCCTCGCGCGGGTCGAGCCGGCCGTCCTCGTGCACGTACTCGGGCTGCTGGACGCGGCCGGTCAGGTGCTGCCGGACCTGGTCGGTGTGGAAGCCCTCGATGCGCACGGAGCGCTTGTCCAGTTCCCGGGCCAGCTCGGTGAGCGCGGTGACGGCGTCGGCCTGGAGGTAGCAGTCCGCTCCCCTGCCGTTGCCCATCACCAGATGGGGGGCCGTGTCGATCTGGATGTACTTGGCTTCCGGGTAGAGGTAGCCGCTCTCGATGGTGTAGTGGTTCAGGCTGGCGCCCACCGCGATGACGCAGTCGGCCTCCTGGAGCAGTTCCATCGAGACCTTGTCGCCGAACAGGCCCGAGAGGCCGACGTGGAAGTCGGTGCGGTCGCACAGCCAGTTCTTCGCCTGGAGCGTGGTGGCCAGGAGGGCGCCGGTGTGCTCCTGGAGAGTGAGGATCTGCTCACCGGCGTCCGCCTTGCGGGCGCCGCGTCCGGTGATGATCACCACGCGTTTGGCGTCCTGGATCAGGTCACAGGCCGCCTGCACCTTGGCCGGGTCCGGCAGCAGCCGGGACTTCTCGATCAGGGCGGTGGAGGGTGTGTAGTCCTCGTCGTAGTCGTCGAGTTCGGCGACCTGGACGTCGAACGGGGCGCTGATCATGACGGGCTTGGACTCGGTCCGTGCCAGGTAGAAGGCTTGGCGTACGGCCTCCTGGGCGTTCTCCGGCCGCGTCACGTGGATGAAGTCGCACTCGATGGCGGCGGCGAAGCGGCGCTGGTCGAGGTACTGGGTGGCGCCCTCGTCGCCCAGCGCCGTCTCCCCGCAGAACGCGACCAGCGGGGTGCCCGCCCGACTCGCGACGATCATCGATGTGGCCAGCTGCGAAACACCGGGACCGCTGGTCGTGGTGACCACGCCCGGCTGTCCCGCGCCGCGGGCCCAGCCGTCCGCCATGCCGAGTCCCGAGCCCTCGTGACGTACCTCGTACAGCCGCACCCCGCGGTCGGCGAGCGCTGCCATCCAGTGCATGTTGGCGTCGCCCATCATGCCGAAGACGTCGGTGGCGCCCTCTCGGACGAACGCCTCGGCGAGTGCTTCGTAGACCTTCACTTCTTCAGCTCCTTGTCGTTCGCCGCGGCCGTCGACCGCGACTTCAGGACGCCTTCGAGCCTGGGGAAGACCCGCAGCGCGTTGTCTCCGTAGACCGCCTGCCGATCGGCGTCGCTGAGGCTGTCGATGGAGTCGAGGGTGTACTTGGTGTCGTCGAACCGCCGCCCGGTCTCCGGGTCCACGCTGCGGACGGCGCCGATCATCTCCGAGGCGAACAGCACGTTCCGTGCCGGGATGATGTCGAGCAGCAGCTCCAGGCCGCGCTTGTGGTAGACGCAGGTGTCGAAGCTGACGTTGGGCAGGATCGACTCCTCCAGCGGCGGCCGGCCGCGGTCCTGCATCATTCCGCGGTAGCGGCCCCAGTGGTACGGGACGGCTCCACCGCCGTGCGGCAGGATCAGTTGCAGCGTCGGGAAGTCCTTGAACAGGTCCGACTCGCACAGCTGCATGAACGCCGCGGTGTCGCCGGCGAGGTAGTGCGCGCACGTCCCCTGCATGGCCGGGTTCCGCGACATCGCGACGTGGACCATGGCGGGGACACCGAGCTCGGCCATCTTCTCGTAGAGCGGGTAGTAGACGCGGTCCGTCAGCGGCGGCGCCTGGTAGTAGCCGTCGGACGGGTCGGGATTGAGCAGGCAGCCGACGGAGCCCAACTCCTTTACGCAGCGCTCCAGTTCGTCGACCGAGTTGCGGATGGAGGCGGGCAGGGCGTCGCCCGGGGACTGCGGGAGTTGGCACACGCCGACGAAGCGCTCGGGGAAGAGTCCGCAGACGCGGGCGATGAGGTCGTTGCTGACGCGGGACCAGTCGAGGCTGGTCCGTTCGTCGCCGTAGTGGTGGGCCATCTTGCCCGCGCCCGGTGAGAAGAGCGTGACGTCGGTGCCGCGCTCGATCTGCAGCTTCAGCTGGCCGTTCTCGATGGCGGTGCGGATCTCGTCGTCGCTGATGCGCAGTTCGTTGGGCGAGACCCGGGCGCCGGTCTCCTCGTAGGCGCGGATCTGCCGCTCCCGCCAGGCGCCGAGGGCGGGCGGCGCCGTGGTGAAGTGGCCATGACTGTCGATGATCATGAGGTGCTCCGAAACGTGGGATGCGGTGCGGGTCGCGTCAGGTGCGGGGAGCGGGGCCCCGTCACGCGCGGCCGGTCAGCTCGCGGGCCTTGTGCAAGCCGGGGTAGGTGCGCACCGGGGACGTCATCAGGAACCGGTAGCCGTCGTCGAGGACCTGCTTGACGTTGGCGGCGGTGACGTGGGGGTGACCCACGGCGATTCCGCGTTCCTTGCAGATGGTGAGGATCTGCCGCTTGCACTCCAGGACGCGGGGGTGCTCGTACTGGCGGGGGAGGCCGAGTTCCTGGCTCATGTCGCCCTCGCCGATCAGGATGAGCCCGATCCCGGGGACCTGGTCGAGGATGTCGGGGAGGTTCTTGATGCCGAGCTGGTCCTCGATCATGAGGCCCACGAGGATCTCGCCGTCCGTGTCGAGGGGCCACACGTCGGCCCTGGCGTAGTACTCGATGTTGGAGATGCCCCAGTAGCGTGTCGCCGCGTGCGGGCCGTCGCCCCGCAGGCCGGCCGGCTCGTACAGGGGGGTGTCGGGCAGCCGGGGGTAGCGGCAGGCGGCGACGGCGTTGCGGGCTTCCTCCACCGTGGAGATGTGTGGCCAGATGATGCCGAACGCACCGAGGTCGAGGGCCTGCTTGGCGTGCCATTGCGCCTTCTCCGCGCCGTTGGCGGGGATGCGGACGATCGGGGTGACATCGGGTGCGAGGCTGTCCGCCTCGAACACTCGGCGCCTGCTCAGCAGGTACTGGAAGCTGTCCTTGAGCGCGTTGATGTCCCAGGGCTTGTGCTCCATCTCGAACACGACGGCGTCGTAGTCGGAGTTGCTCAGCTCGATCGCGGACGCCGGGTCGGCGGCGGAGAAGGTCGCGAAGACGTGCTCCCCCGCGGCCAGCGCGCCGATCACCTTGTTGTACCTGGGTGTTGTCATCGCCGGCCTCCCTGGCCGAGTGCCTCGTCGGACCTGTTCTTCGCACGCGGGGCCGTCTGTCCCCGGCGCGCGGAGCGGCGCGCTGTCCACCACGCCCGCAGACGCGCGAACAGGCCAGTCGGACGAGGCTCGACTTCCGCTGCGGCTTCGGGAGTTACGACCGGTTCCGGCTCGGGGGCGGGGGCGCACTTCTCAACGAGCTGGTCGGTGAACTCCTTCGTCATCTTGGAGACCACCATCCCCGCACCCGACTCGATCAGCTTGGCGAGTTTGCCGTTGAGCTTGATCTCTCCGTCGCAGAAGACGCGGGAGGTGCCGGGGGACTCCCCCTCGACGACCCGGAAAGTAGCGCCGGCGCTGAAACGGGTGGCGCCCTGACCGTCCGCGCCGCGGGCCGTGAGGCGGCCCTCGTGGACGGATTCGTCCAGGTCGAGGGAGACCCGGGCGGCGAATGTGACCCGCAGACCACCGAACCTGATGGCGAGGGTCCCGTCGAAGGACCCATCGTCGTGCGAGGGTCCGAGTTCGGCGCCGCCGATGCAGGACACGACGGCCGAGGGGTCGGAGATGACCTCCCAGACCCGGTCGGGCGGACTCGGTACGGAGATCTCTTCCGTGATCGATATCAAAGCTGTGAACCTCACTCGGCGGCAGATGTGACGTCGCGGGGGAACAAGGGCATGGCAGGACGGCACACCGGGCATGGTGGTTTGGCAGTTCGCTGCGCGAAGCTCCGGGCAGCGGGCTCAGGTGGCGGGGTTCGGCCTGGTCAGGCGGCGCTCTTCCGCTCCGCGGCGAACAGGCTCCACAGGTCGTTGTAGAGCTCGGAGAACTCGGGCGACTCGACGAGCGAGCCGATCTGACGCGGCCGCTCGAAGGGGACTTGGATGACACGGCGGATGGTGCCGGGGCCCTTGGACATCACGATGACCTCGTCGGCCAGGTAGATGGCCTCATTGAGGTCGTGCGTGACGAAGACCAGGGTCCCGTTCTGTTCCCGCCAGATGTTGAGCAGTTCCTGCTGCAGCTCGAGCCGGGTGATGGCGTCGAGCGGCCCGAACGGCTCGTCCATCAGCACGATGGACGGGTTGTAGATGAGCGCCCGCGCTATCGCGCAGCGCTTTTGCATGCCGCCCGACAGTTCTCGGGGGAAGTGGTGCTCGAAGCCGGTCAGGCCCACGAGCTTGACCCAGTGGGCGATGCGCTCCTCACGTTCCTCCTTGGCAACCTTGCGGAACTTGAGCGCCAGACCGATGTTGGCCTGGACACTCAGCCAGGGCAGCAGGTGGGACTGTTGCGTCACGTACGCCGCGTCGGAGTTGACGGCCGTGACCGGCTCACCGGCGTAGTGGACCTGGCCCTGGGTGGGGGTGAGGAGCCCGGCAGCCAGGTTGAGGATGGTGCTCTTCCCGCAACCGCTGGGTCCGATCACGGCGACGACTCTGCCTCGATCAACCTTGAACGACACGTCCTCGATCGCCGGCCGGTGGGTGCCGGGGAACTGCAGAGTGACGTCGTCGAGACGGAGTGCCTCCGGGTGGGAGTCACGCTGTGTGGTCGACATATCTGTCTCCTCGGCCGCCTTCCAGCGGGGAGCTGAAGCGGGGGCCGTGCGCTCGCAACTGTGGCGGCGTTCGTGGGTGGCGGTGCAGTGACAGTGGTACGTCCGATGCACGCGAAGGGGCATCGAAGGCGGCTGGTTTCTTCTGCTGGTGCACTCTTCGACGCCTGTTCGCGTCGTTGAGATTGTCCGACAACCTTCGAGTGGAACGTAACACCGCCCTCGGGGCGACACAAGAAGTGTGCAGGAAGAAGCTGCTATTCACAGGAACGTGAGTCAACGACCAGCAAAGACTGTCGGACAAAGGCCAGTTGAGCCATGGCAGAGGGCCCCAGACTGAGGAAACCTCAGTGGCCGGTTCCGCGCCGTGGGGAGCGGTGCCGGGACGCGCGGCCGAGCAGTTTCAGGGCGGGCACGGCGAGCCCTGCGCCGGCTGCGGCGAGGCCGCCGACGAGCAGCGCGCCGCGGGCTCCCCACGCCGCGCCGACAGCGCCGACGGCCGGTCCGCCGATGACCGTGCCGCCGAGCCAGCCGATGGACCAGATCGACAGCACTCGCCCGCGCATCTGCGGCACGGCGGAGATCTGCATCAGCGTCTTGGCCGAGGAGTTGAACGTGATCGAGGCGGAGCCGACGAACACGAGCAGGACCATCGCCACCGGCAGGTTCGGCGCCAGGGCCGCCGCGCAGATCAAGGCTCCCCAGATCACCGCCGACACCGACAGCGATCTGGTGGTGAGGCGTTGGCGGCGCACCGCGACGAGACCGCCGAGCACGCCGCCGACGCTCATGACGGCCATGGCCGCGCCGTAGCCCATGGGCCCCGCCCGGAACACGGACGTGGTCAGCAACGGCAGGCTGACAGGAAACTCCCAGGTGAGCACGCCGGTCACGTAAACCATGATCATCGGGTAAAGCAGGTCAGGGGTGCGGCGGATGTAGGCGAGTCCGGCGCGGATCTGACCCTGGGCGCGCTTCTCCCGCTCGGCCGGAAACATCTCCGCGGTGCGCAGTCGGAGCAGACTGAGGATGACGGCCAGAAACGACAGAGTGTCCAGGGCGAAGCACGGGGCCACTCCCAGTGTGGCGATCACGGATCCGGCGATGCCGGGTCCGGCGAGCTTGGCCGTGTTGATGAAGGTGGAGTTGAGCGCGATCGCGCTGGTCAGCTCTGCCGGGGAGACGAGTTCGCCGATCAGCTTCTGCCGTGCGGGATTGTCGAAGACGTTCGTGAAGCCGAGGCCGAGCATGAAGGCGATGAGCAGCGGCAACGTCAGCAGACCGGTTAAGGACAGCACGGTGAGCAGGGCGGCCTGGACCGCGAAGGCGACCTGGGTGAGAAGCAGCAGCCGACGGGTGTCGTGGCGGTCGACCACGAGTCCACCCCAGGCTCCGAGCAACAGGATCGGCAGGTAGCGGGCCCCGGTCACGATGCCGAGCACGGTCCCACTGTGCGTGAGTTCGAGGGTCAGCCACCCGATCGCGATGTTCTGCATCCAGTTGCCGACCACGGATGTGGACTGCCCGATCGAGAACAGGCGGTAGTTGCGGTTCCTCAGCGAGGCGAAGCTGCCCCGCCGCCGGGCGCCGGGGTCGGCCCGGCAGTCAGCTTTCATGCGTCACGTCCACCGAGGTCCCGGAGTGGTAGCGGCACGACTCCTGCGTGAGGAGGTCAGCCGGGCGCCCGGTCAGGGGCGTCGCCCTCTTCATCGGAGGCGGTGTTCAGCAACAACGCCCGTCTCGCGGAGGCCACGTGGTGCCGCATCGCGGCTGCGGCGGCATCGGGGTTGTGGGTCAGCAGCGCCGCCAGGACGGCGCAGTGTTCGTTCAGCGAGTTCGCCCGCGGGTGGCTGCGGGCGAGGTCGCGGAACTGCCGCATCACCAGGGGGTACACGAGGACATCGACGAACCCGGACAGGATCGGCTGCCGGGCGATGGTCCGCACGTGCCGGTGGAAACATCTGTTGAGACGGGAGTACTCGGCTTCGTCGTGGGCGTCCTCGGCGTCACCCATCTTCGCGCAGATGTCGGCGAGTTCGGCGAGTTCCGGCTCGGTCGCGTGCACGGCGGCCTTCGCGGCCAGCGCCGATTCGAGAACCTCCCGTGCCTCCAGGACGGCGGCCGCCTCCTCGATCGTGAACACACGTGTTCTGACGCCCCGGTTGGGCTCGCTCGTGACGTAGCCTTCCTGCGCGAGCCGCACCAGGACGGACCGTATGGTGCCGCGCGAGACGTCGAGACGGTTCGTCAACTCCGCCTCGGTGAGGCGGGCGTTGGGCGGGAAGTGCCCCGAGACGATCAGGTTGCGCAGGTCCTGGTATGCCTGCGTGAACCTGCTCGACGCCGCGGCGTCGGCCGCGCCGGTGTCCGGTGTACTCATCTCACCCACGGACCGTACGCGCACGGCGGTGTCGGCAGGTCACGCCAGCTCCCTCGTCGAGGTTTCTGTTGAACAAGTCGACGGAACATAACAGCTGTCCGTCTGCGGACACAAGACCGCTACCGGTAGACAGCGTTGAAATTGTTTAACAATAGGAGCCGCCTTAAAGAACGTCCCCTACGCCGCCTTCCGCGAGGTCGGCCGCGTGATCGTACGGTGCAGCTGCCGCGCTGCCTCTCGCGCCGCTTCGCCAAGGTGGAATCGGTCAACCGGTTCGGCAGGTACTCCACGCACGAACTCGGCGTCCAGCTTCGGCGGGAGCTCTCCCAGCTTGGTGGCCCTGGACATCGACGGCACCTTGATCGCGCCCGGCCGCACCATCACGACGCGGTGCCGCGCTGCCGTATGGCGAGCCCACGAGGCCGGCTGCCACGTCGTCCTCGCTACCGGACGGGCATCCTTCGAGGTAGTCGAACTCGCCCGGGACATGGAATTACCGGCCGGGCTGTCTGTCTGTCTGTAGCAATGGAGCGGACCTCGCCACCACCGCGGACGGCAGCATCCTCAAACAGGACACCTTCATGGCCCGGCCCGTACTGGAAGCCTTGCGTCGGCATGCCCCGCACGCGGCGATCGCAGCCGAAGTCCCCGGGACCGGCTACCTCGTGACCGTGCCCTTTCCTGCGGACAGACTTCGTGGACGGCAAACGCTCAGCACGCTGGAAGAGATGCTCGCCTCCCCTGTTGTCCGTGTCGCCGCCCGCGACCCTGAGGCAACCGCCGAAGACTTCCACGCTCTCACCCGCCGACTGCACATCCGTGGGGCCAGCTGCTCCGTCGGCTTCGAGGCATGGCTGGACCTCGGGCCTTTGGGAGTATCGAAAGCATCGGGTCTGACCACCGCCGCCACCATGCTCGACGTCACCGCCGATCAGGCCCTCGCCATCGGTGACGGGTACAACTCCCGGGAAATGCTCACCTGGGCAGGGCGCGGCGTCGCCATGGGCCATGCTCCTGCCGCCCTGTGCGCCGTGGCTGACCACACCACTTTGAGCATCACTGAAGACGGCGCCGCAATAGAATTCGAGTGGTGGTTCCCGACTGACAGGGCAACCCCGAATCACTGGGAAACAGCACCGTCACCCGCATCACAAGGCCCATGGCAGCCAAGCGCAATAGACACGACAGCGCTGCCACCGACCGCGCGCGTCAGCGCAAGGTTTACGGACGGGTTCTCAGCAGAACGAGAACGCCACCTCGACCAGCGGGCGTAGGGCTACAAGTTCAGGTGAGTTGGCAGCGGCCTCCAGGTCGGCAGGTGTAGGGGGCGCCGGGCTCCGTCCCGGAGTGCCTCTGCCTTCTGCCGTTCCCGCCGGAGCCCCTGGCCAACTCGTCGCGCCATCTGGCCCCTCGCCGAGAGGTGACCCACCCCGGCTCGACCGGGCCTCGCCTTCTGTGATGGCATGAGCGTCCACGTGCGGGGAGGTTGCGGTGCTCGGCAGGAACACGCGGTGGGTCGCGGGCGCGCTGACCCTGGCCTGTCTTCTGCTGATCGGTCCCGGCGCACCCAGTGGCGACCTCCCCGCCGCCGAGCCGCTGCCCGCCGACGCGGCCACGGAGATCGTGCCGAACCGGGTCATGACCTGGAACATCTGCAATCCCTGCCGCGGCGCGGGGCAGAACGTCGGCCGCGCCGCCGACATCGCCACGTACGCGCCCCAGGTCATCGGCCTGCAAGAGGCGTGTATCCGCGACGTCGAGCGGATCCGCGACTACCTAGAGCGCCTCTACGGGCTCGTCTACCACGTCACGTACGGCTCGGTGCTGCGGAACTGGAGCCGCTGCGGCGGACTCCCGTGGCACGCCGGCGGCTACGGGCAGGCGATCCTCTCCGCGGCGCCGGCGACGGACGCCGTGATCGTGGAGTATCCCGACGGCGGCTCCGAGGACCGCGGGTACATGGCGGCCACCACCGAGGTGGACGGCCGCCCGGTCCGCGTCTTCAACACCCATCTCGCCGAGCGGCACCAGGAAGCGGTCCGGGAGCGGCAGGTGCCTGTGCTCGCGAAGGAGATCGCGCGGCACGACCGGGCGATCGTGCTCGGAGACTTCAACGCCGTGCCGGACTCCCCCGAACTCCGTCCGATGTGGCCGCTGGCCACGGACGCGGATCCGCAGTGCAGCCCCTCGGCTGGCGGTGTCTGCGAGCCGACGACCGACTGGCAGAGCAGGTTCGACTACGTGTTCCTGCGCGGTATCAACCCGCGCGCCCACCGTGTGCGGCCGAGCGAGCACTCGGACCACCACATGCTCTACGCCGATCTGGCCCCGCTCTGATCGCACGCGTGACCGCCGGGTGACTGCTGTGCAGACAGGCGGACGGCAGCGTTCCGTTTGGTGGGAACGATTCCGCGGAACTGTTCCGCACCATTCCGGAAGGCGCTCGCGAGTTCCGCCCCTCCCCCACATGCCCCGTCCGTCGCAGCACCCGCGACTCCACCGTCCGGTAGTTCAGCGGGAGTGGCTTTGTGCGCATTCTTCCGCGTCGACTCGGCATGCACCAGTTCGATGAAGTCGCGGGTCGGCCGGCAGCCGCCGCTCCGCTCGATAAGGCGGCTCAGCCGTCCCCGCCCCTCGCAGAAACCGAGTTCAGGCTTGTGTGGTCGGGTGCTTGGGGTGTAGCCCAGCCGGTTCTCCCGCATGGAGCGGTTTGCGTTCCGCTTCGCCATGGGCATGAAGAGGGTATCCCCCTCCGTCGTGTCACGGCTGGCTCTTCCAAGCGGGCACCGTGCGGTTGTGGCTCCGATCCGCTCACTGTCCTGCGCCTCCAACTGTGGTTCCGCTTACGGCACTTGACAGGGCCCTGTCGATGTCGATCCGTTGCCGTGACTCGCCAGATGCACGGTGATCCAGACCGCTGACGAAGCGGAGAACTGACTGTTTCCGTGCGCTCGCTCCTGCAAGCCCCTGCCTCGCGTTCGGGTCAGTTGAACGCGCGTAGAACGTTCCCAGGGGAGTCTGCGGCCGGCCCCTGCTTGCCGGACGCACGCCCCATCTCTTCCCGCGCCGCGCCTCGCTCCGGCGCGCCGAGATCCACCGCACCGCAGGACCACTCGTCACCACTGCATCTCACCCCCCACCACCAAACAGGAGGATGCCTTGTTCCCCCGGAGCGTTTCCCTCGGATTCACACAGCGCACTCGTACTGCGGCGGGCGTGGTCGGCATGACCGCTGCGCTGACCCTCAGCTTGATGTCGGGCACCGCGTCCTCAACGCCGCTGCCATCGCCCGGCGTACCGCCAGGCAAGGGCTACATGGGCGTCGGCTATGTCCAGGACAGCAAGGACTTCAAGGCCGACACCAGCCATGTGCACCGTGACGCGGCGCCGGACGCGAACCTTCCGGCCGGCTCCGTAGGTGTGGACGTTTCCAGCTGGCAGGGCGGCATCAACTGGGGCGCGGTGCGCAGCGCAGGCATCGAGTTCGCCTGGATGAAGGCAACCGAGGGAACCACATACAAGGACCCCACCTTCAAAACCAACTACCGGAGAGCCCGTAACGCCGGCGTGATCCGGGGCGCCTACCACTTCGCGCGGCCCGACGTGTCCGGGGGCGCGGCGCAGGCGAACTTCTTCGCCGGTAACGGCGGCGCCTGGTCCCGCGACAACCTGACGCTGCCCGGCGTGCTGGACATAGAGGGCAGTTGTTACGGCAAGACGCGCGCGGCGATGCAGTCCTGGATCTTCGACTTCTCCCACACGTACAAGACCCGCACGGGGCGCGACGTCGTGATCTACACCAGCGCGAACTGGTGGAACTCCTGCACCGGCGGCTGGAGCGGCCTGTCCGCCACGAGCCCGCTGTGGGTGGCCCACTGGGTCTCCGCGGGCCGTCCCCACAACCCGTCGGGCTTCCCGTACTGGACCGTCTGGCAGTACACGTCCACCGGCTCGGTGCGCGGTATCTCCGGGAACGTCGACCTCGACCGCCTCAGTGGTGACCGCTCCCGACTGCTGGCCCTGGCCAACAACACCGCGTGACGAGATACAAGCACTGTCAGGTGTTGGTGCTGACATAGGCGACAGCAGCGTTGATGCGGCGGTCGTGCGCGGCTCGTACGGCGTCCTGTGCTGACGTGGGTTCCTCGATGCTCCTGGTGCCATCGACCACGTCGCAGGTGGCGACGACCACCGTCTGCGCCGTGGCGTGGACAGCCGGATCGGGCATGAGGAGCCGCAACGCGACCAGGCACTGGGTGATGGGGGACGGGGTGTCATACGCCTTAGCCCGCAGTCCTTCCAGCTCAACGTCGCTGGGTCGCCGGCGTCCCGCAGTCGAGCCTCCCCACGCATGCACAAGGCCCGCCGGAGGTCGGAGGCGGCGGAGGCGAGTGTGGTCACCGTGTCGAGCCGGTCGCGGTGCAGCTGCTCCGGGGCGGCTGCGCGTTCGGCACGCCCCGGAGCAAGGTGATCTTCTCCCCGGTTCGCCTTCTGCGCCGTAAGACGCCAGTTGGCTCCTATGGCTCGAGCCACTTCCCGATTCTCTGCCGTGGAGGCAGGTCCACACCTGGCCTCGGTGCGACCACCCGGCACGCTCCCGCCGGGCGACTGCCGGCCGACGAGATCCGGCTACTGGAGCAGACCGGCGGCAACGGCGACAACCTCCCGTCGTGATCCCCCGGCCGGACGACCGGCGCCAGGTCGTCGTCCACGATCCACGGCACCCTACGCACACTCCAGGCACGGCCGAATCGACCTGCCGGTCGTCCCCCCATCCAGGGCACCTCGACAAGATCGTGTTACGAGTTCTCAGCGCTTGAACCTCTTCCAGATTATGGCGCCGACGAGCACGACGATGGCGATCGCCAGGGCGTAACCGGCTGCCGCTCCTTCAAAAAGATGTCCGCGCGCAAGAATCATTCCTCTTCCTCCGTCAATGTTGGGGTGCGTATCCGACGGATGCGCACCCCTACGCCTTCATCGATTGATTGCACCCACGGCACCGATGACAGCGACCACTAGACAGACCACTCCGAGCCACAGCCAGAGAGTGCGGGTGATGGTCTTCACCGCGGTGGCGCCTTCCGTCCCCGCTCGGGACTCGAGCATTCGCTTCTGCCCTCTAGCCGCATAGATGCCGATGAGAATGCAGATGATCCCGGCTCCGGCCACGATGAGTGATCCGATCATGTCGCCCTTCTAGAATTGCCGATCGACGAAGTCGCTCGCCGCGTAGCTGCCGACTTCACTCGCCACGAGGCAAGCCGCGCCCGTCACGAGCCCGACTCCGCCGGTGGCTACGCCAAAGGCGACTGTTATTGCCGCGCACGTGGATCCCACCAGGGCGCCGCCGGCCATTCCGGCAAGCGTCGATCCGACGCCCTTCCAGTCACCGTTCCAGGCGTCCTTCCCGAGATCTATGTAGTCTTTGGCCTTGCCGACCTTGTCCACGAAGCTGCTGAGCACGTTTGCTTCGCCGCTCGGGTCGAAGCGGTTGATGGGGTCTCCGGCTGCGTAGGCGTAGGGGTTGCTTTCCTTGCCGGAGGGGTCGGGCTGGGTGAAGCGGCCCAGTTGGGGGTCGTAGTAGCGGGCCCCCATCTTGTACAGGCCCGACGGGTCGAGGTAGGTGCCGGTGTAGCGGTAGGGCTGGTTGGTGCCGCTGGTGGTGCGGGCTTCGCCGTAGGGGCCGTAGCTATAGGTGGCGGTGCGCTTGCCGGAAGCGTCGACCAGGCCGATGACGCTGCCCTGGACGTCGGTGAGGTAGTACTGGCTCGCCCCGCCGCTTGTCATGGCTGTCAGAGTGCCCGAGGCCTCGCGGACGAAACCGGTGGTGTTCTCCCGCGTCATGCCGGTCGCGGCGTTGGTGAAGGTCGAACTACCGCGCGTGAGGCGGTCGTTGTGATCGAGACCCGCGTAGCTGTAGGTCGCGGCGGTTCCGGCGGCCGTCAGGTCGGAGAGTTGGGTGTACGGCGTCCACCGGCCGCCCGAGCGGGTGCCGGTGGGGGACGCGGCGGAGGTCTCGTTGCCATCGCCGTCGTAGGTGAAGGCGGTGTTGCCGCCGAGCGAGGTGAGTTCGCCTGCGTTGTTGTACTCGCGGGCGGACTGCGTGTCGGCGCACGCGGGGAGGCTGGTGCCGGTGGAGCGGCCGGTCATGTTGCCGGCCTTGTCGTAGCAGTAGGCCCAACCCGCCGTCGTGGTGCTGTTCTTGGTCTCCACGGCCTTGGTCAGGCGGCCCTTGGAGTCGTAGGTGTAGGCGGTCGCGGCGCCGTCGGTGGTCCGCTTGTAGATCTTGTCGCTGTCCTTGCCGGACTTGTTGTAGTCGTAGGTGATCGTGGACAGGACGGTGGTGCCGTTCTTGACCTCGATCTTCTGGGCGCGGCTGGACTTGTCGTAGTCCGTCTTCTGCACCGTGTTGCCGGGGTAGGTGGTGGTGGTGCGGTCGCCGTTCTTGTCGTAGTCGTAGCTGGTCTTGGCGCCGCCCGGCTGGGTGAGAGTGGTGAGCTGGTTGGCGTCGTTGTAGTCGTAGGTGAGGGTGCCGCCCGCGTCGGTGGCGGTCTTCACGTTGCCGGACGCGTCGTAGGTCACCGCGCTCGCGCCGCCGGCGGGCAGGCTGCGCGTGCGCTCGCGGCTCTGCTCGTCGTAGGTGTAGCTGCTGATACCGGCCGGGGTGGTCCGGGTCTTGATGTTGCCGTCGGCGTCGTAGACGAACGTCGTGACCTTGCCGTCGCTGGTCTGTGTCTTGAGCCGGTCGCGCTTGTCGTAGGTGTAGACCGTTTTGACGCCGCGGCCGTCGGTGGCGGTGTCGGTGCGGCCCAGCGCGTCATACGTGTAGGTGAGGTCCTCCTGCGCCGAGGGGCGGTCGACCTTGGTCAGGTTGCCCTTGGAGTCATACGTGAAGGACGTCTTGTTGCCTTCGGGGTCGGTGGCCGAGCAGCGCTGGCCGGGCAGGCCGTCGCAGTCCATCGTCCCGGACTTGGGGTTGTAGTCGTAGCTCCACTTCGCGCCGTCGGAGCCGCTGGTGGTGTCGGTCTGCGACATCATGTTGCCCGAGGTGTCATAGCCGTTGGTGACCTTGTCACCGCTCGCGGAGGTCAGTGTCTCGGGGTAGTGGCCGCCGGACTTCTGGGTCCAGGCCGCGGTCGACTGGGCGCCGGTGGGCTGGGTGGCCGCCTTCGGGTTGAACGAGTCGTCGTAGTCGAACTTCACCGTGTTGCCCGCGGTGGACCCGACACCCATGCCGTCGACGGCGCTGGTGACGTCGTTGTCCGGCCCCCACGTCGTGGAACGCTCGCGGCCGAGCGGGTCGGTGGTCTTCTTCACGCGCCAGCGGGCGTCGACCGTCTTCTCGGTGTTCTTGCCCCGCGGGTCGGTGACGCGGGCGACGCCTTCGCCCTCACTGCCCGGCTGCGGCAGGATGTAGCGGAACGCGGTGGTGGCACCGGTGCCCGCCGTCTTGTCGACGACCCGGGTGATCGAGGCGAGCAGGTTGGTGTTCCAGGTGAACCGCGTCTCGCGCCCCTCCGGCGTCGTCACCTTCGTCATGCGGTGCGAGGTGTCGTACTCGAAGGCCGTGGTCTTGCCGTCGGTGTCGGTGAACGTCTTCAGGTCGTTCCCGGACCATGTGTAGGAGGCGTAGCGGCCGGTGTTGTCGGTGACCTTGGTGATCTGCTTGCCATCGTTGTCAAAGGTCAGGGTGCGCCCGGAGGCGGAGGTGATCTTCGAGGTGAAGGCGCCGGAGTACGTGATCGTGGTGGCGTTGCCGTTCTTGTCCTCGACCTTGCTCACTCGCGCGTCCCCGGTGGTGCCGGAGCGGGTGAAGGTCGTCTTCTGCCCGTTCTTGCGCGAGGTGAGCGTGAAGGACTTCTTGTCCGAGGACTGGGTCAGGTCCTGCTTGTAGCCAGGGGCGGGGGTGAACTTGGAGCCGTCGCGCTCGAACACGGCGATGGTGCTGGAGGGGCCCTGCACGTAGACCGACGTCGGGTTCGGCTCGTGGATCAGGTAGTCGCTGCCGGTCGTCGCCTTCCAGCTGGTGTTCAGCCCGTTGTAGGCGAGACCGAAGGACAGGCCGGGGCCGGCGTCGGCGATGTCGAAGGCATTCGCGGAGACCAGCAGGTTGCCGTTGCCGTAATTGACCTGCGCGCCGACCGAATCGGCGAGCGGGGCCTCGAAGAACTCCGACCAGGGGACCTGGCCGATGCCCAGGCCCTGGAACGTGGACTGCAGGATGCCCGCCTGTACCAGCTTGCGGTCCTTTCCCGCAGTGCCGATCGGGGTGCTCTTGGGGGCCTTGGTCTGGCCGGTCGGGGACGCGGACAGCCGGGGCGGGGCGGGTTTGTCGACGGGCGCGGCGGACGCCTGGGCCGGTATCAGCGCGACGAGCAGCGCCGTTCCGGCCGCTGCGGCGACTGCGGTTGCCGCAGCAGAGCGTCTGCCACGTCTGGTCCGCCGGTTTTCGGGCATGACAGAGTGCACGAGGAACTCTCCTTGAATCGATCAGGCTTGACGGGCCGCTTGGCGAAGGAGCAGGACCCGGCGGGTGGCAGCCGGTGGGCGGCTGCCACCCGCACACATCAGGTGCGAGGTTTGAGGCAGAAGGACGTGAGGCCCTGCTGTGCCAGCCGGTGCGGGGTTCGCCCGCGCCGACGAGATATCAGCAGCGCTTGGACGTCCTGGCGGAGTAGCCGCCGGGCTCGTTGGCGATGGTCAGCGTGCCGTCGCCCGAGGTGCAGTCGTCGACCGAGTCGGCGCCGTTGCCCCAGAACTCCTGGCCCAGCGAGTCGTACACACGGCGCTCTCCCTGCAGCAGCGAGCGGTCGTAGTTCCAGACGCCGACCTGCAGATCGAATTTGATCTTCTTGTCCAGGAACGACTTCCACACCCACACGTAGCCGAAGTTCTCGTTGCACTTCGGCGAGTAGAACTGCTTCACCGAGGCGATCGTCTCGGTGCCCCGGTACGCATACGACGTCGTGCCGATCTGGTAGGCGTCCGAACACACGCCGGCCGCCAACGCCTCTGCGGACAGCGGGTTTCCCGCCTCCGACGGCGCGCTCGAGGCAGGCGGCTGATCGCCACTGGGTGCAGGGCTCGGCCCCGTACCCGCGGACGCCGTTCCCGCCCCGGCCAGCGTCAGGGCGAACGCCCCCGACGCAGCGGCCGCACAGGCAATCGATCTGAGACTCTTCTGGGCGCGCGAAAGCCGCGCACCCTTGGTGCGTCGCATCAAGACTTCCCCCCACAGGAAGACAGACCCCGCAGACCCCAGTGGTCACGAGGAGCCCACAACTTGTCACAGAAACCACACAGGGCCGCTCGGGGTGCCCCCGAACACATCAGCCACACGGGCCGGAACAAGCCCCTCCCCTACCGCACCAAAACCCCCTGATAGCCGGGCAGACAAGAAGCCAGCTGTGCGTTTGTTGCACGCTGAGCGCACAAATGCGGCCTGAAGCTGACGGGAAATCGACTATTCCGTCGCACTGGGGCGTCGGCTTCACGCCCTCGCGGCCCTTTCGCGCCAGGCCTGAACCTACGGAAGGTGCTTTTCCATCCCGGTTCATGCTCTTTCGGGCGTCAACTTGCCCCGGTAGTACACCGTTTCACTAGTGGCTGCTCCATGCAGACGTCACGCCCGAGGACGGTGTCGGGCGGGTGCTCCATCGCGGCTGTGGCGATGTCGAGCCACTGCTGCGTCGCGTCGCGGCCTGAGCGGGTGTGGATGCGGACGGTTTCGCGCCGCCACAGCACACCCCGGCCCCCGTCGTTCTCCGGACCACGCCGTGCAGGCATCCGACGTCGTGATCACGATGGGCTGCGGTGACACCTGTCCCGTCTTCCCCGGAAAGCGGTACCTCGACTGGCAGTTGACCGACCCCGCCGGGCAGGGCATCGAGGCCGTGCGCCCCACGACCTTCTTCAGGGCCTTCTCCGAGCCCTTCAACGCACCGTGCAGCACGCTGTCGAAGACCTGCGTGAACGGATCGCGTCCCTTGCTGCGCCCGAACGCACCCCGAGCCCGGCCCAGGGGCCCGACGCTCCGGTGTCCAGCTCTCTGCCGTGCCGTGACACGGTGCCGGAGCCGCCCTCGAACTCCACATGGTCGATCTTGGTTACCTTGCCGCCGCCCCCGGAGCCACCGCCATCGGAGTTCCCAGCGGATGCGATGTGCAGTCCGCCACCGTGTTTACCGCCCGACGGGTCGCCACCGGAGCCGTCACCGGAAGGCATCGAGTACGCGCCCTCGGCCAGGTCGAGAACCATGTCCTCGACCATCGACTCGAGCTTGGCGTTGACCGGCTCGGTGACCTTGGCGATGACCTCCTCGACGATCCGGTCCGCGGCCTCGTCCACGATCCGCTTCACGAGCTGGCGCATCGCGGTGATCTCAGCCGCACCGATCAGCGCGGACAGACCGCCGGTCACCCAGGCAAGGCCCATGGAGATGCCCACCGAGGCCGCCATGGCGCCGAGTTCGACCTCGGCCTTGGTTTTCATCGCGAAGATGATGTCGGCGAGCACGTCGCAGGCGTCGGCGAACAGCCGGGCCAGTTCAGGAAGTTTCTCCAGGTGACTGGCCCTGATCTTGTTCCAGTGCGACTCCATGGAGTCAACGGCCCAGCCCTCGGAGGAGGACAGAATCCGGGAGAAGGCGAGATGCGCGTCCGCGCCGTGCCCCTCGAACGTCTCGGCGAACTCCCGCATGGCCTCGGCCATTTCGCGGTAATCGTCCTCGTCGACGTTCGGAAAGTTGATCCCGATGAAATCCAGGATCTCGTCCAGCCAGCCCGGAATTGTGTAGCCATCCCCCGCAGCCCCGCGGCCCGACGTGGGTTGCGCAGGGGGGCACAGTGCGCTGGCGGCCCGTACGAGGGTGAGGGTGGACGGCAGGTCGTGAACGCGGGGACAGCTGATGCCCCCTGGCCGCCGGCTCGGCTAGAACCGGATCGGTTTCCTGACGGAGCTCCTTGACGCCCCTCCGGTGTTCTGCTCCCGCTCCGCCAGCAAACCGGCGGTCCAAATATGGAGGTGCACGATGTCCGGCAGCAGACGCACAATGCGAATCCAGCTCCCCCGGGGCGCGGTCCCACGGATGGCAGCGCCGTGCGGCGCTGACGACAATCGCAGCACTTCCAGAGGAGCTCCGACGCATGTCATGCAGCGAAGACGCCGGCCGTCAGAACAGTCCCGCCGGCCGCGAGAACGAGGCGCTACCTGACACGAGCCCCGTTAGGCTCCACTCCGTCGTCCTCTGTAAGTACGACGAGGCCAGACGCCGCGGTGACATCGACGACTGGACCGACCATTCCGACATCGGTGAGTCCTTCGACGGACGCGTCCTGACGGCTGAGGAGTATCAACGGACCGAGGACCGTTACATCGCGGCCGCAGACATCCTCGCGGGAGCGGCCGGTGCCTCGCACTTCATCCTGCGGAACGTCTTCCTGCACAGCCCTCCGCCGGCCTGGCTCGGCGAGGTGTACGAGGGCCGAATCGTCGACAAGACCTCGGCCCTGCGGATGCTCAGAGGGCACATGTCCGGAGACGCTCCTGCTGCCTGGTTCGAGAGCGAGGAGATGTGCATGATGATGGGCTTCGACTTCTACATGCATGTACAGATCCCTGAGCATGCCCTCTCGTCTCTCGCCAAAATCGAGGAGATGGGCCTTTTCGTCTTGGGAGACGAAGAGCAGGACGAAGTCGAGGAAGCGCTCGTCTCGCGGCGCGCCGATGGCGCCTTCTGGACCGAGGTGGCCGAAGAGTTGGCCGCCAGGTCGTCCGCACAGCGACAGGAAGCCCGGACGCTTGTCGTGGAGCGCTGGGCCGGCGGAAAACTCGGTCACCGGTTGTGGCTCGTGACAGCCGACGACCTCTCCTCGGTGGCCGCATCGGTGAAACACCAGACGCTGATCTCCGCCTTCCTCGATCTGGAGATCCACGCGACCTCTCGGGGCCAGGTCGCGCGTGCCGTGGAGGACGCACGACGGTCCCATTCGGATAATGACAGCGCAGACGTAGTGATCTTCCCACTGGCCGGCGACAGAGAACTGCGCACCGTCACCGTGGAATGGGATGCCCCCTTGCCGGACGACGATGGCCTACCCCCAGGACAGGAGTTCGGTGTCTTCCTGTGGCCGGCAGAGGACGCGGTGCGCCTGGAGGCAGTCATGCCGGGTGACGACGGTAGTGTCACCGCCCGTTGGGTAGCCTCTTCGACGTCGTGATGCCGCCCGCGGAACCTTCAGGGCTCATCGCGGCTCCGGACCGAATTCGCTTATCACGGTCCTTGAGGAGATGGGAATCTTTCTGGACGACAGCGAACCCTCCTTCGAGCGCCGGCTCGCCGCGCGCCTGGGGGTCTCGCCCCCGGCATCGCCGCAGAAGCCGAACGCTTGAGTCGGGTTCCGCGTGACGGCGGTCCCCGCAGCCTGCCCCGGCAGCAGAGCACGGTCTGGCTCTACCTCAGCGGGGCGGTCCGGCACTGCTGAGCTGGTCGGACCGCTACGACCACCTGCGGGAGGTGACCCGCGAGGATGTCCTCACCCACCTCAAAACTCTGCACGGCCACCACCGCCGGGACCAACTCGGCGCTCTGCAGGGCCTCCACCCGGACGACCATGCCGGTCACGTCGACCGACTCCACCAACACGTTCTCCAGCGAGGAGAACAGCAACTCCGCGAGTTTCGACCGCACTTCGTTCATGACACAGCACTGTCGGTCACACGGCACACTGACCGGGCGGTTTCCGGGCTGTCTCAGCCAGCATCACGAGAAGATCGACAGTCACGCTGCGTACGCGGCCATACCAAGTGGACCAGAGCCCGGAGAAGGTGACACAGCCGCTCAGTAGGAGAGCGTGGGGCCGGTTCATATCCGTTGGACGTCCTTGGCGACGGCACTGGCCGTTCGGCGACCGGCCTGGACACCGGGAACACCGCAGGGCCCGTGCCCATGTCGAGCACACCTACGACCGCATAAGGAGCTGGAAGATCCTCCACGACTGCCGCTTGGGTCGAAGCAGTCTGGTTGTCACCAACATGGCATTCGACTTGTCACAGGCGCTCATTCAGCTACCCGGCGAGATTGCGGAACAGACCCTCGAGGTCCTGTGGGGAACACCCTGGTCTCCCGCAGCGGCTGCGAATGGGTTTGTCCCCTGTGAGAGCTACGTGCAGGTGCCCTCTGTGAGGTGACGACTATGGATCACCGGATCCGTAGCGTTCCGTTCAGCCGCGGCGCTTGGCCACGGGGGGATGAAGGAGTCGTCATGAAACTGGTGTGGCAGATCCTGGCCGTGGTGGCGGTCGGCGCGGTCGGTGGTCAGAGTGTCGCTGCGGTGCAGGGAAATCCATGGCTTTCACTCCTTTTGGGCGGCCTGGCGGTCGTGCTCTCGGTATTCGTCTACCGGTGGGCCGTGGGACGCACCGAGCAACGCCCGGTCGTGGAGCTGGCCCGGGAGGGTGCGCGAGGGTCGCTCTTCCGGGGCCTGGTCATCGGCGTCGCCATGTTCGGGGCCGTCATCGCGAACCTCTACTTTCTTGGTGACTACACGGTCCACGGGTTCGGCTCGGTGACCGGTGCGATCGGGCTGGTCGGCTTCATGGCCGGTGCCTCCGTGGCCGAGGAGCTGATGTTCCGCGGCCTGCTCTTCCGCCTCGTGGAGCGAGGTCTGGGCACGTACATCGCGTTGGCGTTGTCCGGTGTGCTGTTCGGCGCGGCCCACCTGCTCAACAAGGACGCCACCCTGCTGGGTGCCCTCGCCATCGCGATCGAGGCCGGCGGCATGCTGGCCGCCGCGTACGCCGCCACCCGCACACTCTGGCTGCCGATCGGCCTGCACTTCGGCTGGAACTTCGCCGAGTCCGGCATCTTCGGCACCCAGGTCTCGGGCAACGGCGCCACGCACGGGCTGCTGGATGCCTCGACGTCGGGCGCGACGCTGATCACGGGCGGCGAGTTCGGCCCGGAAGCCAGCGTGTACTCGATGCTGTTCGGCGCCCTGCTGACGATCGCCTTCCTGTGGCTGGCCCACCGGCGCGGCACCGTGGTGCCCCGGCGGCGTGCCGTGCGCGTCCGCGCCCTCGCTACACTCGTCGGGTGATCAGTCTTCCGCGGGTCGGCCGGGTCCGGCGCCGTCTGGAGGAGGCGGGGCGCCGTCTGGGCGGGTGGTGGCGCCGCCTCGATGTCACCATCCGGGATCTTCCGCTCGGAGTGCTGTTTCTGGTCGGTTCGTTCCTGCCTGCGCTCCGCAGCAACGGAACGGTGCTCGGTGGCGTGCCGATCCGCCCCTACGACGTACTGACGCTCGTAGCGGTCCTCCTCACAAGTCTCCCGCTCACGGTGCGCCGACGGTGGCCGCTGGTCACTCTCGCCCTGGTGTCGTGCGGCTTCGCCATCGACCAACTGCGCGGCTACCACACGTTCTCGGGGGCTGCACTGCCCATCGCACTGCTGAGCGCCGGATCCCATCTGGATCGGCGGCGGCGGGCCTGCGTGCTGGCGCTCTCCGTGGCCTACGTGCCGCTGGCGGTGGCGCTCTCCCGGCTCGGCAGGGGCGAGTCACCGGAAGAGTTTGTGACGTTCTTCCTGGCGCTGGCCCTCGCGTGGGGCGCCGGTGGCTGGCTGCGCACCACGCGGATCGCCGAGGGCGAACGCCGCAAGCGCGTCGCCGCGGAGACCCGTGCCGCCGAACGGTCCCGTATCGCCGGCGAGTTGCACGACGTGGTGACCCACCACGTGACGGCGATGGTCGTACAGGCCGAGGCGGCCCGCTATCTGACCGCCGCACCCGACCGGCTCGAGCAGTCCCTGACCGCCATCAGCGAGACCGGCCGACGGGCCATCACCGATCTGCGACACCTGCTCGACCTGCTCAACCCCGACCACAACACCAGCACGTGGGCGGCGGAGGCCAACGAGTCCAGGACGCCGGCCGTCGGCACAGTCCTCACCCTTGTGGAACAGATGCGCCGGACCGGGCAGCCGGTGGAGTTCACCGAGGAGGGCACGCCGCCGGCGTCGACCGGCAGCGCCGACCTGGTGGCCTATCGAGTGGTGCAGGAAGCGCTGACCAACGCCCTCAAGTACGCCCGCGGAAGCCGGACTTCGGTCCAGGTACGGCACAGCGACAGGGAGATCACCGTGGAGGTCAGCACCGACGGATCCGGCTCGCGGGCCGCGGCCGTCGGCGGGAGCGGGCGCGGCCTGGCCGGTCTGCGCGAGCGGGTCGACATCGCGGGCGGCGACTTCAGCGCCGGCAGCAGCACGGGCGGCGGCTTCCTCGTACGGGCGCGCATACCCGTTGGCAGCCCCTCATGAGCGCACCTGTCCGGGTCCTGGTCTGTGACGATCAGATGCTGATCCGCACCGGCCTGGTCACGATCATCGACGCCCAGCCCGACCTCGAGGTCGCGGGCGAGTGCGGGGACGGACAGACCGCAGTCGACCTCGCCGGTCAACTGCGCCCGGACGTCGTGGTGATGGACATCCGCATGCCGGTTCTCGACGGCATAGAGGCCACCCGTCTGCTGGCCGGCAGCGGGGTGCCGCGCCCCGTCAAGGTACTCGTGGTGACCACGTTCAACCTGGACCAGTACGTCTACGAGGCGCTGCGCGCCGGGGCGAGCGGGTTCCTGCTCAAGGACGCGCCCCCGGACAGACTGCTGCACGGCATCCGAACTGTGGCCGCGGGGGCTGCACTGCTGGACCCCGAAGTGACACGCCAGCTCGTGGGCAAGTACGCCGCCCGGATCCGACCCGCCGAGGGCACCCCGCACGACGTCCCGCTGACCCCCCGCGAACTGCAGGTCCTGCGCCTCATCGCGGACGGCCTGTCCAACAGCGAGATCGCCGCGGCCCTCGTCATCAGCCAGGAGACCGTCAAGACCTTCGTCTCCCGCATCCTCACCAAACTCCAGCTCCGCGACCGCGTCCAGGCAGTCGTCTACGCCTACCGCCAGGGCCTGGTGACCTGAGTGCGTTGTGGCAGACCCGCTGCCAACCAACCACTGCTATAACCCCGACCATTCACCGTCAGGGTGCCGCTCGCGTCGTACGTGTCCTTCGCGCCGGACTTCCAGTTCGTGACCGTGAACGTACCGTCGCTGTTCTTCTTCAGATCCTTCGAGTAGCCCGCGGGCGTCTTGAAGGTGCCATCAAAAGTTCTGAGTAAAGCGCACGCTGTCGCGCTGGTGGCGTCGGCGCCCTCGTGGACACGCGGTCCGGGGGCGCCGACCAGGCGACATCAGGTGCGGGGAAAAGTTTCGGGCCCGCTCAGCCACTCACCACACCGAGAAGGACCCGGACCGTCTCCGCCATCGTCTCCCGGCCCTGGGCGACGTAGGGGCGGGGGTCGGTCAGGTCGGGGCGCTCCGCCAGCGTCTTGCGGACCGCGCCGGTGAACGCGACGTTGAGAGCGGTACCGATATTGATCTTCACGATGCCCGCCTGGACGGCTTGTCGCAGATCGTCGTCGCCGACACCCGACGAACCGTGCAGCACGAGAGGTACGGGCACGGCCTCCCGCAGGCGTTCGATGAGCGCGTGGTCCAGGGTCGCGGAGCGTTCGGTCATCGCGTGGCTGCTGCCGACGGCGACGGCCAGGGCGTCCACCCCGGTGTCCGCGACATAGCGCGCCGCCTCCTGCGGGTCGGTGCGCACCCCGGCCGCGTGGGCGCTCGCGGGGGCGTCGGGTTTGCCGCCCACATAGCCGAGTTCGGCCTCCAGCCACAGGCCCGCGCCGTGGGCCCACTGGGCCGCGGCGCGGGTGGCGGCGAGGTTCTCGGCGTACGGCTGCGCCCCGGCGTCGAACATCGCGGAGGAGAACCCCGCGTCGGCCGCCGTGCGCAGCAGCCGCATGTCCGTCACATGGTCCATGTGCAGTGCGACGTCGACGTCGCAGGCCTTGCCGACCTCGGCCGCCGCCCGCGCGATCGGCTCGACCCGACCGCCGTGGAACCGTACGGCGTTCTCGCTGATCTGCAGGATCACTCCCGGGGCGCCCGCGGCGGCCGCTCCGGCGGTGATCGCCTCGGCGTGCTCCAGCGTGATCACGTTGAACGCCGCGACGGCCCGGCCCGCGGCGGCGGCCTTCGAGACGAGTTCGCGCGTGGGAACCAGGGGCATGAGGGTGTCCCCTCGCTTTCATGTCGGTTCGGTGGGTACGGGCCGGTGTCGGCCCGTGACCGCTACGTGGTTCGGCCGGTACGGATCGGTGGGTGATCAGGACTTCTGCGGTGCCGGACTCATGTCCGCGCCGTCGTCCGTTGCCCCCGGGGCCACGGAACTCTCGCCGCTTTTCTCGTCGCTGTAGACCATCAGGGTCGAGCCGACGAGGGCCAGCACGATGCCGAGGGTGCCCCAAATGTTGGGGAGCGTTCGGTAGACCGCCAGGGACAGCACGATGGTCAGCACCGGCGCCAGTGCGTTGGTGACGGGGGCGACCACCGTGGCCTTGCCCCGGCTGAAGGCCATGACCAGGAACAGCGCGCCGACCGCGTTGAGGACCTGCGTCACCGCGGTGAGCGCGGGCGCCTGCCACGGGGCATCGGACGGGAAATCGCCCATCATCACGAACGCCACCGGCACCAGCAGCAGTCCGCTGATGGTCATCCAGCCGAAGGTCGTCGCGTCGTTGACCCCGACCACCGCGGCCTTGCGCATGCAGAACGCCTGCACGCCCCAGGCGACGCAGATCAGGATGGCCATCAGCAGCCACGGGCCGTGCGAGTTCGAGTCGTCCTTGGAGCTGGGAATACTGAGCAGCACGATCGCGGCCAGCGCCGCGACGACCCCCACGAGGGCGAGTCGGTTGATCCGCTCCCGCAGCAGCGCCATCGCCATGAGGACGGTGACCACCGGGGAGAGCGAGACCAGGGGGAAGATCAGGTACGCCGGGCCGTTGGCGAGCGCGTGGAACAGCAGCAGCTGTCCGCCGGCGCCGGTCAGTCCCGCGATCAGTCCGTACACCGCGGCTATCGGCCGGCGGTCGAACGTGTTGCCGCGCATCGCGAAGTACGCGGGGATGAGCATCGTGAAGGCCCAGATGATGTAGATCATCTCGTTGGGGTAGCCGTACCTACTGTTCGGCTCGCTGGAGAAGGCGCCCCACACACCCCAGAACAGGACCAGCAGCGACGCGTACACGATCCAGCTCTTCGTGCCTCTGTTCATCGGTCGTCCTCTCCTGAGGCAGGGGTCCCGGGGGCCGTGCGCAGCGCGTCGAGCGCGGGCTGGTCGAGCGGGGTTCCGGCGAGTTTCGCCGCGTACAAAGCGGCGCCTACGACAGGCTCGTAAAGAGGGTGTCGCAGCTCATAGTTGGTAAAACGATTCTTCAGTCCGGAGGCGAACGCCTCCAGAACCGTGTGGGCGCCGAAGGTGCCGCCGGAGTAGGAGACCGGTACGGTCTCGTCCGGGCCGAACTCCAGCCGCTCGCGGGTGACTTCGACGAGCAGGGCGAGTTCCCGGCCGGCGTCGGTGAGGATCTCCGTGGCGACCTCGTCGCCCAGAGCGGCTGCCTCGGCCACCGAGCGGCTGAGCGCGGCGATCCGGCTCCGGTCGCCCTGCCACTGGTTGTGGACGACGTCGATCACGTCGAGGTCGGACGCGAGATCCAGGTGGCGCCGGAACACCTCGGCCAGGGGGCCCTCGGGGAGCCGCCCGTCGCCCATCCGCGAGAAGGCGTTGAGGCCCCGGACCGCGATCCAGTGCGCCGATCCCTCGTCGCCGAACATCTCGCTCCAGCCACCGATGCGCACGCCCCGGCCCAGCCGCTCGCCGTAGGTCATCGAACCGGTGCCGCTGATGACGTTGATGCCGTCGACCGCGCCCAGCGAACCCGCCCAGCCGCAGACCATGTCGTTGTCGCAGGCGTAGCGGTCGTGCCCGAGTACCGCTCGCGGGGTCGCGTTCAGGACGGGCAGATCGCGGGCCGCCTCCCCGTAACCGGGCAGCCCGAAAAAGGCGTGCTCGATGTCGGCGGGGGTCAACCCGGCCGCCGCGCAGACAGCTTCGACACCTTCCTTCAGCACACGCTCGACAAGCTCGATGCCGTGGGAGAAGTAGTACGAACTTGCCGCCTGCGCTCGCGCCACGACTTGTCCGGACCGGTCGACCATGCAGAACGCGGTTTTCGTACCGCCACCGTCGACACCTAGGAACATCGTTGTACCTCCGTCCGGCGCCCTCGATCCGCGCCGTCGATGCCGTTGATCAGTTGTGCAAGGAGTGCAAGGTCACGCCCTGCACCACGCGGTTGATCTCACCCGAGGGGAACGGGTTGTCAGGCCGCAGGCCCCGGGCCAGCGAGGCGCGCAGGGCGATGAGCTGGGCGTACACCACGGCGGACAGCGCCAGGGCGACATCCTCGACGCCCTCTAGGCCCGGCAGCGGCCAGGCGTCGGCGCCTGTGCCCTCCGTTCCCGCGCCCGAGGCCGCGGAGACCGCGACGACGCTGCCGGCGGGCAGATTTCCGCGCAGCTCCGCATAGATGTCCTGGTCGTACTTCCGGGTGTACGGGTCGTTCGACATGTACACCACCGCGACCGAACGGTCGTTGAGCACCGCCTTGGGACCGTGCCGGAATCCCAGCGAGGTGTCCGCGACGGCCATGAGCGTCCCACCGGTGAGCTCGAGCACCTTCAGCGCCGACTCTTCGGCGAGGCCCTTCAGCGGGCCGCTGCCGAGGAAGACGATCCGCTCGGGCGCGCGCTCCAGGAGGGAGCCGACGGTGCGGTCGACAGCGCTGCTCTCGGTGATCGACTCGACTGCCCGGGCCAGGCGTTCGGCGACGCCGTCGTAGGCGCTGCCGCCCAGGGCGAGCAGTGCCGCGAGCGTCATGCACGTGAAACTGGACGTCATGGCGAAGCCGCGGTCGTTGGACCCGGGTGGCATCAGCAGCACGTGGGACTTCGGCAGCTCCGCGTGTTCGCGCGCCAGGCGGCCCTGCTCGTTGCAGGTGATCACGAGGTGGTGCACCTCGGAGAGAACCTGGTCGGCCAGGACGGTGGCGGCCACGGACTCGGGGCTGTCACCGGACCGCGCGAAGGAGACCAGCAGCGTGGGCACGTCCTCGGCGAGACAACCGCGGGGGTCGGCGACGAGGTCCGTGGTGGGGACCGCGTCGACGCGCCGTCCCAGACGCCGGGCCAGGGCGGGCTGGAGCACCTGGCCGGCGAAGGCGGAGGTGCCGGCGCCGGTGAGCACCACGCGCAGGTCGCGGCGGGCGACGAGCGGACGCAGGAAGGCGTCCAGCGAGTCCCGGGAGGCCGAGACGATCCGGTCGACCTCGCGCCACAGCGGAGGCTGTTGGGCGATCTCGCGGACGGTGTGGGCAGCGCCGTCGTCCAAGGACAGCGTGCCGGAGGGCGTGGTCACACGTGCTCCTTCTGGTTCGGGTGGGAGGCGCGGTCGTAGTCGCGCAGAACATCGCGGACGTGGTCCACGGCCAGGTCGCGCGGCCGGGCGGCGAGCTCGCCGTGGCGGACACGGGCGTACTGGAGCGGAAGATGTGCGCTGAGCAGCGGCAGGGGGATGTCCACGGCCGAGAGGTTGTCCAGAAGCCGGGCCTGGGCCTTCTCGATCTCGGGGTCGGGCCAGTAGTAGCGCATCCGGTCGCTGTAGCTGTAGCGGCGTGCGAGGCGCTGCTCGGCGGCGCCGCCCGGGTAGTAGCCCTCCCATTTGGCCGGCTCGGCGAGCATTCGCTGCTCGACGACCTCGGCAAGCCGTGACCGCTCGGCGGCCGGCACCAGTTCGTCCTCGATCGCGGCGAGGGCGAACAGCGCCTCGCGCAGAGCGAAGGTCAGCCCGGGACCCACCTTGAGGACCGCCCAGTGGTCCTCGACCAACGCGGTGAGCGCCTCGGCGGTCTGGTAGTCGGTCGAGTGGGCCTCGTAGACCATGGTGGGCTCGTCGTCGAGGACCTTGCGCAGTTCCTCGGTCAGCTCCCGCCGGTAGTCGACGACCTGAAGGTGGTCGAACTCCACGGCCGGCTGGACGACGAGGGCCATGACACGCGGCCAGACCTCTTCGATGCCGTGCCGGGCGAACGCCTTGCGGTGCTGCTCCAGAGTGGTGCGCGCCGCCTCGGGCGTGGTCGGGACGAGAGCGCCGAGCGTCTCGTGCGCGCCGCCGGGCGTGGGTACCTCGGTACCGATCACGTACCGGATCCGCTCGGCCCGCTCGGGGCCGGCCGTCTCCTCGGCCACCCGGATCAGCCGCGCGGCGCGCTCGGCGACCACGTCGTCGGTCAACGGTACGGGGTCACCGGCGCACGCGAAGCTGCAGTCCAGGTGGATCTTGGTGAAGTCCGCCGCCACATAGGCGGCGACCAGGACGTCGGCCTGCTCCATCGCCTCGTCGGGCGTCAGGGCCTGCCACCGGTTCGGTCCGAGGTGGTCGCCGCCGAGAATCACGCGGTCCAGTGGCAGACCACTTTCGGCGGCGATGCCGTACACGAGGTCGCGGAAGTCCGCGGGCCGCATGCCTGTGTAACCGCCGTACTGGTCGACCTGGTTCGAGGTCGCCTCCACCAGTACATGACCGCCGGTCTCCAGTGCCTGCACCACGGCCGCCTCGATGACCAGCGGATGGGCCGAACACACCGAGGTGATGCCCTCAGGCTGTCCGGCCTTCTGACGCCGGACCACCTCGCTCAATGGGCTCTGCATTGCCAACCCCTTACTCAACGTGCATTTTGAGCCCTTTCGCCAACGTTGGCCCTGAGCCCAGTGGGGACAGTACTGGTCTCATTCATGGCCGTCAATAGTCTTATTCTGGTATGCATCTGGTATTCAATAGCGGGCACCAGGTCCGCCCCGCGGCTGGTACATGGTGAAGGAGGAGAGCCCCCCGGGACCTGCGGTGATCAACCCTGATTGGTGATCGAGGCCCGGAACCGGTAGCGGTCCCCCCGGTAGACCTGGACGGTCAGTTCGATCGGGCGGGATTCCTGATTGGACGTCAGCTGGGTCGCGACGAGCATCGGCATGGTGTCCCCGATCCCGAACAGCTCCATCTCCCGTGGCGTCGGGTGGCGGGCCTCGACCGAATAGTCGGCGACGCGGGGCAGCTGCGGCGGGTCGGCGGCGCGCAGGGTGGCGTAGAGCGAGGCAGTGCCGAAGTCGGTCTCGGCCAAAGCCGGGCAGACCGCCAACGGGAGCCGATTGTGCTCGAGCACGACCAACAGACCGTCGAGGGAGCGCAGTCGGTGAAGGTCGAAGAGGTCGGCGCCCGGAGCGATCCGGAGCTGCTCGGCCTCGGACACCGTGGCCGGGCGGACGGTGGCGGAGAGCACCTTGCCGGCCGTCGTCAAGCCGTTGGCCTGGGCATAGTCGGCAAACCCCTGGACTTGGGGGGCCGCCGCCGCGGTGGACGCCATCGCCGCGTCAGGGAGCAGGCCGAGCTCGGCGACGAACCACCCGCGCGACGACGACGGCCGCACGATGCCCCGCGACTCCAATTGCGCGAGGGCCGCTCGCAGCGTCACGCGCGATACGGCGTACCGCTCGACCAGAGCCCGCTCGGAGGGCAGCCGGTCGCCGGGGCGGGCGGCAGCGGCGCGCAGGTCGTCGAGCAGCCGCGCGGCCGTGCGCTCGTACAACGGGAGAGCGTCGTCGGCGAAGAGACCTCTGGGCATCGGCGTACTCGCATCCGTCATACCAGAAGCATACCAATTCGATCGACGGCGCCCGCTCCTGTCGGGACGCTCAACCGTTGACATGCCACTCGCATACCACTTACGTTCTCGAAGCAGGCCATCCGGTGTTGAAGGAGTGGCCCACGAGTGACCTCCCGTTTAACCGTGCCCGGACACCCTCCGGTGATCGAGGCAGCGTTGTCGCAGCTCGTCGGGGGTGGCTGCCCGTTGCTTCCGGAGGCGACGCCGGAACGGGGCGGCCAGTTCGGCGGATACGCAGCCCCCGATCCCACCAGACCCGCCGCTAAAACCGGTAGCAGACCAGGCAACGACCCGTCGCACATCGCACGGACGATCGCTTCGTCGCGAGCATCCGGCCCGGCTCCGACGATCTACAGCGACGAACAAGACGATCTACAGCGACGAACAACAGGCGAGGCTGCCCCAGTCGGGCACGCAGCCCCAGTCGGGCACGCACGACCGAAAGAGAGTTCGACATGACGGACATGAACCGGCGCAGCGTACTGAAGGTGGCGCTGGGGGGTGCAGGCCTGGCCGCCCTCCCTGCCGTGGCCATGGGCGCCTCACCCGCGGCCGCCGCACCGAACTCGCATCCTGACCTCGTCGGAGTCGGCGACACCTCCATCACCCTGGAGTTCGACGACCAACTGCGCAGCCGGGTGGCATTGAAGGGCGTCGACCTCACCCGCTTCGACGCCGGCGAAGCCCTGCTGGTGGGCGACAAGGCCATCGAGGCGTTCGCCTACCGCGGACACCGGACCCGCACCACCCGGCACCCCCGCCACGGCGCGGGCGTCCGGGTGACGATCGAGGGCACATCCAAGGGAGGCGTGCACAAGACGGTCGAGCTGACCTCCTTCGAGCGTCTGGCCGGCATGATCGTGATGAAGGTGACCTACACCAACAGGTCCTCCACCGCGCTGAAGGTCACCGGGTGGCGCAACGGAGCCCACGAACTCCTGGAGACCCCCGGCGGCTTCTACACCTTCTCCGGCACCACGTACACGGACCGCCGCGACTGGGTGATGCCGGTGAAGGACGGCTACGTCCAGGAGAACTCGCTGGGGATGGACTCCTCCGACTACGGCGGCGGCACCCCGCTGGCGACCGTCTGGCGCCGGGGCGCGGGGCTTTCCGTCGGACACGTCGAGCCCGTCGCGACGATCCTGCGCATGCCGGTCCGCAAGACGGCCGCCGGAGCGAGCATCGCCATCCAGGACGACACCGCCCGCACCCTGAAGCCGGGCCGTCGGCTCACCACCGACACCACGTTCCTGACCGCCCTCCCAGGCGACCACTTCGTACCGCTCCAGCGCTACCGCGACTACATGAGCGACATCGGCCAGCGCGCCCCCCAGGTCCCCGCCTCGGCCTTCGAGCCCATCTGGTGTGCCTGGGGCTACGAGCGCGACTTCACCGTCGAGCAGGTCACCGGAACGCTGCCGAAGGCGCGTGAGGTCGGCCTGCGCTGGGTCGCGCTCGACGACGGCTGGCAGACCAACGAGGGCGACTGGGACATCAACACGGCGAAGTTCCCGCGCGGCGAAGCGGACATGCGGGCCTTCACCAAGGAGATACGGGACGCCGGCCTGCGACCGCGCCTGTGGTGGGCCCCGCTCGCGGCGGACCCCGACAGCAACCTGATCCGGGACCGCTCCGACATGCTGTTGCTGGACCGCGACGGCAACAAGCAGGACGTCACCTGGTGGGACGCCTACACGCTCTGTCCGGCCTACCAGCCGACCGTGGACTACTTCGTCGAGCAGGCGAAGAGGTTCATCGGCGACTGGGGCTTCGAAGGGCTCAAGATCGACGGCCAGCACCTCAACAGCGTCGCGCCCTGCTACAACCCGAAGCACCGGCACGCCCGCCCCGAGGAATCCACCGAGGGCCTGGCCCGGTTCTGGAAGGCGATCCACGAAGCCGCGCACGCGGCCAACCCCGACGCCCTCGTCGAACTCTGCCCCTGCGGCACCGCCTTCGCCTTCCACAACCTGCCCTACGTCGACCAGTACCCCAGCTCGGACCCGGAGTCCTCCTACCAGGTCCGCAGCAAGGGCAAGTCGATGAAGGCGCTGATGGGCGCGGGCAGCAGCTACGCCGGCGACCACGTCGAACTCAGCGACAACGGCGACGACTTCGCGTCCTCCTACGGGGTCGGAGCCGTCCTGTCGACCAAGTTCACCCTCCCCGGAACCGGAGCCCCGGACAAGGCGACCGACCTCACCCCGGAGAAGGAGGTCCTCTGGCGCAAGTGGGTGTCCCTGTACGAGAAGAACTTGCTGCCCACCGGCGAGTACCGCGGTGAGCTGTACGACATCGGCTTCGACAAGCCCGAGGCGCATGTCGTGGCCAAGAAGCGGACCCTCCACTACGCCTTCTACGCCGACCAGTGGGACGGCACGGTCGAGCTGCGTGGTCTGGGCCGCACGCGGTACCGCCTGACCGATCCGTTCACCGGCAAGTCACTCGGAACTGCCACTGCTCAACACAACACCGTGAAGCTGTCCTTCGAGCGGTTCCAGCTCGTCGTGGCCGAGCCCATCGGCTGATCAGCGGGCGGCCTGGGGCACCGCTCTTTGATCATGCGAGTGGCGTGCCACAGGCTTGCCGGGCCCCCGCTTCCCCCTCCCCCCGGCAGGCCAGGTGGGGCTCGGACCCGGCATGGCCGGTGTGGTCTCGGTGGTCCTGACGGTCATCTGGCGGACCGGCACGGGGCGCGCGGCGTCTACGAGGTGAGCTGAACCACCGGCCGCAGCAAGAAGGCGCACGACGTGGGCGTGCTCCGCCAACCACATCCGGCATTCCTCCCGGGCGGAGTCGTCCTCACTCCGGGGCAGGCGGAGTTCCAGACTGCACATGGTCGCGGAATATGAGCAGGACGCGCGCGCGGCCGGTGGGGTGGCGGGGGTGCGCCCCGCTCTTGGTTCGCCACCGGTACGCCTGCGTTCGGACTCATCGTCGGCCGTGGGTTCTTCGGACGTTGGTTCGGCCGTGGGTGTGTGTCTTTGTCACGGCGCCGTGCAGCTGTGGTGGGCCCTACTCGGAGGGGAAGTCGTCGCCGAGATCCGCGAGCATGCCGAGGGAGCGGTCCACGACGCCGCGCTGAGCGGCATTGTGTTCGACCGGGCGGGCGTTCGGGTCGCCGGGGTCGACGCCGGTCGCCGCGGCGATCAGAGCCTTGCCGGTGGCTTCCCGGCCCTGGTTGGCGTCGCCGTCGTCGAGCGGGCTGTCGTCGAGCCACGGGCGCTCCTTGAGCACCCACTCGGCGTTGTCCTGCGGCTCGGTGGTGTTGAAGAACTCGGTCGACGCGATCGGGCTGTGGAACAGCCCGGTCATGAAACCGGTCATCGGGTCGCGGCCGAAGTCGTCGCCGCCGAGGAAGTTGAGCTTGGGCACCTGCATGCCCATCCCCTCCAGTAGTGGTCGGGGAGTTTCATCTTCTTCTCGGTCGCCACCAGAGCGTCGCCGTAGTTGTTCATGAACGTGTTGCCGTAATCGCCGGCGCGCATGAAGTTGCTCATGATCTGAAAACCGTAGGCCTCGCCGCCGCGCACCTTGATGCACTCGTCGCCCAGGGCGAGCATGTCGTTCTGCCACTGCTGCATGGCGGGCGAGTCCGACTGAGTGGCGCCGGCCAGCGTGAGGCTGATGTTGCGCTGGAGGTCGCCGAACCGGTCGCGGGCAGCGCGCTGGAGGTCGCCGCCGTCGGAGGGGTCGCTGAGGTCCATCCAGAAGTCCAGGACGCCGCGGGGGCCCAGGGTGGTCGCGAAGCGCTCCTGAAACAGGGGGTCGTCGCGGTATTTCTCCAGCGTCTTGTTCAGGTCCGCGAGCTGTTCGGGGGTCATGTCGTCCCCCTTCTCCTTCATCAGCGTCGCGTAGCGCTCGCCCTCCTCGATCGGTTTGGCGGCGGCGTCCCGGTCCTCGTAGACCTCACCGCCGGCGAAACCGTGCTTCGCCTCGTCTACGAGGGTGCGCAGGATCTTGGCGGCGCTGCTGCCGCTCTCGGTCGCCCCGGTGAGGATGCGCTGCACCTCGTCGCGGAGGTTGTCGACGTCCTGCTGGGTGTGCTCAGGCACCTCTGCCCCGGATGCGGCACGGTCCGGGTGGATGTTCATGGTGACCGTGAACGAGTTCTCACCCGAGTCGACGACGGTGAGGTTCTTGCGCAGCCCGTTGGTCATGGCTGTAGTCAACTGCTTCTGAAATCGACGTACCGTGGATCCGTGAGCAGCACGGACGCATCGCGCGTCACTGCGGGGTCAAGCCAAGGTCTGCGGTGCGTCCTTCGGACAGCGATGCCATTCGGCTGGCGGGCCTGACAGGTCTGCGGGTTGCGCGCCGTCAAGTGCGCTGGAGTCGCACCGTCTCCCTGGACATTCATCTCGCCAACATTGGCAGCCGTTCGGCGTTCCTCGTCCTTGATCAAGCTGACCGTCATGCGTTTTTCGTTGCTGAGCGAGAGCGGCTGGGCGAGGTTTTCCCTGGCGAAGAGGTGGAAGAGACCTACGCGGTTGATCTCCTGGTGGCACTCCGCCCCTGACCGTGTGCGCCATCGGGGTGGGGACGGCGCGGTCAGGCTGTCGAGTGGCCGGCCGCCCCAGCGGATGCCTCTCTCACTGCGGACACGGGCGCGTTCCTTGCGTTCGGCGGCCAGCACGTCGCGGCGGCGGGCGTTGGCGTTGCGCCACCGCAGATACGCGTGCAGGGCCCGGGTCTGCACGGTGGGGTTGGGGTAGTTGGAGTTGGCGATGGTGAACTGCCTTAGCGGGCCGAAGTGTGCCTCGATCGGGTTGGCCCAGGAGGCGTAGGTCGGGGTGAAGCACAGCTCGACCTTGTTCTTCCTGGCCCGGAGGCGGACGTCTGCGCCCTTGTGGGCGGAGAGGTTGTCCATGATCACGTAGACCGGGGCTCCGTCCGGGCGGGCGACGCGGATCGACTTCAGTGCGGCCAGCGTGTTCCCGGCACCTTTCCTGTGGCGGTTGACGCCCCACAGGCGGTCGTCGCCCACCGAGTAGCACCCGTGGAAGTAGCGCACTCCGTGCGTGCGGTGGTAGGTCGCGGGCAGCCGGCCGGGCCGGCTCTTTTCGGCCCAGCCCGAGCCTGCGGTGGGGCGGATGCCGACTGGGCCGAATTCGTCGAACGCGAAGCCCTGGTCCGGTAAGCGGTCCAATACCTCCTCGATCCGGTCGAGTTTGGCGTCGCGTTCCGGGTCCGGGGACTCCTTCCAGGTCTTGGTTCTCTGGAAGGTGACGCCGCGGCGGGCGAGCAGACAACGTAATGCCTCCCGGCCGATGCGGATGACCCGGCCGTGAACTCTCCGCAGGTAGGCGACGAGTTCGCGCAGTGACCAGCGAGAGAAGGCCTGTCCGAGCTTGGTCGGACGGGCGGTTGCCGTCGCCACGACGAAGTCCTCGTCGTCAGGCTTGAGTTGGCGGGGACGGTCTCCCGCCCATCGAGGGTCCAGGCAGGCCAGGCCGGTCTCGTTGAACCGGTGGATCACGTCGCCTTCACGATCACCGCGCTGATCAGCCTCCGGCTCCGCGACTAACCTGGCCCCAAGCCTGCGCACGGCCACAACAGTGACAGCGGAAGGGCTATGTAAGAAGGGTGTGGATCCTCTCGGGGATGGCTGACCTGGGAAGACGCTGATCGGTACTGTCAGGGCGGCTGCTTGCTTCTACCGTGTTGGGGCGGAGGTGGGGCGCCATGGTGTCTTTGCCGGAGGAGCTTGAGGCGCGGGAGGCCGCGGCTCGGCAGCACGTCGAGGAACTGCGAGTCGAGGAACTGCGAGTCGAGGCAGCGGAGTTGGCGCTCAGGCTGGAGGTGGCTCAGGAGGATCTGTCGCGTCTGGAGATCACGCGGGAGACCGTCACGAAGATGCTGGCTGATCTGTCGGTCGCGGGGCCGGGTGCCGGGGCGGAGGCGCCGGTGGAGCCTGAGCAGAAGCCCCATCCGCACGGGAGTGCGGGAGCCGCTGCTTACCCGTATCGACCTGCTGCGCTTTCTGGAGCGCGTCCAGGGGAGCGACCTCGCGCGCACGCGCAGGTGGATCGAACGGGCAGGGCAGCGGCATCCCGTGGCGTTGCTCCACCGTCGAGTCGAGCGGGTACGAGGTCGTGGGCAATAACTGCGTCGTCGAGGACTACTGAGCCCCCGCACCTGCCGCGCCACCCAGACGGGCGGGCGGGCGGCACATGCGGACGGCCTGTCAGGCCCGCCTGACCGCACGGCTGACCGGTGGGCTGTGTGGTGGTCAGGGGAGCGTGGGCCCCAGGTGTGTCACAGACTGGCAGCCGGGCGGCGGGCGGTCAGCAGGTGCTGGGGGCCGTCTTGCCCGCGAAGCGGTCCGCGAGCCAGGGCGCGCCCTGACTGCTGGTCGCCGCGGTGGCGGCGATGTGGCCGGGAACATAGTTGGTGGTGAACTTCACCGTGGCGCCCTTCGCGCACCAGTCGGCGGCCAGTTTCGCTCCGACTTTGTGCGGGATGACGTCATCCAGGCGGCTGTGGGACAGCAGGACCGGCATGGTGGGTTTGCGGGTGCCGAGCTGCTGTTCGGCCACGATCTTCTTCCACGGTGCGGACTTCAGGCGCTCGGTCAGCGGGTGGCCGTCCACGGTCAGCGAGCGGGACTGCAGGAACGGATAGGTGGCGATCGCCTGGGTGGTGCACCGGTTCTCGCGCAGGTCGGCGGTGACCTTCCTGCCCCGGGCGTTGAGGTAGGGGTCGATGTCGATGTCGTAGGCGGAGCCGAGCCCGGACAGCGAGTAGTTGAAGAACGCGCCGTAGGCGGAGCCGTCAAGGTTGGCGGCCACCGCATCGAGGTCGGCGGGCGGAGCACCGACCACGGCGCCCTTGATGTCGAGTTCGGGCGCGTAATCGGCGGCGAGTTCGGCTGCGGCGGCGCTCGCGCCGCCGCCCTGGGAGTACCCGTACAGGGCGACCGGCCCCGCCTTGGGGAGGTGGGCCTGCTCGAGGTGCTGGGCGGCGCGCAGCGAGTCCAGGACCGCGTGCCCCTGGGCCGCTCGGGTCATGTAGGTGTGGACGCCTGGGGTGCCCAGGCCCTGGTAGTCGGTGACCACGACGGCCCAGCCCTGGTCGAGGAGTTTCTTGATGGGGAGGGCTTCGTATTCGGTACCTTGGGCCATCTGCCGGGACGGCGCGCACTGGTCGGCCAGTCCCTGCGTGCCGGGAGCGAAGGCAACAATCGGCCGCGGCGAAGGGGATGCCTTCTTCGGGGTGAGGACGGTGCCGGTGACCGCAATCGGCTTTCCGTTGCGGTCAGTGGTGCGGTACATGATCCGCTCGATGCTCGCGTCGGACTTCACGACCTTGAACGCGTCCAGGTAGAACACCGCCGGCTCGGAGCGGATCACGTCACCGTTGCGGGCGGGCAGGGTGGCCGGGGGTTTGTAGAACGGCGGGTCCACCGGCTGCGCTTGCGGCGGCGCTGTGGAGGAGTGCACCGGTGGTGCACCCGCGGCCAGGGACCAGCAGGAACAGGCGGCCAGGACGACAGCGGCCAGACGGGCTCTCACCTTCACGGCATCTACCTCTTTCGGTCAGTGGCCCGCACGTCACGGGCCCTGCCCGTGATCTTCAACGCCCCACAGCCCGCGACAGGGCGTGCTCGGCGCGAGGTCACCCGAAAAGCCGCAGCCGGTGAAACGAGGCTGATCCTGCATCGATGCGGCATCAGACGGCGCGGCGATGACGAGCATCGTCGTCAGCAGGGCGGTGATGACGGTCAGGGTGATCAGCTGGCCACGTTGATGATGCCGCCGAAAGGGCGGTCGACGTCGCGGAGACGGCATCCGCCTGGATCTGGGCCCGCGGGGTGGCGGCGGCGTACTCGGCGGTTTTGTTCAGCTGGTCCAGAGCGCGGGCCTCGCCCCGGGAGGCGCGGCCGCCGGTGCCCTGGCCGGTGATGGGCGGGCTGTCAGCCGCCGTGGCGCTGTGCGCCGTTGGGGGGGGGCGGGCGGCTGACCTGTGAGTTTGATGCCATCGGAGGACAACACCGCCGCGCCCCA
This sequence comes from Streptomyces sp. NPDC102467, assembly GCF_044765445.1. Taxonomy (NCBI): domain Bacteria; kingdom Bacillati; phylum Actinomycetota; class Actinomycetes; order Kitasatosporales; family Streptomycetaceae; genus Streptomyces; species Streptomyces sp. NPDC102467. The sequence continues at coordinate 237,993 of NZ_JBIWKA010000013.1, read as the reverse complement.
GGGGGCGACCTCCCTTTTGGACACGCGGAAGGGGTGGAAGGGATCCGGCGTGACGTGGACCTTGCCCCGAGCCGATGCTGAGCGCGCCCGTTCCTCGGCCTGAACTGCGGCCGGGCTGAGCCGGTGAGCCGAAGTGGGACGGATTTCGGGCGCTCGTCTGTGTCGACGCGGGTCGGGTGGTGCTGCGCTCACGGCGCGGCACCGAGATGACGCCGGCGTTTCCGGAGATCACGGCCGGGGCTGGGCAGCTGCCGGAGGCGACCGCTCTGGACGGCGAGTTGATCGTGTGAGACGCCGCGGGCCGTCTGGCGTTCGAGCGGCTGCAGCACCGGCTCGTGCCCGGCGCGGCGCCTCCGCCGGCCGGGCCGCCCGGGAATGGCCGACGCACTTCGTCGCCTTCGATCTGCTGCGGCGGTCCGGTACGGAGACGACCGGCTGGCCGTAGTGGCAGCGCCAGGCCGCGCTGGAGTCCGTGTTCGCCACGCGCCGGCTGTCCGCGCCCTGGGCGCTGTGCCCGTCGACCACCGACCCGCAGATCGTCCGCGAGTGACTGACGTGGACATCGGTCGGAATGGAGGGCATCGTCTTCAAACGGCTGGACGACGTCTACCGGCCGGCGGTGCGTGGCTGGGAGAAGTACAAGGTCCGCGAGACGAGCGAGGCGATCGTCGGCGCAGCATTGGATCTCTCACCGCTCCCCGGACGTTGCCGCTGGGCCGCTACGACACCGAAGGCCGCCTGCAGTACGTCGGCCGCACCACCACGCTGGCCCGGACGGCCGGCACAGCGCTCGCCTCTCTGCTCTCTGCCGGGCAGAGCGGGCATCCGTGGTCTGGCTGATCGTTCAGCGCCGGGTGGGGCAGCCGGGAGCAGCTGGACGTCACGCTGGTGGAGCCCGGCCTGGTCGTGGAGGTCGGCGTCGACGTCGCCCGTGACGCCTCCGGCCGTTGGCGCCACCCCGCCCGCTGGCACCGCGCCCGCCCCGACCTCTCCCCCGCCGACGTCGACCATCTGCCGTCGTCACCAAGCTGACGCGGTCGGCCACTCCCGTAGCGGCCACTCCCGGCCGTCGTCCCACTCGGTGACCCTCACCCGAGCGCCGGGACTCTCTGCGTACTCCTTGACGAACCCGTCGAACTTTCAGTCGGCGGTGTGGGGGTCGGCCCACCAGCCGTCCAGGACCGGGCGGCCGTCGATGGTCAGGGTCACGTGGTAGCGGCCGGGCGGGATCATGCTCATCAGCATCGCCCCGCGGCCGCGAGCAGGTGCGTGCGCCACAGGTCCAGCCAACGCGGCGTGCCGTCGGGGGCGACGATGCCACTGCGGACGGCGGCATCCGGGACGGCGCCACGTCCAGGCGGCCGGGACCGATGCCGAGGCGGGCGAGCGGGTCATCCACGCCGCCTCCCGGTGACCTGTCGCAGCGAAGGTTGAGTGTTCTCATCGAACACTGAGTGCTATCGGGTCGCCACGGTCGGCGGTCATGGCCCATGCGCACCCGGCCGAGGCGGTCGCCGCGGGTGTCCTCGCGGGCGAGCCGTTCCACGCTGCTGCCGCCGGGGGTAGTGCCGATTCGGCCGGTCAGCGCGCCAGCGGTCTGTCGGCCCGTCAACTCCTGCTCAGCCGCCGCGCGATGGCCTTCAGCAGCTCATCCAGCGCCGCCTCGTGGGTCCGCCCCCGCGGCCGGGCCAGTCCCACCCGGCTCGGTGGAACCCTGCGGACTGGACGGAACACCACATCTGGGTGGGAGTAGAAACGGGCCGACGACACCGGGGCCAACGCCACACAGCCGCCGGCCACCGCTCCGAGCCATTCGTCGGGGCGGCTGGTGACGGCGCCGACCCGGACGGGGTGCCCGTCACGCTCTTCCGCCGCCAGCCAGTGCTCCCTCCAGGCTCCGGTCTCGTCTTTGGCCGCGACAAACGGCTCGTCCCACAGCTGCTGGAACTCGACCATCTCGCTGTTCGCCAGCGGGTGCCGAGCTGGTAGCAGCACCCCGCGCTCCTCCACGAACAACTCCCGCACCGTCAACCTCTCCTGACCCGGAAACGGCAAACGCACCACCGCCGCATCCACCTCACCCCGGGCCAGCCCGGCGCTCGGGTCGGACCAGTCGAACTGCCGCAGTTCCACCCGCCACTCCGGCTGCGCCTGGCGGAACGCGGCGATGACTGCAGGGACGGCGCCCACTGCGCCCGCGTCCAAAAAGCCCAGGCGCAGGACCCTGGCCGCCCTGCCGGTTGCCTGCACCGCCTTGTCCCAGCCGTCCAGCAGCGCGGGCACCCGCGAGGCGAGCTCACGACCAGCCTCGGTCAGTGCCATCCCCGACCGCGAACGCGTGAAGAGCCGTACCCCGAGATCGTCCTCCAGGCGCCGGATCTGCTTGGTCAGCGCGGGCTGTGAGACGAACAGCCTCTTTGCTGCCCCGGTCAGGCTGCCCTCCTCCGCCACCGCGGCGAAGTACCGAAGCAGGCGCGTTTCCACGTCCATGCCCCCAGGTTATAGAAGCAGGTATTAGACGGTGCCGAAGTGCCCGCAGACCCTGAAAGCATGAACGGTATCCAGCTCGCGTTCCTCGTCGTCACCCTGCTCACCGCTGCCATCAACATCGGTATCGCCGCCGCTGACCTCGCCGGGGCGCGCTTCGTGCTGGCCAACTCAGCGGAGGTGGGCGTCCCCCCATCCTGGCTGCCCCGGCTGGCCGTCCTCAAGCTGGCAGGTGCGGCGGGCCTCCTCCTCAGCCTCTTCGACGCCGCACTACGCCCCCTCGGCGCCGCAGCGGCCTGCGGTCTCGGCCTGCTCTACCTGGGCGCGCTCACCTTCCATCTGCGCGCCCACGTGCTCTACAACCTCGCGTTTCCCGGCTTCTACTTCGCCACCGCCATCGCCTCGCTGGCCTTGACCGTGTCCTCCTGATAGCGGCACCACACAATGCTCAAGGTGAACACTCAACCTTCGCTACGACAGGTCAGTGGCTTGGTGCGGGTATGGCGCGAGGCGGTGGCCAGTGCGCGGGCCAGGCGCCGTTTCTCGGCGTCCTTGCTGCGGCGCAGCACGCGGCGTTGTTCGGCGGTGCTTTCGTCTGCCAGGTGGGCTGGGCCCAGGTGGCGGCCCGAGGCGGCGTCGTACACCTCGATGGCGTGGTCGTGATATGGGGGTGTAGCGGATGCGGACCTTCGTACCCGCGTGGGCGCGGCCGGTCATCCATGGGCCGATGTAGTAGCGGCCGTGCCAGCGCACTCCGCTGGGGGTCAGGGTGCGGGTACGGCCGTCGTCGGCGAGCGTGAAGCGGTGCAGCAGATCGGGGGCGACGCCCTCGATCGGGGTGGGATCGGCCCGCCAGGCCTCGAGCGGTGTCCGACCGCCCAGGGCCTGGGAGAGATGGTGTGTTCCACCAGGTGATCCACTCGAGGAGGAGGCGGACGAACTCCGTGAACGGCAGTGGCGGGTCCTCATTTGCGCGCCGCGCCGCAGGGGCCTTGACGTGGTCGGGCCGAGGGGCGTGGGTGTAGCGGGACAGGGAGGCGAAGAACATCTTCTGTGCGCAGCTGTTCAGGTTCTCGATGGAGCCCTTCAGCTCCGGCCGGTAGGCGGGCAGGTCCTGGATGGGCATGGCGAAGGCGCCCAGGGCTTCGGTGATGGTGGTGGAGAGGAAGTCGGCGCCGCGGTCGATTCGGACCAGGGAGGGCAAGCCGCCGATCGGGCCGTAGGCGCCGGTGGGGTCCTCGTTTTGCAGGATCGCTATGCGCAGGGCGACGAGGATCGCGTCGCGTGAGGGCTGGTGGGGTGTGATCGCCGCGCCCAGGATCGTGTTCGTGGCGGTGTCGAGGAACCACGTCACCCACGGGAACACCAGCTCGCCGTCCCATGTCACCTCGCCGGGAATGTGTTGGCGGTCGGCTTCCCAGCAGGCGTTACGCCACTGGCGGGGGCGGCGCAGATGCACGTCGTGGCGGCGGCGGGCGCGTTCCCCGCCGGACAGGGCGGCGCGCTGGCCGGGGTTGAGGTCCAGGCGGATCGCGCGGTGCAGGGTCGCCAACGACGGCACCACAGGTACAGGCCGGCCGGCCTCGCGGGCTGCGGCCTGCTCGGCGAGCAGCTCCCGGTGCAGCGCGGCCGCGTTCCTGCACCCCGCCGCCAGACGCGCATGCAGTTCGGGCGTGATCCGAAACCGTGGGCGCGGCACCGCCTCCAAGCGGCCTTGGGCGCGGGCTGCCTCGAGCCAGCGTCACACCGTACGCAGCGACACCTGAAGGCTGCGCGCGATCAGACGGGCACGCTCGGTGGTCAACTTCCCGCGGCCGTCCAGCGCGAGCAGCCGTGCCACGGCTTGACGGCGCCCCAGCCGGCCATCACACTCCGGGTCGCTGGTCGTCTTGGTGTCGTCTGGTTGGGTCATCACTCATCACCACCGGGCCCCGCGCGAGCAGCCGGCCGCGGCGGGGCCTCACCTCCATGGCACCGCCCGGCGTATCGGGGTGACACCGCAGCCCAGGATGCGCCGCGGTCGATCTGTAGGGCGTGATAGGAAACGCTGGCATCACTGTCAGTCCTTCATGACACAGTCATCCGCCATGGACACGGACACGTTCTGGCAGCTCATCGAGAAGGGCCGCGCAGACGATGCATCGCTCGATGCGGCCCTGGCCGAGCTGCTGGCCGCACACGGAAAGGACGAGATCCTCGCCTTCGACGTGCGGATGGACCAGCTGGACACGGCGATCGACCGGTGGGACGTATGGGCCGCCGCCTACCTCATCGGTGGCGGCTGCTCGGACGACTCCTTCATGGACTTCAAAGCCGGCCTCATCGCCCTGGGCCGCACCTGGTACGAGCGGGTGGTCCGCTGCCCTGATGCTCTCGCCGAGCACCCCGACATCCACCACGCACTCGCGACCGGGGTCGAAGAGGCCGTGTTCTACGAGGAGATGGGATATGTGACCGCGACCGCCTGGGCGCGGGTCACCGGCGACCGGGACAGCTTCTATCCCGCCCTGGAGCACTACCGCGCCCAACACCGTGCAGACGGTGAGGAGTTGCACGACATGGGCGACGACTTCGACTTCGACGATGCACACGAGATGCGCCGGCGGCTCCCCCGCCTGGCCGCCCTCTACCTCGGCGAGGCACAGCAGTGAACCGGCCGGACCTCGCCGTGGGCGAAGCGGGATGGGACGGTCCTTATTACCGGGTCCGCACGAAGGACTTCGAAGCGCTGTTCCTTCCCGATCCCGACGAAGAACTCGACGCCGTCTGCAACGTCGACGCGGAAGTACATCTGCCTGACGGCTCCCGCTGGAGCGCCACCATCTTCACCCTGGCCGAGGTCGACCGGCTGATGCAGCACTGGCAAGACACCGGAGAAGCGGCTGGTGGCCGCTGCTTTTGGTGTATGGACGGCCTGTTGGTGAGAACGCCGGGCATCACCTCGATCGTCGAAGTGATCGCCACGCTCCTCGCGACAGACCAGTTCACCGGGCCTTTTCACCGGCTCCACGAGAGGGCATAACCATCCGCCCACGTAGTACGTGACGCTCGGAAATCTGCACCACCACGACGAGCGGGTCGTCACCACGACGACACCATGATCACAACGACCCGACGACACCCCGGCCACGTCCGCGCAGGCCGCCCAGCCGCTCTCCCGCCGGTGACACCCTCTACGACCCAGCGACACAACCACGCAGATTCGCACCTCCGTGACGCCTTTGATGGAAGGCAGGAGCCGCCGTGCACCTGATCGAACTGTTCACGAGATTCGACAGCATCGAGGCCGCCGGGAGCCGTGTGCAGGGCGGCGTGATTGGCGATCCCCGCGAGCCGCTGTGCACCTCAACCGACCGCAGCTCTCGCACTGTGGACGGCCGCCTATGCTGGGGCTGTGACACCGAGAGCGGGACAGGGAACAGTGCTGCGGGCGGATGCTGCGCGCAACCGCGCCCGAGTCTTGCAAGTCGCCCGCGAGCAGTTGGCCGCCGGTGATCACTCGCTCCATCTAAACGCCATCGCCCGGCTCGCCGGTGTGGGCGTGGGGACCGTGTACCGGCACTTTCCCAACCGCCATGCGCTGATCGAGGCGCTCTCGGCGGAACGCTTCCGGGAACTGGTCGGCGAGGCACAGGCAGCGGCCGCCGCCGAGGACGCGCTCGCGGGCCTGCACCGCCTCTTGCGCTTCGCCCTTGACCGCGCGCTGGACGATCCCGGGTTTGCGGCCGTGCTGGAGTCCGCGAGCGATGCCGAGGCGCAGACCTCGGAAATGAAGGCCGAGCTCGACCAGGCTGTCGCCGATCTGCTCAACCGGGCCCGTCTGGTCGGCGCCATCCGGAGCGGCATCGAGGCGGACGACGTGCGCCGCCTGCTCTGCGGCGTCGAGCATGCCGTGCGCTCCGGTGACAGCGACCCGGCGCGCCGGGAGCTCTATCTCGGCGTCCTTCTCGAGGGCCTGCGCGCTCCGCGCTGACGGCGGCACGCCCAGGACATCCATACCGGACGATGTCGGGTAGCCCGCCGGGCGGACCCACCCCGCACTAACCGGATAAGTATCCGTTTGCTAATGTGCACCCATCAAAGCGGATAGCTATCCGAATAATCCGGTAACGGCGAAGGGGCAGAGCGATGAGCCAGCGCGCAGTGGTGACAGCGGGCACCGGAGGCATCGGGCTGGAAACCGCGAAGGGACTCGCAGAGCGCGGGTTCGCCGTCACGGTGGTCGGCCGCAACGCCGAGCGCGGCGCGATCGCCATCGAGCGGATCACAGCGGTCGCAACCGGAGCCGCACCGCACTTCGTGGCCGCCGACCTCGCCTCGCTCGACCAGGTACGGGCGCTGGCCGCGCACCTGGCGGCCGAGGGCCCGCTGAGCGTGCTGGTCAACAACGTCGGCGCGATGTTCGCGCAGAGACAGCAGACCGTCGACGGCATCGAGGCGTCCTTCGCCGTCAACCACCTCTCGCCGTACCTACTGACCGAGTTGCTTCTCGACCAGCTCCGAGCAGGCGGGCCGAGCCGCATCGTCAACGTCACATCTGCTGCGATCAAGGCCGCCAAGCGCACCTTCGACGCCGTAGAACCGCCGGGCGGCTACTACGGCTTCCACTGGTACGGCCGAGCCAAGCTCGCCAACCTCGCCTACATCCTGCACCTGGCCGAGCGCCTGCGCGGCACCGGCATCACGGTCTTCGCAGCCGACCCCGGCGGCGCCGCGACCGACATGACCAACGGCACCATGACCTCACCGAAGATCGTCTCCCCGGCACTACGCCTGCTGTGGCCGCTACTCCGCCGGGCCTTCGAACGCTCCACCGACGGCACGGCGTCCGATGCCGCCCGGCCGTCCATCTTCGCCGCCACCGATGCCTCGCTCGACGGGCAGACCGGCCTGCTCATCGGCCCCGAGATCCGACCTGTCCCTGCCTTCCGAGGCGCCACCGACCCCCAGGCCATCGAAAACGTCCTCAGGCTCAGCCGGCAGCTGGCACCCCTGCGCGACGGTTCCGGAATTCAGCCGAGGTGAGTTTGACTGTCTTACGTGCCTGAATGACGATCAGAAGCCCGACCTGCGGGGGGAGATCCGTCGCAGCACTGGATGAAGAGGGTGCTGTCGCTTCTCGTGGAGAGAGAACACGGCACCAGTCGAGCGCCTCCCAAAGTGGTGAGCCCGTGCTGTCGAAGCGCATGAACAAGGCCAGCCGGTCACCCACACGGGCAGCTCTCCCTGGCATGGCCCTCCCGGGCTCGTTATCCGGAGGTCGGCTCGGGCACACGGCCCGACCGCTACCGCTCGCAGCGGGGCCGGATCCGACGGACGACCGTTGCGAGCATCGCGAGACCGGTGCGTACGGCGTTCCTGCGCCGTTGCGCGGAACGGGTCTACAACGCCGGTCGCGGGTTCAGGCCTGTTCGGGGACGATGCGGCGGCGTGGACGCAGGAGTTCAAACCGGCCAACGGCTGCCGGCCGAGAACTCGTTCCAGCTCTCCGCTCTGCCCGGCGAGCACCAGCGGGACGTTCCCGGGGACCGGGTGGGCCCACATGGCGTGGGGCATTTCGAGCAGCGCCGTGCGCATGTCGTGCGCGCGGAGCACGATGCCCGTGCGCGGGGCCCGGGTGAACCCCTCGATGATGCGTTCCTCCGCGACGGCGCGCTGCTGCGGGCGTGGACCGTGGACGTGGTCCAGGCGCAGTCCGTCGTACAGGGTCTGGATTGTCGCGGTGCGGTCCAGGGTGCGTGCCGCGGTGACCCACACCGGCTGTACCGCGTGCTGCTGTACCAGGCCCAGTCCCTGGACGATCACCCGGACCCAGTCGCGTGCGGTCGGGGCGGTCACGCTCATGACCGCCTTGTGCCGGATGGTCTCCTGCAGGTCCTCATACAGCTCCGGAGCGCCCACGCTCCCCTCCCCTTCACACGGCAGCACACTGCAGACACAGCCTGCTCGGTGCGAAGCGCTGAACGCAGAGCGGCCCCCGAAGTCCACTCCCCCGAGCGGCATGCCGCCTCCACTCACCCACGCCCGTGCCCACATGGTGTCCGGCTCGCTGTGCTGCAGCCAGTGCCACCGCACGCCCCCCGTTACCTACTTCGTGGCTCCGCAACGGGGCCAGAAGGCGTTCGACAAGCGACTGCCCAACACCGGGCCCAAGCTCCGCGAACTGTTCGCCAAGCTGCAGACCAAGCACGGGGCCGTGCTGGTCGTGGTCGACCAGCCCGCCTCGATCGGGGCCCTGCCGCTCGCGGTCGCGCGGGCCATGAACTGCCGGGTCGCCTGCCTGCCGGGGCTGACGATGCGGCGGATCGCCGACCTCTACCCGGGCGAGGCCAAGACGGACCGGAAGGACGCGTTCATCATCGCGGACGCGGCCCGGGCGATGCCCCACACACTGCGGGCGATCGACGGCGAGGACGAGACGATCGCCGAGCTGGAGATGATCGTCGGGTTCGACGACGACCTCGCAGGGGAAGCGACCAGGGTCGCGAACCGGCTGCACGGCCTGCTGACCCAGATCCACCCCTCGCTGGAACGGGTCCTGGGACCGCGGTTGCAGCACCCGGCCGTCCTCACGCTGCTGGAACGGTTCGGCTCCCCGGCCCGGAACGCAAGGCCGGCCGTTGGCAGCTGGTCACCCTGCTGCGGCAGAAAGGCACCGCGGATGGCTGAGCGCCTGGTCGAGGAGATCTTCGACGCGTTGGACGAGCAGACCGTGACGGTCCCGGGCACCGAGGCGGCCTCATTGATCGTCCCAAGCCTGGCCGGCTCGCTGACGGCCGTGCTTGACCAGCGGAAACTCTTGGCCCGGCGGATCGAGGAACTGCTGGAGGACCACCCTCTTTCGAAGGTCCTGACGTCGATGGCGAGAGTCGGCGGCAGGACCGGAGCCCGCTTCCTGATCGAGGTCGGTGACGGCAGCACCTTCCCGACCGCAGGCCACCTCGCCGGCTACGCGGGTCTCGCCCCCGGCAACCCGGAGTTCAGGTTCCTCGATCCGCGGCGAGCAGCCCTCCAGGAGATAGATCGCCAACACATCGGCCGTCGGCCAGACCCGCAGGTCCGGGTCGGCCACCCCGCTATGTTGCCCGTCCCCCGGGCCCAATGCGGCTGATTCCCCTGACCAAAGACATAGGGGCACCCCCGCCGTGAGTGCCGGGCCCGCGTCGGTCGAAGGCGCTCTGGCCCTGCCTCCAGTGGTCGGGGCTCAGAGCCAGGGCAGGTGGGGCGTCAGCGCACGTGGACGGCCCCGGTGTGGGCGTTGAGCGTGTAGTAGTGGCCATGGGCACGGGCCGTGCTGTGGCCGGTGTCCAGGGCGGCGATGCGCACTCCGTGCCGGGTGATCCACGCCTGGTAGGTGCCGTTGGGCAGCTTGGTGACGTGGGCGATGTCGCCGTCCGCGAGCCGCACGTCGCGAGTCTTGCCGGTCTGACTCGTGTGGTGCTTGCTCTGGTGCTGCGGCACGTTCTGCTCGCTGTGCCAGCCGCCGGGGTGCACCACGCCGACGAAGCCGTTCGCCTGGTTGAGCACATACGTGTAGCCGTGTACGCGCTGGGTCTTGTGCGCGGCATCGAGCACCGCGATCCGCACCCCCTTGTGCGTGATCCAGGCCTGCCAGGTTCCGTTCGCCAGCTTGGTGACGTGCGCGGTGCTGCCGTCGCTGAGCGGCAGGGTCTGGGTGTGGCGTGCCGGAGTGCTGTGCTGGGCGGCGGCCGCGGGAGCGGCGGGCAGCGGAGCGGCTTCGGCGGTGGCGGCGACGGCGGTCACGGCGCCGAGGCCGAGAACGGCGGATGCCAGAGACGTGCGGAGAATACGAGAGGTCTGCATGCGCCGGCCCCTTTCCATGAGTCGAACGAATCGAGCGGGTTGGCTTGAGTCGAACGCGTCGTGTGGACCGCGTACTCATGAAGCTAGGAGCCCCACGTCAAGGCATTCCGTAGGGAACATCACAGACCCGTGACAGCGCCTCGATAGTTCGCAGACGAGGAGGAAAGACCTGGTCACGGTGGGTCCTTCGCCCCGGCCGTGCGGTCCGGCCGCCCACTAGCCGATCGTCAGGTTCGTGAAGTGGATGGTGACGCTCTGGGCGTTGCCGGTCTGGGGGTTCTCGACCTTGATGACCCTGGGCTCTTGCAGGGTGTACTGCTGCGTCGCGTTGCCCATGGCGTCCGACCGGATGAGGGAGGCCGTCGCGGGCTGGGTGTTGCCGTTGATCAGGTCGGTGAACTGCTGGGACTGTTCGGCGCCGCGGACCACGGTCACCGTGCCCGCCGTCTGCCGACCGGGGATGAGCTTGTTGGAGGGGGTCTGCTCCGTGGGCTGATCCATCTTCAGTTCAGTAACGTCGGCGAGGGCCTCGGTGCCGCCGTCGACGCTGAACTGGACCGTGTGCGCGGTGACGGCGTCGCCCCCGGCCAGAGAGGTCAGATCCGAGGAGCTCTTCGCGCTGCTGTCGGACGCATGGGCCTTCGACGCGCCGGTGTCCGAGGACTCGGAGCCGCAGGCGGTCAGCAGGCCCAGCGACAGTAAGGCGGCGGTGGCCACCATCGCCGTGCGTCGGCGCGAGGTGAAGGTGGAACGATGCATGGGAATCTCCCTGAATCGGTCGGTCGTGGTTTTCCCCGGTACGACGACGACTCTGCCCGGCGCCGCTACTGTCCCATCGCCGACCACTAACGCCTCGCTAACGGCTCCCTCACCCTGCGGAAACCGAACTCGCCCCCGCGAAACTCGAATCGGGTCGCCCCAACGCAACGGACCCTCGCACCAGGACCGGAACCCCGTGCCGTTCGGATACTCATCGCTGCTGCTTGGAGTGGGTCTGGCGAGCCCCGACAGCTTGCTTGGAGCCTGTCCGGGTGACCGTCTCATTGGTGTATCAGGTGGCTCGGAAGCTGCTCGCGGTCCCGGCGGCGCTGCTGCGCCCGGACGCCGTCAAGGATGCGGAACTGCTCGTGCTGCGCCACGAGAACGAGGTGCTGCGCAGGCAACTCTCGGGTCCGGTGCGGTACGAGCCGGCAGATCGCCTGTGCGCGGCGCTGCCCTCCCTGATTCCCCGGTGCCGGCGGGCACAGGTGTTCCCGGTGACGCCCGCGACGCTCCTGGCGTGGCACCGCAGACTGATCGCGCGCAAGTGGGATTGCAGCAAGTGCCGCAGGCGCCCCCGGGGGCCGTCGACTGCGAGTGCGGTGAAGGCTCTGGTGCTGCGGCTCGCCCGCGAGAATCCGCGGTGGGACTGTCGGCGGATCCAAAGGGAACGTGTCCGGCTCGGACACCCGGACGGCTCGACGACGGTCTGGCAGACCCTCACCGCAACGGGCTACGATCCAGCCCCACGCGGGTCCGGCCGACGTTGCGCGAATTCCTGAGCGCGCACGCCGAGGCCATCGTCGCCTGCGACTTCGTCCATATCGACCTGGTCCACCTACGCCGCGTGTACGCGCTGGTATTCCTCGAACACGGCACGCGTCGGCTCCACATCGCGGGAGCGACTGCCCATCCCACCGAGCCCTGGACGGTAACAGCAGGCAAGAAACCTCGCCGTCGAGTCGGGCGTGCGGGTCGACTCCCTGCGTTTCCTGCTCCGCGCCGGGACACGAAGTACACCGAGTCCTTCGACGCGGTCTTCGCGGCCGACGGCATCGGCGTCGTGAGGAGCGCGCCGCGGATCCCCCGGATGAACGCTCACTGCGAGCGGGTTATCGCAACCCTTTATCGCAACCCTGCGGCGCGAGACCCTCGACCACCTGCTGACCTGGAACGAGTCCCACGCCCAGCAGGTCCTCGATGCCTGTGCCCGGCATGACAACGGACATCGCCCGCACCAAGCTCGGGGACAACTCCCGCCCCTCGCCCAAGAGCACCCGGCGTCCGGGACCAACCTGACCACTCACCAGCTCCTCCGCACCCGAGCGGGTGCGTGATCAGCGAGTACAGATACACGGCTTGACCAGTGGCGACGAGTTCCCGAACGGCACAGGGTCTGCGTCTCAGGCACCCGCCGCATCCATGCCGGCCCGCGCACCTTCACTTGATGTTGATCTTCCGCAGCATCGTGATACCCAGCAGTGCGGTGAGGATTCCGGTGCCGAAGAGAACCGGATAGTTGCCGCCGTCGCCGACCGCCAGCAGGGACGGTGCGGCGAAAGGGACGAGGGACTGCGGAATCGTGGTGGCGATGTTCACCAGGCCGAGATCGCGAGCGGTGGTCGAGGCGTCGGTCAGGGTGGCCGTTGCCATGGCGACGTACAGGCCCTGGAAGAGGCCGTTCCCCACGCCCACGATGCCCACGCCGACGAAGAACACCGGCAGACTCTTCACGCTGAGCAGCACGGCCAGGCCGACGGCCGCCAGCAGTGCTGAGGCCATGAACACCGGCTTGCGGCGGCCTATGCGGTCGGAGGTGACACCGGCGAGGGGGCTGCCGACCAGGCCCAGCAGGTTCATAATCAGGACGCTGATAAAGACCGTCCCCGGAACGTCATCCTTCGGGATGTGCAGGTAGTCCGAGGCGGTGGGCGCGGCGCTGAACACGGCGAGCTGCCGCGACAGATGGAGACCCAACGGGGCTCTGCTGCCCGGTAGTTCTGCGAGAGCCGACGAGTGCATGAGGCAGGTCGAGCGCGGCAGGACAGGGAACCAACGAGGTTCCTGTCTCAGCGAGTTGAGACTTCGAACATCTCTCTCAACGGCACGGGTGCTTCGTGCGTTGCGGCCCCCGCCACCCTCACCCGATCAGTGGCCACGCTGAAATGCTCACTGACATGATCCTTCGTTTGTACCAGTTGCACCGCATTTTGCTCGAGAAACTGAACCCGGTCGGCGAGCTCGACTGGTTACGCAAGATCCCCCCTTCTGGGCGGGATCATCAGTTGCGATTGGTGCACCGGCGCCGCGGTTTCGGCCCAATGCCAGTTCACCTGCTGCCAATGGCACTCGGCGGGGGTGTGCAGGACAGCTGCACCCCCCGCCATTTATGGCAGGAGAGCGCCTCTCCTGCGAGTGCGCGTCACTTTGTGGCCGCGTCCAACTCCTCGGCCTTTATCAGTTTCCTTAGCTCCGGCAAGGTCTTCTTCGAGGTCTGCTCAATGTAGAGGGTGCCTCCGGCCGGATGGTCCACGGTCACGGCGTAGACGGGGTCCACACCTTCGATCGCGTACACGGTTACAGGTTCCGAAGTCGCTTCCTGGTCATCGTCGTTGGGAGTGTCGTCGCACCCAGGGCTGGTGCCCGCCCCCAGCCGTCTGCCCGCTCTGACGTCGTCGCTGTCGCCTTCGTCATCGGGATAGAGCCCGTGGCCGAGATACGTGTGGCCCCCGTATACGAGCAGAGCCGCGCAGGAACTGTCCGCACCACCTTGCGTGGTGCCCGCCCCAGCGCAGGACGTGGACATGATCAGGGCCGCCGCCGAGAGCGCCGCCCGCACACTTGTGGTCCCCGCCAACCTTCCGCGCGCCGCCCAACCGACCGTCTGCTTGCCCGTCATGAACCGACCTCCCTCAGCTGCCGCTACCTGCGGCCTGCCGCACCTTCGACGCCACAGGGCCGCGAAAGGTTCGCTCGTCTCCTACGGCATGATGAGAGCTGTTGAACGACCCTCAGCAGGAGATCCTCAGCAGGGCGCCGACAGCTCCATCGGGCGGCTGACGCCCTTCGACGCTGTTGCCATCTGTCAGGCTCCGGCCCTGGTGCGCGGCGCGACCCCGGCTTCCGGTCGATGAGCTCTGGACATCAAGCAGAGCTCGGAGACTCTGCGCGGGGGCGTCGTCAAAAAATGATCAGGTGCGTCGGCAGCTTTGCCGGGGCCTCAACTCGCTTACCGTGCCCCGGAATCGGGTTGAGGTGTATGCGCTGCCGCGATCACTGTGGGTCACGCAGCCGGAGTGCAGTCCGCCGCGGCCGTGGGCCATGTCGCTTGCGTCCACGACGAGGTCGGCGCGGTGGTGGTCGGCCTTCAGTAGCCGACGACCTCGCGGGTGGCCAGGTCCAGCCGGCAGGCGAGGTGGTGCCGGCCCGCGGCGGTCGGCAGAGTGGTGATGTCGCCGACCGGTTCGTGCCGGGGGTCTCGGCGTGGAAGTCGCGGTCTGTCAGGTCCTGGGCCGGCCGGGCCTTCTGCCCGGCCGTGTCAGCGAACGGCGCTTGCGAGGGGTGACGTCCTGGATGCCGTGCTCGCGCATGAGGCGGACGACCCGTTTGCGGTTCACCCGCCCTTCCAGAGGCCGCAGTTCGGCAGGGACGCGCGGGACGCCGTAGGTCTGGCGCGAACCTTCGTGGATCACGATGATCTCGTGCACCAGGGCTTGGTCGGCGCCCGGCGGGTCGTCCGGTATTCGCCGCGGTAAGCCAGGCTTAGAACGAGGAACGGGCCACCTGCAGCAGGGGGCAGGGGGCAGGGGAAAGCGACACCGTGGGTGGCCTTCTCCGCCTCGATGAAAGCGAATGTCTCGTTCACCGATCGCTCTCCTTCGCGAAGAAGATCGCGGCTTTTCGCAGTACCTCGATCGTCTTGGCCTGTTCGGCGTTCTGCCGTCGCAGCCGCTTGAGCTCCTCGTGCTCGGCGGTCGTGAGCTCCCCCGAGGGCACCCTCGCCCCGGTCGGCCCTGGCCTGGCGGTACCAGCCGCGCAGGGGCTCCGCGCTGATGCCGCGCTCCCGGGCGCACGGCGGCGACCGTCTTGCCCGTGGAGTCGACGAGCGCGATCGCGTCGTTCTTGAACTCTGCGGTGTTCCGCTTCGTGTACTTGCTTTCCACCTGGTTCTTCTTCCTCTGGAACCTCAGGTCCCAGGCTCCAGGTGCCCGCGACCAAGGAAAAGGTTCAGATCGGTCGCCGGACCGCACGGGGTCCAGCTCGGTGCCGAAGCGGCGAACCTAGGCGACCGGCCCCCCATGCGGTAGCCCTGCACGCGGGGAATCACCATGCGGCCCTAACAGGATGCTGACAGGGCACTGACGGGAAACTGAAAGGTCATTGCCACTGTGCGCCTCATGAGACACCTCCGCCGTAGCATCCTGCTGACCGGCGCCGTGACCACCGGCGTCCTTGGTCTTTCCCTCCCGGCCGCCGCGGTCGGCGCCCCTGTCGCCGGACTTCTCACGGAGCGGCCGGCCGATGCCGGGCCCGAGTTGCTGTTCCTCCCGAACATCGACGACGACGCGGGCGTCTGCCGGGACCGGGCCCGCACCCTCGTCGAGGAGGCCGCGGACCGCGAGGCCGCCAACGACGACGCGTTGCAGGAGAAGCGTGAGCAGTTGGAGCAGGAGCCCAATAAGGAGAAGGCCGAGGCGGAGTGGGCCGAGGCGGTCCGCTCCCACCGTTGGAAACAGAACAAGACGGACCGCGCCCTTGCCGCCTGCAACGACGCCGCCGACGACGTGGTCAACGGACACACCGACGAGGCCGACCTGGCCCGTCTGCGCACCCGGGCCTGGCCCGGCGCCCCCGCCTCCGCGAAGGGCCGTCTCACCGTCCCCGCCCGGGACGCCGGCCGGATACGGCTTTTCATCCACCGTCCGGGCAGCTCCGCACCCTACGGTTGGGAGGCGGTCGGCCCACGGACCAGACTCACCGCGGAGGAACTGCGGCACGGCGTGGAGATCGGCGTCGAGGGCCGCGACGTGGTCCGGGACGCCGCCGTGTGGAACGGCCGCACCAGTGTCACCCTCACCGTCACCGCGAACGGCGCGAGCGCCTCGGCGGCGCTGAAGCTGCGCCAGGCCCCCGTCCTCACCCAGCTCAACACCGCCCCCGTCCAAGAGGTGCTGCGGGCCCGGGCCGATGAGGACGACGCCTACACCCAGGCGTTCGTCAAGGAGCTGGACGCCGCCCTGCCGGCCGGCCGGGTGCAGCGCCCCTCCCGCGCCCTCGGCACCCAGGGCGACGCCTGGGCCCAGGACATCTTCGAGCCCGCCTACACCGCCGTCCCCGGACCGGACGGCCGTCCGCACGGTATGCGCGTCCTGATCACCTCGGTCAACGACGACCGCCGGGTCGCCGCACGCACCGCCTTCACCGAGCTCGCCGGACCCGACGTGGCCGCCGTTCACATCACCCACGTCCCCGACGTGAACGAGAAAAGCGGCTACGACTCGATGGGCAACCTGGAGACGGCCCCGCCGAGCCCCGGCAACCCGCACGGCCGCGTCGTCATCGGCGGCGGCGACGGCTCGGCCCCAGGCCCGACCGGGCCCGCCCCGGAGATGCTCACCTTCCTGCGCGCCCAGGGCGTGCAGGACCCGATCTCCCTCGACACCTCATGGCTGACCGTCGGTCACGTCGACGAGTTCGTGCAGTTCCTGCCGGCGCCCGGCAGCCGACTCGGCTGGCGGGCCGTGATCGCCGACCCGCGTGCCGGCCTCGCCCTCCTGCGCGACGTACGGAAGAAGGGACATGGCGGCGACCTCCTGCACGGCGGACTGCCCGAGCTGGAATGGCCGTACGACACGCGGCTCGACCAGCGCAGCGTCGACGCGTTCCTGACCGACACCCAGTTCATCGGGACCAACGAGCGCGCCGCCGAGCGGATCGACACCAACGTCGCCGTGCTGAAAGCGAAGGCGGGCCTCACCGACGCAGACATCGTCCGCGTCCCCGCCCTGTTCACCGCCCGCTCGATGGACTACGGCATGCTTCAAACTGAGATCGCAAGCATGGAAGACGGCCCGGAGAAGGAAGCCAGGCAGAAGGAGCTGGCAGGGATGCGCGACGCGGTGGCCGAGATCCCCGGAACCGTCAACGGCCTCGTGCTCAACGGCAGCCGCTACGTCGCCCCCAAGCCCTACGGCCCGGTCTTGAACGGCAAGGACGTCTTCGCCGAAGCGATCACCAAGGCGTTCCGCGGCACCGGTTACCAGGTGACCTACGTGGACGACCTCATCAGCTCGCACATCAGCGAGGGTGAGATCCACTGCGCGACCAACACCTTCAGGGACGTCTTCAGCCCCAGCAACCGCTGGTGGCGGCACTGATCCGTCGCTCGGCGCCACAGCCGGTCCGTCGAGTCGTCCGACGGGGTGTCCGAGGCGACCGCGCTCGTACGGCCTTCGCCGACGCGGCCCAGCATCGCGTCGCCACGGTCTCCTATGATCTAGGCGACCGTGCCTACCGGCTGCCGGCCACCGGCGAGCCCGTCGAACTCGCCGCGACTGTGCCCTATCCCCGCAACCGAACCTTCCCCGCGGGCGCGGCGGCGACCCGGCCGGCGCTCCCTCCGCCTCTCGCAACCGCTCTTACACGGGGACGTAAAGGTCCTGCGGTGACGCGCCCAGGATGAGCCCGTTGTCGAAGCGGACCTGCACCGTCACCAGTGGCCCCTGTTTCTGGAACGCGACCCACGCCGGCTGCAGTGCGCCGACCTTCTGCTCCAGCTGCCTCCTGCTTTCCGGGGGCATGCCGTCACCGTAGGAGTCGAGCAGCGACTTGAGCCGCTCGTATTCGCGGACGTCGGCGTCCTCGCGGGCGTGCTCGACGACTTCTTCCACGGTTCCTTCGGTGTCGGCGGCGAGGGAGAGGATGCCAATGACCGCCCCGGACACCTCGATCGGGTCGGTCAGTCGGAGATCAGCGACCAGCTTGACCCGCTGGCCTTCCTGCAGAGTCATAAGATTCCCTGTTCTACGGTCCGGTCGTGCTCGCCCCATGATCGCGCTCGCCCCGCTGGGCCGTAATACCGGCCGGGCCGCTGGCGGCGATCGCAAGGTGTCTGCTGCCAGACAGCGTTCGTCGGCCGTGGGGGGCGCCCCCTTCCGGGTGCTCAGCCAGGCCACGATGCGCGCCTGGCACACCTGCCGCTCGCCAACCGGCCGCTGCCCTCGGTCGCGGCCTACGGCCAGCCGTGCGACCGAAGCGGCCGACCGACCACTTTGCCGTCGAGGGAGAAACGCCATGACGACGTGCAAACGTCACCGCGGGCTGACCGAACAGGCCGCCGACGCTGCTGCCGACCAGGCATGCCCGATGTTGCGGCTGCCGACCAACGGACATCGCGGTATCGGGGAAGCAGCCGACCGGGGACGCTACCGCGGCTCGGTCCCGTACGCAGGCCGGGCCGGGTCCCAGCAGTAGCCGTCCACGCTGGCGCCGGCTGGAGCGAGGTTGGGCCAGGATCCGATGCTGCGCCGCACTGCCAGTGCGGCGCCGCTTCTGTTCCGTCGAACTGCGATACATCGTTCCCCTCCAGGGGAACGATGTATCAGCTCCTGGCGATGTCGGGGCGTTGGGTGGCGAGCCGGCTGAACTGGGTCACGGCCGGGCCAGTAACGCCGGGGCAGCACGGCGCCCAGGCAGCGGGCAGCGTTGCCCTGGTCCGGGGAGCCTATGTAAATGCTGCGCTGTCCCTACGACGCCGCCCTAACGGGATTTGGGCGTCCAGGCCTCTAGGGCCCTTCTGACGGATCTCCGTGGGAGAAGGAGCGGCGTAGTGGGGTCTCCCCTGCTCGAACGGAGTTGAGAGCTTGGGGAAGCGTGCCCTCGGCGTGCGGTGTGAAGGGACATGTGGCGGAGCCACCTGTCCCTTTGCGCCGTGCGCCGAGGGGGCGTGCCGGGCGTCGTGACGCCGCGGAGATCCGTCAGAAGGGCCCTAGGTGGGGCTCGGGGCGTCCTTGCAAGCAACCGGGCAGCTGGGGCGCGGCGGCAACCGGATCAGACGCTTCGGCGGTCGCCCTTGGCGTCGCAGGGGATCTGGGTGGCCGGGTGGTGGGCGAGGAAGTCGCGGGTGGCCTGGCGTTCCACGTCCGTGATCGCGGTCGGTTTCACGTCGATGATGCCTCCGAAGGGCCGGTCGACGTCGCGGATGATGACCAGCATCGTCGTCAGCAAGGCGGTGATCACGGTGAGGGTGATGAGCTGGCCGCGGTTGTGCCTGCGGGGCAGGCAGACACCCAGCGCCAGCACCGTGATGAACAGGGTGGCGAGCAGGAACCAGAAGATGGCGGGAGGGATGCTGGCGCTGGCCTGGGTGAGGCGTTCCTCGCGCTCGTCGGAGCGCTTGTTGTCGGCGGCGACCAGCATGCCGAAGACGGACTCGCCCTGCAGGGTGCGGAAGGTGCGGCGCACGTCGGTGGACCACACGCTGGGAGCGGTGGAGCCGTTGCCGTTCGACATCGCCGGCCACTCCTGGACGCGTACGGCGCGGGCGTAGCAGACGGCGTCGGCCTGGATCTGGGCGCGCTGCTTGGCGGGTGCGTACTCGGCGGTCTCGACCAGCTGGTCCAGGGCGCGGGCCTCGCCGCGGGAGGCGACCTCGGCCTTGCCGTAGGAGCCGTTCGCGGTCACCAGCACGAACGCCAGCAGTAGCACGGTCAGCGTGAGCAGCGGGCCGACCAGGTCCTTGACCGCCATGCCGGTGTCGTCGTCCTCACTGAGCAGCCGCGGACGCAGCCAGCGGTTGGCCGCAAGACCAACCAACAGAGCGATGACAGCGACGACGATGACAACGAGCACAGACAGCCACCTCAGGTGAGCGAAGGGGATCTGCCCTGCTGCGGGTGCGGGCCGGGCTTGGTGATCATGTCGCGGGCGTGGCCGGCCGGCGACCGCACGACGGTCGTCTGCTTCGAACGGGCGACACCCTTTCCGCCAAGAGGGCGCCCTCGCGCAGGGGCCGGAAGCCGTGCTCGTGGACATCCCCACCGCCGGCACCGCCCTGGCCAGACCGATGACCGCTCAAGCCCGTCCGACCGGCGGCCCGTTACGGGTGCGGGCGCCCACCGCAGGGACAACGCCCCCTGATTCACCGGGCAGACTTCCCCAAGTACGACTGGCACGGCATGCGTGGCGGCGGAGGAGAGCCGGTCGGGGTCGAGGATGCCCACGGTGACGGCAAGCGCCTCCTCCCCCATCTCTGCTTCAGCACCGCCCTCTTCGGAGCGCAGCACCGCAGCGGTTCTCCTGGCTGGTCTCAGCCGAGGATCTGGACCTTGTCCGCTTGCAGCCCCTTTTGGCCTTCTACGGCCTCGAAGGTGACTTTCTGACCTTCCCTAAGGGTCTTGAAGCCGTTGCCTTCGATCGCTCGGAAGTGGACGAAGAGCTGTTCGGCGCCTGAGTCCGGGGTGATGAAGCCGTAGTCCTTGTCATCGTTGAACCACTGCACTACGCCGTTCTGACGCTCAGCCATGCCGCCTCCTCTATGTAGTCAAGCGATGAGAGATATCGATCATCGCGTTCACAGGAAGGGATCGGCTGCATCTGAAGGAGGCGGGGCACAGGTCGACCTGCGCGACAATCGTTCAAGGGTGTCGTGCGTGGGTTGATCTTGTGGGCCGTCTACGGGTCGCCCATCCCGGCAAGGCCTCGGTCCCGCATCCCGTCCCTCGGTCGCACCGGGCTGCACCAGCCCCGCAGGGGGCGAACCGGTGCAACCCGCCAGGTGGTATTGGTGCCTCCCGCGACGGCAGCACCACAGTCTGGGACGGCGCGGCCAGCTCTATCAGCCGGGCCCCCCGGGTCACGGCGGAGCAGGCAGGTGCAGCTCGAGGAGCGCGTGGCCGGTCTCGGTCAGGGTCAGGCGACGACTCCTGGGTGACCACAGCACTCCGGCGCCCGCCCAACGGCGAACTCTCGCCGACCCAGCAGCCCGTCAACCGCGCACTCGCCCAGGCCAGATCGCCGGTCGAGCGAGGTGTTACCCGCCTGAAGTCCTGGCGCATCTTCCGCAGAGCCCGATGCAGCCCAAATCGACTGACGCCAATCGCCAAGGCCGTCCTCACACTCGAGCGGCAACGCCGAAAGAGCTCACTCAGGGGACGACGATGGAGGAGTCCGCTCAGCTCAAGCCATTGAAGAAGGAGAAAGCCGAGCTGAAGCGGGCCGGATGAAGAACTACAAGGTCCCCTGCGACTGCCGGCAACGCGGCGACGGTGTCCACCATGCCGTCCAAGCCGCCCCCCACATGCACAACCTGGCCCTCGCATCATGCCCAGAAGACCGCCATCACAGGCCCTGGCCTGCCCGAACGCAGCCTTGTGCAACACCCTTCAGCGCTCGGGGAAACACAAACGTCTCGGCATGAACGTCCAGGCCCTGACCGACCCCTTTGGCCGCCTGCTGTGGGCCTTGCCTGCCCCGCCAGGCGTGACTCATGACCTGACGGCCGCCCACACCCACCTCATCATCGACGCACTCGTAGAGGCGGGGCTCAAATGCCGGACGGACAAGGCGCACCAAGGAACCCGCCGCCATGTTCACGTTTTGTTCCGGGGCCGCGGGCTCAAGCACGCCGCGACGGCAGAATGAATGAGGCTCACTGCTACCGATCGACCCGATCGACCCGATCGCGACGGAGAGGCCGCACGCCGGACGGCGTGCGGCCATGTTCCGAAGGGAGACTCTGCCTGGTCCAGTGCGCCCCGGGGGTCAGTCGACGTACTGGTAGTCCGTCAAGATCTGACCGAACTCATTGAGCGTGATGAAGTCGAATCCGACCGAATCCGCTGCACCCGTGACTACGGAGTGCATCTCCCAGTTGAACCGCACCGACCGGTGGTGGCCCGTCGCGTTGGGGACCGCCCGGAAGGCGAACTTGCCGGGCTTGACCCACTTTTCGTACGCGGTGCCGACGCGCTCCTCCATCTCGGCGCGACCGCGCACCTCCTGAGCCGGCGTGTAGTGCCGGGCCTCGGGGGCGAAAAGCTCTTCGATCGCCTTACTGCGCAGGCCGGGGTCGGGCTCGTTCCACATGGCGATGTAGCGGGTGGCGAATTCGTTCAGGTTGTCGGTCACGATGTTCTTCCTTCGCTTGTTACTTGACGTCGGCGGGATTCTTGGGCAGGGCCTGCACCACGAGTCCGAGCAGCACGGTGATACCGAGCACGTAGAACAAGCAGGCCCGGAAAGCATCCGAGAAGTCGGCTGTGGCCGGGCTGTTGCCGAGGACGTTGTAGAAGACGAGGCCGATCAGGGCGACGCCGAGACCATTGCCGACCTGCAGACCGGTGGTGAGCACGCCCGAGGCGGAGCCCGCGTGCTGCGGTTTGACCCTGGCAAGCACGGTGGAGACGAGCGGGGCGATCGCGAGGCCCATACCGGCACCGTCCAGGAACAGGCCGGGGATCAACCAACCGATACCGCCGGTGACGCCGACGTGGCCGACCGCCCAGATCTGCAGCACCAGGGCGACGACCCGAATCACGCAGCCGATCGCGATCGTCTGCGGTCCGAGCTTGGCGGCGACCTTGCGCGCCGACATCGAAGTAATGATGTAGCCCACTCCCAGCGCCCCGAACACGATCCCGGAGTTCAGGGGCTCCAGCAGCCGACCCTTCTGGAGATAGAGCGCGAGTACCAGAAAGTACGACGCCATGCCGGCGAAAAAGATCAGCTGGGCCGTCAGACCGACGGCAAAGGCTCTCTCCTTGAACAGTGAGAGGTCCACCGATGGCGTTCTGCCGCCCGCACGCAGCCTGTTCTGCTGCACGGCGAAGACGACGAACAGCGGGAGAGCCGCGATGAGAAGGCCCCAGGCCCAGCCCGGCCAGCCCTGCTGCCGGCCTTCGATCAGCGGAGCACACACGGCTACCAGCGCCATGGTCACCAGCACCATGCCGAGCAGGTCCAGCCGTGGACGGCCCGGGGCCTTCGACTCGGGCACGTACTTCAGCGCCATCGCCGCCGCGACGAGACCGATCGGCAGGTTGATCAGGAAGCAGGCGCGCCAGCCGAGGCCGAACACATCGAACTTGATGAGTACGCCGCCGATCAACTGGCCGAACACGGCCGCGAATCCGGAGATCGCTCCGTACCAGTTGATGGCACGGGCCCGGGCCGGACCTTCGTAAACGGTGGAAAAGATCGCCAGCACCTGAGGCGCCATCAGGGCCGCTGCGGCACCCTGCACCATGCGGAAGGCGAGCAACGCCTCAGGAGTGGGCGCCAGCCCGCAGGCCGCCGAGGCGAGCGTAAAGGAGACGAGTGCGATCACGAACAACCGGCGGCGTCCGAAGAGGTCGCCGAGCCTGCCGCCGGTGATCATACCGACGCCGTACATCAGCGCGTACGTCGCGACGATCAGTTGGATCTGCGCTTCGCTCGCGTGCAGATCGGCCTGGATCGCGGGAATGGCGACATTGACGATGAAGAAGTCGAGGCCGCTGAGGAAGACACCGACCAGGACGATGGGCAGCGTGGCGGGATGCGGCACCGACCGGGCCGGTTGTTGGGTTGCCCGGCCTGAAGACGTGGCTGATGCAGCGGATGTGGTCATGGAGGATCTCCCGATCGGGGCAGGCTGATCTCACAGGCTCCCGGGGGCCTGGACTTGATGCCGCCAATCTCCCGCCGAGAGGTATGGAGTGCAATTACTTCCGAGGTAGGAAGCTCCCACCCCAACCCCTTGACCTGCGGCGATTCCCTGAAAGAGTTTCCCGCCTCAGGGGCGGCTCATACCTCGTACCGCCTCGGCGGTGGCCTCGTCGGCAGGGAAGAAGGACTCAATGATCAACTCGGCCACCGTGATGTCACGCGGCGTGCCGAACGTCGCGAGGGTGCCGAAGAAGGACAGTTGGTGCTCGCCCCTGCGCAACTGCAGGGGAATGCAGATGTCCCCGAGGCCCGGAACGTCGAGTTCTGGTTCCTCCTGGTGGCACGGGTACTCCAGGAGCTCCTCGTAGAGCGGGCGCAGCCGGGGGTCCGCGGCCGCACGACGGCTGAGCCGGCCGAGGAGTTTGGCGCGCCACACACCGAGGTTGATGATCCGCGGCGCCATGCCCTTGGGGTGCAGCACAAGGCGCAGCGCATTCACGGGTGGTTCGAGGAGTTCGGGTGCGGCCCCCTCGGTGAACAGCTCGAAGCTCCTGTTGGTGTCGACGAGGTTCCACTCGCCGTCGACCACCAGCGCCGGGTAGGGGTCATGGCCGCTGAGCACCTGCTTGATGGCGTCGCGTACCGGCTCCATCATCGGGTCCGCGAGCGGCTTCTGCTCATACACCGGGGCGTAACCGGCCGCGAGCAGCAGCGCGTTGCGGTCGCGCATGGGGACTTCGAGGTGCTCGGCCAGTCGCAGCACCATGGCCCGGCTGGGCTTGGCCCGGCCGGTCTCGACAAAACTGAGATGGCGGGAGGAGACTGCGGCTTGATTGGCGAGGTCCACCTGGCTGAGGTGGCGTCGCTCGCGCCATCCTCGCAGCAGCGGCCCTACCTCCGACTGCGTACGCTGCTCGGACACGGCCATGCCCTTGCTCACTCCCCTGCCCGATGTGACGGCTCAGGTCAGGCGCCGATCCCCCCAGACCCGGGCTGTCACGTTAGACGGTCCGCCGCTGCTTGACCAACGGAACGTGACCGTCCACCCATGGCGCACCGGGATGCGTACGGTGCGCCATGGCCCGGGTCCGCCGGGTTCAGGACCGGCCGGGCACACCGCCGGGTCTGATCGGGTCGCGCGGTTCGCGGCGGAACACCTTGCCAGCGGCGTTGCGCGGCCGCATCTGGGCTCGGAGCCGAACTCCCCGAACTCGGCGGGCATGAGGGCACCTCCGTAGGTGGCCTTGCACAGCGAGGCGAACGCCTCGGCCCCGGCGATGGATTATTCGTCGAGCATCATCTGCGGCGTGGCGGAGCACAGAAGGTGATGGTGACCTGCTGCTCGCAAATCAGCCGGGCCGGGTCGCCCCGGCCACGATGCCAAATATGAACCAGGCCATTCGCATGGACAACGGTCGCTCAGCCAACTCCCCACACGGAGCGGGTGGGACGCTGCTCCACCCATCCCACCGAGGAACTGACCAAAACCCTGTTCAGCACCCGCCCCCGATGAAGTCGGTCGGCGTGCTGTCATAGGGCAGTGAGGTCACCCCTTCACTCATCCCGATTCATCTTGCGCTCTCGCCACGCCCACCCCAGGACGGTGATGAGCGTGATGACGACGAGCACGATCGCACCGGTAGGCCAGAACGGGGTGGGACGGTCGGCCGCCCAGTAAAGGAGTTCCACGCGTACCTCTTCCGCCGGTCGTGGGCCAGGCCCGTCAAGCCGCAGCCGTTTCTGGACGCATACCCGCCTTCATCCACGACACGGCAGAGAACGTCGCCTCAGGCCACCTCGTACGGGCGCCGTGCGAATGGACATGACTTCCGCTGGCATCGCGGAATGACCCCCACACAGACCTCCGTAGCCACCCATATCTACTCGGGCCGGCCGGCGCCGCTAGGACGCGCAGCAGACGGACGTGCAGGTACTCGACTACGACCCTGCGCGCGGAGTACGCGGGCCAGAATTCAGTGAGACCGCTGGCGCTTTACAGAATTACGACGTGTGGCTCGCAAGCAGTCACCATCGTGGGTGGCCTGGATATTTGGGCGATCATCAGCACGGCCGCCACCGGTCTGCTCGGCGCCGGTATCGGCAGTGCCGGCGTTCTTCTCAGCGCGCGGTGGCGAGCACGAACATCAGCTGATCAAGATCGGCGTGCGTCCGATCTCCCTGGCAGCTCCCCCTCTGCTTTAGGCGACGTCGGGCCTGGTCATCAGCGGGGAGCGGAGGTGCAGCAGCAGGCTGGGGCCGGTCAGAGGCGGGGGGCTCCAGGTTGCCGTCGCGGTGCCCGTGCCAGCATCGACGGCCAGCCGGACATGATGCGGGGTGGTGATGACGCGGAGATCGGCGACGAAGGTGCCGTCCTGCCAGGCGCCGGATGCGACGGCGGGCCGGCCGAGCGGTGCGCTCTCCCGCCAGTGACAGTGGCCGACATCCACAGCGATAAGTGGCCCGAGCATCGCCCCGCTGCCCGGACACGCGCCCAGGGGCCAGGGCTGGAGCCGCGCAGTCGGCGATGCGGCTCCAGCCAGTCTCACATGGCACGGCTCGGGGACCGGGAGCCTTGAAAAGAGGCGGGCACCAGGCCCTGCACTCTCTCTCCAATTCCTGAGCGTAGAGCGGACGCACGGGCCCAGGGAAGCAGTTCAAAGGGGCCTACATGTTCGATCCTCTGCCACTCCCGGTGCCCGGACCTTACCGTCGCAACTGCCGCAGGGACGACGGCGTTCGCGTAGACAGCCCTGCCTGTATCGCGCGCGTCACCGAGACAACCGCGTACCGCGTGATCTCCGCCGCGAACTGGTACGCCACCCGGTCGGCAAGGCCCATCGCCTCGAACCCGGGCCGGTCGGCCGATGGAACCGGTCAGCCTGTCGCGCAGACTCAAGGCGCTCGGCATCAGGCCCCGGCCCACCAGGAACGCCTCCCTCATGGACCTGGCCGCTGAGCTTCCCGCGTTCGTTTTCAGCCGTCTGCTCGGCTTCTGCGAGCAGACCGCAGCGGACTGGATGTCCGAGCACGGCGGCGACGAGGCCCGCTATGCCGCCCGCCGGGCCCGTGGGGCGGGCTGCGTCCGCCCGGCCCACCAGGGCGATGCAGCACCGGCGCCGCGCGTGCCATGAATCGGTGTTCCGCAGCCGGACGCCGCTGCAGTTGTAACAGCTGAAGCTGTCCCGTGTTGGCACGGTCCACTGTTCCATCTCCCGGTTCTGCCAGGTGAGGGGCGGGACACACCGGGTGGGCGGGGATACCTACAGCAGGGCGCCGCCGGACACTTCGAGGCGCTGGGCGGTGACCCACCGCAGGTCCTCGGAGGCGAGCGCGGCGATGGCGCCGCCGATCTCCTGCGGTTCGCCGACGCGGCCGAGCGCGGTCTGCGCACTCAGGCCCTCGCGCAGCTGCGCGTCGTCCCGCATGGCGCCGCCGTTGAAGTCGGTGGCGGTCGGCCCCGGCGCGATGGCGTTGACGCGGATCTTGCGCGCCCCCAGCTCCACTGCCAACGTCCGGCTGAGAACCTCGACCGCCGCCTTGGAGGCCGAGTAGACCGAGGTGCCGGCACTGGTGTGGCGGCTGAGGGAGGAGGAGACGTTGATGATCCGCCCCCCGTCGACCAGCACGGGCGCAAGTGCCTGGATGAGGAAGAACGTGCCGCGCACATTGGTGTCCATCACCGCGTCGTAGTCGTCGACCGTGACCGCTTCCAGCGGTCCGAACAACCCGATCCCGGCATTGTTGACCAGGACGTCCAGCCGGGTCGCGTCCCAGCGCTCCAGCTGCGCGGCCAAGTGGGAGACGAAGGCAGGAAAGGAGGCCACGTCGCTGATGTCCAGCCGCAGTGCAGCCGTGGCGCCGGCTTCCTGAACGCTCTTGACCGTCTCCTCGGCCTCCTGTGCGTCGCCGCGGTAGGTGACGATGACGCGCAGCCCGTGCCGGGCCAGTGACTGGGCCGTGACCCGGCCCAGCCCACGATTGCCGCCGGTCACCAATGCGATCTTGCCTGACTCCATGAGTGTCTCTCCATGCACGAACGGAAGGACACCGGCGGGAAATGCTCCCGCCGGCCGGATGCGAGTCGTGCGACTCGCCTCCCTTTCCACGTAAACACCTGCCGAGTGGCGAGTCAAGTGACTCGCCTCGTGATAGGTCATACTGGGACCATGACCGCAGGACTCTCCGCGCACCATCAACAACTCGCTCAGCGCAAGCGCGAGGCGATCACCGCAGCGGCCACGAAGCTGTTCCTGGAACGGGGCTATGACGGAACCTCGCTGGCGAAGATCGCGCAGGAAGCAGTCGTCTCGAAGTCCACGCTGTTCAAGCAGTTCCCCACCAAGGCGGCGCTCTTCGAAGCCATCGTCACCGAGTACTGGAAGGGCGGGCCGGACCCGGCGACGCCCGCGACGCAGCCCGGTGACCTGCGCGCCGGCCTGAGCGCGATCGGCCGCCAGTACGCCGACCTGATCGGCCGGCCCGCGATGGCGGCCCTCTTCCGCATCGTCATCGCCGAACTGCCGCGCTTCCCGGAACTGGGACGGGCTCAGTTCGCGTTGGGCAAGCTGCCCTACTTCATCTCCGTCCAGCACTACTTGGAGGCCCAGCACGCCACGGGCACCGCGGTGGTACCTGACGCGGAGAGCGCCACCAACCAGTTCCTCGGAATGATCGCCAACTACGTCCTGTGGCCACGGATGCTGCTCGCCGACTGGAGCCCCGCACCTGCCGACGTTGGCCACGCCGTCGACGAAGCGGTCACGACGATGCTCGCCCGCTACGGCCGCAGCGCCGAGGATCCGCAGCACTCCTGAGGGCTCCGGCGCCGCTGCGGGTGCGGGTGCGGGTGTGGGTGTGGGTGCGGACAACGCCCGCCCCCGGGCCCTCGGAACGCTGCGGGAGGCTGCCGGTCAGCGCCGGGGCGGCCTGCAGGCGTCATTCACGGCGACGGAGCCCGGCGGCTGTGCCGCGTCAGGAATGTAGACGGCGTCCCCGACCGTCGCCTCAGCGCTGGCATGGCGCGGCAAGAGCATGGGAGCCAGGCGCTGTCAGCAACTGCGAGCCATGTCGGCATACCCTCAACCCCTAAAATATTCCGCAAGGTCCGGCACGGATGCTCTAGTTGAGAGCAGGGACTTCTGGCTTCTCTCGGAGGCCGGGTGGAACTTGAGGCAGACCTGGCGGCCTTGAGCATCAGGCGTTGAGCGGTTCTCTCCGCCGCTCTTGCGGCTCGCCAGCACTCCGGGGTCGCTGCGGAAGATCTCCTGCGGCGACCGAGCCACCGGATCGATGCTGGAACTCGCCTGACGAACAGGGAACGTTGCGTACGGGCGATGCGGAACTTGGCCCACGGAGGCCAGTCCGTCTCGTACAGGTGGCCGTCGAACGTCGATCTTGGTGTGGCCTTACTTCAGAGGTAATCGTCTCGCCCTGCCTTGCGTTGGCAAGATTGGTGATCTCTCCGCGTCGACAGGACGCGGGCCAGGACGGAGGGCCAGCCATGTCCATAGCCGCACCTACGAACACGCACACCGTGGTTGACGAGCTGCTGCGCAGGATCGGTGAGGGCGACCCCGAGCGCATTGCCGAGCTGTATGCCGAGCAGGGCGATTGGAAGCTGAACTGGCCGGAGGCCGAGCATGGTCGTACTGCCACGCCGTGGATCCGTCACCGATTCACCCGGGCCGACGCGGCCGCCCACTATCGTGAGCTTGCCGAGCACCACATGCCGGAGCGCGTGGCGACCGAGGTCGAGCGCATCCTCATCGACGGAAACGACGCGGTCGTGCTCGGCGAGATCCGCCGGACCGCCCGGTCCACCGGACGTGCGTACAGCGCGCGGTTCGCCCTGCACCTCACCGTCGAAGACGGCCTTGTCACCCGGCACCATGTCTACGAGGACAGCCTCGCCGTAGCCCAGGCATTCGAGGCGGACAATCGGTGAAGGGTCACAGGCCGAACGTGCAGATGCTCGTCACAGCCACTCGTTGAGGGCTGCGATGACGACCGTGGCTTCGTAGCGGACAGCGAGTTTGTCGTAGCGAGTGGCCACGGCCCGGTGCTACTTGAGGCGATTGATCCCGCAACGCTTCCGCTTCTCCCCCGGCCAAGCCCTCATCCTCCTGCACGAACACAGCCTCAGAACGCACCAACCCTGCACGGTCCTCGCCCGCCAGGCCGTGCAGCACCAGGGCCTGGCCCCATAACCCCGCCCGCAAGGACACCTGCACCAGCCCCACGGCCAGTGGCTGTGGGTGCGCCCGGGGCACGCGCAGGGCTGGCATCCGCCCGGCGCCGCCCGCGGCCCGTTCATCCTGTTCGAACCAGATGTACTGCGGCCCGACATCGCCCGCCTGCTGGCCCCGCTCACCGCACACGAGGCCCCCGCCGTGCTGAGCCCGCACCCCGACGACGCCGCCTGGCTCCAGCAGACGGCACTCCAGCTCCTGGACGAACACCGCGCACTGGGGCGCCGTCCCCTCGACGTCCACCACGCCCTGCGGCGCAGCCTGCTCGAATCGCTGCTGCTGCGGCTTGCCAACGCCCCGGGCATCGCCCCCATCGACACCGACAGGGCAGGCGCCAGCCGCGCCAACAGATACGGGCGCTTCCTGGACACCTTGGAGCTGCACTTTCGCGAGCTGCACCAAGGCGCGGACTACGCCGAGTTGCTCGGCTGCTCGGTCCGCAGCCTCAGCCGCGCCGCCCGGGAAGCCTCCGGCAAAGGGGTACGTGAGCTCATCGACGAGCGGCGCCTCCTGGAAGCCCGGCGCCTACTGGGAGCTGCCCGGTGGGATGCCCGGTCCGTGGCCGACCACCTCGGCTTCACCGATCCCGCGAACTTCGGCCGCTTCTTCCGCGACGGCACCGGTCTCACCCCGGCCGCCTTCGCGGCCCGCGACACGACCCACCCGTGACGGCGGCCGGGCTCCGGCTGCCCATGCGGTGGAACCGGTGGTCGATGCGCAGGTCCGCTTGCGTTGGGGGCAGACCCAGTTCGGGAGATGCTCTTCGGCGTAGCGAGCGCCGAATCCACCGTTCGGGAGGATCTCGCGGATCGCGGCGAGATCGGCCTCGGTGAGGGCGACGTCGGCGGCGCGGGCGTTCTCTTCCGTACGGGTGGCGCTGCGGGTGCCCGGGATCGGGACGATCTGGTCTCCCTGAGCGGCCCGCAGCATTGCGCCACTCGCATGCCACGTTGAGCGGTGGTCGGGCGGGCGGCACGGGCGGTCGGTCAGCCACCCTGTTGGCGCCGAGGCGGGCGGCACAGGCGGTCAGCCAGCCGCCCTGTAGGCGCCGAGGCGGGCAGGACAGGCGGTCAGCCAGCCGCCCTGTTGGCGCCGAGGCGGGCGCGGTGCCGGTCCACGATTCCCTCGACGATCTTCATCAAGCGGTCTCCCGTCCGATCGATGCTTCCGTTCTGTGTGCTGACCTGCGCCCCTTCGAGTACGAAGGTGATCTCGGCCGCGGCCTGTTCGGGGTCGGGCATCTGGGCTTTGGTGCACATGCCGATCAGTCTGCGGGCCTGGTGGGCCTTGTGGTCCTCGATCACCTGCCGCGCCGGATGAAGGCGGTCGGGCAGCTCGGCGAGGGAGTTGATGAACGGGCAGCCCCTGTATGAGATCGCCGGCAGCCCCTCGGCGATGAAGCGGGCCAGGCCCAGAATCTGCTCCTCGGGCCGCTCGGGGTACTCGGTTTCCACGCGGTCGAAGGCCGCCTGATAGTCGGCGGCGACGATCCGCAGCCACTCCGCGACCAGCGCGTCCTTGGTCTCGAAGTGCCGGTAGATCGCCATTTTGGTGGTCTCGGCCTTGTCGGCGATCGCCTGGACCCCCACCTGCCGAATCCCTTCTCTCTGGAAGAGCTCTTCGGCCGCGTCGAGAATGCGCTCCCGCGGCGGCAGCTTCGCCACTCTGCTCGGCCTGCTGAGGGTCGATGCCATGACTACTCCGTCACTCCAGTCGATCGTGGGGGTTCGCACCCTTACGCACCCTTACGGTACCAGCCCGACCCCCTCGATACCGTAGGGTATCTTTCGGAACTCAACGGTATCGGTTAGGGCAGGGAGTGACAGTGAAAGTCTCTGAATACGTGAGCTTCGACGCGGTCGGACTGGCGGAGCTGGTGGCCACGGGCGAGGTGCTCCCCGCCGAACTGGAGGCAGCCGCACGCGAGGCTGTACAGGTGGTCGATCCGCGGATCAACGCCGTCGTGGAGACCTGGCCGTCCGACGACGAACCTGCCCCCGGCAGCGCACCCCTGGCCGGTGTCCCCTTTCTGATCAAAGACATCGCGGTGACCATGGCCGGCAGGCGAATGGAGCTGGGAAGCCGTCTGGCGGCCGGTAACGTCGCCGGCTCCGACTCCTCACTGATGCTGCGCCTCCGTCGCGCCGGCCTCGTGACGTTCGGGCGCACCGCGACACCGGAGATGGCCTACGGCATCTCGACGGAGTCAGCGTTGTACGGCGCGACCCGCAACCCGTGGGACCTGGAGCGGAGCGCGGGCGGATCCAGTGGAGGCGCGGCCGCCGCAGTCGCCGCCGGGGTGGTCCCGGTCGCCCATGGCACCGACGCCGCCGGATCGCTCCGTGTCCCCGCCGCCTACAACGGCCTCTTCGGGATCAAACCCACCCGTGGCCGCGTGTCCATGGGGCCCGGCGTCGACGAGGTCTTCAACGGCCTGGCCGTGCACGGCAGCGTCAGCCGCACCGTACGCGACAGTGCGGTACTGCTCGACCAGATACGCGGCCCGGAATCGGGCGACCCCTACTTCGCCCAGCAGCCGTCACGGCCGTACGCGGAGGAAGTCGCCCGTCATCCGGGCTCGTTGCGCATCGGTGTCCTCGCCCAGGCGTGGGGCGGACGCCGCACCACCGCACCGGTGACCGACGCCCTCTCCCGTACCGTGCGACTGCTTGAATCCCTCGGTCACCAGGTGGAGGAGGCCGAGGTCGACCTCGGCGCCGACTGGGACGAATTCGTCCTGGCCAACGCCCGGCTCATGACGGTGAACCTCACCACCCTGGTCGACGGGTTGGCCGCCGCCTTCGGCCGTCCCATCGACTCCTCGACCCTTGAGCCGGCGACCCTCGCCGGCTACCACTACGGGCAGCGGGTCGGCGGCGCGCAATTCCTCACCGCGCTCTCGATGCGGAACCGGGTGGCCCGAAGCCTGGCGCGGTACTTCGACGCGTACGACATCCTCCTCACGCCGACACTGCCGGAGCCCCCCTTGCCTCTGGGTACTCATACCGAGGGTGCGGAGACGCTGGACGGCCTCGGCTGGATCGAGCGCATCAATGATCTGTCGCCGTTCACCATCCCGTTCAACGTGGCGGGCACGCCCGCCATGTCCGTACCCGTGACGGCCGACGCCGGGACGGGGCTTCCGGTAGGTATGCAGTTCGCCGCCGGATACGGCCTTGAAGGCCGGCTCTTCCGCCTCGCCGGCCAACTCGAACAGGCAACTCCGTGGTCAGGCCGAACTCCCACGGTATGGGCGGGGAACCACCCAGGCCGCTGAAGAAAGCTCCTGGCACGCGGCAAAGAAACATCGAAGGTCCGCCTGCGGCGCACAGCACGGGAAAGAGCATGACGTCCTGACGTCCATGCCGTCGGGGTCGCGAACGCAGGCGGGCAGGCCGTGAGAGATCCGAGGCGAATGCGGCGCCGCCGAGCCTCAAGCGGACGTAGGAATTCATGCAGACCTGAGCGGCCGCGACACCACGACGCATGAACAGAGATCCCTTGAAGGAGTGTCCGCCATGGTTGAGCGCATCGACGTACGTATTCCCCTGCCCGA
Organism: Streptomyces sp. NPDC102467; assembly: GCF_044765445.1. Lineage (NCBI taxonomy): Bacteria > Bacillati > Actinomycetota > Actinomycetes > Kitasatosporales > Streptomycetaceae > Streptomyces > Streptomyces sp. NPDC102467. The sequence continues at coordinate 204,474 of NZ_JBIWKA010000013.1, read as the reverse complement.
CGGCATCGAACTGGCAGCCTGGCTGTTCCTTCCCGAGAACGCCGAGAAGCCGTTGCCCGCCATCACCATGGCCCACGGTTTCGGCGGCACCCGCCATCACAGCATCGAGCACACGGCCCGCCGCTTCAGCGAGGCCGGCTACGCGGTTCTCCTCCACGACCATCGCAATTTCGGCGACAGCGGCGGCACACCCCGCCAGGACATCGACCCCTACCAGCAGATCGCGGACTGGCGGTGGGCGATCACCTACCTCGGCACACGCGGGGAAATCGACGAACAGCGTATCGGCGTCTGGGGATTCAGCTACGCCGGTGGTCACGCCCTGGTCCTCGGGGCCACCGACCGCCGCATCAAAGCCGTTTACGCCCAGGCCCCCACCGTCAGCGGCTACGAGACCGGACTGCGCCGGGTGCCGCCCCACGAGGTACGCGCCCTGGAAGAGCGCTTCCACCAGGACGAACGCGACCAGCTGGCCGGCAAGCCGCCCGTCTACGTGCCCTTCGTCGACACCGCCACGAGCCTTGGCCTTCCGGCGGCCTACCCGCAGAAGGGCGCCGCCGACTTCTACCTGCACCAGGCACCGGACGACACGTGGACGAACGAGGTCACCCTCCAGTCCAGCCGTCGCGCCCGCGCCTACGAACCAGGTCAGTGGATCTCCCGCATCGCCCCCACACCCCTGTTGATGCTCGTGGCCAAGGAGGACGACGTCGCCCCCGCTGACATTGCCCTCGACGGCTTCCACCGCGCTCACGAACCCAAGAAGCTCGTCCTCACGGACGGCAACCATTTCCTGTCCTACATTCAGCAGTCCGCATTCTCTTCCACGGTCGCGATCGACTGGTTCGACACCCACCTCAGGAGCGCCGAGAAGAACGATGCCCCACCCGGCCGGTGAGCCCGCCCCCTGCGGCCAGCCTCGGCACGGACACTCGGATACCACCCGATACGTTCACTCACCCGAAGAGTGCCTCTCCCCGTGCGGCCGACAGAACCCTGGATGAATCACGTCGTTGCAACTCAGGGGCCCTATTCGCTTATTCGGTCAAGGCATCGACGAACGCGCTGACGAAAGCGTGAGGTTAGCGGGTTACGGGTTCGTCGAGTTCCGCGGCGACGCGCTGGGCTGCCTGCCGTAGCCAGATGTGGGTGGAGTCATGTGTGTGCAGGGGGTGCCACCACAGCGCTTCCTGCAGGGGAACGGCCTCGTAGGGAGGCGGCACGATGCGAACCGCGGACAGGTTGTGCATCAGGTGGGCCAGGCGCCGTTGGATCAGGGCGATCCGGTTGGTGCCGGCCACCAGGAAGGGCAGCATGGTGAAGCTGTCGACCGAGATCTCGACGCGGGGTTCGATGCCGAGCATGCCCAGTTGCCGTACGGCGGGGGCGTCGTAGGTGCGCTGGTAGGTGACCCAGGGCAGCCGGGCCAGCTGGGCCCGGGTGAGTTCCTCGCCGACGTCGGTGTTGCTCTCGGACACGAGGAAGACCCACTCGTCCCGGAAGAGGTCGGTGCGGGGCATGTCGCCGATCACCCCGTGGGGCATCAGCAGGCCGTCGGTGGTGCTCAGCAGCATGCCGAGGTCTTCCACCACCGTCGTGGGGGTCTGGGTGAAACGGAGCCGGACGTGGGGGGCTTCGGCGTGCACGAGGCGGCCCAGCGCGGCGCCGAAGACGGCCACGGCGTAGTCGGAGGCGAGCAGGGTGAAGGTGCGGCTCTCGGTCACGGGATCGAAGTCGGCCTGGCTGCTGAAGAGGCGCTCTATGAGGTCGCAGGCGGTTGCGGTGCGCTCAAGAAGGACCTGCCCCAAAGCGGTCAGTTCGTAGTGGCCACCGGTGCGGGCCAGCAGGTCGTCGTCGAAGTGGCGGCGCAGACGGGACAGGGCCGCACTCATGGCGGGCTGGGACAGACCGACACGTCTGCCCGCGCGCGTGACGTTGCGTTCCTCGAGCAGGGCACGCAGGGCGACAACGAGGTTGAGATCGAGGCTGGAGAGGTTCACAGGACCTTCGTTCGGGCGCGAAACCATCGGTATTTGTCTGCTGGATAAAGCATATCCACAGAATCGATTTCCCTGATCAGGGGTGTGGGGGCCAGATTAGTCACACCGCAATCAGGAGGACATGTTCGTGAAACCTGAAGCCGCCCCCGCGCTCTTCTCCGGCCCGTACGCCCTGGGAACCCTTTCCGCCCTTGGCCAAGAGACGTTTCCCGCACTGCTCCGCCGTGGCGGCTCTGTGGTGAATCTGCGCCGCTCCTTCGATGCGCCCGGGCTGACGATGCTCGACGTCATGGAGGACTGGGACCGCTTGTCGTCCGCCTTCGCCGAGTTGGCCGAGCGTCCCTGCGGTGACGATCCGTCGGTGACCGCGTTCCGGGTGCACGCGCCGATCGCGCCACGGCAGGTGCTGCAGTCCGGCGCCAACTACCGCCAGCACGTCATCGATCTGCATGTCGCCCACCGCGACGGGTCCGACGGGCTGAGCGAGGAGGAGGCCCGCGCCGAGGCCGCCGAGATCATGGACAGGCGCGCGGCCGAGGATCTGCCTTACGTGTTCATCGGCCTGCCGAGCGCGATCACCGGCCCCTATGACGACGTCGTACTGCCCGCCTGGGCGAAGAAGCCGGACTGGGAGCTGGAGTTGGCCGCCGTCATCGGCCGCCCCGCCTATCAGGTCTCAACAGAGCAGGCGCTGGCCCATGTCGCGGGCTACACGATCGCCAACGACCTCACCGACCGTGCCACCGTCTTCCGCCGCGACATGCCGCAGATCGGCACCGACTGGCTGCGCAGTAAGAACGCCCCCGGATTCACGCCGCTGGGACCCTGGATCGTGCCGTCGCAGTCCGTTGCCACACCGGACGATCTGCAGGTCACGCTGAAGCTGAACGGCGAGACCATGCAGGACGAGTCGACCAAGGACATGATCTTCTCGGTCGCGCGGCTGATCTCCTACCTCTCGCAAACCGTGCGGCTGCTGCCCGGCGACCTGGTCCTGACCGGCAGCCCCGCGGGCAATGGCATGCACTGGGGTCGGCTACTGCGTGACGGCGACGTGATGGACGCGACCATCACCGGGCTCGGCGCCCAGCGCACGCGCTGCGTGGCGGAGGTGCCGGCATGAGCCTCGACCGTACTGATCCCGAGGGCGCGGTCGCCGAAGCCGCCAACGCGTACTCGAACTGGGGCCGTTGGGGCCCGGACGACCGTCTGGGCACCTTGAACTTCCTCACCGAGGCCAAGCGGATCCAGGGCGCGGCTCTCATCCGCCGCGGCGTCAGCTTCTCCCTGGCGCAGCCCTTCGACATGAACGGCCCGCAGAAGGGCTGGCGCAGGCGCACCAACCCGGTCCACACCATGCTGGACACCGGCGCGGACGCCGCGCTCGGCACCCAGGGCCTGCCGCACGGTATCGGTGGCGCGGACGATGTGGTGGCCATGCCGCTGCAGTGCTCCACCCAGTGGGACGGCCTGGGCCACATCTTCGACCACGGCAAGGCCTGGAACGGGCGCGACGCCGCGACCACGGTCACCTCCGACGGCGACCTCGTCACCGGCATCGAGCACATGGCTGCCCACATCGCCGGGCGCGGCGTGCTGCTGGACGTCGGCCGCGCCATCGGCGCCGACGGTGAGCTCGCCGACGGATTCGCCATCACCACCGAGCACCTGGAGGAGACCGCGCACACTCAGAGGGTGAGCGTCGAGCGCGGCGACATCGTGCTGGTGCGGACCGGGCAGCTGGCCCGCGTGCAGCGCGACGGCTGGGGCGAATACGCCGGCGGGCCCGCACCCGGCCTGTCGTTCACCACAGCGGGCTGGCTGCACCGCAGCGAGATCGCCGCGATCGCCACGGACACCTGGGGTTTCGAGGTGCGCCCCAACGAGTTCGAGGCCGCCTTCCAGCCACTGCACCAGGTCGTCATCCCCAACATGGGCCTGCTCGTCGGTGAGATGTGGAACCTGGAGGCCCTCGCCGACGACTGCGCTGCCGACGGCGTCTACGAGTTCTTCCTGGCCGCTCCCCCACTACCCATCACCGGAGCGGTCGGCTCCCCCATCAACCCGCTCGCCGTCAAGTAAGCACCGGGACAAAGGAGTTCTCCATGGCCCCCTCTCGCAACGTCCTCGTGATCGGAGGCGGCGCGGCCGGCAACGCCCTGACGATCCTGCTGCGCCGGGCCGGCCTCGCGGTCGACCTCGTCGAGGCGAAGCAGGACTGGAACGCCACCGCCGGGTCCGGCATCACCCTGCAGGGCAACGCCCTGCGCGTGCTGCGCGACCTGGGCGTGTGGGACCAGGTCAGCGCCTTGGGCTACGGCTTCGGCTCGGTCGGCATCACGGCGCCGGACGGCACCGTGCTGCACGTCGAGGACGACCTGCGCACCGGCGACGACCTGCCCGCAACGGTCGGCATGCAACGCCCGCAGCTGCAGCAGATCCTCATCGAGGCCGTCCGCGCCAGCGGCGCGAACGTCCGTCTGGGCACGACCGCGACGATCGTCGCCCAGGACGACGACGGCGTGTCGGTACGTCTGAGCGACGGCGGTGAGGCCCGCTACGACCTCGTGGTCGCCGCCGACGGTCTGGGCTCCGCCACGCGCGCCGCGATCGGTATCACCGACAGGCCCGAGCCCACGGGCATGGCGATCTGGCGGGTGGCCGCACCGCGCCCCGCGGGCGTGAGCCGTACCGACCTCGCCTACGGCGGGCCTGCCTACATCGCCGGCTACTGCCCCACCAGCGAGGACACGCTGTACGCGTACGTCGTGGAGGCCAACCGGGACCGGGCGAGCATCCCGCCCGAAAGCTACGCGGATGAGATGGTCCGCCTGGCCTCCGCGTACGGCGGCCACTGGCCCGAGATCACCAAGACCATCACCGACCCCGCGCAGGTCAACTACACCTGGTTCGACCAGATGCTGGTGGAGGGTGCCTGGCACCGCGGCCGTGTGGTGCTCATCGGCGACGCCGCGCACTGCTGCCCGCCCACCCTCGCCCAGGGCGCGGCGATGTCGCTGGAGGACGCCGCGGTCCTGGCCGAGCTGCTGACCGGTAGCGACACCTGGGACGACGCGCTGCTGAGCGCCTACTACGAGCGGCGAATCGGACGCGTCCGGGCGGTCGTCGAGGCGTCCGTGCAGATCGGCCGGTGGCAGCTCGACCAGGTCCGCGACGCCGACGTGCCCGGCCTGATGGCCCGCACCATGTCCCAGTTGCGGGAACGCCCGTGACGCACACCGTCGATGTCCACGCACACGTCCTACTGCCCGAAGTGGAGCAACTCGTCGCCGGGCAACCGGAGTTCCAGGATGCCAAGGCACTGGATGCGCGACGCAACGGGCCGACCGCACTCAAGGTCAGCGGCGAGATGATCCGGGAACGGTTCGCGCGCCTGACCGATGTGCAGGCCCGGCTGCGGGCCATGGACGAGCAGCAGGTGGACGTCCAGCTGGTCAGCCCTTCCCCCTCGCACTACCACTACTGGGCCCACGAAGACCTGGCGGAGAAGGTGTTCCGCCTGGCCAACGAGGCCACCGCGGCCCACTGTTCCGCCGCGCCGACGCGGTTGCGCGGTCTGGGTCTGGTGCCGTTGCAGCATCCGCGGCTGGCCGTCGCCGCGCTGGACCATGCGCTGGAGGCGGGGCTGCTCGGGGTGGAGATCTCCAGCCACGCTCCCGGGCGCGAGCTGTCCGACCCTGCGCTCGATCCGCTGTGGGCGCGGGCCGAGCAGACCGGTGCGCTGCTGTTCCTGCACCCCTTCGGCTGCACCCTGGATGAGCGCCTGGACCAGTGGTACCTGTCCAACTCGGTGGGCCAGCCCGCCGAGAACGCGGTCGCCCTCTCCCACCTGATCTTCTCCGGCGTCCTCGACCGCCATCCCGGTCTGCGGATCATCGCGGCGCACGGCGGCGGCTACCTGCCCACCCACATCGGCCGCGCCGATCACGCCTGGCGGTCTCGCTCGGACGCGGGCGCCAACTGCGCTCGCCTGCCCAGCAGTTACCTCAAGCGCCTGTACTTCGACTCACTCGTCCACGCCCCCCACGTACTGCGCGAACTCGTGCGCGTGGCGGGCGCCGACCGGGTTCTGCTCGGCTCCGACTTCCCCTTCGACATGGGAAGCGGTGACCCGCTCGGCGCACTGCGCGCCGCCCGCCTGGACGATGCCGAGTTCGCGGCCGTCCGCGGCGCCACCGCTGCCGCGCTGCTCGATCTCTCCTGAAGGAGGACCACCATGACGTCCCGCCTGCTGACCCATCTGCGCCACGTCGACCTCGCCGTGCCCGACTACGACAAGCAGCTCGACTTCTACGCCGGCGTCTGGGGCCTGACCAAGGTCGAAGAGGACTCCGGCATCTCGTTCCTGGCCGCCGAGGGCTCGCCCGAGCAGTATGTGGTGCGGCTGCGCAAGGCCGACGAGAAGCGCCTGGACCTGGTCTCGTACGGGGCCGCGTCGGCGAAGGACGTCGACACCCTGGCCGAGCAACTGCTGTCCGACGGCGTGCAGTTGCTCTCACGGCCGGGTGCGGTCGACACGCCCGGCGGGGGCTACGGCTTCCGGTTCTTCGACGTCGACGGTCGCACCATCGAGGTCCTGGCCGACGTCGCGGTGCGCCGGCACCGCAAGATCGAGGAGAAGGAGGCCATCCCGGTCAAGCTCTCCCACGTCGTCCTCAACTCCCCTGATCTGAACCGGACTCGGGAGTGGTACGAGCGTCACCTCGGCTTCGCACTCTCCGACACGCTGTCCTCGCCGCACATGGGCGAGGTCATGCACTTCATGCGGATCTCCAACCAGCACCACTCCATGGCCATCGCGCAGGGCCCGCACACCGCCCTGCACCACGTCTCCTTCGAGATGCGGGGCCTCGACGAGTACATGCGCGGCTCGGGACGCGTGATGCGGGCCGGGTTCCAGAAGATCTGGGGGCCGGGACGGCACATGGCCGGCGACAACACGTTCACGTACTTCCTCGACCCGCACGGCAACACCGTCGAGTACACCACCGAGTTGGAGCTCCTCGACGAGGACACCTGGCACCCGCACGTCTACGACTTCTCACTACCCGAGGTCACCGACCAGTGGGGCACTGCCAACGCGATGAACGAACTCGTCGCCAAGGAGTCGTTCAACGACCCCGACCGCGGCGTGTTCGTCGCCCCGCCGGTCTGACCGAACCGACTCCCGGGAGCGCGCCCGCTCCAGTGGTGCCCTGCTCCACGCGGGCGCGCTCCCGGGTCCATGTGGAAGGAGCCGCCCCCATGCGCTTTGTCACCTACGAGTACCACCAGTCCGTGCGGGTCGCCGTCCTCGAAGCGGGCGGCGCCTTGTTCCCGCTGCCCGCGGTGCGGTCCCTGACCGAGGTCATCGCGGCCGGCGGCGGTCTGCCCGCCCTGCTCGAACTGGGCGCGCAGGCGCTGGACGTACCGCCCGGCCCGAACGTGGCCGACGTCCGCCTGCTGGCACCGTTCCAGCCCGCCTCACTGCGCGATTTCGTCACCTTCGAGGAGCACGTCGAGGGCGTGCGCCGCTCCGTCAGCGGCATCAGCGGCGTACCCGAGCAGTGGTACGCGGCGCCGACCTTCTACTTCAGCAACCCCCACGCCGTGTTCGGGCCCAGCGACGCCGTTCCCATGCCGCCGGGCTCCTCCGTCCTGGACTTCGAGCTTGAAGTGGCCGCCGTCATCGGCCGTGAGGGCCGCGACCTCACTCCCGAGCAGGCGCGCGAGCACATCATCGGCTACACGATCCTCAACGACTGGTCCGCAAGGGACTTGCAGTCCGCGGAGATGACCGTCGGCCTCGGCCCCTGCAAGGGCAAGGACACCGCCAACAGCATCGGCCCCTGCCTGGTCACCGCCGACGAACTGGAGCCCCACCGCGACAGCGAGGGCTTCCTCCGCCTGGCCCTGACCGCCGAGGTCAACGGCGAAGTCGTCGGCCGCGATCTGCTGTCCAACATGAGCTGGACCTTCGAGGAGATGGTCGCCTACGCCTCACGCGGCACCCGCGTCGTCCCCGGCGACCTCCTCGGCTCCGGCACCTGCGGCAACGGCGGCTGCCTCGCCGAACTGTGGGGCGTACGCGGCGAACAGACTCCCCCGCCCCTCAAGCCCGGCGACACCGTCACGCTCACCGTCGAGGGCATCGGGTCGCTGACCGTTCCCGTGGTGCCCGGCGTCGCCCCGGTGCCGCTTCCCGCGGGCCGGCGCCGTCTCCGGGAGCGCCCGTGAACGACCTGCACCCCAGGCCCCTGCTGGGCAAGGTCATCGTCGTCACCGGAGCCGCCCGCGGTCAGGGCGGGGCACCTTCGCGCCGGACACGCAGCAGTCCCGGTGCACGGTCGGCGAGAAGGTTGATCACCGAGGCGGTGTAGGCGTGCGCGGCGCCCACCGAGATGCCGAAGCCGGCGGCGAGTTGGGTGAGGGTGCCGCGCCGGCGCAGATAGTCCAGGCCGACGAGAGCGCGTCGGTGGGGCGGAAGCTTGCAGCGACGGTCACCCTCGCGGGTGACGATGAGCATGGTGACCCACCTGACGAGTGCATGAGGCAGGCCGAGTGCGGCAGGATAGGAAACCAACGAGGCTCCCGTGCCAGCGAGTTGAGGCTTCGAACACCTCTCTCGGTTCGCAGCTGACTGTTCAAAGGCCCGTACGCGCGAGGCGGCAAGCCGAGGCGGCGGCTGCGCTATCCGGCTGGCAGCCAGCCGCGAAGGTGATTCCATATCTGGTTCACGACCTCGATCAGCCCGCTCGTACTGAGGAACGTTGCATGAAGGCGTTCCAAAGCCCCCTGGATGCGGCCCACTTCCCGTTCCTCCTCCGGGGCGCGGAGTTCTCGGTCAACTTCGTCGAGATCGCCTGCGGCCCGGTGGCGAGCGATGTCTGAGAGCCCTTCAGCGTTGGGAAGTGCTCTGCGTAGCTGCTCCAGTAATTCCAGGACGGCGGCCAGGTCCACATCCGACGGTGTGGACGCGCCTGGTGTGTTGTTCACTGTGGTCCCGACGATGCCACCGTGGACCGTGTGCGCCACGTTGCCGGCTCCACGTGCGTCGATCATGACGTTCGGCTGGTGACGCTTCTTCTCTGCCTCGTCCATACGCTTCCTGTCTCCTGCGAATTCTTCGAAGATGCGATGCCCGCGGCGGGTGAGCCGCCAGCGTTGTTCGTCGTGGTCATACAGGGCCAAGCCTTCGCGGACTGCTCTGTCATGTGTTTCCTTGATCTCTTCTCCTCTGAGGTAGACCGGCGCGGTCCTTTGTGGGTGCCGCAGCCACACGTCGATCGATGCGGAGTCCTTCGGCTTCTTCAAAAGTTCACGCAAGACGTGGTCCATGACCAGCTCTGGCCACTGCGGACTTTCCCGCACCAGCTCTGCAAACGTTTTCGGTTTCGGCATCGCGGCCTGCGCTTCGCGGTCGCGCTGCAACTTCTCCTCGTACTTTCGGCGCCGCACGCCCGAGTCGCGACGTTTGTGTTCGCGTCGTGCTTCTTCCTCAGCTTCTGCCCGCCGTCTGGCAGCGGCTTCATCAGCGAGCCGTCGTCTTTCTGCACGCCGCCTGGCAGCGGCTTCCACAGCAAGCCGCTTCGACCTGCGCTCCCGCATACCATCACGGACAGCAAGGAAGACGACAAAAAGGAGGAACAGCACGACCAGCGCAAGAATGCCGAGCCCCACCTGCGCAAACTCCTCTGGCCCTACGACATAAGCATCCGCTGTACGCATCCCCGCCCCAGCCTGCGTAGGCAAACTCCTCCAGGACAACGCTAGTTGCCAGAACTCCACATGCACCACCGGCAGTCAGGTGCCGAATGAAGTTCTTCGCCTGACACCTCACAGTCGTCCTGCTTTACGGCGCGGAACAGGCTCTACAGAGAAGGCTGGAGGCGTGGTTGAGGGCGGATGCGGACGACCCAGTTGGCGGCCGTCTTCTGCAGCAGTCCGTAAGCGAGAACGGGAAGCAGCAGGTGCGGTTTTTCGGGCAGCGCGGTGGTGAGCAGGACCGCGCTCGCGCTGCTGTTGTTCATGCCGCAGGCCAGGGTCAGCGAGGCGGCGGCCGGGGCGTCCAGGCGCAGGGCGCGGGACGCGATCCGGCCCACGGCGAAGGAGAGCGCACACACCGCGGTGGCCACTGCAAGGGCGGCGCCGAGCAGTAGCGGGCGGGGGTGGGTGAGGAAGGCGGCCAGGGCGCCGCTGGCGTTGACGTAGGTCAGCACGAGGGAGCCGACCAGCGCCGTGGGGATGACGCCGACCAGCAGTCGGCGAAGCCACATGGCCGGCAGAACGACGTGGCACAGCACCCCTGCCCCGCACGGCACTACGACTTCGGTCAGTGCGAAGCCGCTGCTCAGGAAGTGCCCGGCAGCCGTCAGCGTGTCCGCGTAGGCGCCGCTGAGCAGTGGGGTCAGTGCGTGGACGGTGAGAGGAACGGTGAGCGGGCTGATCAGGGTGGAGGCGAGCACCAGGCCGACCATGGTGGGCTGGTCGCCGTGGCCTTTTCCGGTCCATACGGTCGCGCCGGCCGCGACCGGCATCGCCACGATGAGGATGATCGCGGTGACCAGGCCGCTGCCGCCATCGCTGTCGGGTGAGTGGCGCAGCGCGAACGCGACGATCGGCACGATCAGCAGTGGCGCTGTCAGGTGCAGGGCGAGGCCGGCGAGGAGCGCGCGAGGGCGGCGCAGCAGCGCACCGAGGGCCTGCACGGGAACCTGTAGGCCGGCCACGAACAGCACCAGGCCGAGGAGTAACGCCGTGGTGTGGAGCTGGAGGTGGAGGTGCGGGGCCAGTGGGAGTGGGTGGGGGCGGCGCAGCCACAGTCCCGGTGCGGGCAGCAGTGTGGCGAGCAGGTAGGCGAGGGCGACGGCGCGGCCGAGGCGACGGCGCAGCCAGTCGGTCGCGCGGTCACCGGGGTGTGGAGGGGTGGCGGACGTGGTCGAAGTGGTCATGGCGGTGCTCTTCCGTCGTGGGGACAGCGCGGGGACACAGCGCCGCTATGACGGAAAGCACGGGACCGGGGACACGGGTGCACATGACAGCCATGATCCTCCGACCGCCGGCGACCGGCGAGGGATGCCGCACGGCAGTCAGGATGCGTTCAGGTTCCCGCTGGCACGCTCTCGCCCATGACATATGAGAGGTCCGAGACCGCCGAGGTCTCCTCCGCCCCGCCCTCCCCAACGGCCCCTGCGGGCCACCGGCTGAGCTGGAACAAGGTCCCCGAAGTCACCGTCTACTTCTGGATCATCAAGGTGCTGTGCACCACGGTCGGCGAGACCGCGGCCGACCTGCTCAACGAGAACCTGGGCCTGGGCCTGGCCAAGGTGTCGCTGCTGATGAGCGTGGCGCTGGCGGTCGCGCTCATCGTCCAGTTCCACACCAGCGCCTACCGGCCCGGCACCTACTGGCTGTCGGTGGCACTGATCAGCGTCGTCGGCACGCTCATCAGCGACAACCTGACTGACAACATGGGCGTGCCGCTGACCGTGACCACCACCGTGTTCGCGCTCGCCCTCACGGTCGTCTTCGCCGTCTGGTATCGGCGCGAGCGCACCCTGTCCATCCACAGCATCGACACCGCCGGCCGTGAGGCGTTCTATTGGCTGGCGGTGCTGTTCACGTTCGCGCTCGGCACGGCTGCGGGTGATCTGCTCTCCGAGCGCATGGACCTGGGCTACTGGCTGTCCGCTGTCCTGTTCGCGCTGGCCATCGCCTCGGTCACCGTGGCCCGCTTCGCGCTCGGTCTGCACGCCGTGTGGAGCTTTTGGATCGCCTACGTCCTCACCCGCCCGCTCGGCGCCTCCATCGGCGACTACCTCTCCCAGCCGGCCGGCGACGGCGGACTCGGCTTCGGCACCGTGATCACCAGCGTGCTGTTCCTCGCGGTGATCCTCGCCCTGGTCGTGTTCCTGACGGTGACCCGCCGGGACGCGACCGAACGGGAACGGCGGCCCGGGCGCGTCGAGTAAGAGGCGCGGCGATCCTCGTCTCGATCCTGGCCGTCGTCTTCGCCCTGTGGAAGGCGACGGGGATGACGTTCGTGATCGGCGCCATCACCCGTCGCCGCGGCAAAGGCCCTGTTGTGGCCGCGATCCTCGTCTCCAACACGCTGGGCACCTCCGCGGGCGGCCAACTCCGGGCTCGGCTACGTGGGCGGCACCCGTCCTTGGACTCTCACCGCCCTGGCCCTGCTGACGCGGGTGCCGGTGGTCCCGACGTGCTGCTGTTCTGGCTGGCGTTCGTGCTCACCCGCCTCCTCGGCGCCCCCGCCGGCGACTTGTTGACCAAGCCGGTCACCACGGGGGCCGCCCTCGCCACGGCGGACTCGTCGGCCGTCCTCTTCGCGGTCCTGATCGGCGTGACGGTCGACGTGCGGCGGTGCGAGGGGCCGGTCAGCCGGGCGGCAGGTTGATGACGAATCCCGCACCGGGCACGTGGTCCGCGTCGTAGGAGACGCCCCCGCCGGCGGAGCGGGCCAAGCGTCGCGCCAGGGGCAGACCGAGGCCCGCTCCGTCGTGGCCGTCCGCGGGGTCGGCACGGCGGCCCGGCTGGAACAGTTCACCGGTGAACTGGTGCGGCACGCCGGGCCCGTCGTCGGTGATGTCGATACGGATACGGTCCGGCTCCCGGCCGACACGGACGACGACGCGGGTGCGCGCGTAGCGGAGCGCGTTGGCGAGTAGCGGGCTGACGATGCGCTCCAGCAGTGCCGCAGGAACACCGACCGGCACTGCCGGCTCGTCTGTCTCGACTGAGACAGTCAAGTGTTGCGGCACATGGGTGCGTTGGGTGAGCCGGAGGAGCGTGGTCCGGGCGTCGGACAGACCCGTGTGCGGGGTGGCGGCGTCGTCGCGGGCCGTGTCGAGGAGGGTGTCGCACATGGTGCGCATCGACTGCGCGGCGTCCGCGATCGTCCCGTGCCCGGCATCGATCTGCGCCGGCGAACGAGGCCGGGCCCGCAGCCAGTCCACCTCGGCGACGATCCGGCTCAGCGGCGTGCGCAGCTCGTGCGACAGTTCCCCGGTCAGTTGCTGCTCGTGGCGCAGCAGCGCGCGGATCCGGTCCAGCAGCGTGTCCAACGAGCTGCCGAGCCGGGCGAGTTCGACCGGGTGGGCGAGGCCGCAGAAGCGTCTGTCGGAGGCCGTCGCGCTCCACTGTGCGGCCTGCTCGGTCATGGTGTGCACGGGGCTCAGGGCGCGCCCGACGGCCAGGCGGGTGAGGACATAGGTGCAGGCGAGCATGGCCCCGTCGAGCGCGAGTGAGCCGGACAGTAGCGCGTCGGCGGAGCTCTGGTAGGGCGCCAGGTTCAGGGCCGTGACGATCGTGGCCGCCTTGCCGGTGTGCGCCACCGGTTGTGCGCACAGCCGGATGGAGCCGGGCGCCTCGACGGTGCCGCAGCGCTCTTTGCCGCTCGCGGCGAGCCGCGCCGCGATGGCTGACAACTCCGGTGCGGAGGAGGCAGGTTGCTCGATCGGACGGGGGCCCTCGAAGATCCATACGTTCGCGTCCAGGAGCCGGTCGCCCGGTGTTTCCAGGACGCGTACGGGCTTGCTGCTGGTGTCGATGGTGGTGGCGACAGCGGCGGCGCGGGTGCGCAGCTCGTCGTCGGCCTGGCGCTGCAGGTGCTCGCGGATCACGACGTTGAAGACGGCGGTGAGGAGCACCATGACGAGCGTGGCGGTGGCCAACGCCACCAGGGAGAGCCGTCCACGCAGTGTGCGCGGCGCCCAGCGTGCGTGGCATTTCATGACAGGCAGTGACCGATCCCGCGGGCGGTGGTGATCGTCAGGTCGCTGCCCGCGGTGCGCAGCTTTCGGCGCAGCCGGGTCAGGTACTGGTCGAGTGTGTTCTCGCTGACCCGTGCCCCTTCCGGCCAGGCGGCCCGTACCAGGTCACGTCTGCGCACCAGATCCCCCGGCGCCGCGAGGAACGTGGCGAGGAGACGGAACTCGGTAGGGGTGAGACCGACGGGGCAGCCATGCACGGTGCAGTGGTGGCGTACGGGGTCCAGGGCAAGGCCGCCGGCGGTGAACGCCGTCGAGGTCTGCGGGCCGGTGCGGCGGATCGCCGCGCGCAGCCGGGCGGCGAGTTCGGTCAGGTGGAAGGGCTTGGGCAGATAGTCGTCGCCGCCCGCGGAGAACCCGGCGAGCCGGTCCGCGAGCCGGTGGCGGGCCGTCAGAAAGACGATGGGGGCCCAGAAACCGTTCGCGCGCAACGCCTGGCACACGTCCCGCCCGTCCGCGTCGGGCAAGCCGATGTCCAGGACGGCCGCCGCGATCTTGTCGGTGGACAGCCGCAGGGCACTGGCCCCGTCGGACGCGGGCACGGCGTCGAAGTCCTCCTCGCGCAGCCCGCGCACCAGGACGTCACGCAGGGTGTGGTCGTCCTCAACGATCAGGATCTTGTGGCGCATGTTGCTCCCATGTGTGCGAGGCGCGCTTGGTCGGGTGTGTGGTGAGCCGGTCCGGGAGCCACCAGGCGGCCGTGCACAGGCACAGGCCCAGCCAGCCGACGGCCAGGAGCCAGCCGCCGAGCACGTCGGTGAGCCAGTGCACGCCGAGGTAGATCCGGGTCAGGCCGACCAGCGCTCCCCAGCAGCCGATGGCCGCGGCGAGCGGGGTGCGGCCGCGCGGGGCGCGCACCAGCAGGGCGGTGATGAGGATTCCTGCGGTCAGCGCCGCCGTGGTGGTGTGCCCGGAGGGAAAGGACCAGCCGGAGGCCTGGGTCCGCCAGTCCACGCGCGGCGGACGCTGCCGGCCGGCCAACGTCATCAGCCCATACCGCAGGGCCTGCCCCGCGGTCAGGCAGCCAAGGCCGAGCGCGGCGCAGACAAGGCGGTGACGCATGGTGCGGCCCGCGATGAGGCCGGCGAGCACGACGAGCCCGTACGGAATGACGCCCGTCCCGGTCGCGGTCAGCCCGCGGGCCAGCGCCACGACGACCACGGGCCGGTGACCGACGGACCAGGTCAGCAGCGCCTCGTCCCCGGGCAGCCGGCTCGCACCACGGCCGACGACGCACATGGCCAGGAGACCAAATGCTGCCCACGCACCCAGACCCACCCCGCCGGCCAGATCGGCGAGACCGCTGCGGCGGGCAACTTCCCCGGCCACGGCTCACGCCCCCAACAGC
Organism: Streptomyces sp. NPDC102467; assembly: GCF_044765445.1. NCBI lineage: Bacteria > Bacillati > Actinomycetota > Actinomycetes > Kitasatosporales > Streptomycetaceae > Streptomyces > Streptomyces sp. NPDC102467. Next base: position 189,340 of record NZ_JBIWKA010000013.1, on the reverse strand, counting down.
AGACGCAACCGGGTCGCGGACAACCGACCGGCCAGCTGCTGGGGCCGCCGCCGCACCAGGCGCATCAGCAGCACACCGGTCACGGCACCGACCAGCAGCCCGGCCACCACGTCGTGCGGATAGTGCGCGCCGACCCAGATACGGGAGGCGCTCATCGCACACGCCGCCACCACGGCGAGGGCGCCGAGCCGCCGGGAGACGAAGAGCAGCGCCACGGCGGCCGCGGCCGCGACCGCCGCGTGATTGCTGGGAAACGACCAGTCGCCCGGCGCCGGACACGCCTCCAGCGTGGCAAGGTGCAGGCTCCGGCACGGCCGGTCCTCGCGCACCAGCATCTTCACCACGTCGTTCAGTGCGTACGCCACGACCACGACCACCGGCGCCGCGAGCGCCGTCAGCGCGGCCGCGGCACCGGTTCGGCGCGCCCGCCACCAGGCCAGCACCAGCAGCACGGCGAAGACCGCCAGCCCGTACGTGGACCAGGCGGACACCGCGCCGTCGAACCAGCCGGGCGCACGCCCCGCGAGCTCCGTCACATCGCGATACCCGGAACCGTCGATCGACGATCCGTCGAAGGCGAGCATCATGGTGAGCGCGGACATCAGCGAACCTCCTTCGCAGCCCGCGCCGTCCGGCGCGAGCGCAGCAGCCCGGCGGCGAGCGGGATCAGGGAGACCGCCACGATCACGGCGATGACCGGCAACAGATACCGGTCCACATCCGGAATCGAAGAGCCGAGCGCGTACCCGGCCGAAGTGAGTCCCACGCTCCACAGCAGGCCGCCCGCGATCTGCCAGAGCGTGAACGTCCGCGCGGGTACCCCGAGCGCGCCCGCCAGCGGGTTGAGCACCGTGCGCACCACGGGCACGAACCGGGCCAGCACGATCGCCTTGCCGTGCCCGTAGCGTGCGAGGAACTCCTCGGCGCGCCGGGCTCCTTCCGCCAGCCGCACCGATCTGCCGCGCGTGAGCAGGGTGTTGCCCGCCCGGCGGCCCAGCAGATAGCCGCACTGCGCGCCCGCGATCGCGCCGACGGCCGCCGCGACAAGCAGCGGCCCCAGCGAGAGGTGCAGGCCTGGGGCGGAGCCGCTGCCCGTGCACAGCAGCCCCGCGGTGAACAGCAGCGAGTCGCCGGGCAGGAAGAAGCCGATCAGTAGCCCGGTCTCGGCGAACAGCACCACGCCGACGCCCAGCACACCGAAGGCGGCCAGCAACGACTGGGCGTCCAGCACGTTCACGGCGAGCTGAGAAGATAGGGAGTGAACAAGGGGGGTGGACATCAGCGAGGGCCCTTCGCCTCGGCGCGGCGGGTTCCCGGGTGGGAACGCGCCACTCGCGACAGCTGGTGACTACAATTCTGTAGACGGTCTACTGCACTGTAGACGATGGCGGGGTGAGGATCGTTCCCATGACCGACGCAATGGACGAACGCCGGCCGGCCGGCGAGCTGGAAGCCGCCGTGATGGCCGCACTGTGGGCTGCGGAGGCGCCGCTCACACCGGGCCGGGTGCAAGGCGAACTCGCCTCCGGCCTCGCCCGCACCACCGTGACGACGATCCTGTCCCGGCTCCACGAGAAGGGAATCGTCGACCGGGTCCGCCAGGGCCGCGGCTACGCCTACTTCCCCGTGCAGGACGCCGCCGGCCTGACCGCCCGCCGCATGCACACCGAACTGGACCGGGACACCGACCGCGAGACCGTCCTCGCCCGCTTCGTCGCACAGCTCGACCCCGGCGACGAAGCGGTGCTGCGCCGCCTCCTGGAGGCCGAAGAGACATGAGCACACTGTTACTCGCCCTGGTTCTCGTGCCCCTGCTGCTGGCATTCACGGCGCCGCCGCTGGCCCGGCGCGTCCTGGACCGGCTCGCACCCGCCCACGCACTGTGGGTACTCACCGGGTGCGCGCTGGCGCTCGCCGGGTCAAGCGCGGCTGCGCTCGGCGCCCTGGTCCTGACCGGGCTGCTCAAACTGCCGCTCTTCGCCGCCCTCGGTGACCTGATCCACCCGCTGCACACCCCCTCGAACCTGCTGATACTGCCCGCCGCCGCGCTCGCCACCGGCGCCCTCGCGCTCAGCGCCTGCACCCTCGGGCGCTCCGCACTGCACCAGCTCAGCGCGTTCCGCACCGCACACATCCGGGCGGCCCGCCGCCCCGCCGCGGGCGACCTGTGCGTCGTCGACTCCCCCCGCCCCGACGCCTACGCCCTGCCCGGCCGCCCGCACCGCATCGTCGTCACCACCGCGATGCTGCGCAGCCTCGACGCCGCCGAACGCGAGGCCCTCTTCGCCCACGAACGCGCCCACAACCGCGCCGGCCACCACTACTTCCTGGCCGCCGCCGAACTCGCCGCCCACTGCCACCCCGCTCTGCGCGCCCTGCGGACGGACATCCGCTTCGCCGCCGAACGCGCCGCCGACGAGGCCGCCGCCGCTGCCACCGGCGACCGCCGCCTGACCGCCCGCGCCATCGCCCGCGCCGCCCTCGCCGGACACGACACCGCCTCGACGCGCCCCGCCTTCGCCGCGGCCGCGACCACCGGCCCTGTCCCGCGCCGCGTCACCGCACTCCTCACACCCGGCCACCCCCGCGCAGCCCGCGGCATCGCCGTCGCCCTGGCCCTCGGCACGCTGCTCTCCACGGGCGCTGCCATCACCGCCCTCGTCGACATCCACCACCAAGTAGAAGTAGCCCAAGGCGAAGAACCCAAATAGACACCGCTCCCACCAGAAGCGACCCAGGTGGTGATGGAGAACATCGGCCGCAGGATCGTCAAGATCGTGGCGCGCACTCTGAGAGTTTCTATGTGCTGTTCGACCTCGCCCTTGGTCGCGAAGTGCTGCACCCGGCCGGGTCGATCGGGGCCGTCGCAAAACCCACGGCTACCGCACTCTGGCAGAGATCTACGTTGTCCTTCTCAACGGGGTTGATGCGCTGACCACTTGAGCTCGCCATCGTCTGCCGACACTGTCTATCGACGGCTGTGCATTGACATCATTCGTGCGTCAATCGAGACGATCTTGTTGTTGGACTTGGCGTACTGAGTGACGCAAAGCTGGCCCTCGCGCCATCCCGGCGATCCGGCCTGTCATGAGAGGCAGTCTCCATGGACGTCTTCAAGACGACGAGCGGTTCAGTCAGAGGTTTTCGGGCCTCCGCCGACGTCGTCGCCGTCCTCGGCATTCCCTATGCCGCGCCTCCGTTCGGCGCCAACCGGTTCCGGGAACCTCTTCCGGCACGGACATGGACCGGCGTGCGGAACGGTACGGAATTCGGCCCGATCGCCCCGCAGTCGGCGCAGTTGCCCGGCGCGCCCGTGTGGTCACCAGGCGACGAGGACATCCTCACCGTCAACGTGTGGACGCCGATCCCAGACGGAAGCCGCCTTCCTGTCCTGGTATGGATGCACGGCGGTGCCTACACCTTCGGATCCTCGGCCCAGCCCGACTTCGACGGAACCGTCCTGGCCGGCGCCGGGCTGGTCCTGGTCACCCTCAACTATCGGCTCGGCTTCGAGGGCTTCGGCCACGTACCCGGTGGGGGGACAGCCGCCTACCCGGACAACCGGGGGCTGCTCGACCAGGTCGCGGCCCTGCGCTGGGTACGTGAGAACATCGCCGAGTTCGGTGGTGACCCCGGCAACGTCACGATCGCGGGCCAGTCCTCCGGGGCTGCGTCAGTGGCCTGTCTGATGGTCATGGACCGCGCCCGCGGCCTGTTTCACCGCGCCATCGCCCACAGCGCCGCCAGCCCTTGCTACACGCTCGATATCGCTGCGGCGACCACACACGAAGTCGCCGCGGCGGCGGGCTGCCCAGTCACACCCGAGGGTTTGGCATCGACGACTCCGAAGGCACTGGTCATGGCATCCGACCGGGTGGTCGAGGACTACCGGCAAAACCCTTCCTCCGGATCCCGTCACTACGACCCCTCGCTCTACGCGCCGGTCCTCGACGGTGATGTCCTGCCTGCCGATCCGCTCATCGCGATGAGCACTGGAGCGGCCCGGGACGTGGACCTGTTGGTCTGTCACACCACGGAGGAGTACTGGTTGCTCGATGCCGTCGGCAGCAGCGCGAAGATCACCACCGATGAACAACTGGCTCTCTTCGCCCAAGACTTCGGCCTGCCCGGCGGCCTGGTGGCCGGCTATCGCGCCGCGCTGCCCCACGCTCCAGTCCTTGACGTCTACCTCGCCATCTTCGGTGACCTGCTGTTCGGGGAGTACAGCAACCGACTCGCCGAGGCCCACAGCCAAGCCGGAGGCCGGACCTACCTGTCGCGGTTCGATCGTCGACGCGCGGGAGGCGACGGGGTGGTGCGGGCCTGGCACTGTGCGGACATCCCCTTCGCCTTCGGCAACCTCGATGACGACCGTCTCGCCTTCCTCATCGGGGGCGCACCCACTTCCGCAGACCATGGGCTGGCACACCAAATGGTCCGTGCATGGGCCGATTTCGCGGCGACTGGTAACCCGGGCTGGCCATCGGTCGACACCTCCACCACCCACACGAAGACGTGGACCACCGCCACCCGCCCGGCCTCCGACAGGCCCGCCACTCCGCGCGCCCTATGGGCCAAGGTCGGCTTTCCCCTCCTGTATGCGTGAGGGGAGAACCGCCTCAGCACGAAGCCTGGCAGAGGGCCACCGACATGCTCGGCGTCACCGCCAGTTCGTCCGGGAGAAGCCGCCCGGGGTGGGTCACCCCCGCGCCGCCCGATCTGGCCGCCGGGGTGTGCGGGCCGGGCACTGTGGCAACGGCGAGGTACGGGCAGGCGTCCATGCCCAGGTCGACCCCTCCGTACGGGCGGACAGGTGACCAGAACAGCGGGGTCGGGCCACGCCGGTCGGCGGGTGTGAGAGGCCGGCCCACTCCGCCGATCGCCTGGCCCACGTCGGCGTGCGCGATCACCGCCTGCTTCAGCTGGACGATCTCCTTCTTCAGCTGGGCTACCTTCGCTGCGGCATCGTCACGTGTCGAGGCAGCACTCTGCTCCCGGGTATCGAACGTCACCTCGTGTCTCCGGGTTCTTGAGGGGGCATCGGCATCAGTGCCATGAGCGTCCGCCCACCCCGGGTGACTTGCAGCTCCCCCTCGCCCACGCCCCGTGCCGCCCGACCGGACAGCTGGCACGGCGTCCCGCGCGTGATCTCTCCGGTCACCGTCGGCAGCCGGATCCTCGGCACGATCTGCTTGGACTGCACCGGCCCTGGCGCATCAGCATGCGGACCTTCGCGCCGCTGGCCCACCTGGACTGGGCTGTTTGCTGGCTGGGCAGCCCCGCGACCTGCGATCTCCGGATGAAGATCTCTCATTGCGGCGACTTGCCCGATGTCTCCTCCCCAATGCGGTGTCTGTCGGGTGCGTTGGGGCGAGGCGCTGCTGCGCATAGGGGTCTTGCGCCCTGCGGCGCCGTTCGCGGACAGCGGCGGGGCAGTGAGCCCATTTCAACCTGACGGTCCGGTCCGCCAGTTGAGCGGGTAGCCGCGGTCAGCATGGCTCCAGTGTCGCGGTGCCTGCATGTGGGGAAAGCTCCGCCTCCGGGCCCCCCACGGGTGGCGCCTCGACGGGGTCCAGTTGCATTCGGTCGGTCAGTAGTGGGAGGCGCTGCGGTGTGCGGTCTGCCGTCGCCAGCTGCTCCTGGCTCTTCTTGCGGAGTTCGCGAGCGAGGTGCCGCGCTGCTTCGGCGCGTTCGCGTATCAGTCTCATCTGGACCTGATCCACCGCTCTCACCTCGCCCTTCCCGCGCATAATCCCGCCGTCAAGGTGAGCGTGGCCGGGCCGTCGGCGGGCCGCAACGCCGACAACGAACGCCGTGGCCGCCCGCAATCCGGAAAACGACGAACTGTCCGCTGCCACCCGTGTCCACATGCCGCGGCAACTGCACGCCGCCGGAGGTCGCGCTTGCACCAGCCCCTCTTCCGCCAAGCGCCACCAGGGGCACCCACGGGCAGGGGGAACGCCCGGCAGAGGAGAACATCGGCCACGTCTCTCTCCGCGCCGGCACTGGGTTCGGAGGGTTCCGGCCAGTGCACACCGGCAGGGGTGGCAGGCCGAGCCGCGGTGTTATGTCGGTGTTCGCCGCCTCCTCCCAGGTGGTGGCCCCGACCAGCTCGCACGGCAGACCCGCGAGGCGAGGCCCGACGCGCGGGTCGTGCCGTGTCAGGTGCGAATCTGTCGCGGTGTCTGACAGCTCGCGCTGCGGGCCCTCGCCGAACGGCAGGAGAGTTCCGTCGACGTCCAGGAACAGCAGCGGGCGTTCGTCGCGCAGACTCATGCCGCAACCTCCTGCTCACGCCGCCTCACCCGGACGGTGGCCTCCCTCACGTCGCCCCAGCCAGAAGGAAGTTTTGAAAAGGCTGGAGCGCCAACAGCGCGTGCATGTCAGGCTGGTGGGATGTATCCATCTTCTGCGCTGGGCGAGTTTCTGCGGTCCAGACGGGCTCGGCTGCTGCCCGATGAGCTCGGGCTGCCCGGCGGGATACGACGGCGCCGGGTGACCGGGCTTCGGCGGGAGGAGCTGGCTCCGCTGGCCGGGGTGAGCGTTGGCTACTACATCCGGCTGGAGCAGGGCCAGGCCCCGAACGTGTCGGACGAGGTCCTCGACGCCCTGGCCCGCACCCTGCGCCTGAACGGTGACGAGCGCCGCCATATGCACCGGCTGGCGCGCGTCGTGCAGGCACAGGAGACAGTGCAACCCGAAGTACTACGGCCCGGGATCACGCACATGGTCAGGGCGTTCACCGACACTCCGGCCATCGCGGTCGGCCGCCGTGGGGACATTCTCGCCTGGAACCCGCTCGCGCACGCCCTGCTGGCACCGCACTGGCCGTTCGAGTCTGCGGGCCGCCCGCCCAATTTCATACGCATCGACTTCCTGGAGCTCGAGTTCGCCCGCGGCCTGTACGGCGACTGGACCGCCAAGGCCCGGGACGACATCGCGTACCTACAGGTGTCGATGGGCAGATTCCCCGGCGACGAGGACCTGTTGGCGCTGATCGACGAACTGAAGGAACAGAGCCCGGAGTTCCGCGAGATGTGGGCCGAGTATCCCGTGAGCAACTGCGCCTCCATCTCGCGCGAGTACCGGCATCCCCAGGTAGGTGCCATGACCCTCACCGCGGAACTTCTGCGCACCCCGGACGACGAAGGACAGGGCGTGACGATGTTGCAGGCGGACCCGGGGTCGGCGTCGCAGGAACGGCTGCGGCGGCTGGCGGAGCTGGTGCTCGATACCGTGGTGTAAAGCGTGCAGGACGTCGGCGCCGCCCTTGCTGATGAAGGGGCGGCGCCGGAAGGTGGCGTTCGGACGCGGGCTCTCAGGCCGCCAGCACGTCTTCCCGCTCGCCCGCGCGGCTGCGGTGCAGCACTGTCCCGCCCACCATCGCTCCGCTCAGCGCGACGGCCCCCGCCAGCAGGAACGCCGTATGCAGTCCGCCGAGCGTCGCCAGCACCTGGGTGGTGGTCGGCGCCAGTGCCTCGGCACGGGCTGCGACGATCGCGCTCAGCCCGGCCACGCCGATCGCCCCGATGAAGGTCGGCATCTGCGCCAGGCTTCCGGCAATCCCCTGGTCGGACTCGTCGAGACCGGAAGTGATGGTGGTGACGGCAGCCACCACGGCCAGCACATGTCCGAAGCCCATCGCAGCCGAAGTACCCAGCAGCAGGGTGAGGTTGCCGTCCACGGGGAGCAGCGCCATTGCGGTGGTGCCCAGACCCTGCACTGTGAGACCAAGAGCGATCGCAGCGCCGGCCCCGCGAGCACTGATCAGCCGCGCGGCCATCGTGCCCGCGACCAGGGCGGCGACACCCTCGGCGGCGAATCCGAGGCCGGTCTGCAGCGCGGTCCAGTCGACGACCTGCTGCATGTAGATGCTCAGCAACAGCGTCGCCCCGCCGCACATCCCGAAGGTGACCAGTCCCATCGTCATGCCCCACTTCACGGTGGGACGGCGCAGCAGGCGCAGCGGGACGAGCGGCTCACGGTGACGTGCCTCGACGACGAGGAAACCACCGAGCAGCACCGCGGCGCCGACCAGCGAGATCAGGGTGGGCAGGCTCAGCCAGCCCTTCTCACCGCCGGTGGTGATCCCATAGACCAGCGCGAAGAGGCCGCCGCTGGCCAGGATCGCACCAGGTACGTCGAGCCGGGCGGACCGGCTGCGGCGGGTGTCGCGCACAACGGTGAGGGCGCCGAGGAGCACGAGCAGACCCATGCCGAAGAGAATGAGCATGGTCCAGCGCCAGCTCAGGCCGCTGGTGACCACTCCCCCGCCTATCGTGCCGATCACAAAGCCGAGCGAAAGAAGTGCTCCGTTGACGCCCAGCGCCCTGGTGCGCTGCGGGCCCTCGGGGAAGGCAGAGGTCATCAGAGCCAGCGCGGTCGGGCCGATCGCCGCGGCCGCGATGCCCTGTCCGGCCCGGGCGGCGATGAGAAGTCCGGGTCCGGCGGCGAGCCCGGCGGCAAGCGAGAACCCGGTGAAGGCGATGACCCCAGCGATGAACAGCCGCCGCCGGCCGGTCAGATCCGACAGCCTGCCGAACAGCGGCATCAGAGCCGCTGTGGGCAACAGGCAGGCGGTGACCACCCACTGCAGGGCAGCCGGGGTGGCGAAGCCGAGGTCACGGCCGATCTCCGGCAGGGCTACGGTGATGATCGAGTAGTCGAGCCCGGTGATAAACGTGGCGCCGCACAGGGTGAGCAGAACCAGCCACCCACGAGCGCCGAGCGGTATTTGCGTTGCATCCGTCATGCCGACCACGATGCGATGCCGCACAGCCACCAACCAGCGCCCTGGTGAAGGTACATCTGGCAGATGCAGGCAGGAGTGGCTGTGCTCGCTTCTCCGGTCTCCGGTCTCCTGTCTCCTGTCTCCTGTCTCCTGAGAGCGTTTGTCGATGACTTGGGGTGTCGTTCTGCGGTCCTCACGAACATTGAAGTCGACGAGATTGAGCGTCGCGCACGTGTGCGAGGAGTCTGCGCGGTTGGTCAGTCCCGGTCGGATGGCGGCTGGTCGACTCGGCCCGCCCTTGTGTGGTGTGGGGATGTAGTCCTGAGCACCGCCGGGCAACGGGGCCGGCCATCGCGGGAACGGGCAGCTGAGGTCGGCCGGGCCGGGCCGTGATCAGCTGCCCGAACCGCCGAGGAGAACCGTGCGTTGCGGTCGGAGCCAAGATCGCTCGGCCAGCATCTCGGACGCATCGCCGCGGGCGAGGAAGGTTGCCCATGGCTCGTGGCCCTGGAGGCCGAGTCGTTCGATGCGCTCTGCCTCGCGGGACTGGACGCCCTCCAGAGCATCGAGTACATCTGCCGACCGTGCCCCGTACGCGGCGCAAAGGGCGTCGAGGCGGCCCCGAAGGGTGTGCTCACCGGCGATTGCTGCTCTTCGCTGCTGCTCGACGGGGCGCAGTGGCACGGCGTACCAGGCCAGTTGTGCAAGGTCGTCGAGGGCATGGCCGGGCGCTGCGAAGTCCCAGTCGATGAAACCGGCCAGATGGTCGCCGTTCCAGATGGAGTTCCATGGACCGAGGTCTCCATGCCTGATGATCATGCCGGGACTCCAGGCGTCCTCCTGGCCCTGCCATCGTGCGTCGGCCGGCGGCTGGAAGTCCTGGACAGCGTCGTGGTACTCGCGTAGCCAGCACCCCAGTTCGCTGATTCCGAGGGTCGATCGCAGAGCCGACGGCCAAGGCGCAAACGCGGGTTCGCCGTGCACCAGCGACAGCACCTCATCGGTGCCGTCGGTGCCAAGGACCCGCGGAGCCCGAGTGAAGCCCACCGTTTCCAGATGGGTCAACAAGGCGTGTACCGCGGACGTCCACTCGCCGACGGGCCGGCGGATCGTCTCTCCGATCCGCCGCACCGTGGTCACGCTGCCCTTGTCCGTAGCGCCATCCGCGATCATTGGGTCAGCGTAGCCCTGCCGCCCACATCAGCGTCATGGATACCGGCGACCCCAACAGTCAGCGCCCTCGGGCGGTCGCGCTCGCGTCCCGCTGACGACCGCGTGCCGTGTGGTTCCGACGAGCACCTTCACCACCAGGCAGTACTGCTGGTGCGACCATTCGCCGGCCAACGCCACTGGCACGGCAGGTACGCCCCCGCGTTGGGGCTTGACACCGCGGCAGTGCTGCTCCATGGGTGATACGTCGAACCGGCGTGCTGTCAACTGCAGTTGCAGCCGGATGCGCTCTTGGCTTCGGTGACGCTGCGGTTGGGGTCGTGGGCCTGTTCGGCGGGTGTGCAGCAGGCGGTGACGCCACAGCAGGAGTCGTCGGCTGTGCTCGCCTCGGTCTTGTTGCTGGTCGTGGGTTTCATGGCGCGGACGATGGCGGAGTGCATTCCGTCCGCGACCGCGTGGGTGGGGTTGATCTCGATGCTGGTGAAGCCGGCGGCTTCGAGGCCCGCGCGGTATTCGGCGAAGGACAGCGCGCCCGCGATGCAGCCGACGTAGTCGCCACGTTCGGCGCGCTGGGCGGACGTGAGGGTGTCGTCGGCGACGACGTCGGAGATGCCGATGCGGCCGCCGGGGACGAGGACGCGGAACATCTCGGCGAAGACGGCGGGCTTGTCGGTGGAGAGGTTGATGACGCAGTTGGAGATGACGACGTCGATGGTGTGGGCGGGCAGCGGGACAGCCTCGATGGCGCCCTTGAGGAACTCGACGTTCGTGGCGCCGGCCTTCTTCTGGTTGGCCAGGGCGAGGGCGAGCATCTCCTCCGTCATGTCCAGGCCGTACACCTTGCCGGTGGGACCGACGCGGCGGGCGGAGAGGAGTACGTCGACGCCGCCGCCGGAGCCGAGGTCCAGGACGCGCTCGCCCTCGTGGAGGCCGACTACCGCGGTGGGGTTTCCGCAGCCGAGGGAGGCGGCGACTGCCTCGGCGGGCAGGGTGTCGCGCTCGTCGGCCGCATAGAGGGTGGAGCCGAAGTTGTCGTCGATCTCGATGGCCTGAGGGCCGCAACAGGCGGTTCCTCCCTCGGTGACCTGCACGGCGGCTGCGGCGTAGCGCCGGCGGACGGTCTCGCGGAGGTCGGTGATCGGTTGGGTCATGGCGGTGACTCCTTGATCGTGAGGACAGGGCCCGAGCCGGTTTGTATTGATGCTTCTCGATGCAACCTTGCGACCTGAATCGAAGCCCGTCAACATAGAAGCATGTCGAAACAAGAACTGGTGGTGCTCGGTCAGGACGAGACGGGCTGCTGCCCGACCATGCTGACTGCGCCTATGGAACAGGACCAGGCCGAGGAACTGGCGAAGGTGTTCAAGGCCCTGGGTGACCCGGTCCGTCTCCGCCTGCTGTCGATGATCGCCTCGCGTGAGGGCGGGGAGATCTGCGTGTGCGATCTGACCCCGGCGTTCGATCTGTCGCAGCCGACGATCTCCCATCACCTCAAACTGCTGAAGCAGGCCGGGCTGATCGATTCCGAACGTCGCGGGACGTGGGTGTACTACCGGCCACTGCCCGCGATGACGGACAGGCTCGCCGCCGCCCTCACGCGCCCCCAGGGCTCCGACGTCCAGACCCCGAACGCGCCTGCCGGAGCGGCCTCGTGACCACGTCGGCTGCCGCCCCGGCGGGTTCGGTGGCCGGGCGGCTTTCGCTGGTGGACCGCTTCCTGGCGGTCTGGATCCTCGTGGCGATGGCCGTCGGCCTCGGGCTTGGCCGTCTGGTGCCGGGCCTGGGCGACGTACTGGCGAAGGTCACAGTCACCGGCGTCTCGCTGCCGATCGCGCTCGGCCTGCTGGTGATGATGTATCCGGTGCTGGCCAAGGTCCGCTACGACCGCCTCGAAACGGTCACCCGCGACAAGCGCCTGCTGGTCCCGTCCCTCGTCATCAACTGGCTCGTCGGCCCTGCGGTGATGTTCGCCCTTGCCTGGATCTTCCTGCCGGACCTGCCCGCGTACCGGACCGGGCTGATCATCGTCGGGCTCGCCCGCTGCATCGCCATGGTCATCATCTGGAACGACCTGGCCTGCGGCGACCGCGAGGCCGCCGCTGTGCTCGTGGCCCTCAACTCGGTGTTCCAGGTGATCGCGTTCGCCGCCCTGGGCTGGTTCTATCTCTCCGTCCTGCCCGGCTGGCTCGGCCTGGAACAGACCACCCTGGACGTGTCGGTGTGGGAGATCGCCCGCTCAGTCCTGATCTTCCTCGGCATCCCGCTGATCGCCGGATTCGCGACCCGCAGGCTGGGCGAGAAGGCCCGGGGACGTGACTGGTACGAGACGAAACTGCTCCCGAGGATCGGGCCGTTCGCCCTGTACGGGCTGCTGTTCACGATCGTGGTGCTGTTCGCCCTGCAGGGGCAGGCGATCACCTCCCGGCCCCTGGACGTGGTGCGGATCGCGCTGCCGCTGCTGGTGTACTTCGCCCTCATGTGGGCCGGGTCCATGACCCTGGGCAAGGCCGTCGGCCTGGACTACCCACGGGCGACGACGCTGGCGTTCACCGCTGCGGGCAACAACTTCGAACTCGCCATCGCGGTGGCGATCGCCACCTTCGGCGCGACCTCCGGCCAGGCCCTGGCCGGTGTGGTCGGGCCGCTCATCGAGGTGCCGGTGCTGATCGCGCTGGTCTACGTCGCGCTGGCCGCCCGCCGCTTCTTCTCCCAACCCGCTTCGGTGGCCGACCCGTTGGCCACCGTCGAGGAAGGTTCCACTCGTGTCTGAAACCGTATCCGCCAGGTCGTCGGTGCTGTTCGTGTGCGTGCACAACGCCGGACGCTCGCAGATGGCTGCCGCCTTCCTTACGCACCTGTCCGGCGGCCGGGTCGAGGTCCGCTCGGCCGGGTCCGCGCCGGCCGGGACCGTGAACCGGGCGGTCGTCGAGGCGATGGCCGAGGCCGGGATCGACCTGTCGGCCGAGGTGCCCAAGATGCTGACGGCCGAGGCGGTCCAGGCGTCCGACGTCGTGATCACGATGGGCTGTGGGGACGCCTGCCCGGTCTTCCCGGGCAAGCAGTATCTGGACTGGAAGCTGGACGACCCCGCCGGTCGGGGCGTCGACACCGTCCGCCCTATCAGGGACGAGATCGAAACGCGGATTCGCGCTCTGCTCGCCGAGCTCCTTCCCGCACAGTGACTGACCGTTCGTACGGTGCGTCAGCTTCTGGAGCCGATGGTCGGGGAGCCACAGGAAACAACCACGAGGCGGGCCCCAGGTGGCGTACTGGTCGGCCCTGGGGCTGCGTACCCGGGTGATCTCCCTGTACTGAGCGGCGATTCGGGACAGCGCGCAGGTCTTGAACTCGGTCAGGATCTCGATCGACTCACCCTGGCCGGCGAGGCGGGCGCGCAGGGCGGCGTTCTCGGCTTTAGCCGTGCGATCTTGGCCTCCCGGGGATCCGGGAGGTCGCCCGCGGTGTGCAGGGCCTCCGTTCAGCAGACGGTCCATGGCGGCCCGAATCGCTGCCTCGTTGCACCGGAGTTATGTGAGGGATGCCCGGCGGCAGGACCCGGGTCGTCCGAAGTGTCAGTACTGGCGCTCAACATCGTCAATAACGGCCATACCTGCCATGCGGGACGAGCGAGATGATCGCACAGGTCACGATGGCGAAGGCGGCGCCGCCGTAGTTGCTCTGGGCGATGCTCGCGGCGGCGATCACGGTACCGATGACGAGGGGTGTGCCGGTGGTCATGCTGCTCTTCTTCAAGAAAGCTCTCCTGAGGGCGAGTTGAGAGGCTTCACCAGGATGGATAGGTCGTCCGAAGTATCTCGAACGGCAGCACGGAGACGAGCAGCCTCTCCGCTCACTCCGCCGACGAAGTGTCGATGTCGCCAGAGATGAGGTCGTCCCGAATAGCTGGTAACCGCCGGAAATCGACGTACTCGTCTCTGATCGTGCGGAGGTCGTGAGTTCGAGCTCTGGCCAGGTAGTCGGCCGGATTGGTGACGCCCCGAGGCCGCCTCGGGGTTCGCGCCCGGTGCCGCGGCTGACGAACCTGGCGAAGAGTCGTGTCCTACCGGCTCGAGGCGCGACCGACCGGCCCGCTACGTCCTACTCCTCCGGCTCCCAGGCGCGGAGCAGGTCGAGCAGCCCTGCGTCTCCGTCGACGTGCAAGGACTCGTCCGGGATACGGCCGTACAAGTAGAGGACCAACTCACTGGCCGTGCCGTGGATGGAGGCACCGGCTGCGTCCGAGTCCTCGCCGGTCGCGGCAGTGGCCGCGGGGATGCGGATGGAGGCTGCGCCGTCGCCGTCGACCGTGAGGCGCCAGGAGCGGCCCTCGGCGGTGTGGAAGTCGAAGGCCGTGGGCTTGTGCGGCCAAGCGCTGGGCGTCGCGACGCAGGTGAACAGAAACTCCTCGACACCGTCGAGGGCAACCTCGGCCGGCAGCGGCTGCGGGGCGCCCGCGGCGAGCTGGGCGTCATAGGTGTGCACCGCGCTCTCCTGGACTCGGTGCCGGGCGACTCCGCCAGAGGCCCGCGGCGTCTGTTGGGCACTCCACCACGCCCAGCAGCCGGCGTCCGGTCCTGCCTCGCGCAGGGCGCTCAGCAGAAGCTGCGTCGACGCGGCCAGCCAGGGCAACAGGACTTCACGCTCCCGCGGCGCCTCCAGAGCGGCGCGCGCCACGGTGGCCTCGGCCGAGGGAGCGTCGGCAGGCCCCGCGCCGACGATGGCAGCCCAGTAACGGTCTCCCCCACCCAGGTGCTTCACCAGATCGAGCAGCGTCCACCCGGGGCAGGTCGGCACCTGTGCGTCGAGACCGGGCGCGGCGGCGACCGCGGCGCGGAAGGCGGTCGACCGTTCATCGATCAGTCGCAGCAGGTCAGAAAACCCAGGATTCTTTTCCACGCCGGATATCTATCACCGCGCTCCAGTGACCGGACAGCGATTTTCACAGTCGCCGCCGATTGGCCAGTGCGGACGCCGTCCTCGCCTGCCACTGCTCGGGGGACAAGCTGCGCACTACTGCGAGGACGTCGATGGTCGGCGGTACGCCCGGCGTCGTGCCTGTGGGTGCCCTGACCTCGCCGCGCGGCTGGACGCCTCGGCGAGGTGACATCCACCCGGTACACACGGTCATGCTGCCGTCCAATGTGAGTCACGACGGCGGAGGCGGCCGGACTTGCGGTCCTGATCCGCAGCACGCGGCCGTCGCGCGCCGCAAGCATGGCGACGGTGCAGCCGAGGATCACTACAGCGGCCCCGAGCAGTGTCGTGTTTACGCCGATCGCGGCGTTGAGCGGGCCGATGGTCGCCTGGCTTGCGTCCGATCCACTGCTCACCCGTCTCGACCTGCTGCGCTTACGGGGCGCGTCCAGGAAGGCGACTTCGCGTGCACGCGCCGGTGGATCGCGGATACAGAGCGGCGCGAGGCAGAGAGGCGCGAGACAGAGAGGGCCCGCGCCGCGGCGACCCGCCCGCCGGCCCCGGACTGGCTCATCGAACAGGGCGTCGGGAAGGGCCGCTCGCGCTGCGTCATCCCGCGGGCGGAGCAGAGAGTCCAGCTGTGCGGTGATGGTCGGTGTTGAGTCGTTGGGCTTCTTCGAGCTGGTCTTCGAGGATGACGATGCGGCAGGCGGCCTCGATGGGGGTGCCCTGGTCGACGAGTTCGCGGGCGCGGGCGGCGATGCGCAGTTGGTAGCGGGAGTAGCGGCGGTGGCCGCCCGCGGAGCGGAGCGGGGTGATGAGGCGGGCGTCGCCGATGGCGCGCAGGAAGTTCTGGGTGGTGCCGAGTATGTCGGCGGCCCGGCCCATGGTGTAGGCGGGGTAGTCGTCATCATCCAGTCGGTTGAAGGAGTCGTCTGCGGTCATTGCACCTCTCTGCCAAACGCGTGGAGGGGCCCGGGTGCGCTATCTGCACCCGGGCCCCGAAGGAATTGCTACACCATCTGCCGGCCCTCGTACTGCGCCAGCCTTCTGTGTCCGCCGCCCCGACCGAACTGCTGTCGGGGGTGCGGGGATCGCGGTTGCTTGACCGGAGACCACCTCACGTTCGATGTCCTGCGGTACCCGGGCTCAACACTCCGCCCGGGCGATCCTGATGGCGCCCGCTCCTCCGTTCTTTCCCTCTGAGATGAATCACTTACCTACTGCTGGTACTGCTCTCCTGCGTACTGCTGGTGGCCTGTCCCAGCGCCACCTCTCCGGCAGCCAGCCCCGTCGCCCGTCCTGCACCTGCTTGTGGCTTGGAACCCCACTGCCGAACCTCCCGGTGCGCGCGTCCGCAGCCGACGCCTTCACCGAGGTGCTGCTCACTTGTTTCACTGCGGTCCTGCGCACTGCACTTACTGATACTGCGATTACTGCTGGTGGTGGCCCCTGATCACTGCGGGCCACCCGGTCCGGCCGCCAGCCCCGTCGCCGTCCTACGTTTTCCTGGCTTCGGAACTCCACCACCGCACCGTCCTGCAACTGCACATGCGGGTACTACTGCCCGGCAGTTCGTCTCTGCCAGACCCTGCTCGACCTCGCTTACGAGAGAAACCATAACCACACCCATGCCTAATGTCTACTCCCGCCAGCGCAGGTTTTCAGGTGTTCGACGGTGAGGTAGTAGCCCTCGAACGGCACAGGGCCGATTGGTGACGCCAGCCCGCTCGCCCCGACCCCATGCCTACCTGCGCGATTACCGGGAGGGCGGCCGGTACGGCGGGCGAACGCGCCGCATCAGCGAACACACCGCCCAGAGCATCGCCGCCGACCTCAAACAGGCCAGCCTCTCAGCCGGGAACGCCACGGACGCTGCACCCACTACGCCCTCCACCTGGACAGCACACTCCACCTCCCAGCCGGCACCGCGTCGCCTCCCGGGTGATGTGCAGGGGGGTGCGTCCCTGGCACCTCCCGCGAGGGGCGTGATCAGACAGAGGTCCGCTGCACGGCAATAGCACCCACCACACGGGCGGGGGCGGCGCCAACTGCGCTGCGGGCACGCCCCGTTGCACCTGCGTTCGGTGCCGGCGCACATGACGCCGAACAGCAGCTCCACTGCGAGGTGCACGTCGCCGACCTCGCGAAATTCCCCGTGCGACATGCCGTCCCGGACGACGTTATCCACTTCGACAACGAACTCGGTGAACGGGCGCGTCCGGCCCCGTCGGCAGCTCCGAACACCCGACTGGCAGGCTGGAGTTCGACATCGTGTTACGGATCCCCGCGCCGAGCCCGTGTCAGAACCCGAAGAAGGACGTCACAGCCAGTCAGCGACCCAACCCCCGCGTTCGAAGGTGTTGCCAGGCCCACCCCCGCAGGGATGCTGGGCCGCTGGTCCGGTCAGCGGGCCGCTCATAGCGTCGCACCATGATGAATACCGCGAAGGAACAACGAACGGATACCACCAGGCGGACGGCGCTGCGCGGTCTGAGGCTCGCGGTGGGCGGCACGGTCCTGGCCGGCGGGCTCGGAGCCTCACCAGCGGTGGCCAAGCCACGTCGCGGGCCCGCCACCTACGTGCTGGTGCACGGTACCCACAGCGCCGGCGCGTTCTATATGCCGATCGCTCGGGAGCTGACGCTGCGCGGCCACCGCGTCGTCATGATGGACCAGCCGCTCCATGGCGCGGAGGCTTTCGTCCCGGAGTCGTACCAACGGCAGGACCTCCAAGCGATGGCGGTCGAGCCATCCCCGCTGAAGCACCTCGGGCTGGACGACTACGAGGCGCGCGTCACGGGCATCGTGCGGCGCGCGGCACGGAACGGCCCGGTGGTGCTGGTCGGGCACAGCCTGGGCGGCGTATCGGTCAGCCGTGTCGGCAACACGGTCCCGCATCTGCTGCACCACATCTGCTACATGGCGGCCTTCTGCCCCAGCCGTGCCCTGCCTACAGCGGATGCCTGCACGGCGGCACCCGAGAACACCAACGCCGTCAGCCCGGTTGAGCTGACGGTGGGTGACCCGGACCAACTCGGGGTGCTGCGGCTGAACTTCAGGACAGGTGACAGCCGCGCACTGGCCCTCCTGAAGGAGATGATCTGCGCGGACTACCCCGACGCCGACTTCCGCCGGATCCTGACCGGCATGCAGACCGACGAGCCCATCGCCGCTTATGCGGGCCGAGCGGTCGGCCGGGCCGGCAGCTGGGGACGCATTCCCCGCACCTACATGCGCTTCGGCAAAGACCGGACGATCGCCACTGCGCTCCAGGACAGGATGATCGCGGAGGCCGACGCACTCACACCCGGCAACCGCTTCCGCGTACACAACTTTCCCGAGGCCTCGCACGTAGGCCCTCTGGATCCCGCCTCCGTCACCGAAGTCCTGGACACACTCGCGGCGTAGGCGCAGCCTGGTCGACCCTGTTGCGGCGCAGGCGATCGGTCCGACTTCGTCGTCCGTCCGCCGTGCCGCGGTTCACCGCCAGAACTGGGCCAGTACCCCTTCCTTGAACGGCTCCGGAGAGACCGAGAGGGCACCGGCGAAGGGATGATCGAGGGTGAGCACGAGCAGCAGGCTCACCCCGATCAGGGCGGCGACCGAGGTGATGAACATCAGCTGGGCGCGGAGGCTTTCGATGCCGTAGAGGAAGGTCAGCGGCAGCATGACGAGCGCTCCGCCGTACACGAGTACGGTCAGCAGGATCGGCAGTTCCTGCCCGGCCTGGGCAAGGCGGCTGCGGCGGGCGGTGGCGATGTCGGCGAGGGTCGCGACGGACTGCTCGTAGTACGCCTCCTCGCTCGCGCCGTGCGGCTCGTACTCCTGGTACGCCGAGTAGAGGTCGGTGATCTCGGAGTTGGTGAGACCCGGGTCCGGCTTCCCCTCCCGCATCAGGGGCCACTGCTTGTCGACGACCGCGTGGACGTACGTCCCCATGGCCGCGGACACCCGCCGCTGCTGCTCGGGCGGGAACGCGGCGCACTCGCGCAGGACTTCGGCGGTCTGGCTGGCCTCGGCGGCGACATTCGCCTCGGCCGTGCTCAGGCTCTCCCACTCGGACACCACGACGAACGCGAGGATGATCCCGTAGATCGCGGCGTACATGCCGAGCACGACACCGATCATTTCGTTGTACGTGCCGTCGGCGACGCGCGGCAGCCTGCGTCTGACCAGCAGGCAACCGGACACCGCGAAGAACACGGCGCCGCCGCAGATGAGCAGGAACAGCACGAAGGTGCTGAGGTGATTGAGCAGCCAGATCTCCACGCCCGCACAACGCGCCACCCCCGGTACCGGGTCACGGCCGGGGCCCGATCGGATGCCATGTCTCGGGTGTTCATGGGCGGAGCAGCGGTCTTTCCCGTGCCCGTGGGGCTTCGCCGTTGCACCGCACGAGCATCTGCATCTCCGTTCGGTTGGGCCGTCGCGTCAGCGCACCCGCAGCGCCAGGATCGCGACGTCGTCCGGGTTCGCGCCCTCGTCCAGGCAGTGCTCCACCAGATGCGCGCACAATTCGCCGACCTCGGCCGGCGCTGTGAGCGCGGCCTGCCGCAGCCGCTCGAGGCCCGTGCCCAGTTCCTCTCCGCGCCGCTCCACCAGACCGTCGGTGTAGAGCACGAGCAGCGCCCCCGACGGAAGGTCGAACGCACCCTCCTCGGCCTGCCACTCGGCCACCACACCCAGCGGAACTCCCTGCCCGGCGCGGACGAACTCTGCCCCCGAGTGGTCGACGAGAAGGGGCGGACAGTGCCCCGCGGAGGCCATCGTCGCCCGCCTCCGCTCAGGATCCACCGTCATGTAGAGCACCGTCGCCAGTTCGGTCAGTGCCATGTCGTCCGTCAGCGCGTTCAGGTCCGTCAGGACCGCCACCGGGTCCTCGCCCTCCACCAGCGCGTAACTGCGCAGCGCGGTCCGCATCTGCCCCATCGCCGTCGCCGCTCCGAGCCCCTTGCCCATCACATCGCCCAGAGCGAGCCCCACCTTGCCCTCCGGCAGCCTGATCACGTCGTACCAGTCGCCACCCGCCTGCATGCCCTGTGCGCCGGGCAGGCTGCACGCCGCGATCTGCACTCCCTCGACGTCAGGGAGCCGCTGCGCGAGCATCGACTGCTGCAAGGTGCTCGCGATGCGCCGCTCGCGCTCGTAGAGGCGATTGTTCTCCACGACCTGGCCGGCGAACCGGCAATAGGTGGTGGCCAGTTGGCGCTGCCGCGATGTCGGGCGGCCCGGCCGGCCGAACGCCCACGCCACGGCGCCCAGCTTGCGGCCACGCGCACTGTGCAACGCCAGCACGTACACACTCCGGAAGCCCGCGACCCGCCCCAGCTCACGCAGTGCCCCCTCCGCTGCCGGATCGGTCAGCACGTCCTCGAAGACCAGCCAGCCACCTGCCCGCACGGCCGTGTCCACCATGTCCTCCGTGGTGCTGATCGCGTCGAGGAGGCGCTGCGCCTCCTCCATGGCGTCCGGGAGGCCGAAGGTCGCCCGCGTCCGCATGGCCCGCGCCTCCTCGTCGTACAGCCGCGCCGCCCCCATGTCCGCCTGCAGGAGCCGGGCTCCCTCGGCCAGCATCTGCTCCAGGGTTTCGTCGACACTGCCGTGGTCGGTGAGCCGCTCGGTCAGTCCGTGCACCCAGGTGATGTCCTGAAGCTGCTGCTCGAGGCGGCCGTTCGCCTCGTCCAGGGCAAGCGCCGCATGGTGCTGGTGCGAGATGTCGTGGATGTAGGCGACCGCCACCGGATCGGGGTAATGCGCACAGTCGAGGGGTGTCGCCGTGATATCGAGGCGGAGCGGCCGCTCGCCCGGGACCCGGTACTGCACCTCGGCCCGTGCGGGACGCCGCAGGTGCAGGGCGATACCGAGCGGCGACTGGTCGAACGCCATCGTCTCGCCGTTGCGGTCGAAGAGCGCCTGCGAGGCGGCGACCAGTCCGCCGTTGTCCGTCGGGACAGGGGTGTGGAACATCTCCTCGAGCCGGCCGTTCGCGTACACGACCGTTCCGCCGTCCAGCGTGGACGCGATGATGATGCCGTGCGGGGAGCCCTCGAAGACGGCGGCCGACGGCAGCGCCCCCGGCAGGCCCGCCGGGGGGTCGGGGTCCGCGTCGAGCCGGGACTCCGCGGAGCGGGGCTTGGTGGACAGGTCGTGAACGGACACGAGGTGCCTTTCGGGATGGATGGTGAGCCCCCCTCTTGAGCCCGGCCCTGACGACGCCCTCCCCCTGCCGACCCTGCCTTCAACACTAAAATCTTAAGGGTCGTACAAGGGGTCCGGTTCGGGACCAAAGTCATCCGTCGCCGGTCCTTCGGCACCGCGTTTGAGGACGTACGGCCCGACCCGAGAAGCCTGCCTTCAAGGTCCGGACCCTTACCCGCGGACCCGCAGACTTCGGAATCATCGAAGGGTCCCTGCGCAAACCACTGCTTGTTCGCCCGTCCGGCCTCCGATTGCCTGTGCTGTGCGCCATCGGGTCCGGTGGCGCGAGACCGTGGAGGTGAACGTGACCGCGCACGCAGCGTCGCAGGCGACGGCCGTGACGGGGGAATGGAGCGGGCCCCGTCGTGGGGTCTCCGCGAAGGACCGGTGGATCATCGGGCTGCTCCTGGCCTTCTTCACGCTCAATTTCGCCGACAAGGCGACCATCGGACTCGCCGCGCCCGACCTGGAAAGTGACCTCGGGCTCAGCCCTGCCCAGTACGGCCTGATGTCCAGTGCGTTCTTCTGGCTGTTCGCGGCCGGCGCGGTGGTCCTGGCGTTGTTCTTCCGGCGGATCGGCTGGCGCTGGTCGGCGGCGGGGCTCATGATCGCGTGGGTGGCGAGCATGGCGCCGCTGACGGTACCGACCACGGTGACCGTGGTGATCGCGTCGCGGATGCTGCTCGGCTTCTTCGAGGGCCCGGCGCACGCCTTGTGCCAGTCCGTCGTCGCCGACCGGTTCCCGTCCGAGCGGCGGGCGTTCGCCGGTGCTGTCGTCAACGCCGGTTCGTCGGTCGGGCCGCTGCTCGCCACCCCGCTGCTCACCTGGGTGATCGTGACCTGGAGCTGGCACGCGGCCTTCGTGGTCCTCGTGGCTGTCGGCGCGGTGTGGGCGGTGGTCTGGCTGATGGTCACCCGACGCGAGCCGGGCATGGGGCCGCGGAAGGCAACCGCGCGCGGAGCGCTCCAGCCGGTGGCGGACGACCCGGACCCGAACGGTGACATCGACGTACCGCTGATCTCGTTGTTGCGTACCGGCAGCTTCTGGGGGCTTGCGCTGCTCTCCTTCGCCGGGTACCTCATCTCCTCGCTGAAGGTGTCCTGGCTGCCGTCGTTCCTGCACGACGGTATGGGGTACTCCCGCGGGACGGTCGGCCTGCTCGCCACGCTGCCCTACGGCCTCGCGATCGTGGTCCTGCTCACCGCGGGGCTGATCTCCGGGCGCATGCTGCGGGCGGGCCGTTCGGCACGGGCCGCCCGGGGCCTGCTGACAATGGGCTATCTGTGCTTCGCGGGCGTCGCCATGGTCGCCTTCACCCAAGTCCCCCCGGGCATCGTGCAGTTGGCCCTCGTGGTCGCCGCGTTCTCGATCAACAGCGTCGCGTTCTCGGTAGCCTTCGCCGGCGCCGCCGACTTCCTGCCCCGTAAGCACCGGCCCGGCTTCTTCGGCTGCATCATCGCGGTGTACAGCGTCGCCGGGATCGTCTCGCCCTGGTTCCTCGGGGTGATCGTGGACGCCGCGGACACCGTCTCGCAGGGGTACGCGGACGGGTTCCTGGTCGTCGGCATCACCATCTGCGTCTTCGCGGTCGCCGGCGGTCTGCTCCTGAATCCGGCTCGCTCGCGCGAGGTCCTGCTGGCCGAGACCGCACGCCGCCGACCGGTGGCGGAGGCGGCCCGGTGAGCGCCGCGGCCAACGGCGTCCGCCCCCTGGCCGGGCTGCGAGTGATCGACTTCGGGCAGTACATCGCGGCGCCCGGCGCCGGTCAGAACCTCGCCGACCTCGGTGCCGACGTCATCAAGGTCGAACCCCTGACGGGCGACCAGGCACGAGGCATCGGCCACTTCGGGACGGCCATGGTGCGGGCCAACAACCGGGGCAAGCGCAGTCTCGCCGTCGACCTGCGACACCCGGCCGGGCACACGGTGGCCCGCGAACTCGTCGCCTCCGCGGACGTGCTCCTGCACAACTTCCGGCACGGGGTCAGCGAGCGGCTCGGGCTCGACCCGGACACACTCCTCGCCCGGCACCCCCGGCTGGTCTACGGCTTCGTCACCGGCTTCGGCACGCGAGGGCCCTCGGCGCGCAGGGTCGGCCTGGACATCGCCGCGCAGGCGGAGTTCGCCGTCATGGACGTCACGGGCGAGGCGGGCGGCGACCCGCAGCGCGTCGGCTTCACGATCGCGGACGTGCTGGCGGCCCAGGCGCTCACCTCGGGTGTGCTGGCAGCGCTGCTGCAGCGCGCCGGCACCGGGCGTGGTGACGTGGTCGAGACCTCGCTCATGGAAGCCGTCGTGCACGCGCAGGCGGCCACCTGGGCCGAGTACGAGCTGACCGGCGAGGCACCTCGTCGCCGCGGGAACGGTCAGGCCCTCGCGGCGCCCGCCGCCGACCTGGTGCGCACCCGCGACGGTGGAGCGCTCGTCGTCTCCGCGTACACGACGGAGAAGTTCGCGGCCCTGTGCGTGGCGATCGGCCGACCCTCACTCGTCACCGACCCCCGCTTCGCTTCCAACCCCGAACGGGTACGTCACCGCGAGGAGTTGCTCGACATACTCCACCGAACCCTCGGGCAGCTGGACCGGACGACGGCGCTGGAGAAGCTGCGCGCCGCGGGCATCGTCTGCGGCGCCGTGCGACGGTTCGACGAGGTCGTGGACGACGCCGACGTGCGGGCGTCCGGGCTGATCGCGCACTGCTCGTACGACCCGGGCGAAGGGCCCGGAGGCACCGCGCCCACCACGCCCTTCTCGCTGGGCGGCCGACGCCCCGCGACGACTCCACCCGCGCCCGACGTGGGGGAACACACCGTCCGCGTCCTCGCCGAACTGGGCAGGAGCGAGAAGGAGATTCGCGCCCTGACCGAGGCCGGAGTCGTCGCCTGCGCCCACGCCGCACCGACCGACGTTTCACCGGCCGCACCGACCGACGTATCACCCGCCGCGCCGAAGGAGCAGACCGCATGATCGACCCCGAAGTGTTCGCCCTCGACTTCGACGAGTACCTGGCGCGTGTCGCCGTGCTGACCGATGAAATCCTCATCCCCGCCGAAGAGGAGATGGTGGCGGCGGGCGCGGTACCGGAACACGTGCTGCGGGCCTTGGCCCGGCACGGGCTGTTCGGGGTGTCGATCCCCCGACGCCTCGGCGGTCTGGAGTGGAACATGACGCAACAGGTCGCGCTCACCATGGAGTTCACGCGCGCGTCGTGCGTCTACCGCTCCCGGTTCTCCACGGTGATCGGTCTGTGCTCGCAGGCCATTCTCGACCACGGCACCGACGCGCAGCGGGAGGGGCTGCTGCCGAAGATGGCCGCTGGTGAACACATCACCGCGTTCGCGCTGACCGAGCCCGAGGCGGGTTCGGACGCCGCCTCGCTGACCACCACCGCGCGACGTGTCGACGACGGCTGGCGCATCGACGGCAGCAAGCGGTACATCACCAACGCGCACTGGGCGGACGAGCTGGTGGTGTTCGCCCGGACCGGCGAAGCGTCCGAGGGGGCCGCCGGCGTCACCGCGTTCCTCGTGCCACGTGGCGCCGAGGGCGTGACGACACGCCTGCCGAGCCGGATGAACGGGCACGCCGAAGCCCCGGTGGCCGAGATCGAGTTGGTCGATGTCCGGGTCGACGACTCCGCGATTCTCGGCGGACAGGTCGGAAAGGGGTTCGCCGCCGCGCTGCGCGGCATCAACCACGCCCGCCTGCACGTCGCGGCCACCTGCGTCGGGCAGTCCACCCGCATGCTGGAGGAGACCGCCCGGCATCTGTCGGAGCGACGCCAGTTCGGGGCGCCGCTCGCCGACCTCGGCGCGGTGCAGGCCGACCTCGGCCGGTGTTTCGCGGATCTGGAAGCCGCCCGTGCGCTGACCGTGGAGGCGGCGCGGGCCTTCGACACCGGCACCGTGCCACGCCACCGGATCGCCGCCGCCAAGCTGTTCGCCTCGGAGATGGCGGGGCGGGTCGCGGACCGCTGCGTCCAACTGCTCGGCGGCGAGGGCATCGTCGGCGACCATCCGGTGCCCCGCATGTGGCGTGACGTGCGCGCCCTGCGCATCTACGAGGGCTCCTCCCCCGTTCACGAACGGAACCTGGGCCGGGCTGTGACGCGCCAGGTCCGGTTGGACGGCACGCTTCCGGACACCTACCGTGTCACGCGCGGACCGGCCGACGCGGCGTAAGCAGCGGTCCTGGCGGGCCGGGCGCCGGTTCCTCACATGAAGGAGAGAACCGGTGGAGCTCAGACAGCTCGAGCATTTTCTGGCCGTCGTGGGCCACGGCGGCCTGGGCCGTGCCGCGGAGCGGCTCTACCTCTCACAGGCCACCGTCTCCGCTTCGATCCGCGCCCTGGAACGTGAACTGAAGGTCCCGCTGTTCCACCGCACCGGCCGTCGCCTGGTGCCCACGTCGCCCGGCCGGGAACTGGTGCCGCTGGCACGACGCGTCCTCGACGACGTCGTCGCCGTACAGGACGCGATGCGCAGCGCGCGCGAGGTCGGTGGCGGTGTCCTCACCGTCATGTGCACACCGGACATGTCCGGCGAGGCCGTGGCCTCCTGGGCCGGCGGGTTCACCCACAAGTACCCGGCGGTCCGGCTCGACATCAGCGAGGTCGGTTCCCGGCAGGAGCTCGTGGCGGCGGTCGCCGACGGGCAGGCCGAACTCGGCTTCACCCTGAAGTCCGAACTGCGCAGCGATCTCAGTTTCATCGAACTCGGTGTGCAACGGCTGCTGTTGGTACGGCCACCGGGACAGCCGCCGGCCGGCCAAGAGGGGGCCGTGCCGCTCGCGAAGATCGGTGACCTGCCGATCGTGCGCCGCCAGGTCACCCGGAACGAGGACGACGCGGTGCACACGGCGCTCGTCGCCCACGGGGTGGATGCCGTGACCGGGGCGACGGTCCCCAGCCGGACCGCCCAGCTGACCTTCGTGCTCACGTCCGGATTCCAGGCCTTCCTGCCGCTGCGGATGTGCGCGGCCGCTCTGGACGCGGGCGCCTGCGTGGTGGAGACCGACCCGCTCATCGAGTCTCCCTTCGGCGTGGTGCACCGCTCCGGTGAACTCGCCCCGGCCGCGCAGCAGTTCGTGCACGATGTCCGGTCCGCGCTACGCAACTGGTATGACGCGATCGCCGGGCACCGCGACGCGGGCCTCGAACTGATCGACGCGGCGGCCGCCGCCCGGCACACGGCGGGCTGAGCACAGGAAGTTCTGTGCTCAGCCCACCACTCATCCCGACCACGGCGCTGCTACCGCACGACGGCCACCTGGCTCCCCCCGCCGGATCCGGATACGGAAGGGCCCGGCCTAGTTCCTAGGCACGGGCCGCCCGCTCGGCCTCCGCGCCGGGCAGTCACCTTGTGGCGGGCCTGGCGGTTGTTGCGGCCGTCGGCGGCACGCTCCGCGCGCTCCAGGAGCCGGGACGCCCCGGGCGCCTGGCCCGTTCGATCAGGCCCATGGCCTGGGCCGCCGTCCGGACGACATGAGCAACCGACTCCCCCGGTCACCCGCTGCGGCTCTGCACTCGACCTGCAACACCCCGGCCCGCAGCCTCCCCGGCAATGACGATGCAGCCGAGCAGCGGTGAGGACGCGGCGCACAGTGGACGGGCGATCACGAGCCACGCCCCAAGCTGAACCGGGCCTTCTGACAACCCGATTCGCAGGCTGATGCAGCGCTTGGCCACCGGCCGGTTCTCGACCGGGGGCTTCTGGTCAGACTCGGGCTCTTGCGGGCACCTCGCGGGCGAGCAGAAGTGCGACGGCGCCGAGGAGGGTGCCGGTGATGCGGCGTTGCATGGTGGCCCAGCTCGGGCGCTGCTCGAGGAAGGCGGCGATGGCGCCGGCGGCGATGACGATCAGGGCGTTGACGGTGAGGCTCACCGCGATCTGGAGCGACCCGAGACTCAGGCCCTGCACGGCCGGATGTCCGCGGGACGGGTCGATGAACTGCGGGATCAAGGTCAGGTACATGATTGCGGCCTTGGGGTTCAGCAGGTTCGTCACCAGCCCCATATGGAAGAGCCGGGCCGGGCTGTCGCGGGGAATGTCACGGACGTCGAACACGCCTCGGCCACCGGTCCGTAGGGCCTGCCATGCGAGGTATGCCAGGTAGAGGACGCCGGCGGCTTTGAAGCCGATGAACAACCAGGGCACGGCGACGAACACGACCGCGAGGCCGAGGTTGGCCATCAGCATGTAGAGGACGAATCCGATGCCGGTGCCGACCAGGGAGATGAGTCCCGCTGCGCGGCCCTGGCTGATGCTGCGTGAGACGAGGTAGATCATGTTGGGCCCGGGGGTCAGGACCATGGCCAGCGCGGTGAGCGCCATCCCGAGGGCGGCCGCCCCGGAGACGGGTGAGGACAGCGAGGTGAGGGACATGCCTCGCACTCTGGTGTAATGGCCTTGTGCATCTCAACCCTTACGGCGAGTATGCCGTGCTCCTCGCCCGTTCCTTGGCCGACGACTGGCCTGACACGCAGGCCGGGATCGTAGAGCGGACCCGTGAGTTCGGCATGACGATGTCCTTTCCCGAGCGGCCCGACGACCACGCCCGCTGCCGGGCAGTACTCGATGACTGGCTCCGGGTCGTCGACAGTTCCGACCCGGACGAGCGGACGTCGATCCTCAATGAACAGATGGCCGCCGCGACTGCGTATCCACGTCTGACGGACCACAATGGCGAGGGCTGGCATCTGCACTATCGCGACGTCGACGACGACCTGCCGCGAGTGCTGCACGCCGTGTTCAGCGTCGGCACTGCACTGCACCTGACCACACGTGGCATGAACCGCCTCGGCCGGTGCGCCGCCCGCCCGTGCAGGAACGTTGTCGTCGACACCTCGCGGAACGGCACCCAGCGGTACTGCTCGCCACGCTGCGGCAGCCGGGACGCCGTCCGTCGACACCGCGCTCGTCAGCGAGAACGGTGACTACTCGCGCTGCGACTGGCTTCGAGCGGCTCAACGCGCCCCGCTGCGACGCCGGGTGCGTGAGTCGTCGTCGCATGCGGCCTATCCCGCTGTGTTCTCGAGCATCATCCCTCGTGCTCCTTGGCGGACGCCTCCAGAGTGCCGGATACCGTGTTCCGCGATCATCAACAGGGCGGACGGGGAAAAATGAGTCGCTACTCGGACTGGCGGACAGGCACCAAGTACCCAGGGGAGGGCATAAGGCCCGTGATGCGGTCACAGATGGAAGCTGCTCTCCTTTCCCTCACGGTCCCGGACCGCCCCTGGCGGGTGCGCGCGGGCCTCGCGGGCGAGCGCGCTGATGTCGTTGCCGAGTGCCAGATGATGGAGCCGGCACGGGGCAAAGGGAAGGCTCGACGCCAGCTTGAACGGACGTTCAAGTTCCGGATTCATCTGGACGGGGAGCACCACGAGGTACGGGTGTGCGCGGATGTACGGGAGATCACCCGGGCCGGCGACCCTCCCCGTCGGATCGTAGAACGCAGGACCGGCAGCGGGCCGCGCACCCGGGTGTGGTCACGGCTGAGCCATTGGGAGAAGGACGCCACCGGGCGACGTCATCGCATCGACACCGTCGATTTCGACTCCAACCACATGCGCGACCCACTGCAGAAGATCGTCCTGTCCTCTGGCTGGACCTGGCGCGGAACCCACCTGGCCTGACCCCTCGCAGGCGGCCCGGCAACCCGCACCCGTACAGGACGCGGCCATCACTGGCGCTGGACCGTCGAACCTTTCGTGAGATACGGCCACAGACGTCGTCGCCGTGCGGATCGACGACGCGGCACGACCGAGCGGCCGTGCCGCCGAGCAGCCGCGCTCCCCAGCCCGGCGCGGATCCAGCCGAGACGCCCTCGGCGGCAACTGCTCCTCAGCTTCGGCCATGCCTTTTGCACCGTCAGAAGCCCCACGGCGTAACTCCGCTGGAAAGCAGAGTTCGAACTAGCCCCGTCGGCTGCGCCGCCCCGGCCGTTCAGCAGGGGTGGCGCGCTCCCCCGGGATTGTCAGACCCGTGAGGAAGGATGACCTGCATGACGACTTCTTCCGCCGTTGAGGCGTTGACCAGCCCTGCCCAGTACCAGGACGGCATCGTGCGCGTACGCGAGGCTGCCCGCGCGTACTACGGCGGCGACGGGGACTTCGCGACCGAGAGCGTGCTGGACGACGCCACCTACGACCAGCTGCTGCGGCGCATCGCCGAGTGGGAGCAGGCGCACCCGGACGAGATCTCGCCCGACTCCCCCACCGAGAAGGTCGCCGCCGGCGCCGCGCCGGTCGGCGACATCGCCCACACCACACCGCTCCTCAGCCTGGACAACGTCTTCTCGCCCGCCGAACTCGTGGACTGGGGCGCCGGGCTTGAGCGTCGTCTCGGCGATCCGGTCGCAGGCGGTTTCACCGTGGAGTTCAAGCTGGACGGCGCCGCGATCGCCGGCCGGTACGTGAACGGGCGCCTCACCCAGGTCGTCACCCGCGGTGACGGCCGGTTCGGTGAGGACATCAACCACGTGATCGGCTCGATTGTCGGTCTGCCCGCCCGGCTGGAGCTGCCGCACACCTTCGAGGTCCGTGGTGAAGTCCTGTTCACCCAGGACCAGTTCGAGCGGGCCAACGAGATCCGCGTCGAGCACAAGGAGAAGGTGTTCTCCAACCCGCGCAACGGCACCTCCGGCACCCTGCGCGCGAAGAACCGGCCGTACACGCTGGAGCTGACGTTCTGGGCCTACGGCGCCGTCAACCTGCCCGGCGAGACGTTCCTGCCCGACAACGCGGCACACACCGATGTTCTGAACGCCGTCTCCGACGCGGGGGTGCAGACCACCGCCGACCAGGCGGCCGGCATGAGCGTGGTGCCTACGCTGGCCGAGGCGCAGCAGCGCATCGAGGCGATCCAGGCGGTGCGTGCGAGCCTGCCGTTCGGGATCGACGGCGTGGTCATCAAGGCCAACAACGCGGCCGAGCAGGAGCGGGCGGGGTTCGGGTCGCGGTATCCGCATTGGGCGATCGCCTACAAGTTGCCCGCGGTGGAGCGGACGACCACGTTGCGGGCGGTGGAGTGGAACGTGGGCCGCACCGGGGTGATCGCGCCGCGCGCGCGGCTGGAGCCGGTCGAGGTCGATGGCAGCATCGTGGAGTTCGCCACGTTGCACAACCCGGCCGACATCCGTCGCCGGGACCTGCACCTGGGCGACACAGTGACCGTGTACAAGGCGGGCGACATCATCCCGCGTATCCAGGCGCCGGTGGTCGGCCTGCGTCCGGCGGACGCGGTCGAGGTGCCGTTGCCGGAGGTCTGTCCGAACTGCGGCTCGGACATCGACAGGAGCCAGGAGCGGTGGCGGTGCGTGCAGGGTGCCGCCTGCCGCCTGCCCGCGCTCATCGCGTACGCGGCGCAGCGTGACTGCCTCGACATCGACGGCCTGGGCCAGACCTACGTCGACGCGCTGGTCGAGTCAGGGGCCGTCGCGGATGTTGCCGATCTGTACACCCTCGACGAGGCCACGCTCACCACTGCGGCGGGCAGTGAGAAGCGCGGTATCAAGCTCGTGGAACAGATCCAGGCCGCCAAGGACAGACCGCTCAGCCGGCAGCTGTGCGCGCTCGGGATCCGCAACACCGGCCGGCGCCTGTCGCAGCGGATCGCGGCGTACTTCCGCACGATGGACGCGGTCCGCGCTGCGGACGCGGAGGCCATGACAGAGGTCGAGGGGATCGGCCCGGAGAAGGCGCCGGGCATCGTCGCCGCTCTGGCCGAACTCGGCCCGGTCATCGACAAGATGGCCGCCGCGGGCGCCATGATGTCCGAGCCGTTCGACGAGGCGGCCGGGCAGTCCGGTCCGCTGGCCGGGGAGGGCGGCAAGCCGCTGAAGGTCGTCGTCACCGGCAAAATGACCGGGCCGCTCGCCGAGGTCGGCCGCAGCGCCATGAACGACCTGATCAAGCGTGCGGGCGGCAAGGACAGCAGCAGCGTCACCGCCCAGACTGCCTACCTCGTGTCCGCCCCGGCCGCGGGCGGCAAGCTGTCCAGCAAGGCCACCAAGGCGCAAGAGCTCGGCGTGAAGGTCATCACCCCCGAGGAGTTCGCCGACCTCGTCGCCGACTACCTGTAGGTCATCCGACCGAAGCAAGTTCCTGTAACTCACATGACCGGCAAGGGAGTTGGGGATCTGGCTGAGCCCCGGGCCATGAGCGGCCCCGTGTTGACGATCGAGCTGGCGGAAGCGGTCCCGCGATCCGTGCTTCAGCAGATCCGCGCGCTCCTGGTTCGCTCACCAGCACATCTCGACGAGCAGGGTTCCTGCGCGCAGACGAACCGACGCACTCTCAACACCACCACAACGCGCCTGCCCCCAGCTGGCAAATCGCGGGAAACCGCAGCTAGAAGCCATGTATTCGCTTCAACCGCGCTACGGACGCACTTCGTTCAGGGGCCGTCAGGTTCCGGAGGAGGACGCCGTCGGCTTGCGCCGTGTGCGTCGGCCCCTCGCCATGATGCCGTTGATGATCTCGGAGTGACGGCCCTTGAGCGCCGCGACCGGCACCTCGATGGTCTGGTAGGTCTCGTGGCCGCCTTGCCGTTCTGCCACGCTGTTCTCGTCGTGCCAGCGCAGATCGGTGCCGCCTGCCTCGATAAACGGGATATCCGGGACAGTCTGGAGGAGCACCCGTCCGCCCCGCGGGTTGGAGAGTTCGATCCAGAAGTGCTCGGGGGCACCGAAAGCGCCGTCCATCCGGTAGTGGCACACGATCCAGCCCGCCGGGTTCGCGGCGTCGATCCGCAGGCCGTGGGATTGTACGAAGGTCCGGACCGCCCGCTCCATGAGGGGGCGGATCGCGGCCTCGTCGTGCTGGCCTTCGAAGTCGGGGTCGAAGCGCATGCCCGCGGCCGCGATGTCGTCCCGCAAACGGTCCAGATCGCTCCTGACCGCGGGCTCCACCTGGTCCATCTCCCGTACGTCGTCCTCATCGCTCAGGCCGATGAGGTAGTTCCAGTACTCCCCCCGGTCAAGGCCGCCGGAGTCCGCGGCAGCCCGCACGGCCCACTCCCAGCAGGCGGCCTCCACGGGCGTCTTGGGGAGCTTGCGCCCCTGCCCGCCGGCGTAGGTTTCCTCCCGCCCGGCAGTGGCGGCGATCAGGTTGACCGCGTCCTCGGAGATCTCCCCTTCCGTGCTCTCCTCGCGGGTGCGCTTCATCCGCTGGACGGCGCTGCCGTCGCTTCCGCGCGCGGACCGGTCGGCGTCGACGGTCCGCGCGACGGGAGAACCGTTCATCGCGCGCCGGGCGTTGGCCTCGGCCTCCCGTTCGAAGCTGTCGCCGGGGTCGGAGACGGACAGCCCGTCGCCGTTGTCGGTGCCCGCGACGGGCCCCTGCCGCTGCTGGATCACGTGGGTCAGCTCGTGGGCGAGGGTGTGCCGGTCGCCACCGCCGTCGCCGATGACGACATCGTTGCCGGAGGTGTAGGCACGCGCACCGATCTCGGCGGCGGAGCGGCGGGCCTCGGCGCCGGTGTGCAGTCGTACGTCGGAGAAGTCCGCGCCGAGGCGGCCCTCCATGTCTGTACGGGTGGTCGTGTCCAGGGCCCGTCCGCTGCCGCGCAGCACACCGGGCACCGTCGAACGCTGCACCGCCGACGGCGCCGACTGCCCTGACGGCCTCGGCTCCTCGGTGTGCCCGCATCCTGGTCCGTGCTGGTGCCCGTCCAGTGCCCCGGGGTGCCCGGACCGCCGCAGCAATTGCACCACCGCGGCGTTGCCGATCCTCGGCTGCATGCCGAGAGGCCCCGCCGCACTCGCCACCGGTGGCTTCGCGCCTGCCGTCGGCGAGGACAGGGGTTCCCGCTCGCTGTCACGACTTCTCCGCGCCCGCATGCCGGCTCCTCTTTGTCAGGGGTCGACCTCCCTGTCTACCAGCACATACGCGCGCGGCGCGAGAGACGAACGGGCAGTCACGCCTACCTGTAAGGGCAGGGAAACCGGCAGGCGGGGGCCATGTGAGTATGTCAGTCACAGCCAGCAGCGGTTCGGGGGGTCAGTTCGTTCGGACGAGGAAGCGCTGGTCGGCCTCGCCGGTACATGGTTCTTCGATCGCTTCGGCCCCCTCGGTGGTGTCGTCGTCGAGGATGCCGACGCACCGGCTGCTGTGGGCCGGGCGAAGCCGGAAAGTTGCGGTGCTGTCAGCGGCGGTGGGTTCCAGGCGGAACAGGGTGCCTTGCGTGCAGTCCATACGTGGTTCGAGCATGCCCTTGATCTGGTCGTCGCCCATGACCGTCAGGCATCCCATTCCCATCTGGGGGTGATGCCACTGGATGCGGTACAGGCCCTCGCCGGCCGGTTCGAGGGCCACCCGCGGCGCCCCACAGGCCCCCCAAGTCGCCGATCGTGGCACCTTTGACACAACCTGGGCGAAGCCGCCGAGAAGTGCGTCCACCGGCACCACGGCTGCCTGCGCCCCACGCCGGAACCGCCGGAGGAGCCCCCAGGCGCCGCCACCGAGCCCGATCACGACGAGCGCCGCGCCACTGCGCAGATGTCGGTCAGCACAGCTCCACCCCCTCCGCGTTTACCGCTTGTCCGAACGACATGGTTGGGTCTGCCCCAGGGTTCAGGTCGCCAGTCCAAGTGTTTGCGAACAGCAACTGCTGTTGCTGCGGCCGTATTTCGTCCACGGCGCGGCCTGCCAACGAAGCTGTGCGAGGGCCAGGGATGTGTTGCTCCTCAGGGACGCAGGGCTTCAAGTTCGTCCGCGCGACGGTGGTCTTTGGGGCGGCCGAGGGAGCGCCGCATAAGGATCAGATCGTCCAGGTTGGCGTAGGAGATGGCGAAGCCCGCCGGATCGCGTGAACTCGCTGCCCGAACAAGGCAGGGCGCGGTGTCCATGGCTCCCCAGGGCAGGGCGGGTGTGCACAGGTCGCCGCTGGCGTCGGCTACCCGGTAGGCCGCCTGGGGCGCTTCCAGGTCGGGAAGGTTCGTGCAGCCTGCGGCGGTCAGGGCGTCGCGGAGGGCGTCCGCCTGCTCGGGCGTACCGTCCCACAGCAGGTCGAGGTCGCCGGTCAGCTCTGCCGAGCCGTGCATGATGCCGGCTACCTGGCCTATGACCACCGCATGCGAACCGGCCTCGTGGAGAGCCCGAAGGAAAGGGAACGGATCGAAGCCGAGCGCGCCGTCCGTGGCGAACGTGCCGACTATGTCATCGGCTTCCTCAGGGCCGCGCCCCGTGGTGGCACGTTCACGCGTGGCGGCCTGAATACGCTGGACGGCCTGACGAAGTCGCAGAACAGCAGTCTCATTCACCCAGCTCATTCAACCGTAAGCAGCGCAGCCCACTTGACCGCTCACGCCTACTCCGGGTTTCAGCTGTGCGGCCGGGTTGGATCGGGCAACAGGTCGTGGGCGGCGCGGATGATTTCCTCGGTGGCGACCATGGGGTGCCCGCTGAGTCGACAGCAGACGCGGCGGCCAGGACGTCGCGGGTTCCCTGGGCGGTGGGTTCGAGGATGAACTCCGCCAGGGCGGCTAAGAGGTGGAGGACCCGGCGCCTGCCGCGCATGGTGGTTCCGCGCCGGGCGCAGGTCGGTCTTGCCGAACTTCTTGTCGCCTGGCCGCGCGCGGTGTGACTTGACACCGTTGTCGGCCCGTCCGGCCGGATAGGCGCTCAGTAGTCGGTGGAGCCGATCCGCAGCGTCCCGTACGGTCGGTCCGTGATGATCAAATTGGGCAGCCCGCGCAGCCTTGGCGTCCCTGCTCCCGAGGCGCGGTTGCACTTCGATACGGAGTTGCAGGAGAGCGGCGGGGCGCCGCGGCGCCGCTTGCTCATGGTCGACGACGAGCCTGCCTTCGAGCTCAGCTTCTACTGCGGAACGTGCCCACTCCTCTTCCGCCGGTTGGAGACCGCGAGGGAGAAATTGTCCCTGGAGAGCGTGCAGGACCGGCTCACCGGTGCACTGGAGGATCCGGACGACGACGGCGTGATCGAGGCGTTCGGTGCGTTGCTGCCGGAGGGCGAGTATCTTCCGCTGCTCCTGAGCGTGGAACCCCGGCTGGTCATCCCCGGTCAGGAGGGCGACTACTTCAGCGGCGAACAGGTCGCGACGTGGGGGATCGATCAGTTCTGGGGCCTCCCGGAGTACCCGCACACCCCGTACTACCGAACCTTCGAGACCGTCGTCGACGCGGACGCCCATCTGTACGAGTTCGTCGTGCCCATGGTCGCCCCGACGTGGAACGAGAGGGAGCGCGTCGAGGAGTACGTCGCGCTCATGGGGCAGGGAACGGTCCCCACGGCGGTAGCGATCTCCACGCTGGACGTGTGCCGGCCCGCCCTCCCTTCGGGAGATGACCCCTCCGCGCACTGGGGCCTGACCCACTTCATCCTCGACGGCCACCACAAACTGGAGGCCGCTGCCAGAGCCGGCCGATCGGTGCGGCTCCTCTCGCTCCTGGCCCTGGGCGAGAGCCTGGCCGGAGCGGAAGAGTGCGCCCGGCTGCCTGCCCTGCGGGACCGCCCCCGCTCAACGCGAGCGACCGGCACCTGAACCAGCGCCGAAGATCACACTCGCGGGCCAACGACAGCGCACACCCGGACCAACGAGACCGCCACGGCGTACGGCGAGAAGGTCGACCCGACTTTGGGCGGACCGGGCGGAGTCGCGGTAATGCGATGCGGAACAGCTGAGTCGGTCAGGGGGTGCGGGTGCCGGTATCGACACTTGCTTCCGCCCAGTCTCAACCGTCTTCGGCGATGAAGTCGGTCAGTGCGGCAGCGACGGCATCGGGCTGTTCATCGGGAATGAAGTGTCCTGCGTCCGGCACGACGATGCCGGTGGCCTGGTCGGCCCACGGCCTGATGGAAGCGGCCATGTCGGTGATGGAACCGTGGCTGCTGGAGACTCCGAGAACCGGAACCGTCAGGCGCTGTTGTTCCAACGCTTCGTGGTTCTTCTGCGCCGACTCGGAGGCGTCCCGGTAGTAGGCCAGGGATGCACGGAGACCGCCGTCGGCGGCCACGGACGCGGCGTAGTGCTCAATTTCGGCATCGTCGAAGGTGCCGGAGGAGAGGGTCTTGACCTTCAGGAACCAGCCGACGTACTCCCGTTCGCGGCCGGCGAGCAGTGTTTCGGGCAGGTCGGGCACGAGGTGGAAGGCGAAGTGCCAGGTCTTCCACGCCTGCTCGGGGTCGGTCGGAATGGCGTCAGGGAGTGTGATGCCCGGGATGCCGGCGTCGAGCAGTGCCAGGCCACGCAACTGGCTCTGGTACTTCAACGCGAGCGAAAAGGCGACCCACGCGCCGATGTCGTGGGCGACCAGCCAGTATGTGGAGACTCCGAGCGCTTTGACCGCGGCATGGACGTACGCAGCGACCGTGTGCGTGTCGTAGCTGATGTCCGGGCGTTCGGAGTGGCCCTGGCCCGGCAGGTCAATCGCGATGACGTGGAATCGGTCGGCCAGGTTCGGCATCACCTTGCGCCATGCCCACCAGGTCTGCGGGAACCCGGCGAGCAGCACGACGGCGGGACCGTCCGACCGGCCGCCCTCGACCGCGTGAAGCCGGATGCCACCCGCGTCGACCCAACGGTGGGTGAAACCGGCCAGGTCTGGCAGCGGTAGGTCGCGGACCGAGTTACCGGAGACGCGGGGCGCGTTTGCGGGGTCATTCATGTTTGTCCTCCACCGGTGTGAGATGTGCTGTAGCTCTGCTGAGGTGTCTGGTGTGCTGGTTGACGCGGTGCGTCGGCCGATGCCGAAGACACGTGTCACGACGGCCTGATCGGCGGAACCGAGCAGCAGGGCCGGGACGGCGAGCCCGTAGGAGTGGAACCGAAAGTAGGTTGCATGGAGTTCGGCTCGCTTGCCGGGATCGCCCAGTGCGTCGGCACCGCTCGCTCAGACCGTGTCGGAGCAGCGTTCCGACCGCCGCGGCAGCGAAGACAGTTCCGACGATGGAAAGGGCCGCAGGCGTGACGATCTGCGCCGGCAGCGCGTTGATGAACGGCGCGCCGACGCTCACGCCGCCGGCGACGAACGACCGCACCCGGCTTGGTCCGTCGGGAAAGACCGGGTGGCGGATACGAGGCCGCCGACACGCCGTTCGCCCGCGGTCTCGTCTGCGCCTTCGTCTGCGGTCTCGACTGCGGTCTCGGGGGCCCCGGTCGCCGACCGCGAGCACCCGGCGTGCGTGTCGCTGCACTGTGCGGTTTGCGGGGCGTCCCAGACGTGATCATGCCCTGACCCTAACCCATCTTGAACTGTTTAGTTCAAGATGAGAGGATGGTCTCCACTGGGAAGGCAGAGCAGGAAAGGAGGTGCGGCATGGCAGGCAAGAAGCAATTCGACGTCGCCGCGGCGCTCGATGCCGCGATGATCCAGTTCTGGCGGGCCGGTTACGCGGACACGTCGGTGGACGACCTGTCCCGGGCGACCGGGCTCAACCGCAGCTCCATCTACTCCTCCCTCGGTGACAAGGACACGCTCTTCATGCGCTGCCTGGAGCGCTACACCACGCGCTACGGGGACAAGTACGACGCTGCGTTGTCCTGCGCCGCCGACCGACCCCTGGCAGCCGCACGGGCGTTCTTCGACATCACCCTGGAACGGATCGCGGACCCCGGTCTGCCCGACGGATGCCTGGTGGCCCAAACCGTCATGGCGACCCCCGTGCTGAGCGTGAGCGTCGCGGCGCGCGCACGGGAGGCGATCGGTTTCCAGCACATCCGGCTGCGCGCCGCGCTACAGGCGGGCCGACTGCACGACGAGGCGGCCGAGTCCTTCGCGACCCACCTTGCGGCCGTGAACCAGTCCCTTGCCGTCATGAGCAGAGCCGGTACGAGCACGGAGCAGCTGCGCGCCATCGTCGACGTGACTCTCGGCGCACTTGCGCGAACTCTCGGCGCGAGCAACTGAGATTTGCCCGGCAAAGCGAACTCCGCCGTCTACCTGAGCAGAACCTGCCCCGCGGCAGTGTGCGCGTCAAGGCTCCGGTGTTTGCCGGCTCGTCCCAGCTCCAGTTGTGGGTTGACATCGGTGGTGGGCCCTGGAAGGACGCTCCTCAGAGCGGGGAGCGATAGGCGCCGAGGAGCCTGCGTAACGCGATCATCGCTGCTGCCAGGACCATGCTGTTCCACGATGGTTCGGCGGCCAGTCGGAGCAGAACAGCGGCGAACAGGAAGTCGAGCAGCACGGCCAGCGCCTGCCGCACGGTGTGCGTCAGACGCCAGGCCGCCACTGCGGCGACGAGACCGAGTACGGGGATCAGCATGGCCGCCCTCTGCAGCCACGTGCTCATGTCGGCAGGCCTTTGGTGCCCTTGATGTTGGGCGGGGGCACCGTGTCGCCTCGCTCGACCTCGGCCCGTTCCTGGGTGATCTCCCGTCCGAGGAAGTAGTTCAGCGCGGTCCGGATGGCCGCGATGGCTGCCAGTTGGCCGATCTCGGCGAAACTCGGCGCGACCGCCGTACGCAGCACGTCACCGGCGAGCTGGAACTCCAGGCCCAGGACCAGGAACCGCCCCAGGCCCAGCCTGATCCCGTTGAACTCCGCGCCCCTGCCGCGCCCGCGCAGGCCCGCGCGGACGAACTGCGCGAACGCCCACGCGGCACCGATGAAGATGACCAGCGCGCCCGCGGCCTCGACCAGCCTGACCAGCAGACCGATCACCTCGTGCAGCGTCGACTCGGGCAGCGCTTCCACCAACGTGGCCATTGGTGGAGGGTCTTCCCCTCATACCCAAGAGGCAAGGAGGAGTTCGCGCCTGTTTCCACCGCGACTCTGCGGGCACGTCGCGCCGTGCAACACCGGTCCGCCGTACGGACATGATGCCTGGGAGTCCGGTCCGTTTCCAGCCATCTCATGGGCACCCAAGCTCAGCGCTGGTTGAATGCTCCAGTGAGCGAACTTGTGGTTGCCCTGGCAGCAGCGGGGCTCACGGCGTGGTTGTTCCGCCGCAGAGTGAAGCAACGTGCAGACAGTGCCGCTCAGGGGAATGTGATCAGGGTTCCCTGCCTGCTCCGGCATCCTTCGCTCGAAGGACGGTGGCTCCGTGGTCGCCTGCTGATAGAGCCCTCAGGAATGGGGTGGGAGCCCCGGACCAAGGCCGGCTCGGAAGTATCCCTTCCTGATGGGTTGCGGTGGGCCGGCGTGCGGTCACCATCATTGCGCGAGGCGATGAAGATCAATGGTGGGTCCAGGATCGTTGAGTGCGCCTCTCCCGGGGGAACCCTCCTTGTTGCTGTGATGCCGAATGAGTTGGATCTCGTAATCACGGCCTTGAACAGCAACGGAGCAGAATAGGCAGCACCCCGTCATGCCTGAATCGGGTCGAAGGCGTCCTGAGCGTTTTTAACCTTGAGACGTTGACCGCGAGTTGGACGCTTCTGCGGGTCGACGAAGCTCTTGGTAGACGGGTTCTCGACCAAGATCACCCATGCCTGCCCGAAGCTTCGCGTGCGTGTCTGCGCGTCGGCGATCGATCTGTCCATCGGAATCGCGACCGTGTCCCGCTACATACGCGAGGCCGTCGACGTGTGGGCGGCCCTCGCTCCGTCCCTGGGCGAGGCGATGTGGACGACCCGGCAGGAGGCGTACGTCATCCTTGACGGCATCTTGCCGCCGATCGACGGATCGCCGCCGACACCCCGTATTACTCACGGAAGTACACACGCCGAAGGCGTTGAGCTGCAGAAAGTGCTGGCGGGGTTCAGCGCGAAGTGAGCCCGGTAGCCGGCCTGGCCCCGTTGCGCTTGACGTGCTCTCTGCGCGCGTTCACCCAGGGCTCGCAGCTGCTGCGGCTCCAGCAGGTCAGCTTGTGCCGCTCCGCGTACCAGACGAAGCGGTCGTTGATCTGTGCGGTGGGAACCTCGCGCCTGCTCTCCTTTGGTCCTCGCTCGGTACGCGTCTTCCCCTTGCGCGGCCGTAGGAGTCGGCGGTGCGGCGGAGGTTGCCGGCGCCGGTGGCGACGATCTCGGTGGGGCCAGCGAGGTGAAGCCTGCCGACGCCGCGGAAGGTGACGTGAAGGGCGCCGCTGACGCCACGTACGGACGTGCAGCGCCAGGTGACGAGGCCAGAGGCAGCAGATCGGCCGCGTCCGTGCGTACGGACGGACGGACGGACGTAGTGCACCCGCCGATGCCGTAGTGAGTGCAGATGATGCTTCAGCGCACCGCGACGGCCTCGATCTCGATGAGCATGTCCGGGTCCGACAGGGCGCTGACTTCCGCCAGCAGACTGGCAGGCCGACAATGCGCGGCCGCGAGTGCGTCCATGAGTACGCCGTACTCCGCCTTGCAAGAAGGGAGGTCGGTGGTGGCGATCCTGATCTGCACGACGTCTGCCATCGACATGCCTCCCTCCTCCACGGTCTCACCCAGCCGCTGCAGTGCGAGCCGCATCTGGCCTGCCATATCGCCTTGGTGCGTGATATTGCCATCGTCATCGCGTGCTTCGTGCCCCGAGACGAAGAGCCAACTGCGCGGCTCGTCCACCCGCACGGCACGGTTGTACATCAGCTTCCCGCCCGCCAGTCGCGGACCGATCTCCTTGGTGTTCATGTTCCGCTACTTCCCTAGGGAGGGTTCAACGTATCCCCCAATCTGCCGCGGGTGGCGCACCACAGGCGGGTGTCACGGTTGATCGGATGACGCCTCGCCGTCACAACCCTGACCGTCACGAACATGCCGACGAACGGAACCTCCGATACCCCTCGTCACGCTCCAAGCGGCATGGACGCGGGTTCCCCCTGATCGCGTGCGCTGCACCGTCGTCGGCAGCTACCCCTGGAATAGCAGCACTAGCTCAGGCCGATGACAGCTGTTCTGCTATCTCCTTGACCCAAGCAGCGCTCTTTTCCGGGTCGTTGAGGGAGTTCGACCACTCGTCCGGGGTCAGCCGGTGGTGGGTCGGGCCTGCTTTGAGAGCGATGAGAAGTGCTCGGGCCGAGGCCCGCATTTCGGCTGTTGTGTCGCCGCTCCCCTTGATGTCCGCGCCCGCCGCCAATCCGTAGAGTTTGCGGGCCATGGCCTGGCGTTCGCCGTTCGTCACCTTCTTCCAGAACTTCAGGGCCTCCTTCAGCGCGTCCTCGCGGGAGGCGGGCTCCGCCGGGGTCTCATCCGCCGCCCAGCGTTCGGGGTGGCGGGCCCCCTCATAGCGCTTCATGCCCGCGCGGCCTGCCTTGTAGGCAGTGACGCCGAGGATCAGGCCTGCCGCACCTGCGGCGAGTCCCCAGCCGACCGGGTTGCTCGCCAGTCCGGCGCCTCCCGCTGTGGCGGCGACCGCCGTCACGATGCCGCCCGCGGCCTTGGTGGACTCGCCCACGGCGGTGAACGCCTGCTTGCCCATCTTGTTGCGCTGCTTGCCGAGCGCGTACGTGTGCACCGTATCCATCGTGTTCACGTCTTCGGCGCGCCGGACGTCTCTGGCGGCGTCACGGGCGTCACCCATCGCTGCCCAGGCCGCATCGATGGCCTCGGAAACCCGCTCCAACCGGTCCTCGCCCTCGTGGCCCCAGTGGGCATCCAGCGCGACGTACGCCTCGGCCGCGGCCCATTCGGCTTCCTGCCGCGCCTCGTTCAGCCGGGTCAGTGCCCCCTCATCGGTGCGTTCGGGTTTCCCGAGCCCCTTCAGGGC
This sequence comes from Streptomyces sp. NPDC102467, assembly GCF_044765445.1. Lineage (NCBI taxonomy): Bacteria > Bacillati > Actinomycetota > Actinomycetes > Kitasatosporales > Streptomycetaceae > Streptomyces > Streptomyces sp. NPDC102467. The sequence goes on along the minus strand of NZ_JBIWKA010000013.1, from coordinate 147,738 downwards.
ACGGTATTTGCGTGCTGTCAGGCCGAAGCGGCCCGCCGCACGGGCGCCTTTCACCGCGCCGACAACACTGGAGCCGATACCGCTCGCCTCGGAGGCTGTCGCGGCGTGCGCCGCCTTCTGGGCTTTGGTCAGTTCCTTGGCAATACCGAGGGCGTAATTGCCCGCGCCGGCTGCGCCGACGACTGCATCGGCCGATTTGGTGTTGACCTTCTTGTTTGCTCCATGAAAGGCGGCGCCCTTCTTGTGCTTCTCGGCGTCCTTCTTGGCTTTGGCCGCCTCCATGCCGCTGAGCACGGCGCCGGCGGTCTCCGTGACGAGGTTCTCCGACGCGGCGGCGGCCCCTGAGGAGCCGGCGGAGTGTTTGAGTGCGTCGTTGGCCGTGGCGGAGGCTTGCTGGGAGAAGCCGGCGTTGGCGGGGACGTGAACACCCTTGACGAACGTGTCGATGAATTCGAGATTCTTCTTGAGCTTGTCGAGGACCGCGGCGATGCGGTCGCGGTAACTCCTCGATCCGGTGGACGCGTTGGCGTTCTCCCCCGTCCCTCCCTTCGCCGTGTCCTTGGCGCGCTGCACCGCCGTGACCGCGGCTCGGTTGCCGGCGCTGGACTGCACGTCGAGGAGGGCACGCTGCGCTGCTGCGGTCGCGGCTCGATCGCCTGTCCTGGACTGGGCCTCGACGAGGGCACGCTCCGCCGAATAGTCGGGCGGGCTCCCGGCCCGGCTCCGCTCGCGGCGCCGCCCGGCCGGCGTCGGGGCAGCCACGGACTGCGAAGTAGAGGTGCGGTAGACCGGGGTACTCATGAACGTGCCTCTCCTGTGCCGGACCAGGGCGACTGGAGAGTAGCCAGACATGGCTAACAGCAGGGGTGCAGCGGGGAAAGTATGGACGGATGGCGCATGGTCGTCGAGATGCGGCCAGAGCGGGGCACCGACCGGTCCGCGATGAAGGCGACGCGCGGCCGTATGCGTCCGGAGGCGCTTCCCGCAGGTCAGCGCAGGCGGGCAGGGGGTGGTCCGGGACGCGAACGGTGTACCGGTCGCGTTCGGCATCCTCCTCGCCAACACCCGTCGTCGCCCCGACAAACTGTTGCTCCTGGTAGGCGGATTTCGTGCACGTCCTCGCTTGCCGTTTGGCCTCAGCCTCAGCTGCCTTGCGGTGCTACGAAGCAAGGTCGGCGTTGTGCGGGGGTGTTGAGGAGTTGGGCCCTTGACGAGCCGAGCGTGTCGGGGCACAGGCGCTCAAACAGCCGTGATGGCCGGCTCCACGAGGGCATGGCTGCTCGCGCATCGCGGGAGCGCACGTTCCTGCCGGATTTCCGCGCGTCATTGTCCGGATGTGATCTGGCGTGATCGGCATGACAGCTCATCGGGACAGTTCGGGACAGTTCGTCGACAACGGTGCCGCACGGTGCCGTGCGGGACCAGGCTGGCGTCTGCACCGCCTGTGGCGGTGCCGGGTTCCGGGAGGTTGGTGTCGGCGTGGCTGGGGAGGAGCGACGAGTGGGGAATCTGCCCCGGCCTCGGACGGGAACGGTGGATCGCAGGACGGAACTGGCGGAGATCGAGGGCCTGTTCGCGGGGGTGTCGGGTGAGGCGCCGGCGCGTCTGGTGACGCTGACCGGGGTGGGCGGGGTGGGCAAGACCCGGGTGGCGCTGGCTGCCGCTGCCGCGCTGCAGCCCCGCGTCCGCGACGGGGTGTGGCTGGTGGAGCTGTCGCCGCTGCGCCAAGGGAAGCTGCTGGCGCATGTCGTCGCCGAGGCGCTGCCGATGGCCGATCAGACCACCCGGCCGATGCTCGACGTGCTGGCGGAGTACCTGGCCGACCGGGATCTGCTGCTGGTCCTGGACACCTGCGAGCACCTGGCGGATGCCTGCGTATCCACTGCTGAGGCGCTGCTGCGGGCCGCGCCCGGGCTGCGGATCCTGGCCACCAGTCGCAGTCCCCTGAACGTGGACGGTGAACGGGTGCTGACCATCGAGCCGTTGCCCGTGCCCGAGGCGGATGACGCGGAGGCGGGCAGTGCGGACGCGGTGTTCCTGCTGACGTTGCGTGCCATGGCTACGGTGCCCGGGTTCACGGTCACCGATGCCGACCGGGCGGAGCGAGTGCGGCTGTGCCGGCGCCTGGACGGGCTGCCCCTGGCGATCGAGCTGGCGGCCGCCCGGCTGGGCGAGATGTCGGTGCGGGAGTTGACCGCCCGGCTGGACGACCGCTTCGCCGTCCTCGGCGACCTCGACGGCATCGCGCGTGACGCCGAGCCTCCCTGGCACCAGGCCCTGCGTACAGCCATCGGCTGGAGCCACGAGTTGTGCAGCCCCGCCGAGCGGCTGCTGTGGGCGCGTCTGTCGGTCTTCGCCGGCAGCTGTGACGCCGAAACGGCCCGGCAGATCTGCGCCGACGAACACCTCCCCGGCGCGCAGATCCCCGATCTCCTCGGCGCACTGGTGGACAAGTCGATCCTGACCTGGGAACCGGCCGGGGACACGGAGCGCTACCGGATGCTGGACACCATCCGCGAATATGGCGCCCACTGGCTGCACGGTCTTGGCGAGGACGACGTCCTGCACCGCCGTCACCGGGACCACTACCTGGCCCTGGCCCGCCAGGGCGACGCCGCCTGGATCGGGCCCGATCAGTTCGCCTGGTACGACCGGATGACCGCCGAGCACGACAACCTCCGCGCGGCCCTGGAGTACAGCCTGACCGAACCCGAAGGCCACACCGCACTGGAGCTGGCCGCCGCGCTGTGGTTCTTCTGGTACGGCTGCGGGTTCCTCAAGGAGGGGCGGCTCTACCTGGACCGGGCCCTGGCCGCCGACACCGTCCCCTCGCGGGCGCGGGTGAAGGCCTTGTACGCCTGCGGTCCGCTGCTGGTCTACCTGGGCGATCTGCCCGCCCTGGAGGCACGGGCCGCCGAGTGCACCGCGCTGGCCGCACCGTTCAGCGCCATGGAGCAGTCCTACGCGACAGCAACCCAGCTGCGGGTCGCGGCATTGCGCGGCGACCTCACGCAGGGGGTGTCCCTGGCCAAGACCCTGCTCGCCATCGACTGGCGCGAAACGCCGCTCACCCTGCTCCCCCTGGCGGCCCTGGTCTTCGGCGCCCACACCCTCGTCGCCGGAGGCCACCACGAAGAGGCCCTCGCCTGGCTGGACGAGTTGAGCGCCGCCTGCGACCGGGGCGGCGAGCGCTGCATGCGCGCCTGGGGCGACTTCGTCCGCGCGCAGGCCGAGCTGGCCCTGCAGCGATTCCCTCAGGCACAACAGCACGCCCGGGACGCGCTCCTGGTCAAACACCGACTCCGCGACGGCGTGGGTAGCGGCATGGCCCTCGAATCACTGGCCCGTGCCGCCACCGCCCTGGGCCAACACCCCGACGCCGCCTGGCTGCTGGGCCTGGCCACACAGCTATGGAACACCCTCGGCCGGCCACAGGCCGGCGTCCCCGCGGTCACCGCGGCCCGCCGAGCCTGCGAACAACACACCCGCACCGCTCTCGGAGAAGACGCCTACCAGCGCGCCTACCAGAGCGGCTACACCTGTGACCTCGACACCGGCATCACTCACGCCATCTCCCCCACCCCCACGCCTTGAGCCACAGACCGCCTGGCAGATCGCGTACTGGCGCAAGAGGCAGGTGATGAACATCCACAGCCAACGATGGCCGGTCTCGGTTCTCCGCTCGGTTCTCCGCTCAGTTCTCCGAGGGAGTGCGTGCAGCGATCCCGCGGGCGAACCATTCGCAGGATGACTGGTGATCGACCTGCGTCAGCACCCTGACAACAGGCGGGCGGCGGGGGGCAGCGTCGACCGCCCACGCGGCGGCCCGTGCCAGGCCGACTTTCCCGACTTCGTGCGGCCGGATGGAATACAGCACCCTGGTTCGTCGACCCGGACGAATTCGCAGGCTCCGTTCCGCTCCTAGGGTCAGGGCCAGCAGGTGTTCACAAGGAGATGACCATGCAGACACTGTTGCGGGGCGGCCGCGTCATCAATCCGGCCGAGGGCTTCGACGGGACAGCCGACGTGCTCGTGACCGACGGAACGATCTGCGCCGTCGGCCCTGGGCTCGATACGCCGCCGGACGCCACAGTCATCGACGTCACGGGTCTCATCATCGGCCCGGGCTTCATTGATCTGCACAGTCACGTGCACTCGATCGCGGGTCACCGGTTGCAGGCCATGGACGGGGTGACCACCGCACTCGATCTCGAAGCCGGGCTGATGCCCATCGAACGCGCCTACGCCGAGGCCGCCGCGGCCGGGCGGCCGCTGCACTTCGGTTTCTCCGCGTCCTGGTGCGGTGCGCGAGCGCAGGTGCTGGCCGACATCGCCCCCGACGCCCGGATCGAGTCCGTCCTCGCGGTGCTGGGCAACCCCCGTTGGCAGCGCTCCTCTTCCCCGCGGGAACTGGCCGCCTGGCTCTCCCTGCTGGAAGGCGAACTCGCCGGCGGTGCGTTGGGGATCGGCGTCCTGATGGGCTATGCGCCCGCGACCGAGCCCGCGGAGTTCCTGGCTGTCGCTCGTCTGGCGGCCAAGGCCGGGGTACCGACGTTCACCCATGTCCGGGAACTGGTCGAGGTGGATCCGGCCACGTCGGTCGACGGGTCCGCCGAGATCGCCATCGCGGCGGCGGAGACCGGTGCCGCCATGCACCACTGTCACGTCAACAGCACGTCCGGCCGGCACGTCGACCGGGTCCTCGGCACGCTCGAGGAGTCACAGCGGGCCGGCTCGCGGGTGACGGTGGAGGCTTACCCGTACGGGGCAGGCAGCACGGCCGTCGGCGCAGCGTTCATCGCGCCGGAGCGGCTGCGCCTCAAGGGTCTGGGACCCAGCAGCGTCATCATGGTGGAGACCGGTGAGCGGATCGCCGACGAGGCGCGTCTACGGTATCTGCGCGCCCAGGACCCCGGCGCGCCCTGCCTGTTGGAATTCCTCGATGAGGGCAAGCCGCGCGATCTGGAGCTGATGCGGCAGGCACTCGCCTACCCGGACGCAGTCGTCGCCAGCGACGCGATGCCCGTCTTCTGGCCGAACGGTGACCACGACAGCACCCTGTGGCCTCTGCCGCCCGGCGGGACGACACACCCGCGCACGGCCGGAACCTTCGCCAAGGCGCTGCGTCTGATGGTGCGGGAGAGCGGCGCCTGGACCTGGGCGGAGGCGTTCCGGCGCTGCTCCTTCCTGCCCGCCAGAATCCTCGACGACGTCGCACCGGCTGCCCGCGCGAAAGGGCACCTGAGCGTCGGGGCCGATGCCGACATCGTCGTCCTGGACCCAGCGACGGTGACGGACACCGCCACCTACGTTGATCCCACGCGCCCGTCCCGCGGGGTCCGGTACCTGTACGTCGCGGGGCAGCCCGTCGTCACGGACGGCGTCCTGCGGGCAGACGCTCTGCCCGGACGCCCGCTGCGAGGCGAGTCGCGATGACAGCGCCGGATCTGAACGCCCTGCTCGCCGACATCGAGACTCTGGTGAGCTGCGAGTCACCGTCCCACGACCATCGAGCCCTCGCGCACAGCGCCGCTTCGGTGGCCGCAGTCGGCCTGCGTCTGCTGGGGGTGGGCCCTGAGCATCTCGTGACGGACGGCTGCCCCCATCTGCGGTGGCGCTTCGGCGATGGCCCCTCACGTGTACTGCTGCTCGGGCACCACGACACGGTGTGGCCGGTGGGGACGCTGCGCACCCACCCCTACTCCGTGCGCGACGGCATCCTGCGCGGTCCGGGCTGCTTCGACATGAAGGCGGGAGTGGTGATGGCTCTCCACGCCGCCGCGGCACTGCCCGACCGGGACGGGCTGACCATCCTGATCACCGGCGACGAGGAGATCGGCTCACCGGGGTCTCGCGAGCTGATCGAGGAAACGGCCCGCGGCTGCGAGGCGGTACTCGTCCTGGAGGCGTCGGCCGAGGGCGGGGCGCTGAAGTGCCGCCGCAAAGGCGTCTCGCTCTACCGGATCGAGGTCGAGGGACGCGCCGCACACGCCGGTCTGGAGCCGGACAAGGGCATCAACGCAGGCATGGAACTCGCCCATCACGTCCTCGCCACGGCCGCACTCTCCGACACGACGCGCGGGACGACGGTCGTACCCACAGCCCTGACAGCAGGCACGACGGCCAACACCGTGCCGGCCACCGCCCAGCTGGCCGTTGATGTACGGGCCTGGGACCGGACGGAACAAGAACGGGTCGATCAGGCCGTGCGCGCGCTGCGCCCCGTGTTGTCCGGCGCGCGCCTGCACATCGTCGGCGGCGTCAACCGCCCGCCCCTGGACGCGGCGGCGTCGACGGATCTGTTCGCTCTTGCCGACTCGCTCGCGGCCGACCTTCATATCGAGCCGTTGTCCGCCGCGAGCGTCGGTGGCGCCTCGGACGGCAACTTCACCGCCGGCCTGGGTGTGCCCACGCTGGACGGTCTGGGCGCAGTGGGCGGAGGCGCACACGCCGACACCGAACACGTCGTCGTCGCCGAACTGCCGCCGCGCACAACCTTGCTGACCGCTCTCACGCAGACGCTGCTGGCCCGCCATCGTCCGGCAGCCGATACCGGGCAACGAACCGGGCACCCGGCTTGTGGACCATCGGCGACGCGCCGCGCGTCCGCGCAGGAGCGGAAGAGGTGACTCGGTGCCTCGGTGCCTCGGTGCCTCGGTGCCTCGGTGCCTCGGTGCCTCGGTGATGGCACATACCGGAGAGCATCCTGCCGTCGCTGCAAAGCGACGCGGACCTGGCCGCGGCGACCGCATTTCGGTCTTCGGATTCCGGTCCTCGCCACACTCGCAGCCGCCTGTGTATCACTGACTACTCGGGCCGGCCCGCGCGCTGGGCAAGCGCCCACGCCCCACACGAAGATGTCGCGGATGGTTTTTCAGTGGCTCCGTCTGCCACACGATTTGCCTATGGCCAGTGACTGAGTCGCAGTTCGAGCGGTCTGCGCCTGACGCCTGACGGCGGGTGACGAGCGACGCCCGGCGTCGACAGGCTTCGGCGCCGATTCCTCACCTGGAGGGCGCGGCAGCTGCGTCTGTGCCGCGGTCGGCGGGCATGACGAACATGGTCCCGGCCTGGGTGGCGAGTGCCGCGAGCGTGGCGACGACGAAGACCATGAGCCCCATGGACGGCAGAGCGAGAGTGAGGGCGAGGAAGAAGACGGCGGGTGCGGCCAGTCCCATGACGAGGCCGTCGAGGTCGGCGGCGGCGTTCGGGCCATGGGTGCGGTGGGTGAAGACGGCCATCACGACGCCGAACACGGGGAACGGGGAGAGAAGTTCGGCCAGGTGCGGGCCGATGACGGGGGCGAGGGCGATGATGCCCCTCACCACGCCGGTGGCCACGGTCATGCGCAGCGGGAGGTCCCATCCGGGCGGGTTCGCCGCCGCGACGGATTCGTCGGTGACGTGTGCGGCGCGGCGTGTGATGGCGAACCCGGCGACGAGGGCGGCCAGGGCGGGTATGCCCCGGTGAGGGAGGCCGCGGTAGGCGAAGGCGAGTTGGGAGATGGTGCCTGCGAGCATGCCGATGGCGGCGTGTCCGGCGAAGGTGACCTGCCGTGTCCCAGCGGGCCGTGCACGACCTGAGCCTCTACACCGCCGAACCGGGCAGCACCTCCGAAGACCACCTCAAGCTCCTCGCCAGCATGGCAGCCACCCACTCCCCCGCCACCCCGTCGAGGCGAACGGTTGCCGGGTCACGCAAGGCCGCATCCCTTGCAGCGCGGGTCCGGTGAGAGCGTCGGCGCGGACCACGAGCCCGGCCAACTGGGCGCATGCAGGGGGCAGTTGCGGGTGCGGGAGAGTAGCGTCGAGGCCCTGGGACGGCTGCCGCACCATCCGGTGGCGGCGGCCGTCAGGTGCGCGCGGAGCGAGGCTCCCCTCGTCGCTCCTCGCGCGGGGCGCCCTCCCCGACCGGCGAGGTGGTGGAAGTAACGCGCCGCGATGTGCGGGGAGGACAGCGGCTGGAGCCGCCTTGGTCGGCGATGCGGCTCCGGGCGGGTCGTCACAGGCGTCCAGCCTCCCCGCCGGACAGAGCCACTGCCGCCGCGCCCGGGGACCGGCGCCGGTCCTCCGTTCAGCAGCGGGCCGTTGCGACCCGGGGTGCGGCAGGCAGCAGCCGGTACGCACTGCCCTCGCGCCGCACGTGACCGGCGGTCGGCGGCGGGAAGTGGCTGCCGAGCAGCAGGGTCGAGGTGCCGGCCAGCGAATCGAGGATCCGGCGCCGGGTCCTGGCGGCGAGTTCGGGTGCGATGTCCACGCAGCTGCAGAGCTCCGGATGCCCCATCTGGACCGGGTGGTGAATGCTGTCGCCGCTGATGAGCGCAGTCTCGTCCTGGCTGCTCAGCTCCACCGTCACCTGGCCGGGAGTGTGGCCGGGGCTGGGCAGTAGGCGGAGGCCCGGCGCGATGTCCGTGCCCGCGTCCGCGACGTCGACGAGTTCGAGGAGGCCCGCGTCCCGGACGGGGTGCACCGAGTCCTGGAACATCTGCTGCCGAGACTCCTCCATCTCGACACCTGCCCAGTAGTTCCATTCGGTTTGCGAGGTGAGGTAGCGCGCGTTGGGGAAGGTGGGCACCCAACTGTCGCCCTCAGAGCGCGTGTTCCAGCCCACATGGTCGGCGTGAAGGTGGGTCAGGATGACGACGTCGACGGTCTCCGGTGCGAAGCCTGCCGCCGTCAGCCGCGCTTCGTAGTCGCTGTTCAGGTTGTGCCAGGCGGGGTTGGCGCGCCGCTTTCCGTTTCCGATGCCGGTGTCGACCAGTATCCGCAGTCCGTCCACTTCGACCGCGAAGCTGTGGCTCGCCAGCCGGAGGACTCCCTCTTCGTCGGCGAAGTCGGGGCGCAGCCAAGGGGTGTGGGTCACGACATCCGCGGTCGCCCCGGGCAGCAGCCATGGGCCGGTCGCGGCGGGAAGCGCTGATTCGTCGACGCGTCGCACGGTGTGGTCGCCCACGGACCATGTTGGGGTCTGCGCGGTGGCGGGGGCGCTGGGCTGCGGGGTCATGGACACGGCGTTCGTCCCTTACGCGAGGTGCGACTAAAGCAACTGGTTTGCTTTAAGCAACCATAGGTCCTACCGTCACCTAAAGCAAACGATTCGCCTTTAGGTGGTAGCGGGGCGGGCCCCCAGTTCCCGGACCGCTGTACCGCGCAGACCTCGCTGTCGTGATCCCTGGACCACGTCGGCCCCCACGTCGGCCGGCGACTACCTTGCGCCCAGCGGGCCCGCTCCATGGTGCGCGACGCCTGGGCCCGCAATGTTCGACGGGATCGACGTCCTCGCCACCCCGACCGTGCCGACGACAGCCGCGAAGTCCGGCCAGGGCACCGTCGAGTACCGCGAGCAGGTCCAGCGGACATGCGCGTCGGGCGGGTGCATGAGGCCGTGGCCGCCGACGCGGGGCGGATCGCCCCGGTGGCGGCCCGAGGACCAGCACAAGCCCGGAGCACGCCGTCGCCGGGAACGGCAGAGAGGCGGCTAGAAGCCACGTATTCGCATTAAGGTGGAACACATGAGCCCCAAGCCCATGACGCGCCCCGGCGGGCGCAGTGCCCGTGTGCAGGAGTCCGTGCACACCGCGGTCCGCGAACTCGTCGACGAGGCAGGCCGCGAAGCGCTGACCGTTCCCCTGGTGGCGGCCCGGGCCGGTGTGACACCCTCCACGGTCTACCGCCGCTGGGGCGACCTGCAGGAACTCCTGTCCGATGTCGCGGTCGAACGGCTGCGCCCGGAGACCGGCCCCGCCGATCTCGGCAGCCTGCGGGCCGACCTCGACGCATGGGCGGAGCAGTTCCTCGACGAGATGGCCTCGCCGCCCGGGCGTGCGTACATCAGGGACGCGCTCCTCGGCGATCCGGACGGCACCAATGCCGGCCGGTGCTCCGCCTACGCCGCGGAGCAGATCGACGCCGTCCTGAACCGTGCGACACGGCGCGGAGAGGCAGTGCCTGACACGGAACGGGTGATCGACCGGGTCGTGGCGCCGATGATGTACCGCATTCTCTTCCGCCCCGGCCGTCTGGACGCCGCCTACGCGCGCGCACTCGTGACGAACGCCGTTGAAGGCCCCTGAGGGGTCTTGATCGTCGCCGAGCCTGCTGATTGGCTGGCCGACATGACCGACCTCGCCCCCGTCGCCTGGCCACCTGCCCCGATCCGGACCGAGAGGCTCATACTCCGCGAGCCCGAGGCCCGGGACCGTGCGGCGTTCATCGAGCTGCTCGCCTCGCCGGAGGTGCACACCTACCTCGGCGGCCCTCGACCGCGGGACGAACTCGAACGCGAGATGCCTGAAGCGCCCGAGCGCTGGCCCGGTAGTTTCGCCGTGGAACTCGACCGGGCGATGATCGGCCAGATCCTGCTCAGGAGAGCGCCGGGGCACCACCGCCCGGCTGCCGCGGGAAAGGCCGACCTCGGCTACCTGTTCCTGCCACAAGCATGGGGATTCGGGTACGCCGCCGAGGCGTGCGCGGCGGCACTCGACTGGTTCGACGGTGTCCTTCCCGGCGAGCCGGTCGTGCTCGCCACCCAGACCGCCAATGTCAGCTCGATGCGCCTCGCGGCGAAGCTGGGGTTCACCGAGCTGGAGCGGTTCCGGGCCTGGGACGCCGAGCAGTGGCTCGGCCTGCGGCCCCCGATCGCGCCGCCCGCTTGAGCTCGTACTGATCGGTTTCCGCACTCGACGCGATGCTGCCGTTCCCGCCGGCTCAGGCCGGGCAGTGGGCCCGCATGACGACTGGGATCACGCCATGCCGACGCGCCGGTGACCGGTGCGAGCGCGGGGATCGGACGAGAGTTCAAACGCCAACTGGCGGTGCGCGGTCACCGAGTGATCGCAGTACCCGGCATCCCGTCAGGAACCATGCCGCGCCTCATACGCCTCACGACGCCGCCGAGCCTCCGCGCGCGACCACGTGAGGCGCCCCCGGCGGTCGACCCACGGGCAGATCAGAAACCACACCGGGCCGGCTGTGAGCGCATACCAAAGCGTGTCCCAGCCCCATCCCTTGAACAGTGAATGGCCCACCGCCATGCACACGGCCCATACGACCGCCGGCCCTACGTACCCCGGTAACTACCCATGCCGCCCCGAATACCCTCGATGCAGCCGCACATGACCGTGCCGACCGCCCGCGATTTGTCGAAGCGGGCCGACAGGCGCCGGCACGGATACTGGGGGCATGCAATTCGTCTTCTTCATGACTCTGCCCGGGTTGGTCATCGTGCTGACCCTGCTGGCCTTCATCGACCAGCTGTTGTTGCGCGCGGGTCGGGCCGGGGTGTTGCCGTGGCGGAACAGCGCCCGTCAGGGACAGATATCGGCGACCGGGTTCGAGCAGTTGCATGCGAGCCTTTCGCCGGGCAAGCAGAACGAGTTGAAGGAACGGCAGTCGGCGCTGGTCATGCCGGACGACGAGGACGACGGAGCTCCGCCGAACAGGACCACGGTGGACTTGGCCGCGGGAACGGCGATCGTTCGCATGCCCCGCTCTCAGCATTAGCCCCCGTTCGGGACCCCGTCGAGGCTCGTTGGCGAAGAGCTCGTCGGTGGCGCCGGCTTGTGCGGCTCGCGCCGCGCACGAGGTCCTGTAACCAGCCGGGGATCATCCGAGTGCGCCTTGCTCCCCACCCCCGCCTTCGGCGCTGCCACCGCCCGCGTCGGTACCGGCTGCCTTGTCGGGGTGGAGCACCATGCTGATGATGTGGCGGGTGCGGCCGTCCGCGGGCTCGGTGTGCGCGTGGCGGGCGATGACAGCCTCCAACTGCTGTACGAGCGCGGCGAATTCGTCGTCGGTCGCCCACACCGCGCCCTGCCGGTAGAGGACGCCCTCGCGGGCAGGTTCGGCGTCGTCCCGGGCGAGATAGCGCTCGAAGTCGGACATCAGAGCGCCGGAGAACACGGCGAAGGCGTTGCGGTGATCGTCCTTGGTCATGGTGGCGCGGGCGTCGTCGTCCACGAGGGCCTGTTCCTGGCGTACCCGGTAGCTGCGTTCGACCGTGCCACGCACGGGCCTTTCCCGGACCACCTCGATGATGCCGGCCTGCGCGAGCGTGGCGACATGCCGGTACATGCTCGCCGCGGGCACGTCGGGCAGTCGGTCCCGCAGTTGGGCGGTGGTCAGCTCCCCGACACCGAGCATGGTCTGCAGGATGCGCAGTCGGACCGGGTGGAGCAGAAGATTCGCAGTGGGCATGCGCTTATGATCTCACATCTGATAACGTTCTTGAAGTTGAGATCAATAAGGATCGACGAAGCGAGAGCACAGCCTTGCCCGACATCGACATGACGGTCACCGCCGACGACGGAACCCCGCTGGCCGGCACTCTGACGCTGCCGCCCGGCCCGGGCCCGCACCCGGCGGTTCTGCTGCTGCACGGATCCGGCCCTCTGGACCGCGACGGCAACACCCCGAAGCTGCGGATGAACCTGGGCCGGCCGCTGGCCGATGCCCTCGCCGCCGCCGGGACAGCCACTCTGCGCTACGACCGGCGTGGCGTCGCCGGCACTCCTGGCGCCTGGCAAGCAGCCGGCTTCGACGACAACCGGCGTGACGCGGCCGCCGCCCTGCGCGCGCTGGCCGCCCGTCCCGATACCCGCGCCGACGCACTTGCCGTTGTCGGGCACAGCGAAGGTGCCCTGCACGCCATGGCCCTGGCCGGTCAGGAGAGCGTACGGGCGGCAGTGCTGCTGGCCGGCTTCGCCCGCGTGGGCGAGGACGCGCTGCGCTGGCAGGCGCGCACGGTCGCCACCGGGCTGCCCGCCCCGCTCCGCCTCCTGCGGCGTCCGCTGGGCGCCGTGGGCAACCGGGTCCTCGCCCGCATCAAGAAGACGAGCACGGACGTGGCGCGCGTCGCGGGCGTCCGGGTCAACGCCCGCTGGATGCGCGAGATGCTCGTCCACGACTCACGGGACGACCTCGCCGCCGCTCGCGTACCCGTCCTGGCGGTCACCGGCGCCAAGGACATCCAGGTCAACCCCGATGACTTGGATGTGATCCGGCGTCTGGTGCCGGGCGGAGCCGAGATTCACCGCGTCCCCGACCTGACCCACGTGCTGCGTCTCGATCCGGGGCGCCACAGCATCCGCTCCTACCCGCGCCTGGTACGCACCCCGGTGGACCCCGGAGTCCTGGCCCTCGTCACGGAGTGGCTCACCACCCAACTCGGCGCCCCCGCGGATGAGTTGTCGACCGGCAAGGAAAGTTCCTAACTCTCGCTTACGGGTCACTTACGGGCAGGCACTTGGGCCGCCTCTCCCCGTATAGGCGACGAGCCGAAACGACGTTCGACGAGAGGGCTGGGAATCGTCCCGGCTGACGCGGGGCATCACTTGGGCAGCGCCCGTCACCGATACGGCGAGGAGCCCCCCACATGCTGCACGGCCTCGACATCAGTGCGTTCCAGCCGCCTTCCTACGCCACCGACAACCTCTCCTTCGTCTTCGTCAAAGCGACCGAGGGCCGCACTTACACCAATCCCCACCTCGAAGCCCAGACACGAACAGGCCGCCGGGCCAACCTGATCGTCGGCTACTACCACTTCCTGTGGCCCGGCCGTATCCGCGCCCAGGCCAGGCACTTCCTCTCCAAAATCCCCGACAAGCCGGGCGACATCCTGGCCGTGGACTGGGAAGCCACCGCCAACGGCAGCCACGCCAGCAGCAAGGACAAGGACCTCTTCATCCGCAGGCTGAAGAAGCTACGGCCCCGCCACAGGATCGTTCTCTACACCAACCGCGACTTCTGGCTGAACGCCGACACCACTTCCTACGCCGGCGACGGGCTGTGGATCGCCGACTACGTCACCGCCGGCAAACCCCGCGTCAAAGCCGACTGGCTCTTCCACCAGTACACCTCCCACCCCCACGACAAGAACGTGGCCGCCTTTCCCGACCACGACGCTCTGCGCCACTGGGCCGAAGGCGCCTGACCCGCCACGCCCTCCCCGGGCGTATGCGCAGGAGGGCACGGAGCGGAGTCCAGGAGAACTCGCGATTGTGGGGCCGGGTCACGAAGGTGGCCCGGCCCGTCGTTCCTAGAGGTCGAGTTGGTACTCGAAGGTCGTGTGGATCGGCACATAGCCGAGCGCGTCGTTGATCCGACGCATGTGCGGATTGTTGTCGGCGGTGTCGGTGAGCAGGCCACCGAGGTCCGGGTGCCGCTCGCGGGCCTGCCGGATCGAGGCGGCCTTCATCCAGCGGGCGAGGCCGTGCCCGCGGTGTTCGGGCAGCACGCCGGTGCCGTAGTGCTGGCCATCACCCTTGCCGTCGCCGGGGACGACCAGTTCGGTGAACCCGGCGATCGAACCGTCCGACTCGTCGATGGCAACAACGGTGTGCAGAAGGTCGCCACGCTTCTCGACGGCGGCTGCCGCGGCCCGGACCCGGTCCAGGTCCCAGGTCACCGTCCCGAAGTCGGTGCCGCCCATCGGCATGTCGTCCATGGCATGACGCGACGCCACAAACGTCTCGGCGAGGCCGTCCGGGACCGTGCCCTCCCATGACGCCAGCCGATAACCGGGAGGTGACTGGTCGGTGATCTCGGTGAGAGCGGCGATGTCCGCATCGGCCAACTGCAGTCGGGTGAAGGTCAGGGTCAGGACCCTGCGGAAGCCCCGGGCCGACAGGAACCGGTCGCCGGGAGAGCCGGCCTCGGCCTGGGTGATGACAGAGCGTCGGCCGTCCTGGCGTGCGGCGGCGATGGCCGCGTCCAGGAGCCGGGAGCCGGTGCCGTTGCGCCGCCCGGCCGGATGGACGTGGAGTTCCAGTGCGGCGAGATGGTCCTGCCCGGTCCTGGTGTAGAGGCGCAGGAACGCCGACCCGACGGGGATCGCGTCGGTGTCGGATGCCAGCCATGCCAGGCGGTAACTGGACGCGCTGGTTTCGGGGTCGGTCAGTGCAGTGATGCGAACGGACATGGTGTCTCCGTCGTAGAGAGGTGGAAGCTGTCAGGACGTGGGGTCGACTGCTGACCATTCGTGCGCATGTGCTGCACACCTCCTTGGCGACGGCGTCGGCCTTCTGCGACCGGCGGCTCAGCGGACCAACTACCCAATGGGTTCGTGGGTGATGTCGGTCCGGTCGGCCAACCTGCTTGCTGAACATGGCGCGCCGGGCCGGGCCGGAATGGCGTTCGCAGTTAACGTCGGAGGTATGGACAGTGATCACCGGTGGCGCCCGTGCTTGCTCGGCGCGGCCGTATTCACCGTGTGCATGACGGGCACCACGCTACCGACTCCCCTGTACAGCCTTTACCAGGAGAAGTTCGGTTTCTCCGAGCTGACGGTCACGGTCGTGTACGCCGTGTACGCCCTGGGGGTCATCGGCGCCCTGCTGCTGGCCGGCAACGCATCGGACACGGTGGGCAGGCGTCCGGTACTGCTGTGGGGCCTCGGGTTCGCGGCGGCGAGTGCCGTCTGCTTCCTCTGCGCCACGGGGCTGGGCTGGCTGTATGTGGGGCGGCTGCTGTCGGGGCTGTCCGCCGGTCTGTTCACCGGCGCCGCGACGGCGTACGTGATGGAGTTGGCACCGGACGGGGGCGCTTCCCGGGCCACGTTCGTGGCGACGGCCGCCAACATGGGCGGACTGGGCTGCGGTCCCCTGCTCGCCGGAGTGCTCGCACAGTACGCTGCCTGGCCGCTGCACCTGACCTTTGCCGTGCACATCGCCCTGGTGGCCTGCTCGGCCGCTGTCCTGCTGTGGCTCGCGGAGACCGTACGGGAGCGGCAGCCGCTGAGCGCTGTACGACCGCAACGGCTGGGACTGCCCCGGCAGGTGCGGGCGGTGTTCGGGCCGGCGGCTATCGCCTCGTTCGTCGGGTTCGCCTTGTTCGGGGTGTTCACCTCGGTCACCCCGGCGTTCCTCGGGCAGTTCCTGCACGTGGACAACCTCGCGTTGAGCGGGCTGATCGTCGGGCTTGCCTTCTTCTCGTCGATCGCCGGGCAGTCGGCGGTCGGCCGGATCGGGGTGGGGCGATCGCTGCCGTTGGGCTGCGCCGTGCTCCTCGCCGGACTGGCTCTGTTCGCGGGCGCGCTCGGGTGGGATCTGCTGGCGCTGGTCGTGCTGAGCGCGGTCGTCGGCGGGTGCGGGCACGGGCTGGCGTTCCGTGGAGCCATGTCCGCGGTGACCGCGGCGTCTCCCGCGGACCAGCGGGCGACGGTGATCTCGGCGCTCTTCTTGGTGGCGTACGTGGGGATCTCGTTGCCGGTGGTCGGTGTGGGAGTGCTGACGGGACCGCTCGGACTGGAGGGCGCGGGGCTGGTGTTCATCGCGTGCATGGCCGTTCTGGTCTCGACCGCGGCCTTCTACCTGCTCCGGCGGCCGACCGGCGGCGCGAAGTGATTCCGCGCGCCCCGAAGTTCGCGGTCACTGCCGCCGCCCTCTGGTCGTGGGTGCCTGGTGGGCCGTCTCGGCCCGCCAGGCACCGGGAAGTCAGGGGCAGGTGGCGAGGATGATGGAGATGACGGTGCAGGTGGCCGACGCGCTGTCGTCTGCCGGGTCCGGGTCGGTGGGTGCGGAGGCGGTACGGGTGCCGGTGACCTTCACAGGGCCCAGCGACAGCAGACGCAGCGGGACACGGAACGACTTGTTCACGCTCGCGCCGTTGGCAATGGCCCCGTAGGTACAGGTCACGGTTCTGGTGATGGTGGTGCACCCGGCGGGCAGGTTCGTGGCGGAGGCGCCCGGAGGCAGGGATGCCTTCACGGTGGCCGAAGTGACCGTGTTCGGACCGGTGCTGTGTGCGGTGAGGGTGTAGGTCAGGTAGGGCACCAAGATGCTCAGATGCGGCTGAGCGGTGAGGTTGACGTCGATGTCCGCCGTCGGCTGCGAGGAGCCGACGGCTATGCCGTAGGGGCCGGTGAACCCGCTGATCGTGGCAGTGACGGCGTTGCTTCCGGCGTCGATCACCGAGACGGTGTCGTCAGCGCGGTTGGTGGCACGGACGGTCGCGCCGGACGGGTCGACCTCGACGCCGGCGGGGCTGTCGCCGACCGGGACACTCGCCGTCACGGTATGGGTCGCCGTGTTGATCACCTTCACGTCATCACTGCCGGCATCGGCGACGTAGGCCGTGGTGCCGGACGGGTTGAACGCGACGGCGTTCGGGGCGGTCCCGACCTCGATGGTGGCGCTGACCCTGTTCGTCGCGGTGTCGATGACCGAGACCGTGGTCCCGCCGTTGTTGGTGACGTACGCGCTGGCCCCGGACGGGCTGAACGCCACACCGGAGGGGGCGCTCCCGACCGGGACGGTGTCGCTGACCGTGTTCGTCGCCGTGTCGACGACCGAGACCGTGGAGTCCTCATTGTTCGTCACATAGGCGGTGGTGCCCGACGGGCTCACCGCCACGCCGTTCGGGCCCGCCCCGACGGGGACAGTGGCGCTGACGGTGTCCGTCGCGGTGTCGATGACCGAGACCGTGGTACCGCCGCTGTTGGCGACATACGCGCGGGTCCCGGACGGCGTGAACGCCACGTTGAGGGGATTCCTGCCGACCGGGACGGTCGCCGTGACCGCGTCGGTCCCCGTGTCGATCACCGAGACCGTGGCGGCATCGAAATTGGTGACATAGGCGTGCGTGGTGGCCGGGTTGACCGCCACACCGACAGGACTGTTGCCGACGGGGATACTGCTGGTGATCGTGTTCGTACTCGCATCGATCACCGAGACGGTGTCGCCATGGAAGTTGGCCACGTATGCCGACGGGCCGTCGCCGGTGAGTGCGGGCGCAGGCGCCGACAGCGCCACCAGCCCTGCCATCGTCAGAGCGCCGGCAGCGGCGAAGGACGTCAGCGCCCGCCGCCGACGCGGGAACCGGCGCGGTCTTGCAGGTCTTGCAGGTCCAGAGGTCAAGGGAGTCCCCCTTCATCAGGTCCGCACTCTGACGGCGGAGCCGAAGGACCCCGGGGACCGGCAGTGGTGCGGTCGCGCAAGCCCCATCACCAGCGGTCGACTCCACCACCGAGCGACAGAGCCCCATACCTCGCGTACCGCACCCCGGGGGCGCACTCGCTGCCCAAAGGTCACGGCACACTTGCTGCGCACCATCACGGCACCCCCCAGGGCCGCAACAGCCTTACCCCGTCCGAGTACCGGCAGACCAGCACCCATGGGAGTCACCAGCATCATGACGCTCCCCCAGCAACTCCGGAACGGGACCTCGACAGTTGTCCGCATTTGGCCAGAAGCTGGCCATCCGGCAACTTGACACGGCGTGCAGGTCCAGCCTGGGCGCACTTCGCAATTCCTTTACGGCTACCGGAAGTTCTTGCGCCGGCCCGGTCGGAGGTTGAGGTTGTCCTGGGGACGCCGGCTCGAAGAAGGGTGCTGTTGGCGGTGACGGAGTGTACGTGTGGAAATTGGGTGTCGGAGCCGGGCGGGCATCCCTAGCCTCGGTCCCATGCACCACGAATCAGCCCTGCTGAACGTCATCGATGTGGAAGCCACCTGCTGGGCTGGGCAGCCGCCGCCCGGCTCTGTGAACGAGATCATCGAGATCGGTCTCACGGTCGTGGACGTGTCGGCACGGCGCCGTGTGTCCCGGCATCGCCTCCTGGTTCGACCTGCCCGGTCGGCGGTGAGCGACTTCTGCACCGAACTGACCGGCCTGACCCAGACCGAGGTGGACCGCGGCGTCACCTTCGCCGAGGCATGCCGGATCCTCGTTGAGGAGTACGGGGCCGGGGAGCGCCCCTGGGCGAGCTGGGGCGAGTACGACCGTAGGCAATTCGCTCGGCAGAGTCAGGCCGACGGGACGGTCTACCCCTTCGGCTGTCCGACGGAGCGCACCCATACCAATGCCAAGGCCGCTTTCGCCGCGTTCTACGGGCTGCGCAAGAAGCCCGGCATGGATCACGCTCTACAGATCGCCGGACTGCCGCTCGAGGGACGCCACCACCGCGGCGAGGACGACGCGTGGAACATCGCCGCACTCGTCCTCCATCTGTTGGGCCGTGAGGCATGGCCGGTCGCGGCCGCAGTCGTCTGACGCGTGATGCGGATCGTCCGGGCAGCCGCTGCGCTGTTACCACTCGACGTGAAGGTGCCGGGGCCCTCGCAGTATCGCGCTGTTCCGATAGGGGGGAGGGTCTTCGACCAGGGTGGCGGTGGTGAGGCGGGATGCCAACGCGCCGAGGGCGATCTGGGCTTCGATCCTGGCCAGGGGCGCTCCGTAGCAGGAGTGGATGCCGCTGCCGAAGCCGAGGTGCTGGTTGTCCGGGCGCGCGGGATGGAACCGGTCGGGGTCGCGGAAGCGCCGCGGGTCGCGACTGCCGGAGGCCAACACCAGTACCAGGGGGGCGCCTTGAGGGATGGTGGTGCCCGCGATGTCGAGGGGGGCGAGTGGGGTGCGCGGCAGCATGTGGACCGGGGGCTCGTAGCGCAGCAGTTCCTCCACCGCGCTCGGCAGCAGTGCGGGCTCACGGCGCAGGAGGTCCAGTTGGTCGGGGTGGCGCAGCAGGGTGAGTACCCCGTTGGTGATCAGGTTGACCGTGGTCTCGTGGCCGGCGATGAGCAGCAGCGCGGAGGTCGCTGCCAACTCCTCGCGGGTGAGTTCTCCGGGCGGGCCCGGATCGTTGACGAAGGCGGAGAGCATGTCGTCGCCCGAACCGCCTCGGCGCTGCTCGGCAAGGCCCACCAGGTAGCGACCCATCTCGTGCCGGGCCTGCTCGCCGACCGTCTCGCGCTTGCCGGGGTCTTCGCCGGGCCCGATGTCGATGGAGTCGATGACCGTGGTGGACCACTCGCGGAAGACCGGTTCGTCCTCACGGGGTACGCCGAGCAGTCGGCAGATGACGGTGACGGGCAGCGGATAGGCGAAGTCGTCGACGATGTCGATCCGCGCGCGACCTTTGAGCGGTGCGATCAGTTCCTCGGTGATCCGGAGGATCTCTCCTCGCATCGCGTCGATGCGATGCGGGCTGTGCGGCGGACCGAACGGCCGCATGGCCATGCTGCGCAGCCTGTGATGCTCGGGGTCGTCGCGCCTGATGAAGGCGGGCGGTTGCTGTCCCTCTTCCGGGGCGATTCCGCGGTAGGGCGCGGCGCGGTTGCGCTGGTCCGAGCTGACCCGCGGGTCGTGGAGCAGGGCGACGATGTCGTGGTAGGTGCCGACCAGGTAGCTGCCGTCCGTCTGCCGCACCACACCCGCCTCGCGCAGTTCCGCGTACAACGGGTACGGGTCGGCGCGGTTGGTGTGGTCGGTGATGCGCCGCAGCAGAGTGTCGACGGCCATGGGAGTTCCTCCCGGCGGGGACGTGATGGTCAGTCGGCGGACCGCACCACGGTCAGCCGGCGGTCCGGCAGGTGACCGGTGAGCGCGACGGTGGGGCCATGGGAGAGCCCGGTCGCATCCGGTACGTCGGACGGGATGGGGAAGTCGGTCACCAGAGGGCGGCCGTCTGCCGCGCCGGGCCCGGGCGGGAACGGGGCGGCGGTTTCGATCAGACCCTGGTAGTGCTCCAGCCACTTGGCCATGTTGACGGTGACCGCGGCGGTGACGCGGCCCTGATAGCCGTAGACCGCCACCAGACGGCGTTCGGCGAGCGACCCCTGGGCGATGACTACCTGGTCGGAGAAGACGGGCACCCCCACGGACTTGATGTTGTATCCGAACTGGGTGGACCAGAAGACCGGGACCGCGAGGTGCGGGCGCCGCAGCGGCCCCGGGCACACCATGTTGTGGGCCGCCACTTCGGCCTGCGCGACCGCGTTGCCCCAGTGCTCGAGGGAGAGCATCTGGTACTCGAACAGCGGGTGCGGGAAACGGGCGATGTCGCCGGCCACGAAGATGTCGTCGGTGACGATCCCGTACATGTCCACGGCCCGGCACCCGGCGTCGCAGGCGACTCCGTGGGGGCCCGCCGCAAGTCCGGCGTCGGCCAGCCACTCGATGTTGCGGACCGCGCCCAACGCTACGACGCAGAGGTCCGCGTCGATGTGGCTGCCGTCGGACAGGTCCGCACCGCGGAACCGGCCGTTCTTCCCGTGCAGCGCGAAAACCGTCACCCCGCACCGCAGGTCCACACCGTGCGCCCGCTGCATTCCGGCCGCGAGCTTCGCCAGCGTGCCGCCGAGCGCGCCCACCAGCGGGCCGGGCCCGCGCTCGGCGACCGTGACCTCGATACCCCGCTCCCGGCAGGCCGAGGCGATCTCCGAGCCGGTGAAGCCCGCACCGATGACCAGGACCCGGCGTGGCCCGGACGCCAGCCGATCGGCCAGGATCGCGGCGTCCTCGCGGGTACGCAGGGTCAACACCCCGTCCAGGGCGGCCTGATCCGCATGAGGCCAGGGCCGCGCCCGGGTTCCGGTGGCAATCAGCAGACGGTCGTAGGGAAGCGGGTCGCCGTCGGCCAACAGCACCCGCTTGCCGAGCGGGTCGAGCCCGGTGGCCCGCACACCCAGTCGCCACTGGGCGTCCGGGTCCCGCCGCATCGGCAGCCCGGTGGTGTCCGCCGCCGCGGTGCCGAGCAGCACCTGCTTGGACAGCGGCGGCCGGTCGTAGGGCGGATGGGGCTCATCTCCGACGACCGTCAGGGAGCCGGTGAAGCCCTCCTCACGCAGCGTCTCGGCGGCCCGCAACCCGGCCAGCGAAGCGCCGACGATCACGATCCGGCCCTCGCGCAGATCACCGGACACCGACGCCCACCTCCTCCCCCAGGAGGATCGCCCGCACCGGGCAGGCCACGACGGCTTGGCGCACCCGATCGAGCTGCTCGTCGGGGACATCCGCGCTGTACAGCAACGCCTCTTCCCCGTGCAGCTCGAAGACCTGCGGAGCGAGGAAAACGCACTGCGCGTATGCCTGGCAGCGGGTGAGATCCACGACGATCCGCATCCCGGGCCACCCCCTCCCTGCGTCGGCCCAGCCTTCCCTCAGTAGGCTCCGCGGGACCCAGCGCGTCAAGGCACAGCGGTCACCATGGCCGGGAACGTCGCGCGTGCCTGTTGAACAGCGTGTGTTGCCGCAGGCAGATCGCGCCCCAGTTCGTCGTTGCACTCTTCGCTGACGTACGTGACCAGAGAACAGACGTGGTCCGTCAGTGCAGTTGCGGAATGATGAGGTACAGCCCGTAGCAGACGGCGGCCGTGCAGGCCAGGAAGCACATACCTGCGACTGCGAAAGACAGAACACCGCTACCGCTGCCACTTCGGTTACCGCAACCACAACCGCTACCGCCCCGGGCCGGGTACTCCCGGGCACTCAGAACGCGCACGCCCAGTGCGAACATCGTGACGACGCCCACGGTGACGCCGATACTCACTGCGGCCACCTGCCCCAGGGCGCTCCAGTCCACTGCCATCGCAGTCCCCTCTTCCCTCTGTCACTTCGCGGTTTCGAGCCGCGTTCAGCCTGCGGTGGCCGGAGCGTGTACGGCGACCGAGGGGCTGTCGTTGACGTTGTCCGCGTCAACCGGGTTGCGCCGCGAGAGCGCCACGATTCCGCCCGCTGCCGCGACCGCGCAGACGCCGATCAGGACGGTCCCCGCGGTCCCCCGTGCACGACCGCGCTCGCGGCGAGAGTGCCGACGGCGGCTGCGGTCGGCAGCGTCACACACCACGCCGCGACCATACGGCCCGCAGTACCCCAGCGGACCTCGGCCAGCTTCCGGCCCCGACCGGCGCCGAGGATCCCGCCGGAACACACCTGGGTGGTGGAGAGCGCGAACCCCAGGTGCGCCGACGTCAGGATCACGGTCGTGGCCGCAGTCTCGGCGGCGAACCCCTGCGGTGACTGGATGTCCGTGAGCCCCTTGCCCCTGGTCCGGATGATCCGCCGGCCGCCCAGGTAGGTACCCGGTGCGATGGCGAGACCGGCGGAGGCGATGACCCACAGCGGCGGCCCCGCATCGTGCCCGAGGGCTCCCACGGAGATGAGCGTGAGCGTGATGACGCCCATCGTCTTCTGTGCGTCGTTGGTCCCGTGAGCCAGGGAGACCAGCGAGGCGGACGCGATCTGCCCCAGCCGGAATCCCCGGGTGACCGTCTTCTCCTGCCACCGCCGGGTGAGCCGGTGGGCCAGGTAAGTAGCGATCAGCGCGGCGGTGCCGGCCACCAGTGGTGACGCGAGCGCCGGAAGGAGGATCTTCTGCACGACCTGATCGAAGTCCACGCCGTGACGGCCCGCTCCCACCCATTGGCGACTTCGGTGGACAGAAATGCGCCGACGAGGTTCAGGACGCCGCTGATGAGAACCGCCGTACGTGGACTCAGTGCTCCGGTGGCGATGGAGGTCGCCATGGCGTTCGCAGTGTCGTGGAAGCCGTTGGTGAAGTCGAAGGCCAACGCCGTGACGATCACCGCCACTACGAGCAACGAGATGTGGTCCATCTTCGCAGTGAAGCGCGGCCGCGTGGACGGCACCCGACATCGAGGCGAAGGCTTGAGCAAGGCCCGGGACCCCCTGCGCTACCCGCGGTGCGCCTACCCCAACTCACCGTAAGAGAAGGAGAGTTGAGGGCTCTCGCCTTCACCGCGCCGGGCCGCCGGCGCCGTCGCAGGCACCGGGCTCGCAGGACGTACCGGCACGGCGAGGGCGGCCCCTGCCTCGCCGGTCGCCCGTCCCTGCGCGCGCGAGCCGGGTCGGCGCGGTGTCGAGAAGAATGATGCCGCTGCGTCTCGGAAGACCTTCCCGACCGGTGCGGACGGGCCGGGCACTGGTCGCCATCCCGATCGCCTGGATCGTCGCGGTGTCCGTGATCGACGTCCTTGCGCCGCCCGACATTCATCTGGGCCCTCTGCTCGTCGCAGCCCCGGCGATCACTCCGTCGTTCGGCGGTCCACGGACGGTGGGGCTGGTAGCTGCCCTGGCGGTGATCGCACAGACGCTCGTCGGGGTCCTGCGCGACCCCGACGAACTGCTCTCGGCCAACCACGAGGCACAGATCGTGGCCCTGCTGCCGGCGGGAGCCAGCCTCGTCGTCTTCTGCGTCGTGCGGGAGCGCCGCGCACAAGAACTGCGACAAGTACGGTACGTGTCCGAGGCTGCCCAGCGTGTGGTCCTGCCTCCACTGCCCAGGCGGATCGGACCGCTGCGCGTCGCCTCTCTCTACCTGGCCGCGGAGGCCGAGGCCCGGATCGGCGGGGACCTGTATGCGGCGGCACGTACGGCCTCCGGCACTCGGCTGATCATCGGCGACGTGCGCGGTAAGGGCATGACGGCGGTCCATGACGCCGCCTTGCTGCTGGCGGCGTTCCGCGTCGCGGCCCATCGTCGGTCGAGCCTGAGCGAGCTGGTTGCCTACCTCGACCGCAGTGTGTGCTGGGATCTGATGGAGCCGGGTGAGACGGGCCGCTACGGAGAGACCTTCATCACCGCCACCGTCCTGGATATTCCGGACCGAGGCGGCCAGGTCCAGATGGTGTCCTGCGGGCACCCGCCACCCATCGCCCTCCACAACGGCCGGCCGATGGCGAGGGGCGCCCTGCGCCCGGCGCCTCCGCTGGGCCTCGGTGAACTGGTTCATCCGCGCTACCACGTCGAGAGCTTCCCCCTCGACCCCGCGGACCTCCTGCTGCTGCACACGGACGGCGTCACCGAGGCCCGCGACTCCGCCGGCGTTTTCTACCCGCTCACGGAACGCATCACCGGCTGGACCGAGCAGGACCCCGACGCCTTCCTCGACCGCCTCCGCCGTGACCTGCTGCACCACGTCGGCGGACACCTGGACGACGACGCCGCCATGATCGTCTTAGCGCGCCCCGCCACGCCGGACAGCGGCGCCTCCGCCGAGGAGTGACCGCGGCATCCGGGGTCGCCGTCGTAGACCTCGCCGCCTGCCCCATCCAGCCGATGCGGTGCCCAGTGTCCAGAAACCGCCCGATCATCACGCGAGCCAGTCCGGCTTGTTCGCCATGACTTGTTTGCCAAGACGTGCCCTCGCTCCGCCTCACCGCCCGGCAGCGGCCCGGATCCGAGGACTACGCGTGCGAGACGTACAACTCCCGGCCCACCGCCGCGTGCCGCCGCAACGGTGTGTCAAACCACGGCAAGCCGGTCCACCAGCAGCTCCAGCCTCGGCCCGGCATCCTCCGGCAGCAGCCGTCCCGCCCGGCTCAGGGTCGCAAGGCCGTGCAGGGACGCCCAGAACACCTCGGTGAAGAACCCCGGGTGGACGCCGTCCCCGGCGACCTCGCCCAGAGTCTCCAGCAGGGCGGCGAAGGCGTCTTTCAGCGGCTCCGGGGTGTCCTCGTCCGCGAAGGCCAGGCCGCCGTCGAGCTGGAACAGGGCGTCGTAGACCGCCGGGTTGCGTGCGGCGAAGTCGAGGTAGGCGCGGGCGAGCGCGGCGACCCGTTCGCGCCGGCCGTCCGCGGCACAGGTCGCGGCCCGAACCGCCGCGGCCATCTCGACGGCGCCCGCAAGGGCCACGGCGCCGATGATCTCCCGCTTGCCGCGGAAGTGGCTGTAGAGGACGGGCTGGCTGTACTCGATGCGCTCGGCGAGGCGGCGGGTGGTGACCGCGTCCCAGCCCTGCTGCTCGGCGAGTTCGCGGGCTGTCACCACGATGAGGCGCTCGCGCTCCACCCGTTCGCGCTGCTTGCGTTCCTGTACCGACATGGCCGAATTCTAGCACCGCTAGACAATCAAGCGGCGGTAGCACTAGCGTTGGTCCATCACCTAGCGCCGCTAGACATGCGAAGGGTCGTCATGCTCAATGCACTCCACGACGTCCGCGTCGCCGCCTTCATCGCCGCCTTCACCTGCTGGTCACCGCCCTCGTCTGAGCCCTCGGGCCGACCCCGCGCCGCCTGATCAGGTCCCTCACGACCCAGCAAGCTCCACGGAGCTGGCCAAGCCGACGAAGACTCGCAAGGAGAAGAACTGTGTCGCTGAAGAAGGTCAACACCGTCTTGGCCGCCGCCCTCATCCTCTTCATCCTCTGGTTCGGGGCGGAGTTCATCCTGAGCCCGGAGACGACGGCGCAGGGCTTCGGCCTGCGGAGTCGGCCGTCCGGCGACGGCGGCGGCTTCCTGATCATCAAGGGAATCCGCGACGTCGTACTGGCCCTGGTCCTGGTCATCCTGCTGGTGACGGGCCACCGCAGGGCGTTGGGCTGGGTGCTGCTGGTGGAAGCCCTCGCCGCATACGGCGACATGACCACCGTGCTGGCCCACCACGGCTCCGTGGCCACCGCGCTCGGCGTGCACTGCCTGACCGCGACCCTGATGGTGGTCAACGGCCTGTTGATTCTGCGCGAGACCCGCGAGACCCGCGAGGCCACGGCCGCTCCGGCTGCGGGGACCTGCCTGCAAGGCTGCGACAGGTCACAGGTCCCGGTGTCTGCGTTGCGCGCATGACGGGCGCCGCACGATGGTTGATTCGTTGAGAAATGCGGCTGGCAGTGGCGCGGGGACCGGCCGCTTCGCTCCCAGGTGGCGCCTGCGAGGTCTCACGGACTCGTGTACGAGGTGACTACCGGCGGGGATGGGCGGGGGCCGTCAGGGGCCCAACAGTCGCCCGCCGTCCGGCTCCTGCGTGCCCCTTGAGCTGCGCGGAGCGGGAAGATGGAAGCACCACCCCTCCTCTGTTCTCGGGGGCGAAGAGTACGGCGGCCGCGCCCGTGGCGCCGGCCCTCCGGATCCTCGCGTTCCTGACCGACCCTCGCCGCCGGATGGAGCGTTCATGACCGACTTGCGACAAGCTCACGGCGCCGCTCGCGCGATCGCCGCCGCTGCCCTGGGTCGAGACGTCGGCCCCATGGCCACCGCCGAGAGCAACTCCCACCACGTCTATGTCGGCTCGCACGCCGTCGTGAAGATCATCGAAAGCGACGGCCACGTGCGACTGAACCGGGAAACGGCGCTCGCACCCCACCTCCCCGCCCGTCTCACCGCCCGCTTGCTCGACAGCGGGCTCCACCGGCTGGGCACGCTCGACATCCGGTACGCCTGCTACGCCCGCGCACCGGGGGCAAGCCCCGGCATCGGGCTGCCCGGGACGGACGGCGCGACCGCACGCTCGTTGGCGCGGGCGGCAGTCCGCCAGCTCGGCCTACTGCACAGTTGGAGTCCCTCCGGCTCCGCCGAACGGATACTGAGGGAGTCCCCGGGTGACGGCGGGTTCACCGGCCAGGCCGCGCTCTTCGACAGCATGGAAAATCTCGCCGCCCTGGACCGGCACGGCACCGTACCCCGCCGTCTGCTCGACGGCTTGAGGGCGATCGCAGAGCACGCTCCGCCGCACGCACGGTCGACCGTCCCGGTTCACGCGGACTGCCATTGGGGCAACTGGCTCGTGGATGAGCGGAACGAGGCCACCCTCCTGGATTTCGAGTGGGCGCGCTTCGGCGAACCTGCCGACGACTGGTTCTTCCTGGCCCGGTTCAGCGGCCCCCACACGCACATCGTTCTCGACGCCATCGCCGAGGCGACGACGAGCTCAGTGGAGACCCTCCGAGCAGAATGCGAGATCCGCGAAGCGGCCCACCTCGCTTCCGATCTCTGCCTCGCGCTCGAACACCCCGATACACACGCCCGGATAGCCGCGGACAGGCTCCGTGCACTCGATGAACTCATCATCGGGCGCTTCTGGTGGCGCCACACCCGCTGACGCACGCCCGCTTCCGCAACTGGACCGGCTGAGCGGCTTCCTGACCACAACGGACACCCGCAGGGTGCGGCGGGCTCGTGGCGCGCACTCCGGCCCGCGCGCTCACACATGAGGGGCTCAGCGTCACACACGGGGGAATGCGACGCTGAGCCGGTCATCACCGTAGTCGTGCACGCCCTCGCCGGTGGCTCAACTCTCGTACAGGCGGCGGAAAATGAACGGCGGAAGGCCGGCAACCGCCAGCTCACGTCGGTTGCTCTGGTCGGCTCCTCATCCATAGGTGGCGTGTCGAGGGTGTGATCGCCGCCACTTGCCCATGACCATGGCTCCATGAGCGATCTCACCGGCCCTGCCCTGCTGTCCGATCCGCTGTGTACGAAGGGAACCGCGTTCACCGAATGCGAGCGCGCCGAGCACGGGCTGCGTGGGCTGCTTCCGTACTCGGTGACCAGCCTGGACGAGCAGGTCCGCCGCTCCTGGGGGCAGATCGATCGGCAGGCCGACGACCTCCAGCGATATGTGTACCTGCGTTCCTTGCAGGACCGCAACGAGGCCCTCTTCTACGCCGTGCTGGCCCATGACGTACCGACCGCACTCCCCCTCGTGTACACCCCGACCGTCGCCGAGGGATGCGCACACTTCTCCGAGCTGTGGCAACGTCCGCGCGGGCTCTACCTGTCCTGGCCCCACCGGGAACAACTCGTGGAGATGCTGCGCAACCGCCCCCGTAAGGACGTCGACGTCATCGTCGTCACTGACGGGCAGCGCATCCTCGGCATCGGTGACCAAGGGGTCGGCGGGATGGGTATCCCGGTCGGCAAGCTCTCGCTCTACACGTTGATCGGAGGCATCGACCCGGCGCGTACCCTTCCGGTCCTGCTCGACGTCGGCACCGACAACCCCGATCTGCTCGACGACCCGTTCTACCTGGGATGGCGACACCGTCGTATCGGCGACGACGAGTACTTCGCCTTCGTGGACGCGTTCGTGGAGGCTGTGCGGGCCGAGCTGCCGGAGGTGCTGTTGCAGTGGGAGGACTTCGCCACCCCGCACGCGGCACCGATCCTGGATCGTTACCGAGACCGGCTGCTCACCTTCAACGACGATATTCAGGGCACGGCCGCCGTCGCGCTCGGCGCGTTGCGCGGGGCGGGCAAAGTCGCCGGCGTCCCGCTGAAGGAGCAGCAGGTGGTGATGGTCGGCGCGGGTTCCGCGGGCATCGGCGTCATGGACATGGTTCGTCAGGAGATGGTCGACGAGGGCCTGTCGGACGCGCAGGCCCGTGCCCGCTGCTGGATTCTCGACGTCCATGGCCTGCTCACCACCGATCGCGACGACCTCGCGGAGGACCAGCGTGCCTTCGCGCATGATCCCGCGGACGTCACAGGCTGGGGCACGCGAGGGACCCCGCAGTTGGCGGATGTCGTCGAGAACCTGCGGGTAGGGGTCCTGCTCGGACTCTCCACGGCCCAGGGTGCGTTCACCGAGAAGATCGTCCGGGCCATGGCCGCGAAGGTGGACCGGCCGATCATCTTCCCGTTGTCCAACCCCACAGCGAACGCCGAGGCCCGGCCGGCAGATCTGGATGCGTGGACCGATGGCAAGGTCCTGGTCGCGACGGGCTCGCCCTTCCCACCGCTTCACCGGGACGGCGTCGACGTCCCCGTGGCGCAGTGCAACAACGTCTACGTCTTCCCGGCCGTGGGACTGGCGGTGACGGCGGCGAGGGCGAACCGGGTGACGGACGCGATGATGCGGGCCGCGTCCCGGGCGCTCGGTGACGCCTCTCCAGCTCTCTCGGACAAGAAGGCACCGCTGCTCCCGGCGTGGGCGGACGTTCGGGACGTGGCCGATGGCATCGCGCTGGCCGTGGCGCGGCAGGCCGTCGCCGACGGCGTCGCACCGGACGCCTCCGACGACGACCTGCGTACCGCGATCCGGGACACCCGATGGACGCCCGGCTACTGAGAACCCGCATGGGCCGGGATGGGGGTCCCCTGGCTCCTCGACAGCACGGCCGCTGACCGGACAGGTGAATCGAGCGATAACTCTCCCCCGCCCCCCGCTGAGTTGATAGCACTGACGGTGCAAGGAGCCTCGGCACGGGAGTTGAACCATGGCAGCGGACGACAAGCAACGAGAGCGGCGGGTGGGGGAACTGCCCCGGGAGGCCGGTGAACTGGTCGGTCGGCGGAGCGAATTGGCGCAGGTCGTGCAGGCGTTCGGGCCACACCGCGTAGTGACGCTCGTGGGGGTCGGCGGTGTGGGCAAGACGCGGTTGGCACAGAGCGTCGCCGCCCGGTTGCAGCCGGGCCTGAGCGACGGAGCGTGGTGGGTCGCGCTGTCGGGTCTGCGCGACGCGGAGGTGCTGCCTCACGCCATTGCCGAGGCGCTGCCGATGGCACACCAGACAGCCATACCCGTGATCGATGCTCTGGCGCGCTATCTCGCCGAGCGAAACATGCTGCTGGTCCTTGATACGTGCGAGCACCTTACGCAGGAACTACGGCCCCTGGTCGAACGGTTGGTCGGAGCCTCACCGGGGCTTCGGATCCTGGCCACGAGCCGGCGTCCGCTGGGAGTGGCGGTGGAAGAGGTCCTTGCCGTGGAACCGCTGCCGGTTCCTGGGCCGGCAAAGGGGCCGGAAAGAGGGCCGCACGCCGACGCCTTGGTGTTGTTGGCCGAACGGGCGGCCGACGCGGTCCCCGGATTCGCGGTCACTGAGGCCGGCCGGGCCGATCTGGAGCGTCTGTGCCGCCAGTTGGAAGGCCTGCCTCTGGCGATCGAGCTGGCTGCGGCCCGGTTGCGGGAACTGTCGCCGGCCGAGCTGGCCGACCGCCTGTCGGACCGCGTGTCGGACCGGTTCTCGGTGCTCGACGAGGCCAAGGCCGAAGCCGAGGCCGCCATCGAGCACGCGGATCCCCTCTGGCATCGGGCGCTGCGCACCACGATCGGCTGGAGCCATCAGCTGTGCACTCCGGCCGAGAGGCTGTTGTGGGCGCGGCTGTCGGTGTTCGTGGGGAGCTTCGACGCAGAGGGCGCCGTGCAGGTCTGCGGCGACGACCGCCTGGATCGCGAGGAGATTCCTCACCTGCTGGCCGGACTCGCGGACAAGTCGATCATCACCTGGGAACCGACGGCGGCCGGTGAGCGATACCGGATGCTGGACACGATCCGCGAGTACGGTGAGGAATGGCTGCGGAGTCTGGGCGAGGGGCGCGAGTTCCGCCGCCGGCACCGCACCTGGTACGTGCGCCTCGCCCGGGACGGCGATGCGGCCTGGATGGGGCCCGACCAGTACATCTGGTACGAACGGATGCATGCCGAACTCGATAATCTCCGGCTCGCCCTGGAGTCCTGCCTCGGTTCTGCCGACAGCCGGATCGGCCTGGGAATGGCCGGAGACCTGTGGTTCCTCTGGTACGCGTGCGGCCTTGCCCGGGAAGGCAGGCATTACCTCGACCGCGCGCTGGCAGCGTTCCTGGGGCCGAGTCCGCTTCGGCTGAAGGCTCTCTACGCCCAAGCCCTGGTGCTGACCGAGTTGGGCGACCTGCCCGCGCTGGAGGAGCGCTCCGCCGAATGCACCGCCTTGGCGGCGCGGTTCGGTGAGGCCGAGGACAGCCTCGCGAAGTCCGCGGCCGTGGTGACGGCGGCGCTGCGCGGGGACGCGGTCACGGTGCTGAAGCTGACCGATGAGCTGCACGCCCGGCACAGCCGGTCGCCCGAGGCCATGCTCAGCGTGCCCGGCCTGGGTTCTCTCTCGGTCGGAAGCCATGCTCGTATCGCCATGGGGATGCCTGAGGATGCCCTGACGGGCCTGGACGAACTGCGGCGGGTGTGCGACATCTCGGGCGAGACGTGGATGCGCGCGTGGGGCGATTCCATCCGCGCCCAGGCGGAGCTTGCCCTGGGACGCATCCACGCCGCTGAGCACTCCGCCCGGGCGTCGCTCTCGGTCAAGCACCGGATGCACGACAGCTTCGGCTCCGGCATCTGCCTGGAGGCGATCGCCCAGTGCGCGATCGCCGACGGCCAGGCCGACCGGGCGGCCTGTCTGCTCGGCCTGGCACATCAGCTGTGGGACACCCTCGGCCGACCCCAAGTCGGCATTCCCACCTGGGTGGCAGCCCACGAGGACTGCGTCAGCCGCACCCGTGCGGCGCTCGGCGAGCCGGCCTACGACCGCGCCTTTCGCACCGGCTTCCGGACCGACCTCGACGCCGGGATCGCCGAGGCCCTGAACGGCGTCCTGTCCGCCTGAGCGGGACGAGTCCGATCCTGCGCCAAGGGGAGCCGGATCCAGGGCCCTAGTCGCCGGTCGTGCCGTCGAGCATCTCGCGCAGGATGTCCAAGTGGCCGTTGTGGCGGGCCGTCTCCTCGATGAGGTGAAGGAGGATCCAGCGCAAGTCGACGTGGAGACCGTCGCGGACGGCTCGCTGAGCTTGCTTGTCCAGCCCGTTCCCGGCGACCAACTCGCGGTAGCGTGCGCTCTGTTCGGCATACTCGTCGAGCACCTGCGTGAGCGGGAAGTCGACGGCGATACGCATCTCGCGGTCGGGGTCCTCCTCTGTCCAGGGGCCCTGGTCCTCCTCGCCGAGGAAGACCACTTGGAACCAGTAGTACTCGACCCAGCGGAGGTGGTTGATCACTCCGCTCAAGGTCATCAGCGGTGAGCCCGGCAGGAGCGCCTTGTGGGCGTTCTCCGCGGAGACGCCCTCACACTTGGCGCGGGCGGTGCCACGCGCGTAGTCGAGAAACGTGGTGAGCTGGGTGCGTTCGTCCCAGGCGGGCGGCGTGTCGTCGATTCTGGTCATCGCGCAAAGCGTCCCCGATCACCGTCACCGATGTCGAGCTATTTGGGCGAGGAGCGGAATGCGGCAATGTTGCGGGTGACCCAGCCGCTGAAGGGGCGCGGGGCGCGGCCGAGGACTCGCTGCACATCTGGGCTGATCCGCAGTTCCGCGGGGTTGGGGGCGGCGATGATGTCCAGGGTGTCCTCGGCGAGCTCCGCCGGTACGTACTGGGTCATCGCGGCCCTGGCCTCGTCGCGGGTGAGTTCGTGGAACCGCACCGGCGAGCCGAGCACGGCGGCGATCGCCTGCGCCTGCTGACGCGGCGTGATCACCTCCGGCCCGGTCAGCTCGTAGACCCCGCCGGTGTGGCGGTCGTCCAGCAGGCAGGCCGCCGCGACCTCGGCGATGTCCGCCGGGTCGACGACCGGAACACCGACGTCACCGAAGGGCGCGGCGACCGTTCCCCGCGTGCGAACGGATTCCGCCCAGCCCAAGGCGTTGGAGGCGAAGCCGCCCGGTCGCAGGACGGCCCAGTCCAGGCCTGACTCCCGCAAGGCGTCCTCCAGCTCGCGCATCGCGACCCGCGTCGGGCCGAGCGGCCTGGTCGCCACGCCCTGCGAGGACAACAGGACGATCCGCCGGACCCCGCAGGCCGCGGCCTGGGCAATGATGTCGGCCGGTCTGGCCTCGGGGGCGTGCAAGCCGCCTGACAGCAGGAGGAACAGCGCCTTCGCCCCGTCCAACACGGGTGCGAGCCCCGCCGGTTCGGCCAGGTCTGCCGCGACGTGCCGGACGCCGTCCGGCACCGTCGCCGCGTGCCGCGATACCGCCGTCACTTGCTCGCCCGCCTTCGCAAGGGCCTCCGTCAACGGCCGACCCACATTTCCGGTAGCCCCGGTCACCACGATCATGTTCAGCTCCAAGTCCGTTGTGCGCTGTGGCAATTGACGCTAGAAGACGGACTTACATTTCGTAAGAACATACCTAGAGGTAAGCTCCGAACATGAAAGAAGGCGCGCAGCTGACGCAGGCCGGGGTGTCCCCGCGGTATGAGGTGTTTCACACCGACTGCCCCGCACGCGACGTGGTCGACCACGTGACCAGCCGGTGGGGCATCTGGGTGCTGATCTCCTTGCGGAGCAACAACCTTCGCTTCTACGAGCTGCGCGAGAGCATCCGGGGCATCAGCGAGAAGATGCTCGCGCAGACCCTTCGCGCGCTGGTCGAGGACGGCCTGGTCTGGCGGAAGGTCGAGCCGACGACTCCGCCGCAAGTCACGTACGGGCTGACCGAGTTCGGCCAGGACATCGGTGAACCGCTGACGGACTTGTTCGACCGGATCACGCAGCGGCTGCCACCACGGAGCGACGGCGATCTCTAGCGGGATCGGCGCGGAACGTGTCACGGTGCCGGTCGGTTTCTTCGCGTCACGTCACGGCGGCGGCAGGGAAGTGAGGCGCGGGACGGCATCGCGCAGGGTGCGGGTTGCGGGGTGCTGAGGGTGGTGGAGTACGCCGGCGAGGTCGCCTTCCTCCACCACACGGCCGCGGTGCAGGACGAGCACGCGCGGACAGAGCTGCTCCACGACCGCGAGGTCGTGGGAGATCAGCAGGCAGGAGAGCCGGTGCTCGGTGCGGAGCCGGCGGAGCAGGTCGAGGATGCTGGCCTGGACGGTGGTGTCCAGCGCGCTGGTCGGCTCGTCCAGGATCAGGAAGCGCAGCCGCACGGCCAGCGCGCGGGCGATCGCCGCACGCTGGCGCTGGCCGCCGGAGAGCTGGTGCGGAAACCGCGCGGCGTGCTCGGCGGTCAGCCCCACGTCGGCGAGCAACTCGGTGACGCGTTCCGGCTCGGTGCCGCGCCGCACCATCCGGTGCGCCCGCAGCACTTCGCCGATCGCCCTGCCCACCCGCATCCGCGGATCGGGTGCGCCCTCGGTGTCCTGCACGACGATCTGTACGGCACGCCGGTAGGGGCGCGGCCACCGCGTCCCGTCGAGGTCGACGCCGCGGAAACGCACCGTGCCGCTCGTGGGCGCCACCAGACCCAGCAGGCACCTGGCCACCGTCGTCTTGCCCGAACCGCTCTCGCCGATCAGCCCCAGACCGAAGGGGCCCTCGGGCAGCGCGAGGCTCACGCGGTCCAGCACGGCCGTGCCGCCGTACACGACGGTCACTTCGCGCGCCTCAAGCGCCATCGGCGGCCCCCTCGTCACAGCTGTCGCACGGTCCTGGTCGCCGGGCAGGTCCAGCGTGGTGGTGTGTCCGAACATGCCGTCGGGGATAACGCCGTCGGAGGCCACGAGGGCGCCCCTGCTCGCTTTGACGAGTTCCCCGTAGTCGAGCGCGTCCGCGACCGCCTGGCGCACCCGGATGTCGTCCAGCGGCTTCTTCTGGGTGTTCAGCAGGCCGATCAAGGTCTGCCACGAGGGCCGTTCGTACACGGTGAGGTTCGGTCGGCCGCGCAACGTGTCCACGAGCTGCGGCGGCAGCCCACCGGCGTAGGTCCCCTCGCCCGCACGCATGAGCTGTGCTTCGGTGGAGGACTGTGGCACCGCCTGGAAGACCACCTTGGTGTAGCGCTTGCCGCGCCATCCGCCCCAGTAGTCCTTGAAGGCGGTCAGCT
Source organism: Streptomyces sp. NPDC102467 (assembly GCF_044765445.1). Classification (NCBI taxonomy): domain Bacteria; kingdom Bacillati; phylum Actinomycetota; class Actinomycetes; order Kitasatosporales; family Streptomycetaceae; genus Streptomyces; species Streptomyces sp. NPDC102467. The sequence continues at coordinate 112,778 of NZ_JBIWKA010000013.1, read as the reverse complement.
CCACCTCGTTCTCACTGGATCCCACGAGGCAACCGTGTACGGCCCGGTGCCGCGAGCGGTGGCCCGGTAGTCCTTGGTGTCGTCGGCGACCGCGTAGATCCAGGCCGCGTAGGTGGCGGAGGCGATGATGTCCAGCGGTGCCGGGCGGGACAGCTCGAAGCGGACCTGCCGCTTCCCGGTCGCGGTGATCCTCCGCACCGGGTCCCACACGTACGAGGCGCTGGCCTTCAGCCTCATGGTGCGCTCGATGGATGCCTTCACCGCCTCGGCGGTCAGCGGGTGTCCCGAGTGGAACCGCGCGTTGTCCCGCAGGGTGAACGTCCAGGTCCGCCGGTCCCTGGACGAAATCCACCGGGTCGCGAGCACCCCCTCGGTCCTGCCGGTGCCGGCGTTGTACCGGGTGAGCGTCTCGTACATGTTCGACAGGGCCACCACTTCGTCCGAGTAGGAGGGGCCACCCGGACGAGCAGGGCCGTTTGCGCCGTCCGGAAGCCAACTGTCGTCCCCTGGTCCGGCGCCGTTCGAGCGGCGCCGGACCAGGGGCGGTCACGTCAGGAATCCCAGACCTGGAACTCCGAGAGCTGGCCGGCAGGCCAGCTGGTGTTCGCCGTGAAGTTCAGCCGGAAGTAGCGTTGGCTGGTGGCGGTGAACGTGAGGGTGACCGTGTTGTTGGCGGACGGGGTGAAGGAGTAGGCGGCGGAGGACTTGACGGTGGTGAAGTTCGAGCCGTCGGTGCTGCCCGTCAGGGACAACGTCTGGGTGCGGGCCTCCCAGCCCGCGGGGAGCTGGAGGACGACGCGGCTCGCGCTCTTGGCCGCGCCGAGGTCGACCTGCGCCCACTGCGGGAAGGCGTTGTTGGCGCTCTCCCAATACGTGCTCTGGCTGCCGTCGGTAACGTGGGAGGACGGGTAGACGTCGGCATGGCTCGACTCGGAGGTCGGGCGGCCCGCCGCGAGATCGGTGCCGGCCGAGCCCGTTCCCGTACCGCTCAGGGCTACGGTCAGTGGACTGTTGGACGCGTTGCTGGTGACCGTCAAAGTTCCGGTGCGGGTGCCGGACGCTGTCGGCTTGAAGGTGACGCTGACATTGCAGGAGGCTCCGGAGGCGAGGGAGGAGCCGCAGGTGTGGGTCTGGGCGAAGTCGCCGGTGGCGGTTACGGAGGAGATCGCCGCAGACGTGTCACCGGAGTTGGTGACCTTCACGGTCTGCGCGGCGCTGGTGCTGCCCGGCGCCTGGCTCGCGAAGGTCAGGGAGTCGGGTGACGCGCCGAGGCTCGCCGTCGGCGAGGTGCCGCCGCCCGGGAAGATCTGGAAGTCGGACAGCTGGCCCGCGCTCCAGCCGGTGTTGGCCGTGATGTTGGCCCGGACGTACCGCGCGTTCGCCGCCGGGAAGGTGATCGTCACGGAGTTGTTGCCGGAGGACGGGTCGAAGGTGTAGGCCGCCGAGGCCTTGAGCGTGGTGAAGGAGGAGCCGTCGGTCGAGCCCTGGATCGAGAGGGTCTGCGAGCGGGTGGCCCAGGCGGTGGACGGCGGCAGCTTGAGGACGACCTTGCCGACGCTCCAGTTCCTGCCGAGGTCGACCTGCGCCCACTGCGGGAAGGACGTCGTGCTCTCCCAGTAGCTGGAGGCGTCGGAGTCGGTCAGGTTTCCGGGGGCGTAGGGGTTGTTGCTGGAGCTGGCGGACGCGCTCTGGCCCGCCGCGATGTTGGTGGAACTGTCGATGCCGGTGCCGCTGAGGGACACCTTGGTGGGGCTGTTGTTGGCGTTGCTGGTGACGGTGAGGGTGCCGGTGCGCGTGCCGCTGGCGGTGGGCTTGAAGGAGACGGTCACCGCGCACGAGCCGCCGGCCGCGATGCTGGTGCAGTTGTTGGTCTGCGTGAAGTCGCCGCTCGCCGCGACCGAGGCGACGGTGGCCGCGCTGGTGCCCGAGTTGGTGAGGGTGACGGTCTGCGCGGTCGCGGTGGCGCCGACGGCGGTCGCCGCGTACGACAGGCTGCCCGGGGACGCCGAGACGACGGGGCCCGGCGCGGTGCCGGTGCCCGAGAGGGCGACGGTGTTGGTGACGCCGCCCGCGTTCACGGTCAGGGCTCCGCTGCGGGAGCCGGTCGCGGTGGGCTTGAAGGTGACGCTCGCCGTGCACGAACCGTGCGCGGCGATGGAGGAACCGCAGGTGTTCGTCTGGGCGAAGTCACCGGTCGCCGCGACGGAGGAGACGGCGGCGGCCGAGCCGGTGGGGTTGGAGACGGTCACCGTCTGCGGGGCGCTGGTCGCACCGTTCGCCACGGCGCCGAAGTCCAGGGCGCTCGGCGAGGCGCTGACGCCCTCGGCGGGGTAGGGCGGGTAGTTCGGCGTGGGCCACGGACCGCACAGCGGGGTGCCGCTGATACCGGAGTTGCCGCCGCCGTCGGTCACCTTGAAGTTGTCGCCCTCACAGCTGTAGACGGGGCTGGAGGCGCCCACTCCCGTCGCCGTGACGTTGGTGAACGTGGCCGCGCCGCCGGTCTGCTCCTGCAAGGCGAAGGTGCCGGTGCCCTGAATGGTGACGTTCTTCAGGTTGACGCCGCTGATGGTCCCTTCCACCCACTGCACGGCCTCGTACGGGCTCTGCTGGATCAGCGCGTTGGTGACATTGATCGGGCCGGTGATGGCGCCCTGGCTGCCGTCGAACCACAGCGCGCCGACGCCGAACTGCCAGTTCGGGTCGAGGCTGCCCGCGCGGACGAAGGTGTTGTCGGAGATGGTGGTGGTGCCCACCGGCGTCGAGGTGAAGCGCTGGCCGACGTGGATGCCGCCGCCCTGCGCGAGCCCGGTGTCCTTGACGAGGTTGCCGCTGACGGTGTTGTCGTGGCCGCCGTAGATCGCGATGGCGTTGGCGAGGATCTGGAGCTGGACGGTGTTGTGGGAGATCGTGTCGTAGGCGTCGGCGCCGAGCGCGGAGTCGGCCCACGTCGCGATGCCGTCGTCACCGGTATTGCGCAGGTCGCTGTTGGTGACCGTGGAGTTGGTGACACCACCATGGAAGTTGATGCCGTCGGCGGTGACGTTGCGGATCCGCAGACCGCTGAACGTCAGCTTGTCCATCGGCCCGTCCATCCAGGCGCCGACCTTGTCGTGCTCGATCCACAAGCTCGACACGGACGAGTTGCTCATCGCGCCGCCGATCCCGTTGACCTGGGCGTTGTCGTTGCGCTCCTGCACGTCACCGAAGATCGCGAAGTTCTGCAGGTGGACGTTGGTGCTCGGGGACGGCGCCGAGTTGCCGTAGAAGCCGGGGGCGGCGCCGGTGACGGTCGAGTACCACATGCCGGCTCCGGCCACGGTCACGTTGTTGACCGCGATGTGGCCCGGGATCTTGAACGTGCCCGGCGGTATCCACACCGTGCCGCCCGAACCGGCCGCCCTGATAGCGGAGTTGAAGGCGTCGGTCGAGTCCTTGGCACCGCTCGCGTCCGCGCCCTGCGCGACCACGGAGACCGACCCGGAGGGCTGGGTGAGGGCCGCGCCGACCTGCTCGAAGTCGGCGAAGTCGATCGTGTACGAGGAGGCGGTGGCGCTCGCGTCCACCTTCAGCTGGAAGGTGGTGCCCGCCGGGTACGTCGTCGGGAAGAGGCGGTGCGCCTCGTCGTAGAAGTGGTGCGGGTTGCTGCCCGGCGTATTGGTGAACGGGTAGCTGCCGTAGTACCAGCTGTAGGCGTTGGTCAGAGGGAAGTCGGCCTGCTTGGCGCCGTTCACGTACAGCGACAGCGGTGCGGTGTAGACCGAGCCGCCCGACGTGTCCGGGATGCTGTAGCGGAAGTCGATCGAGTTGGTCGCGACCGGAGTGGTGAAGGTGACGTACTGGCCGCTGCCCTTGAGGGTCACGGCCTTGCGGTACGAAGCCTCGTCGGCGAGCTGGCCCTGGGTGTAACTCGGGCCGATCACCGTGCCGTTGGTGGCGGAGTTCTCCGCCTGCACTTCGACGTAGGGCAGGTTGGCGCCGCTGCCGCCGGTCGCCGCGGACGCCGCCGCGGACACGGGCGCGGGCGCCGCGACCGCGGGCGCCGCGACCGCGGGTGCCGCGACCGCGGGTGCCGCGACCGCGAGTGCTCCCGCGGCGAACAACGTCGAGGCGCTCGCCGTCAGGGCGAGCCACCGTCTGAGACCTCTCAACGACTGAAACACCGTGAGCTCCTTGGGGACGGGAAAGCCGGATCGGGCCGTCGGCACCGCGGGCCGGACGCAACGCAGCGATGGAGCGGTGGGTCGGTGAAGCGGTGGGTCAGGGCGAACGGGGCGCAGGAGCCGGTAGGGAGAGGAGCGGCGGTGTCGGCGCAAGGGGGACCGTATTGACTCGGACGCTCAAGCGCAATATCTGGATGCTGGATTGCATATTTCTTACTAGAACTTGGAAGAGCCTTCCTTCCCGCCGAGTCTCACGCTCGGAGGACCTGGGAAACCGTTCGGTCTGCCGATCCGGGCCGATATCCTGGCGGGATGGCGGACAGAACCGGCGGCGAGCCGCAGATCGACGGACGCTCCACCCGCTGGGACGAGCACAAGGCGCAGCGACAGGTCGAGTTGGTGGACGCCGCGGTCGCGCTCATCGAGGAGGAGGGCGCGCGCTTTCGGGTGCAGCGGCTGGCGGAGCGTGTGGGTCTGCCGCGGTCGGTGCTCTATCGGCACTTCAAGGACCGCGCCAATCTGGACGAGTTGATCCGCCGGCGCGTGGTGGAGTCGTTCATGCGGCGGATGGAGCCCACGCTCACCTTCGACGGGACGATCGAGGAGGCCGTACACCGCGTGGTGGGCGCACACCTGGACTGGGTGGCCCAACACCCGCGCCTCTACGCCTACATGGGCGTCGGGGAACACGCGATGGGGGACGGGTCGCTGGTGGCGGACACCAAGACGGCCATCGCGCTGATGCTGAGTGACCGGTTCGGGGACGTACTCGAGGCGCTCGGGGTACGGGAGGCGCCGATCCGCTCGGTCGCGGTCGGGATCGTGGGGTTCGTGGACACCGCGGTCGACCAGTGGGTGCGCGATGCCCGGCGTGAGCAGTCCGAGGAGGAGTTGCGCGCGATGCTGTGCCGCTCGGTCTGGGCGGTGCTGGACGCGACGCTGCGGGACTTCGGCGTGGAGTTGTCGCCGCAGCAGCGGGTGGCGGATCTGGAGTGGGCTTGAGGAGACTGGAGCGGTCTGACCGGCTGCGTGAGACGCACGCGTCAGGGGCCACTCCCCCACGACGTGCCCCCTGAGCCCGGCAGCCGTGGTCGGCTGCCGGGTCCGGTCCTGGGGGTCGTGGAAGTAAGGTCAGCCGCGCGCTGCCGTGACGGCCCGCGCGGCTCGGTGCAGGGACTCGGTGTCCGTGAACTTGACGCGGGGACGGCCCGTGGCCTCGCCCGCCGCTAGTTCCGCGCCGTCTATCGCGCGCCAGGCGTCCAGGCCCAGAGTGTCCGCCGCCGTGCTGACGCTACGCACCGGCGGTGTGAGACGGCCGGCGGCGAAGTCGTCCAGGAGAGACTCGACCGTCTCGTGGGCGCAGGTCTTGTTCGTCCCGATGAAGCCGGTCGGTCCGCGCTTGATCCAGCCCGCGACATAGACGCCGGGCTCGACCCGGCCGCCCTCGTGTGGGACGGTCGCGCTGTCCTCGTCGAAGGGCAGGCCGGGGACGGGGCGGGCGCGGTAGCCGACGGAGCGTAGGACGAGGCCGGTCTCAAGGGTCTGCGTGTCGCCGGTGGGCAGCGCGCGGACGGTGCCGTCCTTGTCGGTGTGCAGCGCGGTGGTGGTGATCTCGAGAGCTCGTACGGACGTCTCGCCGGTGAGCCGCACCGGGCTGGTCAGGAAGCGCAGCACAATACGGCGGCGCCCGGCGGTCGGCGTGCGGGCGGCCAGCCGCGACAGCAGCCGGGTCTTCTCGGTGGCGTCGGGCGCCAGGTCGTCGGGCCAGCCCTCGACGCTCACGTCCACGTCCTTGAGTGCGGCGAGCGCGAGCAGCTCGGGCATGGTGAACGCGGCCTGGGCGGGTCCGCGTCGGCCCAGGAGGACGACCTCGCGGACCCTGCCGGCGCGGAGCGCGGCGAGTGCGCGGTCGGAGATGTCGGTACGGGCCAGGGCGTCGGGGTCGGCGGTGAGGATGCGGGCGACATCGAGGGCGACGTTGCCGTTGCCGATGACGACGGCGCGTTCGGTGTCCAGGGCGTGGTCGTCGTCTGCGTGGTCGGGGTGGCCGTTGTACCACGCGACGAAGTCCGTCGCGGAGGCGCTGCCCCGCAGATCCTCGCCCTCGATGCCGAGGCGTTTGTCTGTCGCGGCGCCGGTGGCGTAGATCACCGCGTGGTGTTCGCGCAGGAGATCGGTGTGGGTGAGGTGGGTGCCGACCTCGACGCCGAGGCGATAGCTGAAGCCGGGCTGGGACTCGATCGTACGGAAGAGCCGGCTGACCTGCTTGGTGTCCTGGTGGTCCGGTGCGACGCCGGCCCGTGCGAGGCCGTACGGAGTCGGGAGCCGGTCGTGGACGGTGACGCGCACGCCCGGATGGCGCAGCAACGCGTCGGCGGCGAAGAGTCCGGCGGGTCCTGCGCCGACCACGGCGACGGACAACTCGGTTGTGGGGAGGCTGCGTTGCCGCGGCACGACGTACATCGGCGTGCGGTCGGCGTGCGGGCTCTCTTTGTAGTAAGCGGCGTTCAGCTCCACGAACGGCAACTCCCCCGCGCCGAGCGCGGTATGGGGCTTGAGCGCGTCGACCGGGCAGGCCGTCGTGCAGGCGCCGCAGTCCACGCAGGTGCGCGGATCCACGTACAGCATCTCGGCCGTCCCGAAGCCGGGCTCCTCCGGCGTGGGGTGAATGCAGTTGACCGGGCAGGCCAGCACGCAGGAGGCGTCGGCGCAGCAGGATCGGGTGACGACGTACGGCACGGCGGGCTGGTCTCCGTTCGGGGAAGCGGGAAAGACAGGCTCTCAGTCGGTGCGCAGGGCGGGCTCGCCGCGGAAGCGCGCCGGGCGGCCGTCGATGCGCAGGGCCTTCCATACCGGGCGGGACACCTTGTTCATCAGGCCGATGTCATCGGCGAGCATCCGTACGTCGGAGAAGAGGTCGTGGAGCATCTTCTGGCCGGCTTCGGACTTCCAGAAGACGTCCTTCACCACCCAGGCCGGGATGCCGACTTCCGCGGCGGACTTCCGGTCGGGGATCATGATGACGTCGCACAGGACCCGCATGATCAGCGGGAAGAGGACGGACAGAGCGGCACGGCGGGCCTTGCCGAAGCGCGGGACGCGCAGCCGCAGGAACTCGTGGGCGAAGGAGATGTGCCGGGCCTCTTCGGCTATGTGGATCTGCATGATCCGCTGCGGGAGGGGGTGCACCGGCTCGCCACTGCGCAGGGCGGACTTCTGCAGGTGGTCGATGGGCTCCTCGCCGGCCAGGATGCCGGTGAAGAACGCCTCGGGGTAGAGGGAGCCTGCCAGCGGGAGGAAACGGCTGACCTTGCGGAACCAGCGTTTTCCGCCGGCCGTGTTCACGCCGGTGCGGTTGACCAGCTCCTGGAACATCTGCGTGTGGTGGGTCTCTTCGGTGATCTCGTGCGTGAGATACCTGAACTCCTCGTTCCGGTTGCCCAGTTCGTACAGGTAGTCAAGCGCTCCGCGCATGAGGATGTTCTCGAACTGCATGCCCACCTTGGCGATCACCGCCCAGCGCCAGATCCCGATGCGGATCCGCGTCTCGAGCGGCTGCTCCTGGTACCAGGGGTGGGCGCCGAGGGCGTCCGCGGTGGTGAGCACCCAGCGTGCGTCGCTGGTGTCGACGGCGAACTCGGGATCGTCCCACTTGATGTCGGTGAAGGCGTTGAAGTTGACGTTCACTGAGCCCTCGGACAGGGTCCGCAGGCGCTCGTCGTAGAGCTTCCTGGTCAGGTTCGCAGACATCTTCGTCCTCGAGTCCTCGATGGTGTGTGCTCGATGATGTGTGGTCGGTGGTGTGTGGTGGTACGGGCCGTGCGGTCAGGCGGCGCGGGTCGATTCCTGGGGGTCGGCCGCGGCATCCGTACCGGTGGGGCGTGCGGAGTCCGGCGTGCCCGCCGTGTCGAAGCGCAGCGGGCCGTCGTCGATGGGGGCGCCCTGGAGCAGGGCGCGGTCGCGGTAGTAGTTGTTCCACAGCCGCCAGGGGTCGCGGGTGCCCTGGCGCGGCATGACCTCGTTGGCCCGGGCGATGTAGCCGGAGGTCAGCGCCTCGCCCATGACGGAGAACTCCGAACGGTCGCCGCCGGAGGCCAGCGGGGTGGCGATGTCGTGCCCGTGGCGCCGCATGTGGGCGAGCAGACGGGCGGTGTAGGCGGCCGCCAGGTCCGCCTTCAGGGTCCAGGAGGCGTTGGTGTAGCCGATGACGAGGGACATGTTGGGGACGCCCTCGATCAGGACGGCTTTGTAGAGAACGCGGTTCGTGATGTCCACCGGGCTGCCGTCGACGGTGAGGGCCATGCCGCCCAGGAGGCGGACGTTCAGGCCCGTGGCCGTGACGACGATGTCGGCCTTCAGTTCCTCGCCGGACTTCAGGCGGATGCCGTCGGCGGTGAAGGTGTCGATGTGGTCGGTGGCGATCGACGCCTTGCCACTCTTGAGCACCTTGAACAGGTCGCCGCCGGGGACGACGCACAGGCGCTGGTCCCAGGGCTTGTAGTTCGGGCTGAAGTGCCGCATGTCGACGCCCTTTCCCGCCTGGGCTCGGACGAGGCCGAGGAGCGCTTTGCGGGCGAGGCGGGGGTACTTGCGGCAGAAGGCGTAACTCCCGCGCTGCAGCGCGATGTTACGGGCACGGACGACCTTGTGGGTCAGCCGGGCGGGAGCGCGCAGCTTCTGCAGGACGAGAGAGAGCGGGTCGACCTCGGGCAGCGCGAGGATGTAGGTGGGCGAGCGCTGCACCATGGTGATGTGCGCGGCGTCGTCGGCCAGCGCGGGCAGCAGGGTGATGGCGGTGGCGCCGGACCCGATGACGACCACGCGCTTGCCGGTGTGGTCGAGGTCCTCGGGCCAGTGCTGCGGATGGACCAGGGTGCCCTCGTACTCCGCCTCGCCGGGGAATTGCGGACGGTACGGGGTGTCGTAGTCGTAGTAGCCGGTCGCTCCGACGACGTAGCCCGCGCTGTACGACTCGCGCTCGCCGGTGTTCTCGTCCTCGACGTCGACGGTCCAACGGCCTGTGGTGTGCGAGAAGTCGGCGCTGATCGCCCGGCGGCCGAAGCGGATGCGCTCCAGTACGCCCTTGTCGGTTGCGGCGTCTTCGACGTACTGCCGGATCTGCGCACCTTCGGCGAGGATGCGTGCGCCGCGCCAAGGGCGGAAGCCGAATCCGAAGGTGGGCATGTCGGAGTCGGAGCGGATACCGGGATACCGGAAGAGGTCCCAGGTGCCACCGACGCGGGTGCGGCGCTCGAGCACGACGAGCGAAGCGCGGGGATTGTCACGCAGTACGTGGCATGCGGCGCTGATGCCGGATATGCCGGCGCCGATGACCAGGACGTCGACGTGCTGCTGCTCCATCGCGGTGGGTCCTCACTCTCGCTCGCGCGCCCCCGGGAGAGGTGGGGGCGGAGGGTCACCGCCGTCACTCGGGGCGCCGGCGGTTGCTCAGACACGTGGTTCCACTTCTGCGTGTTCCCCGCAACTTACCTGCGACACCGTGTTTCAGATACCTCCGGTAACATGATGTAGGTCACATATAAATAGGGGTTAATCGGAATTGACCGTACAGACGGCACGGATACTCCACGCGGACGCTCCCCCTCACCCCATGAGCGCCCGCCGGACATCGGGGTCGGACACGCCGAGGCCCGTGCGGGGCGCGAGGGCCAGTACGCCCACCTTTCCCGTGTGCCGGCCTTGCTGGACCAGGCGCGCGGCCTCCCCCGCCTCCTCCAGCGGATACGTCACCGAGAGTGCGGGACGCAGTCGTCCGATCTCCAACAGGCGCTGCATGGCAGCCAGTTCGGCGAGGTTGACACCGTGGCTGCCGATGACGCGCTTGAGCCGCATCCACAGGTAGCGGTTGTCGAACTCGTGCTGGTAGCCGGTCGTCGAGCCGCACGTCACGACGGTGCCGCCGCGCCCCACCACGTACACGGAGACACCGAACGTGGCCCGCCCCACGTGCTCGAACACGATGTGCGGGTCCGCGCCGACGGCCGCCCTGATCAGTTTGCCGAGACGGCGCCCCGGGACGGCCGGGTCCGCGGGCACGCCTCCGTCCAGGCCGATCTCGCGCCGGTCGATGACGGCATGGCACCCGAACTCCCGTGCCGCGCGCGCCTTCTCCTCGCCGCCGACCACACCGACCGCTATCCCGCCGCCGCCGCGCACGAGTTGCGCCGCGTACGCGCCGAGACCGCCCGCGGCCCCCCAGATCAGCACGACGTCGCCCTGCTTCATCCGGGCGCCCCGGTCGCTGACGAGCATCCGGTACGCGGTGCCCGCGCACAGGGGATTGCTCGCCGCCTCCTCCCACGTCAAGTGGGCAAGTTTCGGGAGGAGTTGACTCGCGCGGGCGACGCAGTAGTGGGCGAGGCCGCCGAAGTTCGTCTCGAACCCCCAGGCCAGCTGGGAGGGGCTCATCATGCCGTCCGCGTGCGTCGCCGGGTCCTCGTCATCGACGTACACGGGAGAGACCACGACCCGGTCGCCGATCCGCCACCGCCGTACGCCCGCGCCCGCGCGCACGACGACGCCCGCCGCGTCCGAGCCGATGACGTGCTGCGGGGCGTCGTGCCGCGCCGCCCAGCCGCCCTCGCTGCCGAATCGGCGCAGGAAGGAGAAGGTCGGCACCGGCTCGAACATCGCCGACCACACGGTGTTGTGGTTGATGCCGCTCGCGAGGACCGCGACGAGGACCTCGTCCGGGGCGAGATCGGGCATCGGCACCGTGCCGACATGGATCGACTTGCGTACGTCCTTGTCGTCGACACCGCGGAAGGTGTCCTGGTCCTCGGCACGCAGATGGGCCGCCAAGTAGTGCCGAGGTATGGGGAGTTCGGCAAGGGTGGCCGCTGGGGCGTCGGCCACCACGGCCGCGGCGAGGGGATCGGCTTCCATGGCTTTCCTTTCGGACATGAGGAGGCGGGGTTGAGGGGATGGGCCTGAGAGGACGGTTGTGAGAGGGGCGGGCTTGCGAAAGGCGGGCGGTGGTCAACTCGTGGGGAGCCCGAGTCCTGCGGCGAGCGTCGGCCAGGACGCCTTGAACTCGCCCTGCCAGGACGACCAGGCGTGCGACCCGCCCTGGTACAGGTGCGTCTGCGCGGGTACGCCGACGGCTGCGAGACGGTCGGTGAACTTCCGCGCCTGCCCGTACAACGTGCCCTCCAGGAAGGCACCTTGGAGATTGCCGTAGTCGGTACTGGGTATGCCGCTGCCCTGCGAGACGTACAGGCGTGTGCCCTTGAGATGCTCGGCGAGAGCGTACGGATTGTGCGCGGTCCAGTTCGCACGCTGGAGGAGGGGGTCGCCCCACAGGAATCCGGGCAGTTGGAGTTCACGGGCGACGATCGCGTTGACGACGGTGACCATGCCCAGTGCCGTCGTGTCGAGGATCCCGCTGTACGACGCCGCGGCCGCGAAGGAGCCGGGCCTGCGCGCGGCGAAGGCGAGCGCGCCGTAGCCGCCCGTGGACACCCCGGCGACGGCTCGCCGCTCCCCCGCGTGGAACTCCTCGCGCAGCAACCGCATCACCTCGTCGACCTGGAACGTCTCGTAGTCGGGTGTGCGGCGGCCGAGGTTCCACCAGTCCGTGGGGATGCCGGTCGCGCCCGACGACGGCATGACGGTGATGACGTCCTGCCCGGCCAGGAAGGACTCGACGTCCGTCTCCCGGGTCCAGGATGTGTAGTCGTCGTGCGCGCCCTGGAGGAGGTAGAGCACGGGCCGTTCCCGGTCGGGCGCCTGGGCGTACGAGGTGGGGAGGAGGACGCGGACCGGGACGTCGGCGCCCACGGCCGGGGACCGCACCGTGAGGTCGACGGTCCGCGCGTCGAGCCAGTTCCGCGCCACGATCCGTGCTCCGTCGGCGATCCGTGCTCCGTCGGCCACGGGCACGGCTTGCCCGGCGGACAAGGTGGACGAGATGGACGAGATGGACGAGGTGGACGCGCCCTGTGCGGAGGCCGTCCCGAGCGCGCCTCCGGTGGCGAGGAGCGCGGATGTGGCGGCGTAGGCGGCGAGACGGGTGCGGGCGGGTCTGCGGTGGCGGCGTGCGGGCATGTGGGCTCCAAGTGCTCAGCGAGGGTGCTCCGTTGGGTGCTCGGCTGGGAGGATGCTCAGTTGGGTGCGACGGCGCGTGTCAGTTCGGCGGCCAGGACGTCCACCACCGGAGGGTCGAGCAGGGCCAGGTGGTGGCCGGGAAGCGACGTCACGGTGAGATCGGTGCAGTGCGCGTCCCAGCCGAGAGCCGCCTCGGTGCGCTCGTAGCGGAGGTCGCGGACCGTGTGGGGCGCCGGTCGCGTCGCCCGGTAGAGAAGGGTCCGGCCGTCGTAGCGGCCTGGTGTGTGACGCTCCCCGCTGCGCAGATCCAGGTAGGAGGTGCGCTGGTGGGCGAGGACGGCGGTGGGCAGATCGACGGCCTGCTCCAGGAGTTCGAGGACGAGATCGACTTGCGCGCCGTCGTCCAGGCCGCCCAATTTCTCGTAGGGCAGGGCAAGTTCAGCTTCGTAGGTGGTCCGGATGTACGTCGCGAAATTCGTGAAGCGGCGCCGGGCCTCGTCGGCCGGGCTGCCCGTGGGCGGGGCGGGCAGCGGGAGCACCGAGTCGATGAGGACGAGCGTGGTGACCTCCCCGTGCGGTGAAAGGAGCCGCGCCGCTTCCTGGGCGACGAGACCGCCGTACGACCATCCGCCCAGCACCCAGGGACCGTCGGGCCGCAGCAGGCGGATGCGGTGGGCGAACTCGGTGGCGCGACCCGGCACGTCGTCCGGCCGCTCGAGTCGGTCGAACCCGAACACCGGCCGGTCACCGTCCAGTTGAGCGGCGAGACGCCCGTACACGTCGGAGGAGCCGCCGGCGGCATGCGCGAGGAACACCGGGGTGCGAGGGCCGCCGCCGGGGAACGACCGCAGGATTCCCGGTGCGCCGAAGGACGGCTCCGGGGGATGAGCGAGGGAGGGGCGCGCGACCGCGGGCGGAACGGATGCGTCGGCTCCGTCAGATGCACTGGATGCACCGGTTACGTCGGATACACCGGCCGCGTCGGATACACCGGCCGCGTCGGAGACATCGTCCACGCCGTCGACGAGCGCCGCCACTCCCCGCAGGGTGCCCTGGCGCAGCAGTACACCCGGCTCCGGCGCCATGCCGAACTCCCGCTCCACGGCTGTCCGGATGCGGACAGCCGTGAGTGAGTCGAGGCCGAGCTCCGTCAGCGGGACGTCCGGGTCGAGCCGGTCGGGGCCGAAGCCCATGACGCCCGCCACCACGGCCCGCAACCGGTCGAGCGGCGTGGCCGCCGTGGCCGGTGCCGCTTCCGTGGCCGGTGCCGCTTCAGGTGCCTCGGGTGTCTCGCCCGCCCAGAAGCGGCGGTGCTGCCACGGGGGCGAGGGGACGTCCATGATCCGGCCGCGCGGGTGCAGCGTCTCGCGCGCCGCGGGCACCCGCACGCCGTGCACCAGGAGCGAGGCGAGCGACGAGCGCAACGTCAGCGCGTCATCGGTGCCGCGCCGCAAAGTCGGCAACACCAGCGGGCGGTCCACTCCCGCCCCCTCCAGCGTCCGGACGAGAGGATGCAACTGCGTGGCGTGCGGGGCGACTTCGACGAAGACGCGGTGCCCGTCCTCGGCCGCTGCCCGTACCGCCTGCTCGAACCGGACAGGGCGCCGCACATTCGCCAGCCAGTACGCCGTGTCGTACGGGTCACCGGCCCGCGGGTCGTCGAGGACCGTCGAGTAGCGCCTGCACTCGGGCTCCGCGTGCCGGACCGTGCCGAGTTCCCACGCGAACTCGTCGAGCAGCGGCTCGACGTCCGGCGAGTGGCCCGCCGCGGTCACCGGCATCGCCCGCGCGAAGCCGCCGTCGGCGGTGACCCGGGCGACGAGCGCTTCCACATCGGCGGTCGAGCCCGTCACCACACACTGCGCGGGCGAGGCGTGCACCGCGACGTTCAGGGACGGCAACTCCCGTGCGGGCAGGGCGATGTCCGCGGCCGGGAGGTCGACGACGGCCATCGTGCCGCCGCTCAGGGTGGCCAGGAGGCGGGAGCGCACCGCGACGATGCGCGCCCCGGTCGACGGATCAAGGGCGCCCGCCGCGACGGCCCCCGCGATCTCGCCCAAGGAGTGACCGATGATCGCCGAGGGCTCCACACCGTAGGACCGCCACAGTTCGGCGAGCGCGACCTGGAGGCCGTACAGGACCGGCATGACGACGGTGAGGGAAGACAGGTCGGCGTCGGGCTCCAGGGCGGCGCGCAGTGAGATGCCGGTGTGTTCGCGCAGCACGGGTTCGAGCCGGTCGACGGTGGCCGCGAACACCGGCTCGGCGGCGAGGAGTGCCCGTCCCATGCCGGGCCACTGCGACCCGTACCCGGAGAACACCCAGACAGGTCCTGGGGCGCCGGTGGTGAGCCGGGCCCGGTCGGCGGTGATCAGGTGGGTGTCCGGTGCGCCCGTGGCGAGACGGTGCAGGGCGGTCGTTGCGGCCGGCAGGTCCCGGCTGACGACGGCGGCGCATCGGCGGCCGCGTCCGGTACGGCCCGCCAAGGTCCGTGCCACGTCCGTCAGTTGTACGCCGCGGCTCGCCGGGGAGTCGAGCCAGTGGGCCAGCGCGCCTGCCTGGGCGCGGAGCCGGGTGTCGGTGGGCGCGTCGAGCAGGATCACCGAGGGCTGGCCGGTGTCGCCCGCGCCGCCGGACGTCACCGGTCGGGTATCGGGGCCGGACGTCACCGGTCGGATATCGGGGCCGGGCGTCGGCGCTCGGTACTCGGTGAGGGCGACATGCGCGTTCGTGCCGCCGAAGCCGAACGCCGAGACGCCCGCCGTCGCCGCGCCCGAGTAGCGCGGCCAGGGCTCCGCGGAGGTGACGACGCGCAGGCCGAGTTGGTCGAGGTCGACGTGCGGTCCCGGTGCCGTGAAGTGGAGCTGGGGCGGCAGTTCGTCGTGGTGCAGGGCGAGGACCGTCTTGATCAGTCCGGCGATCCCTGCGGCCGCTTCCAGGTGGCCGAGGTTCGTCTTCACCGAGCCGAGCAGCAACGGCTGTTCGGGAGAACGGCCGCGGCCGAGGACGGCACCGAGCGCGCCCGCCTCGATGGGGTCGCCGAGCGGGGTGCCGGTACCGTGCGCTTCCACGTAGTCGAGCAACTGGCCGCCTGTTGCGTGCACTTGCTTCAGCAGAGAGCGCTGCGCGGACGCGTTGGGCGCGGTGAGCCCGTTCGAGCGGCCGTCGGAGCTCACCGCTGTTCCCGTGACGACCGCGAGGATCCGGTCACCGTCCCGCTCGGCGTCGGCGAGCCGCTTGAGGACGACGACGCCGCAGCCCTCCCCGCGCACCATGCCGTCGGCCGCCGCGTCGAACGCCTTGCACCGCCCGTCCCCGGCCAGCGCACCGGCCCGCTGGAAGCCGAGCGTCACGGCCGGCGAGAGCAGCACGTTGACGCCCGCCGCGAGCGCCACGTCGGACGTGCCGTCCGCCAGACTGCGCACCGCGTGGTCCACGGCGACCAGCGAGGACGAGCAGGCCGTGTCCACGGCGAGGCTCGGACCGCGCAGGTCGAACACATACGAGAGGCGGCCCGCGGCGACACTCAGCGCACCCCCGGGCGCGGTCCACGGGGTCACCGACTCCGGCCGTGCGGCGGTGAGATGCACGTACTCGGTGCCACTGATGCCGACGAACACCCCCGCCCGCCTCCCTGCGAGAGAGGGCGCGGGCAGCGCCGCGTGGTCCAGGGCCTCCCGCGTCACCTCCAGGAGCAGCCGCTGCTGCGGGTCGAGGGCGACGGCCTCGTCGGCGGCGATGCCGAAGAACTCGGCGTCGAATGCGGCAAGCCCGTCCAGGAAGGCGCCGTGCCGGCTGAGGTCGGCGGGCAGTTCGGACCCGGACGGCACGAACTGTTCCCAGCGCCCGTCGGGCACCGACCCGACAGCGTCCCGGCCTTCGCTGAGCAGCCGCCAGTACGCTGCCGGGGAGTCCACCCCACCCGGGAAACGGCAGCCGATCCCGATCACGGCGACAGCCGAACGTGCCTGTGGAGAAGGCGAGTTGGGCCCGGGTTCACCTACCTCGTCCGCTGTGAGGGCCGTCACGAGCGCGCCCGGGGTCGGCGTCTCCCACAGCAGGGTCGCGGGCAACCGGCGCCCCGTGACCTCGCCGAGCAGTGCCGTCAGCGCGACGGCGTCCCTCGAGGTGAGGCCCAGTTCGGCGAGCGGCCTGTCGTCGGTCACCTCGTCGGGCGACACCCCGTACCACTCGCCGAGCCGGTCGACGAGCACCTCACGGATGCGCTGCGCGGTACTCAACACGGCACCTCCTGCACACGCTGCGCGGCGCTCATCACAGCGCCTCCCGTATCCGCTGCACGGCACTCATCGCAGTACCTTCCGTATGCGCCGCGCGGCACTCATCACAGCGCCTCCCGTATCCGCTGCGCGGCACTCATCGCAATGCCTCCGTGTGCAGCGCACCGGAGAGGAACCGTTCCCGGCATGCCGCCCGCGCGACCTTCCCGCTCGACGTCCGCGGCACTGTCCCCGCCGGTACCAGGACCAGTTCGGCCAGGCGCAGCCCGTGCCGGGTGGCGATCGCCCCGCGGGCGGCGACCTTGGCGTCGCGCACCGCCGCCCCGTCGGGTGCGGCGCCGCGCTGTGTCTCGGCCACCACCACGAGCTCCTCGTCCCGCGCGCCGTCGCCGCACGGGGCGAGGAGCGGATCGGCGCCGCGCGGCACGAGGAACGCGGCGAGCCGGTCCGTGCGGACCAGGTCCACCGCCGACTGCACCGTCTCCTCGACGTCCTGCGGATAGTGGTTGCGGCCGTCCACCACGATCAGATCCTTGAGCCGCCCGGTCACCAGGAGCCGCCCCTGGCGCAGCGCCCCCAGATCACCGGTGCGCAGCCACCCGTCACGGAACGTCTCGGCAGTGCGCTCTGGCTGCTTCCAGTACCCGGCGCCGATATTCGGTCCCCGCACCTGGATCTCGCCGACCCGCCCCTCGTCGAGCACCGCCCCCGTCCGAGGGGCGGCGATCCGTACGTCCTGCCCGACCGGCCGTCCGCAGTCGGCGAGCCGTGCGGTCGCGCCCGGGCGCTCCTCGATCAGGCCGGCCGCGAGGGCAGCGGCGTCGCACTCCACGGCCGCCGTGGGCCGGTCGCGCGGGTCGGCCGTCACGAACACGGTCGCCTCGGCGAGCCCATAGGCCGGACACAGCGCCTGCGCGCCGAGCCCGGCCCCGCCGAACGTGTGGAGGAACCGCTCCAGCGTGGCGGGCCGCACCGGCTCGCTCCCGTTGAGCAGCGCCGCGACCCGGTCGAGGCGCAACCCGGCCGTCTCGTCCGCGTCGGCGCGGGTGACGCAGTAGTCGTAGGCGAAGTTGGGCGCCGCGCTGATCGTCCCCGGGTAACCGCCGAGCAGCCGGAGCCAGCGCACGGGCCGTTCCAGGAACGCCACGGGATCGAGCAGCACGGACGGGAACCCGGCGTACACCGGCGCGGCCACGCTCAGTACGAGCCCCATGTCGTGGAAGAGCGGCAGCCAGCCCACCGACGTGTTCCGTCCACGTCCGATGTCGAACGCGGTGACCGCCTGCCGCGCGTTGGCGACGACGTTCGCGTGCGTCACCATCACTCCCGACGGGCTACGGGTGGAGCCGGACGTGTACTGCAGGTACGCCACGTCGTCCGGCGCGGGCCGGGGCAGCTCCGTCGCGGGCGCCACATGCGGCAGCGCATCCACCGCGAGCACGGGCAGCCGGCCGCCCGTGAAGGCCTGCACCGACACCCGCGACGCCTCGTCGGACAGCAGGCATGACGGCTCGCAGTCGTCGAGGACCGCCGTCAACCTCCCGTCGTGGCCCGGCAGTTCGGGCGTGAACAGCGGCACCGCGATCACTCCGGCGTACAGGCAGCCGAGGAACGCGACCGCGTAGTCCAGGCCTTGCGGCAACAGGAGTGCGACCCGGTCGCCGGGCCGGACCGTACGCACCAGGTGCCCGGCGACCGCACGGGCCCGGGTGTCGAGGCCTCGCCAGCCCAGACTGCGGTGCACTCCTGGAGAGTGCGGTTCGGGGAAGTCGACGAACGTGAAGGCCCGCTGGTGGGCACTCTCCCCGGCCCACTGCCGCAGCCGGTCGGTCAGGAGCGGCGCGTGCTCGAACGTCGTCGTCTCGATCATCTCGGTCATCTCGGCTGCTCCCCTGAGTGACGGACAGTGGCCATGGGCGGTGGTGACGGCCAGTGCGGGCAAGGCCCAAGGTTCCGCCGCCGTGGGACGCCTGAGAAAGAGGAGGCGCTGACAGTTCGTCCGAGACGGACTGTCAGCGAGGTGACAACGCGGACGGGGGGAATCGGCAGTCCGCGCAGCAGAGCCCACCCCGTCCGCGCACGCACAATCCGGTGAGGAAAAGGCCAGTGAGACGACCAAGACGACCGAGACGATCTGAGAAATCAGCGGAGGGGGCGGGGCCATGCATCGGGGAAGACTGTCTGCGCTCCTGACTCTGGTATCCCTGGCCGGATTCCTGACCACGCTCGACAACACCGTCATCAACGTCGCCCTGCCCACCGTGCAGGACGAACTGGGCCTGAGCGTGGCCGACTTGGAGTGGGTGGCGACCAGCTACGTCCTGTCCTTCGGGGCGCTGCTGCTCGCCGGAGGACGTCTCACCGACCTCATCGGACGCCGCTCCGTCCTCGCCGCGGGCCTCGTCGTCTTCACGCTCGCCTCCGCCGCGGCCGCCCTGGCCGGCAGTGGCACCGCACTCGTCGTGGCCCGCACCGTGCAGGGCGCCGGAGCCGCGCTCGTCATCCCCGCGTCCCTCGCGGTCGTCGCCGCGGACCTGCCGCGGCGGCGCCGCTCCACCGCCGTCGGACTGTGGACGGCCTCCCTCGCCGTCGCCCTCGCGCTCGGCCCCGTCATCGGCGGACTCGTCACCGAACACTGGGGCTGGAGCTGGGTGTTCCTGCTCAACGTTCCTTTCGGGACGTTCGCGCTGCTGCTCGTGCCCGCCGTCCCGGCCGCCGGCCGGCGCCGCGCCGCGGGCCTGCCCGCACTCCTCGACCTGCCCGGGGTCGCCCTGTCGGCCCTCGCCCTGTTCCTCCTCACCTACGCCCTGGTGAGGGGCGGTGAGGACACCTTCAGCACGCCGCCCGTCCCCGTGTGCCTGGGCCTGGCCGCGGCGACAGGTCTGGCGTTCCTGGTGGTCGAGGCGCGGACCTTCCTGCCGCTGGTGGATCTGCGGATGCTGCGCGACCGGTTCCTCGTCGGCGGGGTCGTCGCGCAGATGCTCTGGGGCGTGGGCGTGAACGGCGTGTTCTTCTTCACCGCCCTCTACCTCCAGCAGGTCCTCGGCTTCTCGCCGGTCAAGGCAGGCCTCGCGTTTCTGCCGCTGGCCGGTGCGCTCCTGCTGTGCACGCCGTTCGCCGAACGGGCCGCCCGGCTCGTCGGCGCCCACCGCTCCATCGCCGCCGGCCTCGCGCTCGTCGCGGCGGGCCTGCTGCTCGTCTCACGGGTAGGGGCCGGCGCCTCCTGCGCCGACCTGCAGCCCGGCCTCGTACTCATCGGCGTCGGCTCCTCGCTGACCACGCCGCTGA
The DNA here is from genome assembly GCF_044765445.1 of Streptomyces sp. NPDC102467. Lineage (NCBI taxonomy): Bacteria > Bacillati > Actinomycetota > Actinomycetes > Kitasatosporales > Streptomycetaceae > Streptomyces > Streptomyces sp. NPDC102467. The sequence continues at coordinate 93,022 of NZ_JBIWKA010000013.1, read as the reverse complement.
CCGTACGATCCGTTGACAGCGTCCCCGCCACCCGCACCGGTACGGCGTCCGGCCTGGTGAGCGCGGCACGCGAGATCAGCGGCGTGTTCGGGGTCGTCGTCGTCGGCATCGTGCTCACCCGCACCGAACGCGTCGCGCTGCACGACGGCGCCGATCCGCGCACGGCGTTCCTCGACGGGTACGACACCGGTCTGCGGCTGGCCGCCGGGTGCGTGTTCCTGGGCGCCGTGATCACCGCCGTCGCGCTGCGCCGCCCGGGTCGTCATCGGCGTCGCGCGGGCCGAGCAAGGTGACGTACCCGTCGGGTCCGCACACCGCGAGCCGTCCCGTACGCAGCCATCCGCCCGGCAACAGGCCTGGGCTCTCGCCGACTTGCGGCCCGCGCAGCAGCAGTTCGCCCGCGTCACCGGGCAGCGCCTCCGCCGCGAGCGCCCCTTCCACGCCGATCCGCGCCTCCGTGCCGGGCAGCGGGACCCCGACCGTGCCCGAACGGGCGTCGGCCGTGGCCGGGTTGGCGAGCGCCACCCCGGCTGCGGCGCAGGACCCGTACGCCTCGACGATGCGGGCATCCAGGGCCGCCCTCAGCTGCTCGCCGGTGACGGCGTCCAGCGGGCCCGTGACGACGGTGCGCACCGTGGCGAGCGCCTCCCGCTCATGGGCGGGCCGCTCCATGAGCAGGCGCAACCAGGCGGGTGCCGCAGTGAGGACGGTCGGCGCGGCGCGCCGTGCGGCCCGCAGCACCGTCACGGGATCGCCGTCGGGCACCAGTACGGTGCAGGCCCCGGTGAGCGCGGCCGCCGCGACGCCGAGAGCGAGACCGCGCGGCTCGCGCAACGGCACCAGCGACAACAGCCGTACGCGCCGCTCCGCCGACTCCGGATACCAGGAGCGGATCTGGTGGGCCGCCGCGACGAGATGACGGTGCCGGAGCGTCAGGGAGGCGCCGTCACGGCGGGGCACGACGACGGCGACGTCCTCAGGAAGCGGACGGCCGGCCCGGCTCCGGCCCGCAGCGCCGCTCCACCCGCGCCCCGGGTACCGGTCCAGGTCACGGTAGGCCACGAGCGTCGCCGCCTTTGACGGCAACGCGGTCTCCCCCGGCGCTTCGGTCTCCCCCGGCATCTCGGCCTCCCGCGGCATCTCGGCCTCCCGCGGCTTTCGGGGATCGGTTCCCGGGCCGCGCACCGAGGTGGTCCGGCTCGCCGACGCGGGCGCGGGCCCACGCCGCCGTGCCGCGGTCACCTCGACGGCCACGGTCACGACCGCGGACAGCGCCGCGTACCTCCCGGCCCGCGCCACCCGCGCCACCTCCGGCCCTCTCCCCCGCGGCACGACGGCGACCACGGCTCCCGCCACCGCCCGCCCGGGGTCCGCCGGGTCCCCGGGCACGACCACTGCCCCGAGCCGCCACACCGCATGACACATCACCACCAGTTCCGGACAATCGGGGAGCAGCACCGCCACTCGGTCGCCACGGCGCACCCCGAGCCGGTCGAGCGCCGTGGCGAGCCGGACCGCCGCCCGCCGCAGGGTGCGGAAACCCGTCCGGCGCCCCTGCCAGGAGAGCGCGGCGCGGAACCGGAACCGACGGGCCGCGCCGTCGAGCAGGTCCACCAGCGTGACCGGGGGTATCGGTACTTCTCGGGGCACGCCGGGAGCGTAGATGCGCAACCAGGGCTGCGCCGCGGGCCGCCGCGCGAACAGGTCCGTCATGCACGGATCGTGGGGCATGACACATCGTCACCACTTGTGCGCGTACGCGCAGGACTCGTCGCCGGGTTGTCACTCCAGTGACAAGGGTCACCGCTGAAACGCCCGAACGACCTGGACACGTAGGCGCGTTGTCACTCCACTGACAGGGACCACCGCCGAGACTGTACGCCGATGATGAGGCGCCGCCCCCGGCCCGGCAGTATCGTCGCCGAGCCCCTGATGTCCCCACGCACAGAGGGAGCCCCATGGCCGACGGAGCCCGCACGACGACCGAACTCCCCGCCAACGGGGCCGCGTTCCGGTCGTTTCCCGCCGAACTCCACGCTCAGCTAAGGCCGTTCCTCGGCGACCTCACCGACGAGGTCGTACGGGCCATCAGAACCGGGATCGCCGAGTACGCCCGGCCGATGGACGATACGTACATGCACGTCGTGCACCGCGGCGTCGAGCAGGCCCTGGAGGGGTTCCTCGCCCGCGTCGCCGACTCCGAGACCGACTGGGAGGACGTCAAGGCGACGTACCAGCGCATCGGCAGGGGCGAGGCCGACGAGGGTCGCAGCCTCGACTCGTTCCAGGCGGCTCTGCGGCTGGGCGCCCGCGTCACCTGGCGCCGGGTCAGCGAACTGGTCCGGGCCGACCGGCTCCCGCCGCACGTCCTCGTAGCGTTCGGCGAGGCCATGTTCCTGCACCTCGACGAGATGGCGGCCGCCACCACCGCCGGATACACCGAGGCGCGGCTGCACGCCGTCGGTGAACTCCAGCAGCGCCGCGGCCGGTTGATCGACCTGCTCACCGCCGACCCGCCGGTCTCCCCGGAGGCGGTCGCCGACCTCGCGCACACCGCACAGTGGCCGGTACCCCGCGAGATCGCTCTCGTCGCCGCCGAAGGCACCGGGAAGGGCGAGACGGTCCGCCCCATCGTGCCGCCCGAGTTCCTCGCCCGGTTCGAGGGGCAGTCCGGCGTCATCGTCGTGCCCGACCCAGGGGGCCCCGGACGAGAGAGGGCCATCACCGGGGCGTTACGGGGCCTGCGAGCCGCGCTCGGGCCGACGGTCGCACTCGACGAGGGCGCTCGCTCCCTGCGGTGGGCCCGCGACGCGCTCGACCTCGTGCGCCGTGGCGCGCTGCCCGCCACCGGTCTCGTCCGCTGCACCGAACACCTGGCCACCCTGCTGCTCTTCCGCGACGAGGACCTCGTCGACGCCCTCGCCCGCCAGCACCTCGGCCCGCTCGACGCCGTACGGTCCCCGCAGCGTGAACGACTGGCCGAGACCCTGCTGTGCTGGCTGAGCTGCGCCCGCAATGCGAGCGAGGTCGCCCAGCGCCTGGCCGTGCACCCCCAGACCGTCCGCTACCGGCTGCGCCAGCTGGAGGAGGTCTTCGGTAAGCAACTGCGCGATCCGACCACGCAGTTCGAGATGCAACTCGCGCTACGGGCACTGAGCCTGCGCCGCTCACCGGAGGGGACGACTGCGTCGGACGGCTCGCGGACCGGCTAGCCTGACCGTCCGAGGAGGCAACTGCCATGTCAGAACTCGACAGCCAGATTCCCTACTGGGATGCTGCCGCGGCCACGAAGACGTTCACCCACCCGCTGCACCTGCCATGGCTCGACGGGATCAGCAGGCACTCCGCGATCCTCGACTACGGATGTGGCTACGGCCGCACTTTGCAAGAGCTCGAACAGCAGCGCTTCGACAACCTCACGGGCGTCGACACCTCGCCCGCAATGATCGAGCGAGCGGGCCTCCTCCATCCCACCGTGCGCTTCGGCGTCTTGGACGCGCCACCGCTCTCTCCGTACCCGGATGCCGCCTTCGACGCGGTGGTGCTCTTCGCCCTGCTGACGTGCATCCCCGGCGAAGAAGCTCAGCGCGGAGTGATCGCGGAGCTCCACCGGGTCCTCGAGCCGGGCGGAATCTTGTACGTCAGCGACTTCTTGCTGCAGGACGACGAACGCAACCGCGTCCGTTACGACCGCTGCGCCAGCCACTACGACCATTACGGCGTCTTCGAAACGGACGACGGAGCGGTCTTCCGCCACCACCCCCGCTCGTGGTTCCCCTTCCTGCTCTCCGCGTTCGAAGAACTCGACACCCGGGACATCACGGTCACCACCATGAGTGGACATGAGTCGAGGGGAATTCAGATCCTCGCAAGACGGTGACTCGGTCCACCCGGACCCGGTCCATGGAGCGGGCCGGTCCGGCCCGACCGCCCCCGCCCCGTCTAGTCCTTCGGCCGCGGCGTCGCGCTGCCCGGCCGATCACCGGGGCAGACGGCGACGTCCTGCCCGGGTACGGCAGTCCGCGCGGGTGCGGAGCCCGTCGCGTGGGCGTCGTACAGGGTGCGCAGGGCCGCGGTCAGCTGCCCCGCGGTGTCCTCGTCGAGCGGCGCGAGGAACGCCGCCTCGGCCTCGACGCGGGCCCGGTCGGCCTCCCGCAGACAGGTGATGCCGGTTTCGGTGAGTGTCACCACGTTCCGGCGGCGGTCCCGGACGCTGCGGTGACGCTCGACGAGGCCCTTGCCCTCCAGCGCGTCGATGACGGAGACCATCGTGGTGCGGTCCATGCCGATCTCCGATGCCAGCTCGTTCTGGGACCGCTCGGCGCCGTCCGCCCCGATCACGGAGAGCACGCCCAGCTCCTTGGGATGCACGTCGTACGGGGCGAGAGCCGCGCCCAGCAGGTCGGCCAGGCGCAGATACGCGTGCTTCATCAGGTAACCGAGCCGTTGGGTGAGCAGGTCGGCCAGTCCGGCTTCGTCCGTCATGCCTGATAGCGTATCCTCAATCTGATAATCAGCACTGCTGACGATTTCTCGGACGCACGACTTTTCCGTACCAGCACACTCTGGGTACGAACCGGCACACTCTGGCCACACAGTCACCTCGCCGGGACACCGACGTCCCGGCCCGGCACTTATGCACCGATCTCTGTGCCTGTGGCCCCGTCCCGCCGCTGCACGGCGCCCGGCTCCGGCCCGCACCGCGCAGCGCACAGCACACACTCAGCAAGGAAGCGACGTCCTCGACATGAGCGACTCCATATCCACCGGCGCCACGCGCACGGCGCCGGGCTCCCACTCCCCCGACGCGGTGGAGGCACCCGACCCCCGGCGCTGGTGGGGCCTGGTCATCATCGCCCTGGCCCAGCTCATGGTGGTGCTCGACGCGACCATCGTGAACATCGCGCTACCGTCCGCCCAGACCGACCTCGGCATGTCGGACGGCAACCGCCAGTGGGTCATCACCGCCTACACCCTGGCCTTCGGCGGCCTGCTGCTGCTCGGCGGCCGCGTCGCCGACCTCGTCGGCCGTAAGCGCACCTTCATGATCGGCCTGGTCGGCTTCGCCCTCGCGTCCGCGGTCGGCGGCGCCGCGACCGGATCCGGCATGCTCTTCACCGCCCGCGCCGCGCAAGGCGTCTTCGGCGCGCTCCTCGCCCCGTCCGCGCTGTCCCTGATGACGACGACGTTCACCGACCCGCGCGAGCGCGGCAAGGCGTTCGGCATCTACGGCGCGCTGGCCGGCGCGGGCGGCGCCGTCGGTCTGCTGCTCGGCGGCATCCTCACCTCGTACCTGAACTGGCGCTGGTGCCTGTACGTGAACATCCCGATCGCGATCGTCGCGGTCATCGGCGCCAGGATCCTGCTGCACGACCGCCCCGGCCACAAGGACGTCCGACTCGACGTGCCCGGCGTGATTCTGGGCTGCGGCGGTCTGGTCGCCATCGTGTACGGCTTCTCCGAGGCCGAGCCGCGCGGCTGGAGCGACTCGCTCGTCGTCTCACTGCTGGTCGGCGGCGTGGTGGCGCTGGTGGCGTTCGTCCTGTGGCAGGGCCGGGCGAAGTCGCCGCTGCTGCCGCTGCACATCCTGCGCGACCGCAACCGCGCCGGCTGCTTCCTCACGATGGGCCTCGCCACGATCGGCATGTTCGGCCTGTTCCTGTTCATGACCTACTACTTGCAGGGCATCCTCGGGTACTCCCCGGTCAGGACGGGCCTCGCGTTCCTGCCGATGTCGGTCGCGATCATCATCGGTTCGACGCAGATCTCCGCCCGCCTGCTGCCCCGTGTCCAGGCCCGCGCCCTGATGGTGCCCGGCATGCTGCTCGCCGCGTGCGGTCTGCTGATCCTGACCCAGCTCGACGTCGACTCGTCGTACGCGACGCACATCCTGCCGGCCGAGCTCATCATGGGTCTCGGCATGGGTCTGACGTTCATGCCGGTCTTCTCCACGGCCACGCACGGTGTGCGCCCGCAGGACGCCGGCGTCACCTCGGCCATGGTGAACACCTCGCAGCAGGTCGGCGGTTCGCTGGGCACGGCGCTGCTGAACACCATCGCCACCTCGGCGACGTCGACGTACATCGCGAGCCACCTGACCGACCCGTCGAAGAAGGCGGAGGTCATCGCCTCGGGTGTGGTCCACGGCTACACCCACGCGATCGGCTACGCGGTCGTCGCCATGCTCCTCGCCGGCTGCGCGGCGGCTCTCCTGGTCAACGCCAAGCCGGTCCGCCACGGCGCGCACTGACACGGACACCGACCGCGCGAAGGGGCCCGCAGGATGTGTTCCTGCGGGCCCCTTCCGTGTCGCCGGGTCATCCCTTCGGAGGGACGAGGAGGCTTCGGGCGGCGGTGAGGATGCCGCTCGCTCGAGGGAAATCCTTCAGCTGATGCAGCAGCGAGTCCAGAGCAGGGAGCAGGCACCGCGGCGGTACGTCCCGGGCTGCCAGGATGTCCGCGGTCCACGTGACGAACCTGGTGAACAGGCCCCAGTCGTCGACGTAGAGGGCGGCGGCAAGGTAGTTGACGATGTGGTCGATGTCCTCGACGGTGCGCTCCCGCTGATACTCGCTGTACCGGCGCATCTCGGGAAAGCCCTCCTCGACGTCGGCAAGGGCCTGCTTGATCAATCGCAACCTGGTCCGGCGGACCATGGTGTATTCCTGGTCGCCCAGGTGCGGCAGGTCCAGATCGGGCAGGCGGGCGGCGTGCGCTCCGGGTCCCGTCAGGTCCTCCGCGAGCAGGGTGGCCGCGCCGGGCGCGTCCTTGGCCCACTCGGCCTGCATCAATCGCGCATAGCGACCCTGCGGACCGAACGCGGCTCCGCCGACAAGTACCGGAACGCCGGCACCCTGACACGAAGCGATCGCATTGTGGGCGCCGGGCAGGAGGGTCGGGATGGACGAGGACAGCAACACCGCCTGTGCACGCGTACGGTGCACGTGCGCGACCAGATGCTCGGTGGGGACCTGCGCCCCGAGATAGTCGACACGCCAGCCACGCAGCCGCAGCACCTCACTGACCAGACGCGCGGGCAGGGCATGCCATTCGCCGTCGACACACGCCACCAGGACCCTGCCCACGAACGTGCCGGACAGAGCGGGGGCGGTGGCGTCGGCAACCGTTGCGATGCACCGCTCGCTGATCGCCGTCACCGCGTGTTCCTGCGCCACTGTGATGTCGTTGGCCGCCCAGGCCAGACCCACCCGCTCCTGAGCCGGTGCGATCAGTTCGAGCAGGACCCGCTCCCCCGCGGCCCGCATGTCCTCGGCTGCCGAAGTGTGCACGGCAGGCACCTGCTCGGGTTCGGCCGCGCCGAGCGCGCGACGCACGACGGCGACGGCGCGGATCTCGTCGAACTCCTCGAGCGCTTGCCACAGTTGCTCACGCGGCTCGGCGAGGGAATCAGTGTTCTTGCCACCGTTCACACGGTTCACCTTCTCGGTTGGGCTCGTTCACAGATGTCGGACGGTTGTCGGGGGCGCGCCGATCGCCAGAACGGACATGTCGTCGTGCGGGCCGTCCCCCACCCACTGGGCGACCACCATCTGCACGCGTTCGGTGACCACCTCGGCCGGCATTCCGGCGCACTGGGCCAGCACGGTGCGCAGCCTGTCCTCGCTGAACATCACGTTGCCCAGCGGGCCGCCGCGCGCTTCGGTGATCCCGTCGGAATACAGCAGACAGGTCTCACCCGGCTGCAAGGCGACTTCGGCCGTCCTGAACTCGAGGTCGGCGAACGCGCCGATCAGGGTGCCGCCGGTCCGGGTCTCTTCGACATGGCCGGTGGCGCGCACGATGAGCGGAGCGGGATGGCCCGCACTTGAGATGCGTAGCCGTACCCGGGCGTCCTGGCGTACCGCGGTGGCCAGGACCAGCGTCACGAAGGGTGTCCGGTGCGAGGACAGCAGAGCGCGGTTGAGGAGGGTCAGCAGGCGGGTGTGGTCGGCGGCGAACGGTACGAGAGCCTGCAGTGCGTGGCGAGTCCTGCCTGCTGTGACCGCGGCTTCCAGCCCCTTGCCGCAGACGTCGCCCAGCACCGTGACGATCTCGGCTTCCGGTGTGTCAGGGGGGTACAGGTCGTAGAAGTCGCCGCCGATGCGATCGCCTGCCGCCGAGGCACGGTATCGGCCGGAGAAGCAGACGCCGTGCACCCGGTCAAGGGCGGGCGGCAGCAGGTCGCGTACCAGCACTTCGGTGAGGTGCGCCTGGCGGGCGTGACTGCGGGCCACGGACAGGGCGGCGCCGGCGCGTGCCGCGAAGAGCTGGGCGAAGGACTCCTCGTCGGGGGTGAACGTCGCTTCCTGGCGGTGGCGCAGCAGAATGAGGCAGCCGGCCGGAACGCCGTGCCCCGGCAACGGCACCACCGCCACCGAGCCGAGGTCGGCGGCGGCGTCCACGAAATCGTCGGGCATGGCCCAGGACGGCACCTGGCGGGGATCGATCCAGCGGGAGGACACCGCGGGAAGCCCCAGCAACGCCTCTGCCAGGCCCGGGAGTTGCTCGGGGTCCAAGGCGATCCGCTCCTGCACCACCGGACCACCGGCGGTGCAGAGTGTCACAGGGAAAGTGCGTCCGTCGCCCGTCCCGACGATGACCGCCGCGTCCGCCAAGTGCTGCGCCGCCCGGCGCGCCGTCACCGCCGTACAGCGCTCGACGTTCAGCGAGGCGAACAGTTCGGAAGAGAACTCCTGCAGCAGACCGGCTCTCGTCCGCTCGCGCGCCAACTCCTGCGCGGCGCTCGGCGCACCACTGTCATGGACCAACCACCAGGTCACCGCGTCCTGCACGCGCGGCCCGGCAAGCGCCTTCACGCGCTGCCCGCCGATCCGGCCGCCCGCCCACGCCGGCAGTTCCTCCTCCGCACCGCTGACACGCCGCAGGTGGGCCTCGATCAGCCATGCGGGCGCGACATCGGCCAGCGCGACGCCGACGCCGACCCGCGCCAACAGAACAACGGCCTGCTCGTTGTGGGACAGCACGACGCCGGCCGCGTCCACCGTCACCACCGGGTACGGGTCACAAGGCTGCGCTGCAGGTTCTACGCCACAAAAGCTGCTCTGCTCCGGCAAGGAGACCATCGATCCGGAACCCACTGGCGCGGGCCCCCACCACCCATCCCGTCCGCTTGAAGGCAGGTGACCATCACCTTACCGATGGCATATGACTGTCCTCTGCACTTTGCGATACCTCCGGCACACTCGTCCCGAGTACTGCATAATCCGCCCAGCAGACGTCAGTTCTTCAGGAGGACGCGTCGCGCTGCCGCGCGCTGCCGATGATCACGGCGCCGCGGAGGCGGTCCGAGGACAGGATCGACATCGTGTCGAGCGACGCATCGGGGACGGGCAGCAGATGGGCGTCGACCCAGGTGTCTCCCGTTGCCGCGTTGGCCCAGGGATCATCTGCCACGGCGCCGGGTACGGCGCCGTGGCAGAGCACCCAGTGCGGCACGTCGAAACCTTGCATGCCGGCGAGTGAGACCAGGAGCAGCACGTGCTCCCGTCGGCCGATCGCACTCCGGATCGCGGTCAGGGAGAGGCGGCCCGGGTCGATCGGGGCACCGATCCGTCCGGCGTCCGTACGCGACGTGCGCTGGAGCCCGGTCGGGCATGAATCCGCCGCGCCAGGACGAGACGGCGATCAGCGCGAACGTGGCGAGCCCCGTGGCGACCGCAACCGCGATGAGCAGCGGTCGTCCGGCGGTCCGCCACCCGTGACGTCAGCGTTCCCCCGCGGACCCAGATCAGTTCGTGCCGGGTATGTGAGTGCGGCACCCACTCGGTGGGGACCGTGGGGATCTGCAGCCCGGCGAAGATGGCGAAGGGGGCTACCGCCTGCTCCGGGAACGCCCCGACCCGGAGCACCACGGTGCGGGCCTCATGCCGCCACATCCCGGGGCCGGCGTCGCCGCGGGACGATCTGATCATGCGGATGAGTCTACTGAGGGCCCCAGGTCATGAGCGCCGTACGTTCATGGCCCTCGGCCACGGCGCCGCCGGCCCAAGCCGGGGGCAGCACTTCGTCGAGAGGCCCGCGCCGCACACAGCGACCGGCTTCGAACATCACGACCTCCTCGGTCAGCAGGCGCACCGCAGGCAGGTCGTGGCTGATGAACAGCAATGCCGTCCGCGCAGGGGCGAGCAGGCGGGGCAGGGCTTCGAGCACCCGTTCACGGGAGACAGTGTCCAGCGCCGATGTCACCTCGTCGCACACGAGGAGAGCCGGGTGTGCCGTCAGCGCACGGACCAACGCACACCGTTGCAACTGCCCGCCGGAGAGCCGGCCGGGGTTTCGGTGCAGCAGTTCCTCGTCGAGACCCAGTGCTGTGGCTGCCTCGATGGCTTCGTCGGTAGCCGTGGTCTCGCGCAGGCCGCGCAACAGCCGGGCCGTATCGGAGAGTTGGCCGAGGATCGAGCGGTGCGCCTCGAAGGTGTCGGCGCTGCTCTGATGCACGTATTGGACAACGCGGCGCTGTGCGGCCGAGCGACGGTCGACGCGGCCGGGGAGCAGGAGGCCGCCGTGCCGGACCGTGCCCAGGGTCGGTGTCGTCAGCCCTGCCAGGACCCGGGCGAACGTCGTCTTGCCCGAGCCGGACGGACCGATCAGCGAGGTCCGGCTGCCGGGTGGGAAGGCCATCGATACCGGCCCGGCCAAGAGGTCGGCGGACCGGCGGCGCACGACGATCGCCTCGGCGCACACTCCGGCGCTGCTCCGCGCGGCCGGAGTCTCGGCACGCGGTCCCGTCACTCGGCCCACACCGATGCGCCGCTCCGCCGCGAGGAGCCCCTCGGTCGCCCGGTGACGAGCAACGGCAGGAGCCGTGCCGGATGGCGACGCAGCGTCCGCGTCAGGGGCGATGGCGCCCAGTACGTCCGCCACGGGGCCGGCGTCGACGGCCCGACCGCGCTCCAGGACGATGACGTGGTCGGCCGTCGCGCGCACCATCGGCAGGTCGTGGCTGAGCAGCAGTACCCCCGCCCCGTCGTCCGCGAGTTCGCGCACCGTGCGCGCCAGAGCGTGCGCGAGCGCCGGGTCGAGGCCGCTCGTCGGCTCGTCCAGGACCAGCAGGCGCGCGCCTGTCACCAGCGCGGAGGCGAGTGCCAGACGCTGTTGCTGTCCGCCGGAGAGCTGGTGCGGGAAGCGGCGGCGTACGGTTTCCCACTCCAGGCCGCACCGTGCCAGCGCCTGGCTTGCCGCGGCTTTGCGCGCGTCGCGTCCGGCATGTGCGAGAGCGGCCAGCTCGGTGAGCGCGTTGCCGGTGCGGCGGACCGGGTCCAGGACGCTCTCCGGGTGTTGGGGCAGGTGGGCGGTGTGTCCCGCCCGCGCGGCACGCCGTTGCGCGGGCGGCAGGGACATGAGGTCCGTGCCCGACAGCAGGACGTGTCCCGCCAGCTCCACGCCGCTGCGCGAAGCACCGAGCGCCGCGAGTCCGAGCGTGGTCTTGCCGCTGCCCGACGGCCCGACGACGGCCACCACAGCTCCCGCCGGAACGGTCAGCGCGACCTGGTCCAGCAGGGGACGCGGTGCTCCGTCCGCGTAGGCGGAGATCTCCGGGATCTCCAGCAACGGTTCGGGGGTGTGCGCAGTCACCGGAGTCTCCTCCTGCGGGCAAGGGTGCGGTCCACGAGCAGATTGCTGCCTACGCACAGCGCCGTCAGCAGACCGGCGGGCACCAGCACCGCGGCGGGCTGGGTGAACAACGCGTCGCTGTTGCGCTCGATGAGCACCGCCCAGTCCGGTGAGGACGCGGGCAGCCCCAGGCCGAGGAAGTTCGCGGACGCCAGGAGGTACAGCACGACGGCGAACCGGCCGGCCGCGTCGGTGGCCACCGGCGCCGCCAACTCCCGCGCCAGGTACCGCAGATGGATATGGGCCCAGCCGTGCCCCTGCATCCGCAGTGCCTCGACGACCGTGCGGGAGCCGGTCCGAGGGCGGCTCCGCGGACCAGGCGGGCCACGGCCGGCACCTGGAGCAACCCGGCGACGGTCACCAGCCAGTACCCGTCACGGTGGCCCGTCGCGGCCAGGGCCATCAGCACCAGCAGACCGGGGAAGGCGAGGAGCAGATCCAGGGCGCGCATCACCGTCTCGTCGATCCTGCGGCTGGGCCCGGCGGCCAGCAGACCCAGCGGCACTCCCGCGACCAGGCCGATCAGGAGCGCGCCCAGAGCGCTTCCCAGTACCGATGCGCCTCCGTGCAGGACGAGCGACAGCACGTCGCGTCCCAGGACGTCGGTACCGAGCGCATGCCCCGCGCCGGGCGGCTGCGAAGGCAGCGCGTCCTCCTGCGGGGATGTGTCTCCCGCCAGAAACGGTCCGATCAGCGCCGTCGACACCGGCACCGCGAGGAGGACCAGAGCGATCCACGGACGGCGCGCGCGATCCGTGCGCGTGTCGGCGGTCTCGGTCGGCAGGGTCACGCGGTGACCTCCCGTCGCGGTGCGAGTCGATGGGCGACCACGTCACCGACGAGGTTCACCACGACCGCGGTGCCGGCGAACAACAGGGCGTACGTCTGCACTTGCGGGAGATCTCGGTTCTGCACCGCTTCGACGAAGCCGTTGCCGAGGCCGCGGAATCCGAAGACCGCTTCGACCACCACGGCGCCGCCCAGCAGCCCTTCCACGCAGCGGGCGTACTGCTGGGCGGCGGGGCCCAGCGCGTTGGGCAGTACGTGGCGGAGCACCACCGTGCGTTCCCGTACGCCCAGCAGTCGCAGGTGTTCGGCCACGGGGCCATGGCGCTCCCCCGCCACTCCCGCGCGGACCTGCCGTGCCAGATCGCACAGGTGCCGGGCCGTCAGGACGACCACGGGAAGCACCAGGACGGACGGCAGGTCGAGCAGCGCGGTGGTGTCCATGCCGACGGCGGTGGCGGGCAGCAGTCCGGCCGCCAGCGAGACCGAGGCGACCAGCAGCAGCGCGAGCACGAATTCGGGGACGGCGTGCAGCAGGACCGTGGCGGTGTTCAGGGCCCGGTCGAGGCGGCTGCCTTCCCGCAGCCCCGACACGGTTCCCAGCAGCGGTGCCAGCACGGTGACGAGGATCAGCGCCGGCCCGCCGAGGAGCAGCGTCACCCCGATACGGCGGCCGATGTCGTCGCCGACCGGCAGCCCGGTCGTCAGCGAGTGTCCCAGGTCGCCGGTGAAGAGGTGGCCGAGCCAGTGCCCGAAGCGGGTCCAGGCCGGTTCGTCGAGGCCCAACTGGTGCCGCAGCGCCGTCACTTGTTCGGGGGTGCCGAGTTCACCGCGCAATACGTCAGCCGTGTCTCCGGGCAGGAGGGCTCCGACGGCGAACACGGCGACCAGCACCACCAGGCACTGCAGGAGTGCCAGCAAGGAGCGCCGCAGCACGTAGGCGCGCACGTCAGGTGAGGCGGACCCGGTCGAAGCGGGCCCAGTCGTGCGAGTTGGGCGGCGCCGCGCGCAGACCGGTGACCGACCGGCGGATGGCGTCGTTCGCGTCCGAGAACGCCCACACCAGAAGTCCCGACTCGGCGCGAGCGATCTTCTGGGCGCGGGCCAGCAGGCTGAGCCGGTCCTTCTCCTCACGGGTGGTACGGGCCCGGTCGAGCAGCGCGTCGAACTTCTTCGAGGCGTACTGGGTCTGGTTGCGGGCCGCCCCTCCCCGGACCCGCTGCTGCAGGAAGTCGGAGACGGGCAGGGTGGAGGTGGTGTTGAAGGCGGCGACGCCCTTGGTCTTGATCTCGCTGAAGTACGTGCTGGACGCGCGGGTGTTGGCGGTCAGCTTCAGCCCGATCTCCCGCAGGTGCCGCGTCATCAGGTCGGCCGCGGGTTCCCATGCCGCGTCGACCGAACTGGTCTCCACGGTGATGTGCAGCCCTTCCGCGCCGGCTTCCTTCACCAGTTTCCGCGCCGCGGCGACGTCCCGTGTGCGGGGCTCGAGGTCTTCGGGGTAGCCGCGCAGGCCCATGCCGAAGAGGTCGTTGCCCGTCTCGCCATGTCCGGCCAGCGCGATACGGACCAGCGCCTCCCGGTCGATCCCCAGCCGCACGGCCCGTATCAGCCGTGGATCGTCGAACGGCGCACGGCCGGTGCGCAACAGGAGCTGCTGGGCAGTGGCGCGCTCGGCGGTCAGCAGCCGCGTCGAGCCGTCCTTCTTCAGCCGTTCCACGAAGGCACCGGCCATGTCGGCCGCGTAGTGCACCTGCCCGGACAGCAGGGCGTTGAGCCGCGCCGACTCCTCGTTCGCGGGGACGATCTCCAGCTCGGCGATGTGCGGGGCGCCGTCCCAGTGGTCCGCCCAGCGCCGGTAGCGGGCGGTTCCACCGGGCGTGAACGATACGTAGGTGAAGGGTCCGGAGCCGACGGGCTTACGGAAGTCCGTCGTCCCGGCCGGGATGATCTCCGTTCCGGGGCCGGCGAACACGGTGGGGAACTCGAAGTTCGGCGCTTTGAGGACGAGGACGACCGACCGATCGCCGTCAGCCGTGCTCGCGGTGAAGTCGATCGCGGAGAGCAGCATCTGCGAGGGCGAGCCGACAGCGGGGTCGGCGGCGCGCCGGTAACTGTAGAGAACGTCCTTGGCGGTGACCGGCTTCCCGTCATGGAACCGGGCCGCGCGCAGTCGTACGCGCCACCGGGTACCGGAAGCGTCGCTCTCCCAGGACTCCGCGAGCCGCCCCCGCACCGACATGTCGTCGGCGTATGTGCCGAGCGTGTCGTAGAGGGCCTTGGCGCGGGCCTGGTCGACGAAGTTCGGGGCGACGTGCGGGTCCAGGGTCTCCTGGGAACCGCCCGAGGTGAACGCGGCGCGGAACCGGTCGCCCCCTCCCCCGTCCTTCGCGTCGCCGCCGCAGCCGGTGAGCAGGCCGGACGCGGCGAGCGCCAGGGCTCCGCCGGCGGCCAGCACGCCTCGTCTGCCGAGTTCCGGCCGCCTCTCCGGTTCCGTCCGGGCACGCGTCGTCACAGTCGATCCTCTCCGGGGTGTCCTCGCCCCTGACGTCAGACCGGCGACGGGTCAGTCTCCTGGCTTCCGGATCGTCGCTCGCCTCCGCCTTCCCGTCCGCGACAGCGGACAGTGGCGTGCAGGAGATTCGCTCCCCGGTCACAGTGGCGGGACCGCGCCGGAATCGCACCGGCTTCCTGGTCCCCATCGCCTTGTGTGCTCATTGTGGCGTACGAGGCTCCGGCCGCCGGAACCCGGTCGTCCCGGTCACCGTTCGCCCCGGGATCAGGCCTCCTGCGCGACTCTCGCGGCTCGGCACACCATGTCGATCAGTACGGTGGGGAACACACCCCCCGAGCAGTACGCATCGAGCGACCGGCAGTGGCCCGCCCCGCCCCGGAGTCCCGCGAGAGGAAGCACCACCCGCATGACAGCGAAGCACGTGTCCAACTGGCAGAGCTGGCAATCCAGTTGGGACCGCCAGCAGGAGTGGTACATGCCCGACCGGGAGGAACGTTTCCGGGTCATGGTCGACACGGTCGAGGCCCTGGCGGGCCGGACACCGCGCGTCCTCGACCTGGCCTGCGGCACCGGCAGCATCTCCGACCGGCTCCTGCGACGCCTCCCCGACGCCGACGTCACCTGCGTGGACATCGATCCGCTCCTGCTGACCATCGCCCGCGGCCACTTCGCCGGGGACGGGCGCGTCTCCTTCGTCGAGGCCGACCTGACCGACGCCGCGTGGACCGCACGCCTCCCGCACACGTCGTACGACGCCGTGGTCACCGCCACCGCTCTGCACTGGCTCGACACCGAACCGCTCGACCGGCTGTACGCCACCCTGGCCGGCCTGCTGCGCGAAGGCGGCGTCTTCCTGAACGCCGACCACATGAAGGACGAGTCCGCGCCCCGCATCAACGCCGCCCTCCAGGCTCTGCACACCGACCGACAGACTCACCAGCGCGGACAGGGATCCCTTGACTGGGCCGGCTGGTGGGGCGAGGCGGCCCGCGATCCGCACCTCGCCGAGGCGGCAGCCGAACGCTTCGCGCTGCTGGGCGATCCTCGAAAGCCCCGCACCGACCCACCGCGACGCGATCGCCCGACCGCGACCCGGTGGCACATCGAGACGCTGCTGCGCCAAGGGTTCAGCGAGGCGCGTCAAGTGTGGTGCTCGACAAGCGATGCGCTGGTGGCCGCACTGCGCTGACCCGCAACGGTAGGCGGAGTCGAAGCACTCACCAACGCTGCGCGCGATTCGGCCGGGACGCGTTCGATCCCTCGACTGGCGGGCCTTCAGCTCGCACCTCGACGGCAGCTCTCCCGAGCTGAGCGTCACCGCCGATGTTGCTCAGTGCCGGTACGCGGCGGTCGCCGTCTCGACGAAGGACCGGATCAACGGGTTCGTGTCACCTTCGTTCCACACGGCCACCACGCGGCTCGGCGCCATGCCGCTCAGCGGTACCAGGGCGAACTCAGCGGGCAGTTCGTGCCCGAGCGGGGCCAGGCCGACCGTGCCGTTCCACAGCACGGCCTGCAGACATTCCTGGACGGCACGCACCACTGGCCCCTCGCGCGGCCTGCCACCGTTCCAGTACGACTGCCAGACGGGGTCGGTGCCCTGCGGGAACTGGAACCAGCGGCGGTCGCTCAGCTCGGCCGGCCGCACCTGGTCGCGGCGGGCCAGCGGATCGTCGGCGCGCAGGACCACGCCGACGGGGTCGGATCGCAGTGCACGCACCGTCAGGGCGGTTTCGTCGAACGGCGCCCGGGTCAGGGCGACATCGACCAGTCGGGCCCGCAGCCCGCAGGTCGGATCGGTCAGGTCGGTGTCTCGGATCCGGATGTCGATGCCGGGGTGGCTTCGTCGGTAGGCGGCGGCCAGCCTGGACACCGCCGGGTCGGTGGCGTCGCCCAGCAGGCCGACGGTGATGGTCGAGGCGCCGGCCGCCGCGCTCACCCGTATCCGGACGCGGTCGGCATGGTCGAGCAGAGCCCGCGCCTCGTCGAGCAGCACCGTGCCCACCGCGGTGAGCGTGACGCCGGTGGGCGAGCGGGCGAAGAGCAGGGCTCCGGCATCGGCCTCCAGCTGCTTGATCGCGCGGCTCAGCGGCGGCTGACTCATGTGCAGTCGGTTGGCGGCCCGGCCGAAGTGGAGTTCCTCGGCGACCGCCACGAAGTAGCGCAAGGTGCGTAGCTCCACGCTGCAACGATACCCACGAGGTATCGGCGTTGCGGAACAGGTCTTGGACACGCATGTGGTCCCGGCGGTGGACTCGTGAGCATGACCGAAGAAGCCAAGAGCAACGAGACCCAGGTCGGCCCCGCCGTTTCGGTGGTGGGCCCCGGCGACGGCGAGACGATCGTTCTGGGCCCCACGCGTATGCGCGTTCTGGAGGACGGCAGTCACACCGGGCACCGCCTCGCGATCACCGAGTCCGTCCTCGCCCCGCATACGCAGGGGCCGCCGCAACACCGCCACGCCCGACACGACGAGGGCTTCTACATCCTCTCCGGCACCGTGCGGTTCACCGTCGGGGAGAAGGACCACGACGCCACCACGGGCACGCTCGTCATGGTTCCGCCGGGCACCCCTCACACCTTCGCCAACCCGACGGACCAGCCCGCCGTCATGCTCAGCACCTTCACCCCCGACCTGTACGTGCAGTACTTCCGAGACCTCCAACAGGTGCTCACCGACGGCCGGCCACTGACACCACGGGCCAACGTCGACGCCATGAGCCGCTACGCGACCGAGCCCGCCACCGACCTCGCCTGAAGCCGACCGGCCGCAACCGCCCGGTCACCCTCCTTCCGGTCCGCTCGGTCCCGGCCGACGGACCGGCTCTCCTCCAGCGCTCTTCGACCCATGAACGGGAACCATGCACATCGCCTACTGGATCGTCGCGGGCCTGCTCGCGCTCTTCTACTTCTACGCGGGCACGCTCAAGGTGATCCGCAGCCGCGATCAACTCCGGCCGATGATGGCCTGGGTCGACCGCCTGCCCTTGCCCGCCCTCAGGGCGCTGGGCACGGTGGAGATACTCGGCGCGGCCGGCCTGGTCCTGCCACCGCTGACGCACATCGCGCCGTCACTGGCACCGGCCGCGGCCATCGGGTTCGTCCTCCTGCAGACCGCCGCGATCGCCGTCCACCTGACCGGTGGAGACCGCCGGATCACTCTCAACATCGGGCTCGCCGCGGCGGCGGCCGCAATCATCTGGCCGGCCACCACGCTGTGACCGCCCCGACATCCCGCAACAGCGCTCAACCCAAGCGCAGTCGGGCCTTGTCCGCGCGTACGGCCTAGGTGTTCTGTCCGGGGAGGTTGTGGACGGGTGAGCGAAATCTCGGCTGAGGGATCTTGAACGAGTGAGGGCCTCCCGGGTTCGGTGTGGATTGCGACGTCTACACCGACCAGAAAGGCCCTCGTGCCTCACCGTAATGCACCGCTGACCGAGACCGGCCGGCTGCGCCTGGCCCGCTGCGTCGTCGACGACGGCTGGCCCCTGCGCCGGGCTGCCGAACGCTTTCAGGTCTCACCCACCACCGCCCAACGATGGGCCGGCCGCTATCAGGTCATGGGTGAGGCAGGAATGGCCGACCGCTCCAGCCACCCGCGCACGAGCCCGCACCACACCCCGACCCGCACCGAGCGACGGATCGTCAAGGTCCGCGTCCTGCGCCGCTGGGGACCCGCCCGCATCGCCTACCTGCTACGACTGAACCCGTCCACGGTGCACCGGGTCCTCACCCGCTACAAACTGGCCCGCCTGACCCACCTCGACCGCGCCACCGGACGGGTGATCCGCCGCTACGAGCGCGACAGGCCAGGCGAGTTGGTGCACGTGGACATCAAGAAACTCGGGAACATCCCCGACGGCGGCGGACACAAGACCCTCGGCCGCCCCAGGCCGGCCGCAAGACCCGCTCCGCAGTCGGCTACAGCTACCTGCACAATGCCGTCGACGACCACTCCCGCCTGGCCTACAGCGAGATCCTCGCCGACGAGAAGAAGGAGACCGCCACCGGCTTCTGGACCCGGGCCCAGGCGTTCTTCACCCAGGCCGGGATCACCGTCGAGCGCGTGCTGACCGACAACGGCTCCTGCTACCGCTCACGCGACTGGCGCGACCTGCTCAGCACCTCCGGAATCACCCACAAACGCACCCGGCCCTACCGGCCGCAGACCAACGGCAAGGTCGAACGCTTCAACCGCACCCTGTTGGACGAGTGGGCCTACGCCCGCCCCTACCGCTCAGAGGCCGAACGTCGCGAAGCATTCCCCGACTGGCTGCACACCTACAATCACCACCGCGGACACACCGCGCTGAAAGGCCAACCACCCGTCAGCCGCGTCCCCAACCTCACGGGTCAATACACCTAGGTGTGCGAAGGAGGTGCCAGGATGCCTTCGACGCCGTGCAGGAACGTCTCGGAGATCAGCACCGGGTCGAAGAGACAGCCGGCTGCCATGGCCCCGTCCCGGAGCATGACGAAGTGCCGTCCCGCCGCGTCGGCGGGCGTACAGCCGGCCTCCGCCAGCAACTGCGTGACGGTCTCCAGGAACCATTGCCGATGCGCCAGCACGGCTCGGTGGACCGGGTGGGCCGGGTCGGGATACTCGGCCGCCGCGTTCAGGAAGGCGCACCCGCGGAACCCGGAGTACTGGATGCCCTCGACGATCGTCCGGCCGACGGCCCTGACCGTGTCCGCCGCGGGCCCGCCCTCCACCCGGGTGGCTGCGACCTGCGCCCGGATGCCGTGGTCGGCCTGCTGGAGGTAGGCAAGGATCAACTCCTCCTTCCCCTTGAAATGCCGATACAGGGTGGCACGGGTGACCTGGGCTTCCGCGATGATCCGGTCCACGCCGACGGAGTGGATGCCCTCCGCGTAGAAGATCCGGGTCGCTGTGTCGAGCAGGCGAGACCGCGCCTCGGACGTGCTCCCGCCTTCTGTACGCGCACTCATGGCGCCCACCGTACCAGTCGATGAGGGAGAACGTTCGGTCTTGACAGTGCGGCGACGGCGCCCTTAAATCAAGCAAGAGACCGAACGTTCTCCCTCATCGGTGACGTGTCTCGGACGCCACTCCTCTCGCACCACGCCGCTTTCGCCGGAAGGAACCCTCATGGACACCACCGTCGCCGCCCCCGCACCTACCGCGAGCGCCTCCACAGCGCTGCGCCACCTGTATCTCGTGCGCTTCGTGTTCGCCGCCGTCTGGGCCGCCCTGCTGTTCACATCCGCCCATGACCTGGGCACCCTCGGCACGACACTGCTGGTGATCTACCCCTTGTTCGACATGGCGTGCGCCGTCGTCGACGCCAGGGCCGCCAAAGCGGACGGCGGACCGGTGCGCGGCCTCTACGCGAACATCGCGCTCAGCGCCCTCACCACCGCAGGTCTTGCCGCCGCCGCATCCTCCGGCATCCCGGCCGTCTTGCGCGTCTGGGGCGCCTGGGCAATCACCGCGGGCCTCGTCCAGCTGATCGTCGGCGTCCTGCGACGCAGCATGGGAGGCCAGTGGCCGATGATCGCGAGCGGCGCCATCTCCACCCTCGCCGGATCCTCGTTCATCGCGCAGGCCGGTAAGGACAACGCCTCGCTGAGCACCCTGGCCGGCTATGCCTTCCTCGGCGGAGTCTTCTTCCTCGTCTCCGCCCTCCGCCTGAACCGAACCGCCCGCCATTGAGCACGGGTGAGCACGCGGCCGGCCCGGCCCTTCGCCCTCACAGGCAGCACTGTGAGGGCGGAGGGTGATCGGCGTCGTCGGGACGTCACCCGGGCGTCGGTCAGGTGCCCTTCTCCCGCGGGCGG
Source organism: Streptomyces sp. NPDC102467 (assembly GCF_044765445.1). NCBI lineage: Bacteria > Bacillati > Actinomycetota > Actinomycetes > Kitasatosporales > Streptomycetaceae > Streptomyces > Streptomyces sp. NPDC102467. The sequence goes on along the minus strand of NZ_JBIWKA010000013.1, from coordinate 72,291 downwards.
TAGGCGTCCCGGTCCTGTTGGAGGAGCCACAGATCCCGCATATGGCCGGGCCGGTCGAAGAGTTCATGGAACTTTCCGCTCTGGACGATCCGGCCGCGGTGCAGCACCACTACGCGGTCGGCGATAGAGGCATTGCTTCGGCGGTGCCGGGGTAGCGGAAGGTGACATCGCGCAGGGCGATGTGCCGCGGTCGGCCGGGGGCGTGGTCGCCCCGGGCGAGGTGTTGCCCGGCGGCTTCGGTGACGAACCGTTCCCAGTCATCGAGATAGACCCCGGTGCGCAGGAGGTCACGGCCGTAGGCGACGAGGCCCTGGAGGCCGGAGGCCGCCGATCGCAGGGCGAAGACCCAGCGGTGCACCGCGCCAGGAGCAATCCACACCGCGGACCGTTCCCCGAGCGGGTGGCCGAGTTCACCGGTCAGGTGCGCGACGATCTCCACTACGAACGCGAAGCGGGCTGTTCCCCCTCCGCGTCATCGCTCGCCGCGGCGGTCAGAATCGCGCCGGCGACGACGTCGAAGAGGTGGTCGGCGCGTGGCGCGAGCGAGGGTTGATCGCCGATCCATGCCAGCGCCGCCACCAGCGCGAACAGATCGGCGCCATCCATGTCGGTCCGCGCCACGCCCGCGGCCTGGGCACGACGGAGCAGCCCCGCGCCGGCCGCGCGCAGGGTGACGCACGAAGCGTGAAGCGCGGACTCGGTGTCCTCGATGGCGGCTGCCATCAGCACGGTCACGCCCCGATACTCGGTTGTCCATTCGACGCAGTCGCGTAGCCACGAGACGAGAGCGACTTCGGGCGAGCTCGACGTCTCGAACTCGCCTGCCTTCGCCGTCAGTTCGTCGAAGCTCGTGCGGAGCAGGGCATCGAGCAGCGCCTCGCGGGTCGGGAAGTGCCGTAGCAGCGTCGCGAGCCCGACGTCGGCCCTGCGCGCGATGTCGCGCAGGGATACGTCGACGCCTTGCTCACTGATGGCGGTGCTCGCCACAGCGAGTATCTGGTCACGGTTCTTTTTGGCGTCGGCGCGCATCTGTCCCCTTCGGCCTTCCCTCTTGACTACCCGGATCAGTGGTCCATATATTCGGATCAGTGATCCAGTTATGTGGAGCACTGATCCGAATGAGTCTATCCCGCGGTGCGGACAGGAGAGAACGATGCCGAAACACACGATGCGTGCCGTGCGGATCCACGAGCACGGAGGCCCCGAGGTACTGCGTGACGAAGAGGTAGCGATGCCGGTGCCGGGGCCGGGCGAGGTGCTCGTCCGCGTGCACGCGGTCGGCGTCAATCCCCCCGACTGGTACCTGCGCGACGGGATGTCCAACCTGCCTCCGGAGACGAGGCCGAAGTTCAGCTTGCCGGTGATCCCGGGGACGGATCTGTCGGGCGTCGTCGAGGCTGTCGCCGCGGACGTGGACGGCCTCGCCGTCGGTGATGAAGTCTTCGGTCTCCTTCGCTTCCCCAGCTTCGACGGCGCCACCTACGCCGAGTATGTGGCCGCGCCCGCCTCGGACCTAGCACGCAAGCCGGCCGGCATCGATCACGTGCACGCCGCCGGGGCACCCATGGCCGGGCTCACCGCCTGGCAGTTCCTGATCGACGTCGGACACGACCACCCCTCCCCCTTCCAGGAAGCACGGCATCGCCCGACGACGCTCGACGCCGACACGACGGTGCTCGTCAACGGCGCCGCGGGTGGCGTCGGGCACCTTGCACTGCAGCTGGCGAAATGGAAGGGCGCACGCGTCATCGCGGTGGCATCCGGCGCACATGAATCATTCCTGAGCGAACTCGGCGCCGACCGGTTCATCGACTACACCAAGAGTCGCCCCGAGGAACTCGTGCACGATGTCGACCTCGTGCTCGACACCGTCGGCGGCCCCGGCAGCAGCCGCTTCCTGCGTACGCTCAAGCGGGGTGGCGCTCTGTTCCCGGTGTTCTTCGGCGAGTTCGACGAGGAGGAGACCACGAGGCTGGGCGTCACGGTCTCGGGCGCCCAGGTCCGCTCGAACGGCGCGCAACTCACCGAACTGGGACGCCTGCTCGACGCGGGCACCGTCCGCGTCGCGATCGACAGCACGTTCACGCTCGCGGACGCGCGGGCGGCGCACGAGCGCGCCGCCCGGGGGCACATCCGAGGCAAGATCGTGCTCACGGTCGCTTAGAGCCTGCCTTTGAACGGACGCCGTCACCATCGGCGTTCACCTGACCTTCGGCCGGCGCACCATACTGAGTGTGGGTGTAGGCACCATCGTCTACGTCGTCCACTACCAGTACGGCGAACTGCCCGAGGAGAAACGTCCGTTGAACACCGGCACCACGGTCCCCGACAGCTACTACGAGCGTATCGACGAGCACCGCTACAAGCCCACGGCCCACGCCGGCGGCGCCTGGGACCCGGACGAACTGCACTTCAGCCCGCTCGGCGGCCTCATCGTTCACGCCATCGAGCGTCAACTGGCGCCGGGGGCGGACACGGGCCTCGTGATGGCCCGGATCAGTTACGACATCCTCGGCCGGCTCGCCCTCGACGAGTGCGAGATCCGGGTGGACATCATCCGCTCCGGCCGCACCATCGAGCTGGTCGAGGCCGTGGTGCTCGTCGCCGACCGGCCGGTGGTCCGGGCCCGCGCCTGGTTCCTCGCCACAGTCGACACCTCCGCTGTCGCGGGCGGCCCCGACGACCGACTCACGCCTCCCGAGCGGCTCGCCCCGTGGGCGATGTCCTCGGTGTGGCCCGGCGGATACATCGCCTCCCTGGACGTCCGGCCGCTCGCGCCACCCCGGCCTGGCCGTACAAAGGCCTGGATCTCCACCCGGCACGCCCTCGTCGCGGGCGAGCCCAGCAGCCCGCTCGCGTCCTACCTCGCGCTCGTCGACACCGCGAACGGCATCGCCGTACGACAGCCACCCACCGACTGGATCTACCCGAACGTCGACCTGACGGTTCACCTGCACCGCCAACCCGAGGGCAACTGGACCGGCCTGGACACGACGGTCACCTTCGGCCCGACCGGACAAGGCCTCACCAGCACTGTCCTGCACGACATCAACGGACCGGTCGGACACGCACAACAGATGCTCACCGTCCGCCCCATACCGAAACAGTGATCACGAATGCCGACGCCGTACCGACCCGGCGACTGCCGTGAACGGGCCGGGACCGCCCCGACGGCGCGGGGCGCACCGCGCTTCGACACACGCGACGTTCCGCATGGCACGCTGACCCCCGTGGATCCGTGATCGTCGAGGAGGTTCGTCACGTGGCGCAGCAACAGCCGACGGAGACTGCCGGTGCCCCGGACGTCCGCGCCGAGGAGAACCGGCTGCGCAAGGACCTCGGGTTCTGGGGTCTGACCGCGATCGGCTTCTCCAACATCCTCGGCTCGGGCTGGCTGTTCGCCGCCATGTACGCCGCCCAGACCGCAGGACCCGCCGCGTTGCTTTCTTGGATCGCGGCCGGACTGCTCTGCGCGCTGGTGGCCCTGGTCATGGTCGAACTCGGCGCCACCAGGCCGGAAGGCGGCGGCACGGTCCGCTGGCCGCTGTACGCGAACGGCCGGCTGGTCGGCACGGTCGTCGGCTGGTCCGTCCTGCTCTCCGTGGGCGGCACGGCGGCCGAGATCAGCGCGATCATGCAGTACGCCGCCCATTACGTTCCTGGGCTCTACCACGACGGCAGCCTCACCGCGTCGGGTCTCGGCGTCGCCGCCGCACTGAGCGTGCTGCTCACCGCACTGAACTGGTTCGCGGTGCGGTTGTTCGCGCGCATGAACAACCTGGTGTCGGTGTTCAAGGTCGTCGTGCCCGTGCTCACGGTGGTCGCCCTGTTCCTTTCCGGCACCCACGCGGGCCGCCTCACGGACCACGGCGGGTTCGCGCCGTACGGTTACGCGGCCTGCCTCACCGCACTCGCCGGCGGCGGCATCGTGTACTCCGTGAACGGGTTCCAGGCCCCGCTGGACTTCTCCGGAGAAGCCCGCAATCCGCGCCGCAACGTACCCGCCGCCGTCCTCACCGGAATCGGCCTCGCGGTCCTCGTCTACCTCGGGCTCCAACTCGCCTTCCTCTATACGGTGCCCGACTCACTGCTCGCGCACGGCTGGCAGGGGGTCAACTTCGAGTCGCCGTTCGGCCAACTCGCCCTCGTCCTCAACCTGCACTGGCTCGCCACCCTGCTCTACGCCGACGCGGTGGTCTCCCCGGGCGGCTCCGCCTACGTGGGTGTCGCGATCGACGCCCGCCACACCTACGCCCTCTCGAAGAACGGCCTGCTGCCCCGCTTCTTCATGCGCATCGATCCCCGCTCCGGCATCGCGCGCCGCGCCCTGGTCCTCAACCTCGCGGTGATCATCGTGTTCATGCTGCCGTTCGGCGGCTGGCAGGACATCGTGAGCGTGATGGGGGACATGTACCTGATCATCTACGCCGCCTCGGCGGTGGCCGTGGCGTCCTTCCGGGCGCACGACCGGGAGCGTGGAATGCCCCTCGCGGACGGCCACATGCCGGGGGTGCGCTGGATCGCACCGGTCAGTTTCGCCGTGGCGACCGAGTTCGTCTACTGGTCGGGCTGGGACGACCTGCGCCTCGCCCTGCCTCTCGTCCTCGCCGGAGTCCCGCTCTTCCTGCTGCAACGACGCAGGGCGGCGGCCGGCGGTGCCCCGGCCCAGGAACTGCGCCAGGGCGCCTGGCTCGTATTCCACCTGGCGGCGCTGACCCTGTTGTCGTGGCTCGGCACTTTCGGTGGCTCCGGACGCCTGCCGGCGCCGTACGACTCGGTCCTGGTGGGCATCGTCGCCTTCGCGGTCTTCGGGTGGGCGGTGCGCTCGGGCGCCGCCCACCTCCGCACGGACCCCGCGCACTGAGCGAGCGGGCGGATCAGCGCAGACCGGCGAAGAGATCGTCCTCGGATACGGCCGCGCCGGTGGCGTCCTTGACCCGTACGAAGGTCTCCACGCCCATCAACTCACCGAACCTCTCCTTGCCCATCTTGAGGAAGAAGATGTTCTCGCCCTGGCTGGCGTGAGCGGCAAGCGCATCGAACTTCTGACCGCTGAACGCGGTGGTGTCCACCCACGTGGTGATCTCGTCGTCGGGGAGACCGATCTCGGCCATCGCGGCGGCCTCGGCGGGATCCGGCTCCGGCATGTCCGGCTGGAACTCGCGCATGATCTCGCCGAACCGCTGCATCCCGGAGTGGGGCATCGTGGTCCAGTACACCTTCGGTGTCAGCGTGATCATCTCCAGCGCCGCCATCGTGATGCGGTGGGCCTGGATGTGGTCGGGGTGGCCGTAGAAGCCGTTCTCGTCGTAGGTGACGACCACATCGGGCCGGTAGTGCCGCATGAGCTCCGCGAGTCGGGCCGCGCCTTCTTCCACGGGTGTCTGCCAGAAGGATCCGGGGGCATCGTTGCTCGGCCAGCCGGTCATCCCGGAGTCGGCGTAGTCCAGCATCTCCAGATCGCTGATCTTCAGGACCTCGCAACTGGCCTCGAGTTCTTGGCGGCGCATCGAGGCAACGGCCGCCGCATCGTGCCCGGGATCACCCGGTTTGACGCCCCCGGGTCCGTCACCGCAGCCGCCGTCAGTACAGGTCACGAGGACCGTGCGGATGCCTTCCGCCGCGTACCGCGCGAGAACCCCTCCGGTGCTGGTGGCCTCGTCGTCGGGGTGGGCGTGCACAGCCATGAGCGTCAAGGGCCGTTCGGTCATGAAAAGGTCCTCCTGCAGAAATGCGTCTTCGTCCGAGTGCGCGGCGGGGATGCCACGATCCAGGGGCCGGCCCCTGGCGGGCGGACGACCTTGCGGTCTCCGTGTCCCCGCCCGTACGGCGCCGGCACCTCGGTCGATGCAACAGTGCCGACCCACCCGACTGTTCCCGGCACAGCCGATCGGCGTGCCGGACACCCGGCTCATGCGGGCGTCTCGTCCCGGCTGTACTGCTCGTTGGCCTGGTCGATCTCAAACATGTGCGCCTCGGCCCACTCCCGCAGGGCGGCAAGCGGAACCTCCAGCGAGAGTCCGAGCGGGGTCAGCCGATAGAACACCCGCGGAGGCACGACGGGTTCGACACGACGGCTGACGAGGCCATCGCGAACCATTCCCTGCAGCGTGACCGACAGCATCTTCTGCGAGACCCCTGTCATCCGGCGCTGCATCTGGGAGAACCGCAACTCCCCGCCTTCCGCGGCCAGCACCTTGACCGCCATGGAGATCCACTTCGTGCCGATGCGGTCGAGGAGCTTACGAGTCGGACACGCCGGTGAGAAGAGATCACCACGCGACCCGACCGTGCCCTGCGACCTTCGCGTCTCCCGCGCCTCCCGCGCCTCCCGCACCGAAGAGTCAGTCACCTGCACCTCACCACCTGTCGCGAAAGTACCGTCTTCCAGCACTGACCCTAGTCACCTAGCGTTTGGCTGTCACTAAAGGTTACTGCCCCCTGGAGAGCCCCCATGCCTACCGGCCCCACTGCAATTCGCGAGGACCCGCCTGCTGTCCCCGCTCCCCAAGTCGAACTGCGGCGGGTGAAGGCCAACGGAGTCGAGCTGAACGTCGCCCTCGCCGGGCAGGGCCCCGCCCTCTTGCTGCTCCACGGGTTTCCGCACACCTGGCAGGTCTGGAGCAAGGTGATCGACCCACTTGCGGCTCACCACCTCGTGATCGCGCCCGACATGCGCGGGTTCGGCGCGAGCGAGCGGGCGGCAGGGGGCTACGACGCCAACACGCTCGCCGACGACGCGCGAGCCCTGCTGGGCACATTGGGATTCGCCTCCGCCGCGGTGGTGGCACTCGACGCAGGCGTGCCGCCCGCGCTCTCGCTCGCCCTGCGCCACCCTGACCTCGTGGACCGGCTGGCCGTCATGGAGTCGTTGGCGGGCACGTTGCCGGGCGCAGAGGACTTCCTGACGGGCGGTCCCCCGTGGTGGTTCGGCTTCCACTCGGTCCCTGGACTGGCCGAGTCAGTACTGGGAGGCAACGAGGATCGCTATGTGGACTTCTTCCTCGACGCCGGCACGATGGGGGACGGCATACCGGCTGCCGTACGCGAGGCCTTCATCGCCGCCTACACCGGCCATGACGCTCTGCGCTGCGCCTTCTCGTACTACCGCGCCCTGCCGATGAGCGCCGAGCAGATCCGGCAGGCCGTGACACAGGCACGGCTCACGGTGCCCACCATGGCCATCGGCGCACATCCGGTGGGGCGGGCACTGGAGCAACAACTGCGCCCGGTAGCAGATGATTTGACGGGCCACACCCTCGACGACTGCGGCCACATCATTCCGCTGCACCGGCCGGCCGCACTGCTGCGGCTGCTGGAACCATTCCTCGATGATGTGTAGGCGGGTCGCCGGCATGCGAGGGGGGCTGCGGCCGCAGTTGTGTTGGTACCTACGGCCGCCGCCCTGCACCCCGACGCTCGGGCCCGCCTGGAGGTTCTTGAACCACGCCCGCTCACCGCAACTCTCCCGCCCGCTTCGCCCGGGTCCATTCCAGCAAGGTGTCCACGGGCCAGGTCGTGACCACGCGTTCGGCGGGCACACCGCATTCCTCCGCCCGCGCGCAGCCGATCACCTGCCAGTCCAACTGGCCCGGCGCATGCGCGTCCGTGTCCACCGAGAACAGGGTCCCCGCCGCCACGGCGAGGCGCAGCAGACGGCGCGGCGGATCGAGGCGCTCCGGGCGGCTGTTGATCTCCACCGCCGTGCCGGCGGCCGCGCACGCCGCGAACACCGCGTCGGCGTCGAACTGCGACTCTGGCCTGCCGCGGCCGGTGACCAGCCGGCCGGTGCAGTGCCCGAGGATGTCGGACCGCGGATTGCTGACGGCGGCAACCATCCGACGGGTCATCGCGTCGGCGTCCATACGCAGTTTGGAGTGCACCGAGACGACCACGACATCGAGCTGGTCGAGCAGGTCGGGTTCCTGGTCGAGGGAGCCGTCGTCGAGGATGTCGCACTCGATGCCGGTGAGCAGCCGAAACGGTGCCCAGCGAGCGTTCAGGTCGGCCACCGCCGCAAGTTGCTCCCGCAGCCTCTCGGGGGACAGCCCGCGGGCCACCGTCAGTCTCGGGGAGTGGTCGGTCAGGACCGCCCACTCGTGCCCGACCTCTTGGGCGGCCCGGCCCATCTCCTCGATCGGGCTGCCGCCGTCCGACCAGTCGGAGTGCACGTGGCAGTCACCGCGCAGCAGCGCCCGCAGCCCGGTGCCCGCTTCGCCCGCCACGAGGGGCGTTGCCCGGGCCTCCGTCTCGAGGCGTTCCAGATACGTGGGAACGTCGCCTGCCCACGCCTCACGGATCACTGCGGCAGTCTTGGGGCCGATCCCCTTGAGCGCTTCCAGGGAACCGTTGGTCACACGCTCCGTGAACTCGGAGTCGGTCAGTCCGGTCAGCACCGCGGCGGCCGTCCGGAAGGCGCGTACCCGGTAGGTCGGTGCGCGATCGCGCTCCAGCAGGAACGCGATCCGCTCCAACGCCCGCACTGGTTCCCTCGCCGGCTCACTGTGCACCTTGGTCGCGGTCATCGGGTTGCTCCAGCTGGTCATCCCGCGGCAGCGGCTCGTCCGCGGGTCGGCTCGACGAGCGAAACGCAACCGGCTCGTCCACATCAGGATGAGCGGAGCGATCACCTTCAGCACCCGGGTCCGGCGTCTTGACTCAAAGACGTGCCGGGCCGTTCCGGGCTCGACGCCCGCCGGAGTGACACTCGGCGCGAGGGAGCCGAACGCCGCCAGGGCTCTTCCATGGGCGTTGGCCCGATCGGGCGAGGGCGGTCCGGCGCTGCTCGCGCGCCGATGCCCTCCGGACCTACGAAGGGCCGGGGACATTCGGCGGCGCGGGTCGGGTGGTGTGTCAGGTGCTGATGGTGGTGACGGCGTCGAGCCCGTACGTGCGGGCATAGCCGTTCTCGGTGCCGACGAGGAGGTCGACGATCGTGAAGTAGCGGTCCCAGAAGGGGGTTTCGCGCAGTGCGTCGATGAGGAGCTGGTAGGCGTCGTGGTCGTCGGCTTCCCAGACCCAGACGTCGGTGACGCGGGTCGAGTAGAACTCCGTGTCGTAGAAGCGTGAGCGGACGCCGGTGGTCTTGGCCTTGATGGCGGGGACGACCTGGGCGGTGAAGGCGTTCACGCGTTCCTCGGGGGTCATGGCCAGCCACTCAGGTGTGGTTTTGATGAGCATGAACGCGGTGACCGGCGGTGTGCTGTTCTCAACAGGCATGACAGGCGCTTTCGACGTAGCGGATGGCTGGGGTGCAGTCGGTATTTCGAGGCTTGGTGCTGGGTGCGGGTGACGCCCGCGTCGAGGCCCCCGTTCTGGCGGGAGCGGCAATGACGATCATGGAAACCTCCTGGTCGTGCCGGATCGGGAGGACCCTCATCCTGGGCGGGACCATGGTGTTGCCACAATGGGAACTTGAGCACGGGATCATTGCCTGAAATGGAATAACGCCTATGAGCAGCAGTGCAGAACCTGGCATCGACGCCAATCTCGCCATCTCGTTGGACGCGTTGCTGACCGAGCAGAGCGTCACGCGCGCCGCTGCCCGGCTGCACACCTCGCCGGCCGCGATGAGCCGCACACTCGCCCGGCTGCGGCGCATCCTCCAGGACCCTCTGCTGGTCCGGGCCGGTCAGGCCATGGTCCCCACTCCTCGCGCCCAGGCCCTGCGCGAGGAGACGGCCGCGGTGGTGCGTCGTCTGGGAGCTCTGCTGGCTCCGGACGCCGGCGTCGATCCCGCCGTCCTGCGCAGCACTTTCACCCTCCAGACGGCCGATCTGCTCGGCGCGGCGCTGGCCCCGGGGATGCTGCGCCTGGCCCGGCAGGAGGCGCCGGGAATCTCGCTGCGGTTCCGCGCCGAAGAACTGGAAGCCGGACCGGCGCTGCGCGACGGCCGGATCGACCTGGAGATCGGGTCCATCGGCCACGTCGACCCCGAGACCCTGACCGAGGAACTGCTCACCCTGCGGATGGCGGCGGCCGTCCGGCCCGGCCACCCCCTCACCGAAGGGGCCCTGACCCCCGCCCGGCTCGCAGCCGCCGAACACGTGGTCGTCAGCCGCCGCGGCCGGTTCACCGGTCCCCTGGACACCGCTCTGGCCGAGCGCAACCTGCGCCGACGCGTCACCGTGGTCCTGCCCAGTCACATGGCGGCCATGGCTCTCGCCGCCTGCAGCGACATCGTCTGTCTCGTCCCCACCGCTCCCCCGGGCGCCGGCACCTCCCCCCTCACCGGCACCGCCACCACCCTGGGCCTGCGCCTCCTCGACATCCCCCTGCCCCTGCCGCCGCTGACCATCGGCATGGCCTGGCACCCCCGGCACGCCGCCGACGCGGGCCATCACTGGCTCCGCGACGCCGTCCGCCGGACCCTGCACGCACCCGGGAACTCGACTGTCTGACGTCACGTGCCGGATCTGGTGCGGGCCGCCTTCATGTCAAAGGTTTTCGGCCCAGTAGGCGGCCCGCACCTCCCCCTCCGCGAAGTCCCGGCGCGGCAGACGCAGACCGCTGCCAGGCCTCGGCCAGTGTCTGCTTGGTGATCTTCATGGCGTGAATATAGGAGGGGTCACTGACAACCTGCCGTGAGAGGAGGCCAGTTGCGTGCTTGGTCGCTCAGCGGATGGGCGGAGCCGGGTAGTTGGCCGTGCCGGCTCACCGGCCGCCGGACCGCGGCACAGGTTTCGGGCTCGCGACTGCTACGGGACGCAGCACCGTCAGAGCCCCTTCCTGGCGAGCCGTCATCGCAAAGGAGAACCTGTCGATCTCCAGGCAGAGATCGACGTCGTCCGGGTGGTATCCGCTCCGCAGCCCGCCGGCGAGGTCCCCCGCGGCGCGCGAAGTCCTCGCGCGGTGGAGGTACGGGGCGGGCTCGACCTCGCCTCCGGCCATACATTGAGCGATGTATTCAGCGCAGGCCAGATCTTCGTCGGCCTCTCCTCCCTCGCCGGTGACAACGAACGTCACCGGACCGGAATCCTCGGCCCGTAGAAACCGCGCGGTCGGCCCGGCCACCACGAAGCTCGCGCACAGGACCAACGGCGCGTCCGCGACGGCCAGCGCGCCCACGGTTCCTGCCGTCGTCTTCTGCACCAGCGTGCGACCGGTGAAGTCGCGTGACCTGAGCAGGCCAGGTGAGTTCACCGCGTCGAAGCCCGCTGCCGGGGCCCCGTCCTTCAAAGCCAGCCAACCCGAGTGGCTGTTCTTCAGGTCGAGCGCCTCAGCTTCCGTCGACGCCAGGACGATTCTCTCCACGCCGCGCGAGAACGCCCAAGCCGCCACGGTGAAGGCGCGCATGACGTCGATGACGACCGCCACCCGGGGAACGCCGGTCAACTCGGGGATGCCGACGAAATGATGATCCATCGCACCATCATGATGCCTCGGGGCCGCCTGACGGACGGCGGGGCCTTGCACCCTCCGTACAGCAACTGGTCACGCCTGTACGAGAGTCCGAGGAGGCTACCCGGGCGTCGCCGCCGCGGGGGCGGTCTCGGATCCAGTCGGTTCCACGACGGAAGCCGGTGTGCGGTAGGCACGGAGAGGGGAATTGACCGCCGCAACGATGGAAGTTGCCAGGACGGCGGACAAGCCGCCGGCGATCAGGGAGAACGAGGCGGAGGTGGCCGACGCGATGAGGCCGCCGCGGAAGTTGCCGAGTTCGGGCCCGGCGACGCCGATGACGTGTTCCACGGAAGAGACCCTCCCCCGGTAGGCGTCCGGGGTCTCCAACTGGACCAGGGCGCTGCGGGTCACCACCGAAACGGTGTCGGCGGCACCGGCCACGGCCAGGAAGCCGAGAACCATCCACAGCGGCCCCGCGAAGCCGAAGCCGATCATCGCCAGACCCCAGATCCCGGCTGCGGCAAGCTGGACAAGGCCACTGCGCCGCCAGCGCGTCACCGTGCCGGAGAGCAGGCCTGCCGTGATGCCACCGACCGCGACGGCCGAGAGAAACAGGCCGAGGGTCTGCGGGTTGTCGTCGAAGCGGACTTCGTTGACCAGCGGGAAGAGCGCGATGGGCATGGCGAGCAGGGTCGCGGACAGGTCGGTGGCCATCGAGCCCCACAGCGTCGGGCGCTGCAGGATGATCCGCCAACCACCGCGCTCCGGGCGCCGCTTACCCTGCGGAGCAGCTCCCTGAGGCTTGAGGGACGGGAGGCAGATCACCGTGAGCAGTGACACCAGGGCGGCTGCGGCTTGCGTGGCGTAGGCGGCGGAAAAGCCCCATCGGGCGATGATCAGCCCGGCCAGCGCGGGCCCGGCCAGCATCGCCACCTGGAAGGAGACGTTGGTCAGCGCGAGTCCGGTCGCGACCTGGTCCGGCGGCAGCAGCCGTACCGGGAAAGTGCGCCGAGCGGGAGCGCCGAGGGCGCCGCAGGCGGTTCCGGCAGCCACCAGGGCGAGCAGGAGCAGCACGTTGTGGTTGCCCGTCAGCGCCTGGGCGCACATGCCTGCGGCGGCCAGCAACCGGCCTGCGGCGGTGGCCCGTACCACTGTGCGACGGTCGACGGTGTCGGCCAGGGTGCCGCCGAGCAGTCCGAACAGCACCATCGGCACTCCCGTGGCGAGCCCGATGGTGCCGGTGCCCACCGCGCTGCCGGTCAGGTCCCAGACCTGGGCCAGCACCGCCATGTTGGCTATCTGGCCGCCGAGTTGGGAGACCGCGGTGCCGGCCCACAGCGCCCGGAACGGTCGGCTCTCGCGGAGCGGGCGGGTATCGAGGAAGCGGACCGGCTTACTCATGACGGTGGTTCCACGAGGTGGTCGAGGATCCGCCGGCGCATCGAACGGTGCTCCAGCGCCTTCCGTACTTCCTCGACGACGGCGGTCATCGCGTGCGGGACCTCGCCGTCCAGCTCGGCGACCGTCGCGTGCGTGGCGCGCCACTCGGCCTCCAGGAACGGCACCAGTGAGCGGCCGCGCTCGGTCAGATCGATCCGCCGGGTACGGGCGTCCGCGCCCGGCTCGGAGGTGACCAGATCCTCTTTGCGCATGGCGGCGATGGTCTGGCTGATCGCGGAGTGCGAGCGGTTCAGGGACGCGGCGAGCTCGCGGATCGTCAGCGGCCCGGTGTGGGCCAGCCGGATCAGCGGATAGGCGAAGCGGGGCCGCACGCCTTCGATGCCACGCTCGAGGTAGAACTGCTCGATCGCGGCATCCATAGCGGCCAGCAGCTCGTGCAAGGACTGCCAGGGGTCGGGCCGGGTCGTGGGATCGGAGATTGTCACAGCGCTAATATAACAGCGCTGCGGCAATGTGGGTCCGGACAGCCCGTCGCTATTGCGGTGCGATGTCCTTGAGCCAGTCCTCGACCGCGACGACGTCTGCCCACTGCGGGAAGAGCTTCTCGATGAGGAACCGGTGCACCTCGGGGTCGGTGTCGAGACAGGCGTCCGCCAGGACGGTGAGGCCGAAGTCCAGATCGATGGCGCGCCACAGGGTGGACAGCACTACGGCGCTGGTGGCGATGCCGGTGAGAACGAGGCTGTCGATGCCCCGAGCCCTGAGAACCAAGTCGAGGTCGCTGCCCGAGAAAGCGCTCCCCCGCCTCTTGGTGACCACGACATCGCCCTGCTGAGGCGCGACGTCGTCATGGATCGCGGTGCCAGGGGCGCCCTCGGTGAACAGGCCGGCCCGCACGACGTTCGCGATCACTTTGTTGCGCGAGCCGACTTCCGGATCGCCCGGCCGTAACCCGAGCACGACGTAGATCACGGGGATGCCGGCAGCCCGCGCGCCGTCGATCGCCTTGCGCAAGCGCTGCAGATATTTGGAACCGTCGTCGGCGATGGCCACGACGTCCCGTTGGACGTCCATCACCAGAAGTGCGCTGTTCGCCATTGCCAGCCACCTCTTCTGTGTCGAGAAACAAGACTGCCGGTGCCCGCCCGGCTGAAGAAATGGATGTCCGGGCCCTGTTCGGAGCCTTCCAGGTACCTGACGGTGAACCCGCCGTCGGGGTCCTCGTGGGATGCGGCAACGGCCGTAATTACTTGCCCGCGTGCCGCCGGGCTGAACCTGACCGGCGCGCACAGGCCATCAGGCGTGGATCAGTTCCAGCGCCTGTTTCAGGTTGTGCTCAGCGATGCCCGCCATGAAGGCCCGGTCGGGGAAGTTCCCGTCGAGCAGCCGCAGTGGGCCTGCCGTCAGCGAGAGTCGCTGGGCGAGCATGTAGAGCGCGAGCCTGTCCTCGTCCAGTCCGTCCGCCTCCAGCGGCTGGTAGGCGGCGTGCAGGCGGATCCGTAGAAACACGTGCTCCCACTCGATGTCGAAGTACATCGATCCCTCGATGTCGATCACCACCGGGCATCCGTCCGCGTCCACCAGCACGTGATCGGGCCCCAGTTCGCCGTGCACGACCGCGTACTCCGCGCGCGGCCGTACCGCCGCCGCCAGGCCCAACAGCCGCTCCTCCAACCGGTCGTGGGCCTCCGCGATCCGCGGATCGCGCGAGGTCGCCTCGGCGAGGTCCCGCAGCGCACGGTCGAGAACGACCCCCTCGCACGACGTACCGCGCGACGTTCCTCCGGCGTCGACCACCGCCACCTTGCCGTACGCCGGCGCCCGATGGCCACGCATCGCCTCCAGCGACTCCGCGAGCCGGGCCATGACCGGGGCGGCCGCGCGCGGATCGCGTACGAGCAGTTGCTCCAGGTTCTCTCCCGTCAGGTCCTCGACGATCGCAAGGTCGGCCGGGCAGTGGTCGCCGTCGCGGTCGACGAGACGGATCGCCGGGACGCGGACGCCGAGCGCGTCCAGCCGCGCATGCGCGGCCCGGAACAGATCGAGCCCGAGGCCGGGCGAGAACGGGTCGGTGAGGTCGTCGTCCCCCTCGGCTGCCGGCCAGTAGTTCTCGGCGTCGTCCCACAAGTAGGCGATCGCGCTCGTCGCGTCGTTCATCACCAGGCGGTACACGCCCTTCTTGCTGCCGCCCGCGACCCGCTCGACCGCCTCGAGCCGCCGACCGCCGCCCAGCGCGGCCCGCGCCGCACCCGCCAACTGCTCCCGCGTCACTGCCCTGCAAGGCACGTTCCGGTCCACCCTTCTGTCTTTCTGCCTGACAACTGACGGCCGGTTGTTACGGGGCGACGGCGGCCTCGGCAGGTTTCGCCCGCAGCGCGACCGACGTCGGGATCAGGATCGTCACGAACGTCAGTACCACCGCAGTCCCTACGATCGTCAGATAGATCCACGCGGGCCCGCTGGGCAGCACCGACCCGTCCAGGGCCAGTCCGAAGGGAATCAGTGCCCCGGCGGCGACCCCGGTGCCGAGCACGATCCCGACCAGCGCCGTCACCAACGCCTCGACCGACACCATCCACATCACCTGTCCGCGGGTCGAGCCGATCAACCGTTGCAGCGCGAACTCGCCACGCCGCTCGGCGGTCGCCACGATCAGCGAGTTGATCAGTGCGATCACCGCGTAGCCGACGACCACCGCGGCCAGCAGGAAGCTCGCCACCCGGCCGCTCTCATCGCTCTGCGCGTGCGCGACGGTCGCCTCCGTGCGGTCCGCGACAAGGAGTCCGGGCACATCACCCGCCGCTTTACGTACCGCCGCCTTCAGAGCCGCGGACGACACTCCCGGCCCGGCCTTCACCAGGATCTGCGGCAGTACACCGGTTGTGGTGCGGGGCAGCAGCTCGATCGCGGGCACCATCGCGTAGGCGAACCCGCGCGGCGGGACGAACGATCCGACGACCGTCATCGTGGTCACCTCGCCGTCGCCCCAGCGCAGCCGCACCCGATCGCCGACGTCTTTACCGTTGTCGTCCAGCACATCCGTGGGCAGCACGATGGTGTCGCCGGTGAGGCGCCGGTAGTCGCCGTGCGCCGTCGGGTGCCCGATCGCCTGCCGCGCACCGGACGCCGTGACCCCTTGCAGGTCGATCTCGATGGGCTCGACCCGATGATCCGCCGTCGAGTCGTTGTCGTCCCCGCCCGAACCGATGACGGTCTCCAGACGCGCCTCGCTGGACACCGATGCGGACGCCCCGGCGACCTGCGGCAGACGGGAGAGCGTGTCCACGAGCGACAGCGGGAGAGCCCCGTTCTGCGAGCTGACCACCGTGTCCGCCTTCAGGCCGTCGGCGAACATCCGGTCGCCGGCGTCGTCCTGACTGGTCTGCAGGTAGACCAGTGCCGTGGCAAGGCCGGTGGCCAGCATGATCGGGGTGACCGCCGAGGCCAGCCGGACCTTGCGCACCGACGCGTTCAGCATCGCCATCCGCCCCGGAAGACCGGTGAACCAGCCGACCGGCCATCGCAGCAGAGCCGCCAGCCAACGGCACAGGCCCGGGGCCACCAGGGCGACCCCGACGGCCCACAACATCGCGGCGGGCCCGGCCGTACTCGCCGCGATCGGGCCGGTCATCACCGACGCCGTCACGATCGCGAGCGCGGTGGCACCACCCAGGAACAGGAACGCCAGGATCATGCGGAGGGGACTGATCCAGCGGGTCTGCAGCGTCGCGTCGGCCATCGCCTCGGTCGGCCGGACCTTCGACACCCGGCGGGAGGCGATGAACGCGGCGGCGAGCGCCGCGAACAGCGTGGCGCCGAAGCCTGCGAGTTTCGGGATGAGTCCCTGGCTGAAGAGCATCTCCCCCGGGATGAGGCCCTGTTCGACCAGGATGTCGTACATGAAGTGACCGAAAGCAGGTCCCAGTACGAGGGACAAGCCGGCCGCGAGAGTTGCGATCACGCATGTTTCCGCCATCACCATGCGGCGCAACTGCCCCGGCGTGACACCGGTCGTGCGCAGCAGCGCCATCTCCCTGCGGCGCTGCTGCATCAACATGCCCACGGTGCTGCCCACGACGAAGATCGCGACCATGGTGGACAGACCACCGAACGCGCCGGCGACCGGAATCAGGTTCTGCCGACCACTGATCGCGTCCGGGAACTCGGCAACCCCCCGATCGTCGCCGCGGAGCACCTGGGCCCCGTGCTCCCGGACGACGTCATCGACCGCGTCGGCGAGTTTCGCCGAGTCGGTGCCCGGGGCTGCGAGCACCCCGATGTCGTCGATCTTTCCCGGCCGGCCGTACAGCCGAGTGGCCTCGCCGTCGGAGAACAGCAGCGTGGACCGGGTGGTGATCCGGCTTTCGGCGATTCCGCTGACCCGGAAGACGTGCGGGGTGCCGCGCACCGACGTCCGCAGGTGTCGGCCCGGCCGCACGCCCAGCCTTTTCGCGGTGGTGCGGTCCACCACCACCTCGCCGGACGCGGTCGGCCTGGCGCCCTCGACCAGCTTGTACGGCGAGAGCGACGCGCTGGACCAGCCGTGCCCGAACGCGGAGACCGGTCGGCCGGCCAGCGCGGTGATCGGCACCGAGACGTCCGGTACGGCCGCGGCCACGCCGGGCACCTCGGCCACGGCGTTCACCAGATTCTCGTCCAGCGGTACTCGCTCGGTCATCGGGTCGGTTGCGGAGCCGACCGCGTGGCCGGGGTAATCCTGGCTTCCGGTCACCACGACCGGCGCCGCGGCCAGCCGCTCGGCCTTGACGTTGGCGCGGATACCGGTCTCCAGCAGTCCCCCGCAGCCCTGTACGACGACAGCGCCGACGAACAGAGCGATCAGCGACGCGAGGAACCCGCCCTTGCGATAGCGCAGGGTCTTGAACGCGAGTCGCAGCACTAGAGCGCCCGTTCCGCTGCCACGGGCCGCTGCATCCGGGCCCACGCGCCGAGTTGCGTCATCTGCCCGGCCACCTGCTGGGCGGAGGGCCGTTGGAGCTCGGCGCTCACCCGGCCGTCCACCAGGAACACCACGCGGTCGGCGTGCGATGCGGCCACCGGGTCGTGCGTCACGATCACCGCGGTCTGCTCGCCGCTGTCGACCGACTCGCGCAGCAGCCCGAGGATCTCCAGCGCGGTCTCGGTGTCCAGGGCGCCTGTCGGCTCGTCTCCGAACAGCAGGGCCGGCCGGGTGACCAGGGCGCGGGCGATCGCCACGCGCTGCTGCTGACCACCGGAAAGCTCGCCCGGGCGGTGCTTGCGGCGGGACGAGAGGCCGGTGCGCTCGATGACGTCGTCCACCAGCCTGCGGTCGGGCCGTTTGCCCGCAAGCCGCAGCGGCAGCGTCACGTTGTCCACGACGTTCAGCGCGGGCAGCAGATTGAAACTCTGGAAGACGAACCCGATCCGATTCCTGCGCAGCTTGGTCAACTTGCGCTCGTTCATCGCCGTCAGGTCCTGGCCGTCCAGGAAGACGCTGCCGGACGTCGGCCGGTCCAGGAGGGCGGCGCAGTGCAGAAAGGTGCTCTTGCCGGAACCGGAGGGGCCCATCACCGCGGTGAAGGTGTGGCGGCGAAAGGCGAGCGACACCCCCGCCAGCGCCACCACGCTGTTGCGCGACCGCCCGTACACCTTGCGGACGTCCCGCAAGCGCAGTAACTCGTCCGTGGTCGGCCGCCCTTGCCCCGAACTCATGAAGGTCTCCCAGCTCTCAGGTGTTCCACCGGCTCGGGAGGGATCGAAAGACCGACGCACTCGGCGATGGATCCGACCAGCGCGGCAGCCGAAGCGGCGGGGGACGCCGCGGACAACGACCCTAGGGACGTACGGCGCCCCCGAACATGGGGCTACCCCTACCTACGAGCCGGTGGAAAACCCGCTAGTACCTCTGCCGGCGCGGGGCCTAGTCGATACAGAACTCGTTGCCCTCGATGTCCTGCATCGGGATGCACGCATCGTTGCCGTCATAGAGAGTCTGCAGGTGTACCGCCCCGAGCGGGATCAGTCGTGCGCACTCGGCCTCAAGCGCGGCAAGGCGCTCTTCACCCACAAGTCCGGTGCCGACCCGCACATCGAGATGCAGCCGGTTCTTGGCGGCCTTGCCTTCGGGGACACGCTGGAAATACAGCCGCGGGCCCACACCTGAGGGGTCACTGCAGGCACACCACGCGTCCTGCTGCTCGGGGGGCTGCGACAGCTTGAAATCGTTCCACGTGGCAAACCCGTCCGGCGGCGGGACGACATACCCCAACACCTCGCACCAGAAGCGAGCGAGGCGCTCAGGTTCCGCGCAGTCGAAGGTGACTTGGAACTGCTTGATCGATGCCATCGGCCCATCGTAGAGACGAGGCCTCGGGCCCGCCGCACGTTGGAGCATCACCCGGCTTCCCGGCGGCATCCGGCTCACCAGTTCAGGATGAGCTCGGCGGCGGTGGGGCCAGTCGGTTGATGGCCGGCGCGCTCTCCGATACCGGCTGCGGGTTCTTGAACTGGCGCAGATGTGGCGGCAGCGCCGCGCATACCCGTCCCTCAGCCGGGCGATACCACTGCCGTTGAGAACACAGGGTCACAACATCCGGAAACGCCGGGTGAGTTCGGCGCCGAGGACCGGGGCCAGGGCCCTCGCGTAGGCCTCCGCGATGTGGCCGTCGTCGCGGTAGACGAGCGTGTCGGCGACCAGCACCGGGCAGATCCGGGGTGCGCACAGCCAGCGGCCCGGGTCGACGGCCGAGGCGCCGGTCGACGCCGCCGCGGCCCGCACCGCGGCGGCCCTGCGCGGGTCCTTCACCGCGCTGTCCGGCACGGCCGCGCACCGCCCCAGGTCCAGTGGATGTGTCCCCGCGCAGTCCACCGCGTCCGACGCGGGCCAGGGCGTGTCGAGGAACGCCGCCACCTCGGCCCCGCTCGCGCGGATCGCCCGGTACGTCCGCTCGAAGCCTGCCGTCCACTGCCGTACCGCGCCTCCGGCGTCGGGGTGCGCGGGGACGCCGGCCTCGGATGAGGAGGCGATCACCAGGTCGGGCCGCAGGTCCGCGATCCGCGCCAGGACCTTCGAGCGCCAGGTGTCGCACGCGGTGTACGGCTCGCCGCCGCTGACGATGGTGACGTCGGCGACCTTGCACGAGGCTTTTGTCAGGGAGACGAGCCGCCAGTGGCGTTCGCGCGCGAGGCGTTCGAGGGCCGGGAACCACTGGGCGGCGTGCGAGTCGCCGAAGAGCACCACCGTGGTGTCCGACGCGGGGTCGCCGTACACGCAGGGCGGCACGTCGACCGATGCCAGGCCGATGTGGCAGCCGTCCCGGTACACCGCGGATCGGCCCGACTTGATCTCGGTGAGGCCGGGCGTCAGATTGCTGGGTACGACATCGCCGGGCGCGGCGAGCAATTGGGACAGGCGTGCCTGCGGGTCCGGTGCCCGGTCGAGGGCCGCGGCCAGGCGTGGCGCCGGGCGGCCGGAGTCGATCGGGGGTGGGAAGAGCGCCGCGACGAGAGCGAGAGCCACGGCCCCCGCGGTCAGGCCGGCGCCCAGCCCCAGCGCTCTGCGGGGACGGTCCCGGAAAGCGGCGCCGAACCGTACGGGGTTCTCCACGAGCCGTAGCGTCAGCCAGGCCAGAAGCAGCGCGAACGCGCACACCGCCAGCCGGGCGTACACGTCGGCCGTCGGCCGGTCCAGGGCGACGGGCAGGATCACGAGCAGCGGCCAGTGCCACAGGTACCAGCCGTAGGAGAGGCCACCGATGCCGGTCAACGCCCTTTGGCGTAGGAGGAGTTCACCGCCGAACCGGCTGGGAACGCAGCCGCCTGCCAGCACGAGCACCGTGCCCGCGACGGGCACGACGGCCGCGTACCCGGGGAACCGGGTGGTGTCGTCGAACGTGAGGGCCGCCCCGACCACGGTCGCCAGGCCCACCCAGGAGAGCGTCCCGGCGAGCAGCGGCCGCATGCCGCGCAAGCGGTGGGCACAGAGGGCGAGGAGCGCCCCGGCGGCCGGCTCCCACGCCCGTGTGTGCGAGCCGAAGTAGGCCCAGGACGGGGATGTCCGCGTCGTGCGGACGCTCAGGTAGAACGAGAGCGCGAGGAGGACGCAGGCGATCCCGGCCGGCACCGCGGCGGTCCGCCGGGGCGTTCGTCCTGCACGCCGCCACCGACCGGCGACCGCATACGCGGCCACCAGCACCAGCGGCCACACCACGTAGAACTGCTCCTCGACCGCCAATGACCAGAAGTGCTGGAAGGGCGACGGCGGATCGGTCGCCTGCAGATAGTCGGTGCCGGACACGGCGAGCCGGAGGTTGACCGCATACAGGCTGCTCGCGATCGCGTCGCCCACATACGCCGCGAAGCGCGCCTTCGAGAGGAAGAGATACGCCCCGCCGAGCGTCACCACCGTGACCAGGACGGAGGCCGACAACAGGCGCAGGGCCCGCCGGGCGTAGAAGCGGGTCACGGAAATGCGGCCGGTGCGGTCCAGCTCGCGGGCGAGCAGGGACGTGATGAGGAAGCCGGATATGACGAAGAAGACGTCGACGCCCACGTACCCGCCGCTGAACCGTCGCACCCCGGCGTGCGACAGCACGACGAGCGTGACGGCCACGGCGCGCAGCCCCTGAATGTCCGCGCGCCTGGCGGCGGTCGCACCCGGCGGGCGCGCCGCCGCTCTGGGCCTCGGCAAGCGTCGTCCGGGCCACAGCAGTACTTGGGTCACGGTGTCTTCGTCTTCCTCACTAATACACAGGGGCATTCGTGGGACGGACGTGACAGTCGCAACAGTTGCGCGCTGCTGAGGGAGTTCCGCAGGTCTCCGACCCTGCGCGGCCCGGAACTCATCCCGTGTTCGGCCAGGGTTCACCTACACGCCCGGAGGCGCCCGGTGTCAGGGCAGCACGTGCCCGGCCGTGCGGAACAGGCGGTACCACTCCTCCCGGGTGAGCGGGAGGTCCGAGCCCGCGGCGGACTCGGCGACCCGGCCCGGGTTGGTGGTGCCGAGCACCACCTGCATGTTCGCCGGGTGGCGGGTGATCCACGCGACGGCGATGCCGGTCGGCGTCACCTCGTACTTCTCGGCCAGTTCGTCGAGGGCGTCGTTCAGCTCGGCGTAGTTCTCGCGGTCACCGATGAAGACCCCGTCGAAGAAACCCTTCTGGAACGGGGACCAGGCCTGCAAGGTGATGCCGTTCAGGCGCGCGTGGTCCAACAGGCCGTTGTCCCGGGAGACCGACTGGTCGAGGCCGCTCATGTTCGCGGCGATCCCCGAGGCGATCATCGGGCAGTGGGTGATGCTCAGCTGCACCTGGTTGGCGACCAGCGGCCTGCGTACCGCGGTCTTGAGCAGTTCGATCTGGCCCGGCGTGTGGTTGGAGACACCGAAGTTCACGACCTTGCCGGCCGAGTGCAGTTCGTCGAAGGCCGCGGCCACCTCTTCCGGCTCGACGAGCGTGTCGGGACGGTGCAGCAGGAGGACGTCGAGGTAGTCGGTGTGCAGGGCCGCGAGCGACTCGTCGACGGTGCGCACGATGTGCTCTTTGGAGAAGTCGAAGAAGCCGGGCCGGATGCCGACCTTGCTCTGGATCACGATGGACTCGCGCTCCGCGCCGGTCAGTTTGACGGCCTGTCCGAAGCGCTCCTCGCACGCGTGGCGCGACGGGCCGTAGATGTCGGCGTGGTCGAAGGTGTTGATCCCGGCGTCCCGGGCGCTGTGGTAGAGCCCGCGGACGGCCTCGTCGTCGAGCTCGGCGATGCGCATCAGGCCCAGGACGACGTTCGAGGCCCGCAGTTCGGTCTGGGGGAAGGAGATCGTTTTCACGATGCCATCCTTGCGAACGGGCCGACTCGGCGCCAGTATCAACCGGCAAGTCAGTACCGGTGCCGGGTGTCGTGTGCGGGCAGTGGGCGCAGCGTGGGCCAGCGTTCCACGAGGCGCCCGGCCAGCGCCTTGCTAAGGTGGCCGAGTGCGTGCAGGTGGTCGTGGTCGCGGGAGAGGTCGGCCACCACGTCGAGCCGGTGGACGAGGCGTTCGCGGGCGGAGACGTAGCCCCACTCGAAGTCCTCCGCGGGCACGCGCGCCAGGTGGTCCACGGTTTCCCGGTGAGCGCGCTCCACCAGCGCGTCGCCACGGATCAGCCAGCCCGCGCAGGCGTCGGCGAGGTCACCGGGGACGTCGGTGCCGGTGAGGCTCCGCCAGGTGGTCCGATAGGTCTCCTCGGCTTCCGCGAGCGGCGCGGCCGTGACCGACATCGCGCACCAGCAGGTCGGGAACCCGATGCGGAGGTAGGCGAGTTCGACCAGCCCGTTGCCGAGCGACGCCTGCTCGAAGTCGACGAAACGGACACCGCCGGTGGTGCGCAGGTCGTTGCCTGGGCAGGGGTCACCATGCAGGAACGCGTGGTGGTCCGACGGGTCGAGCCGGTCGATCAGATCCGCGAGTTCACCCGGCACCGCGGGCGGGACGGGGACATCGAGCGCTTCGGCCAGGGCGAGGAAGGACGCGGTGTCGGAAGCCGACGGTCCGGACCAGGTGGGGAGCGTGCCCGCGTCGGCCGGTCCGGTGAGTGCGTGCAGCCGGGCGAGGGACTCGGCGTAGCCGGGCATCCAGTCGTCGGCCGCGCCGAGATCGTCCAGGTGCTCCAGGACCAGGACGCGGGCCGCCGGGTCCGTGCCGAGCAGCGCGGGCGCGACGGCCGGCCGGGTGGCACGGGCGGCGAGTCGCAACGCGGTGGCCTCGCGCGCATAGCGCGCGTCCGCGTCGGTTCCGGATCCGCCTCCGTCGGTGATCTGTTTGACGATCACCCGGCCCCCGGCGCCCAGTTCGACCCGCCACACGCGGGACCGCGGGCTGCTGTCGAGGAGCGTGGCCGCCGTGGGACGGCCCAGCGAGTAACGCAGCTCATCGCTGAAGGGCACCGAGATCGCCATGACGTCAGCGTAGGACCTTGTGTTCATGACTGAGTCGATCGGCCCCGGGCTCACCGTGGGCAGCACCGCGCCGCTGCCCGTGGCGAGCAACGGAAGCCGCCGCTGCACCCGTTCGGGGCGGGCTGCGTCGCCGGGGTTCGCGACGCAGCGGCGGTCGGCCCGAACAAGAGGTCAGGGCAGGTTCCACCTGCGCAAACATCGGGCGCCCGTGATCACCGTATTGAGTTAATGTCGATGACTTTTCTTGGCCCGACGGGCGCAGCGACCCGTACTGTTCTCACGAAATCTGGACGAATTCCCGCCCGTATACCCGCATTTCCTCCTGCCGCCCGATCGCCCCAGGCCCACGCGCTGCCGCCCGACCAAGGAGAGCTCCCCCGATGACCGTTGACTCGACCCCGGAGACTCGCCTGGAGCCGCCGCGCCAATCCAGCCTGGGCACGGCGGCTGCCCGCAACCTCTCCACCACGACCAAGTCCGCCCCGCAGATGCAGGAGATCACCTCTCGCTGGCTGTTGCGGATGCTCCCCTGGGTCGAGACCACGGGCGGGACCTACCGGGTGAACCGCCGCCTGACCTACACGGTCGGCGACGGAAGCGTGGAGTTCGTCCAGGACGGCGCCGAGGTCCGGGTGATCCCGCGCGAGCTCGGTGAACTGGCCCTGCTGCGTGGCTTCGACGACATCGACGTGTTGACCGCCATCGCCGAGCGGTGCGTACAACGCGACTTCCGGGCGGGCGAGACACTGGTCGAGCGTGGAGCGCCGGCGGACCGGCTCCACTTGATCGCCCACGGACGCGTCAGCCAGATCTCCGTCGGAGAGTACGGCGACGAAGTCGCTCTCGACGTACTCGCGGACGGCGACCGGTTCGGAGACGACGCCCTGCTGGAGGAGGGTGCCCGCTGGAAGCAGACCGCGGTCGCCGACACGCCGGGCACGCTGCTCACCCTGTCGCGCGCCGACTTCGCGGCAGTGGTGGCCACGGCGCCGGGACTGCGGGACCACATCGCGGAGTTCACGTCGCGTTCGAGTCGCCGTCAGAACCATCGCGGCGAGGCGGAGATCGCGATGTCGGCCGGCCACCACGGTGAGCACGAGTTGCCCGGCGCGTTCGTCGACTACGACCTGAACCCGCGCGAGTACGAACTCTCCGTCGCGCAGACGATCCTGCGGGTCCACACCAGGGTCGCCGACCTCTACAACGAGCCGATGCACCAGACCAAGGAGCAACTCAGGCTCACCATCGAGGCGTTGCGCGAACGCCAGGAGCACGAGCTCATCAACAACCGGGAGTTCGGGCTGCTCCACAACGCCGACTTCAAGCAGCGCATCCAGACGCACTCCGGTCCGCCGACACCGGACGACCTGGACGAACTGCTCTGCCGCCGTCGCGGTTCGAAGTTCTACCTCGCCCATCCCCGGACGATCGCGGCGATCGGGCGCGAGTTCAACGCGCGGGGACTCTATCCGGACCATGTCGACCTCGGCGGCCAGCAGGTCCCGGCCTGGCGCGGGGTCCCGATCCTGCCCTGCAACAAGATCCCCATCACGAAGGAGCGGACCAGCTCGATCCTCATCATGCGTACCGGCGAGGAGAACCAGGGCGTCATCGGTCTGCGCCAGACCGGCCTGCCGGACGAGTACGAACCGGGGCTGTCCGTCCGCTTCATGGGCGTCGAGGAGAAAGCGATCACCTCCTACCTCGTCAGCACCTACTACTCCGCGGCCATCCTCGTGCCGGACGCGGTCGGCGTACTGGAGAACGTGCAGATCGCCCGCTGGCCCAACTAGCAGGTTCGGCCCGCACCGCACGGCGCGTAACCCCCGGTCGGTCCCCCGGGCCGGTCGCGCCTGCCCGAAGGGCCAAGGGACAGCCGCCCACCTCACCAAGGAGCCCTCCAGGAGTCATGGATGCCCCAGCCTGATCCGACCCCTCCTCAGTCGAGCCTGTCGGAAGCGCTCTCCCGCTTCGGGGCGCACGTACTTGCCGGCGCCGCGGCCCGCGCCTGCGACATCGGCGCTGCCACCGGCGGCCCACCCCGTACGCCTGCCCCGCACGCCGCGCTCACGGTGCCCGCGCCCGCCTCGCCCTCCCTCGACGCACCGGCGGTCGCGCCCCCGGCGCCGAGCACCGACTTGGCGCGACTCCTGAGCGGCCCCAGCGGCATCGGCACGGCGGGCCTGCGCCTGAGCCTGCGGGAGGAACCCCCGCACCATCCGGAGCCGTCGGCCTCGGCGCCATCGGTCTCGTCGCCGTCGGCAACTGCCGCGCAGGGCACGCCGATTCCCGGCCTGTACCACCACCCCGTACCCGACCCCGACCCTGTGCGGATCGAGGAGGTCAGCCGCAGGATCAAGGCCTGGGCCCTGGACGAGGTCTCCCTGTACCCCGACGACTGGGAGGAGGAGTTCGACGGCTTCTCCGTGGGCAGCTATATGGTCGGCTGCCATCCCGACGCGCCCACCATCGACCACCTGATGATCGCCACCCGGCTGATGGTGGCCGAGAACGCGGTGGACGACTGCTACTGCGAGGACCACGGCGGCTCGCCCATCGGCCTCGGCGAGCGTCTTCTGCTGGCGCACACCGCCCTCGATCCCCTGCACACGACGGCGGAGTACCAGCCGGACTGGGCGAAGTCGCTCCGTTCGGACGCGCCCCGGCGTGCGTACCGCTCCGCGATGGAGTACTTCGTCCAGGCGAGCAGCCCGTCCCAGGCCGACCGGTACCGGCACGACATGGCCCGGCTGCACATGGGCTACCTCGCCGAGGCCGCCTGGGCCCAGATGGACGAGGTCCCCGAGGTGTGGGAGTACCTGGCGATGCGCCAGTTCAACAACTTCCGCCCCTGTCCCACCATCACCGACACCGTCGGCGGCTACGAACTGCCCGCGGATCTGCATGCCCAGCCGGCCATGCAGAAGGTCATCGCACTCGCGGGGAACGCGACGACCATCGTCAACGACCTGTACTCGTACACCAAGGAACTCGACGCTCCCGGCAGGCACTTGAACCTGCCGGTCGTGATCGCGGAACGTGAGGACCTCTCCGACCGGGACGCCTATCTGAAGTCGGTCGAGGTCCACAACGACCTCATGCACGACTTCGAGACCAACGCCGCGGCACTGGCCGCCGACTGCCCGCTGCCGAACGTCCAGCGCTTCCTGCGCGGCGTCGCCGCCTGGGTCGACGGCAACCACCACTGGCACCAGAACAACACCTATCGCTACAGCCTGCCCGATTTCTGGTAAGAAGATTGGATTCATCTGTGACCAGCACCGAACTCACCACCCCCGCCCGTGACCTTCCCCTGTTCGTCCCCAGCCCGGCTACGCCCTATCAGGGCGACATCGCCCGCTACTGGGACGGCGAGGCCCGGCCCGTTAACCTGCGGCTCGGCGATGTCGACGGTCTCTATCACCACCACTACGGCATCGGTGCGGTCGACCACTCCGCGCTCGGCGACGGCGGGGACGCCAAGAGCGAGCAGAAGCTGATCGCCGAGCTCCACCGACTGGAGTCGGCGCAGGCCGATTTCCTTCTGCAGAACCTCGGCGACATCGGACGGGACGACACCCTGGTGGACGCCGGGTGCGGCCGCGGCGGCTCGATGGTGATGGCGCACCAGCGCTTCGGATGCACGGTCGAAGGGGTCACGCTGTCGGCCAAGCAGGCCGACTTCGCCAACGGGCGCGCCGCCGAACTCGGCATGCAGGACCACGTCCGCGCCCGCGTCTGCAACATGCTCGACACGCCCTTCGAGACCGGGCAGGCCGCGGCCTCGTGGAACAACGAGTCGAGCATGTACGTCGACCTGCACGACCTCTTCGCCGAGCACGCGCGCGTTCTCTCGGTCGGCGGTCGCTACGTGACCATCACCGGCTGCTGGAATCCGCGGTACGGCCAGCCCTCGAAGTGGGTGTCGCAGATCAACGCGCACTTCGAGTGCAACATCCACTCCCGCCGGGAGTACCTGCGCGCCATGGCCGACAACCGCCTCGTGCCGCAGGCCGTCATCGACCTCACCCCCGACACCCTGCCGTACTGGGAGCTGCGGGCCACCTCTTCGCTGGTCACGGGGATCGAGGACGCGTTCATCAACTCCTACAGGGACGGCTCTTTCCAGTACCTCCTGATCGCAGCCGACCGCGTCTGACCTTCTGCTGACCGGAGAGGCCCGAGCGGGGCGCGGGCCCGACGATTGAGACCGGTCTCATCGAGCTGTACGAAACTGTGGGCGGCACCCTGGGTGTCGCCCACAGGTGACACTGCCTCGCATACTTCTCTGATGGGCACACCGCGGAACTCCTGGCGCAATACGACGCACGACTGGGCCGGCTCCGTCGACCTCGCGCATCTCGTGCTCATTCGCCGGACCCCAGCCGCCTTCGCTCCGGGCGGCGTCCAGCATCTGATCCTCGAGGTGCTCGCGTACGCCGCGGACGAGGCGGAGTGCAGCGGTGGCGGACGCTGCCGCATCACATATCACCTCGACGGTTCCGTGGCTGTGGCCGACTACGGGCGAGGCACCGACACACGCCTCGACGAACACGGCAGGCCCGTGAAGAAGCCGGTCATGGCGACGAAGGACCTTCGCTTCTTCGACCGACCCGACACGCCCCTGCTGCCCGACGGTCATCGCCGCCGAGGCATGTCGACCGTCGCCGCGCTGAGCTCATGGCTCATCCACACCAATCGCCGACACAACGGATCCTGGACCCAGCGATACGAGCACGGTGTTCCTGCCAGTGACTTGCGGCCCATCGCCGACGACCGCACGACCGGGACCACCGTGCACTTTCTCCCCGACAGATCGGTGCTCACGGGGTGGGGAACCAGCGCCGTCGAACCGGAACGGCTCACCACGCATTGGCCATACCTGCGCGTCGCAATCAACGACTGCCGCACCCGCTGAAAGGTCACACGGGTCGGCTTCTCCGTACAACGGACACGTAATTGTCGATTCCGCGGGCATCCGCCCATACAAAGGAGGGTGTCGTCTGTGAGTATCGGTGAGATAGCGAGATCGGCTGCGGAGCAGGGTGGTAGCCGCGAGGAGGCTCATGAGAGGGCCAATCGGCGCTGGGCGGAAATCCTCCAGGAGACCCGCGTCGCGCAGACCGGTGTGCAGATCCTCTTCGGTTTCCTGCTGAGTGTTGCTTTCACGCCTCGCTTCGGCGACCTCGGCGCCTTCGACACCAGCGTGTACGTGACGACCGTGATCCTGGGTGCCGCCGCAACCGGAGTCCTCATCGCACCCGTGTCTCTGCACCGCCTTCTGACGGGTCAGCAGCTGAAGGACGACCTGGTGAAGACAGCGGGGCGGTTGATGGTCACAGGACTTGTCCTCCTCGCCCTCACCATCAGCGGCACGGTGCTCCTGATCCTCCACGTGGTCCTGCCCGACCTGCTGGCCGAGATCCTCGCCGGCGGGATCCTCCTGTGGTTCGCACTGTGCTGGTACGCACTGCCCCTGGCGCTCAAGAAACGCTCCTCGCGACACCAGGCCTCTGCCTGACGGGCACGAGCCCCCGCGCGGGGTCCCGGCACGAGAACTCTGCTCCATGTCTACTCTGCCGTACCCGTGTCGGAGGAGCAGGACCACGTAAATCCTCCCTTTCCTGGTCGTCTCCGAGTGCCACGCGTGGCCTCCTGACGTGTGCTCTCTTGAGCGACGGGAAGGCGGTGTACGAACAACGCCGGCCGCACACGCGGACAAAGGAGGTTTTCGCCATGGGCGCTCCCCTCATGCCCCTCACGGAGCGCATGACCTGTTCACAGGCGCGCGCAGAGATCAGCACAACGGTCCTCCCCCTCTGCGAGGGCCTGCCGTACCACCAGGCGCGTCGGCTGCGCGAGGACGCCTTGCTGGTCGCCAGCGAGCTCACGGCCAACGCGCTGCGCCACGGCGGCGGCATCGCCCGCTTCAGCGCCTGCACCCACGAGCACGCCCTGGTGATCCAGGTCAGCGACCACAGCAGCCGACAGCCGCTGCTGCTGCCCCACGATCCGGCGATGCCCGGCGGTTTCGGCTGGCTCATGGTCCGACAGCTGGCCCGGTCCGTCTCCATCGAGCAGCACGGCGCCGGCAAGACGATCACTGCCGTTCTGGATGCCGGCTCCTCGCGCTGAGCCCGCAGCCCCGCCCCGGCGTCAGGACGCGTCGGAGGTGCGCAGCCGAGCCAGGGCATCCGGTCGGTCGGCGGCGAGCGGCAGGACCGCGTCGGTGCCGGTGATCTGCAGCAGCCGCCCCACGGCGTCGTGCAACGGTCCGCACAGGGCCAACGGGCGCCCCTTCGCGGCGTGGCCGGAGTAGGTCACCAGGATCTGGTTGAGGAAGACGCTGTCGGCGAACGCCACCTGGGAGAGGTCGATCAAGGTGGTGTCCGTCGAGGTGTCGGAGAGAACCTGCGCGAACGTGTCGACGACCTCGGTGAGATCGTTCAGGTCCACCTCTCCGTGCAGGGTGACCACTGCCACTCGTCCCTGCTGGTCAACGCGTATCTTTCCGCTACCGGGCGTCATGCGCAGCACCTTTGCACACAGCGGGCGCCGCATGCACATCGCCCCTCGGCCCGCAGGGGGCCGAGGGGCGATGCGACGAATCCGGGCGTGGGCCCGGGGGCGGGCCGTCTACTCGGTCGCCATCAGGCCGGTGCGGAGCTTGCCCAGAACACGGGTGATCAGGCGGGAGACGTGCATCTGCGAGCAGCCCAGCTCCTCGCCGATCTCCGCCTGCGTGCGCTCCTCGACGAAGCGCAGATGGATCAGGCGCCGGTCACGCTCGTCGAGGTCGGCCACGAGCGGGGCCAGCGAGTGGAAGTTCTCGACCAGTTCGAAGCGGTCTTCGTCGATGCCGATGAAGTCGGCGAGCAGTGTGTCGGACTCGTCCTCGGATCCGCTGACGGCCGCGTCCAGGGAGACGCTGTTGTAGCCGTTGGACGCCTTCTGCGCCTCGGCGACCTCCGCCACATCCAGCTGCATCAGTTCGGCGAGTTCGGTCGTCGACGGGGAGCGGCCCAGCCGTGTGCGCAACTCCTCGGTGGCCTTGGACAGTTCGATACGGGCTTCCTGCAGCCGGCGCGGCACGTGCACGGCCCAGGACGTGTCACGGAAGAAACGCTTGATCTCCCCCGTGATGTACGGGACGGCGAAGGACGCGAACTCGACCTCGCGGGACAGCTCGAACCGGTCGATCGCCTTGATCAGGCCGATCGTGCCGACCTGGACGATGTCCTCCATCTCCTGCACGCCACGGTGCTTGAAGCGGGAGGCGGCGTACTGCACCAGGGAGAGGTTCATCTCGATCAGCGCGTTGCGCACGTAGCTGTACTCGGACGTGCCCTCTTCCAGCCGGGTCAGCCGGTCGAAGAAGTGCCGCCCGACCTCGCGAGCATCCCTCGGCGCGATCGAGGCAGGATCCGCGTACGCACGCTCGACCAGCTCCCGCACGGGCCGCGTAGTGAGGTCCTGAGCCTGCTGCTGCGTAGCCACGGTGGTCATGCTCTGTCCCCTCGCACTCTGCTTGTACATGGGCTTCTACGTCGGGCCATTACCCCGACATCCGTCCCACATACCTATCACCCGGCACGGCACGACAGAGCGGCCCCTCCCCCTCGCGCCTCTCTCCCCCGCGGACCGGTCCCCGCAGACCGGGGGTGCAGGTTCCGCTGTGCGCCGGCGGGGACGTTCATGCAGGTGAGATCCCGTGAGCGCCAATCGATCCGGGTGCGGTGACGATGTTTGCCGGGCGATCGAGGGGCCAGTCGGAGGGTGAGCACATGATGTCGATGGCAAGGGAGCGTGAGCGGATATGACCGCCAACGAGAAGGCCAAGGCGAAGACCGAGCAGGCCACCGGCGCCGCCAAGGCCGCCGCCGGACGCGCCGCCGGCAACGAACGCCTCACCGAAGAAGGCCGCGCCCAGCAGACGATGGGCGACGCCCGCCAGGCCAAGGAGAAGACCAAGGACATCGGCAAGCACTAGCTTCGCGCCGAAACGATTTCGCGCAGGGCGGCCCTGACCGGGGCCGCCCTGCGCGTGCGGAGACCCCTGCTCCTCGGCGCCCGCACGGCCACGTCGGCATTCCGCGCAGTCGCGCCGGTCACACACCCGAAGGGATACGCGATCACCTTGCAGGCTCGAAGCCACACGGCAGTACTGGCCGCTTCCGGCATCAACTCGGTACTGCTCGTCATCATGGGCGTCGTCGTGGTCCTGGGCCTGATCGCCGTGTTCATCGGCGGAAAGTCGTGGAGCGACGCGAAGCAGTCCCGCCGCGCCGTCCAAAGCTGAGCGGGCCTCAGGGCGCACCGCGCGGAGGCCGCGCGCGTACGGCCGTCTCGAATTCGCCCCTCTGCGCAGGAATCCGCGCACGCCCCATGGACAACAGGCCGCCGCCCTCGCTAGTTTCGCCGACCGTTGACAACGATGTCGGGCTTTCGAGGGGCAGTGATCGTCGATGGTGTCACGAAGAAATCTCCTGCAGGCGGGTGGCGCGGTGCTCGCCGCCGGGAGTCTCAGGCTCTCCCTGCCGGGCCGGGCGGACGCCGCCGGCCCCGGTGAGGCGCGCCGCCTGCTGCCGTCCTTCGGCCGCCCCACCCGGCTGGACGTCGCGGATGTCAGCTCCCTGAACGGCCACGATCAACTGCTCCTGACGACCCTTCAGGGGATCGTGAACCGGCGTGACCCGCGCCTCTACTTCAACTTCGACACCAGCAAGATCGACCTGCGCTGGCTCCCCGGCACCGGCGCACGCGTCACCCATCACAACGACGCCCTCGACCTCGTGGGCAAGTACCGCGCCGAGGTACGCGGCGCCGTCCTGATCGACCCCGACGTCCCGGACTCGGTCAACGTCGCCACCACGCTCGCCGGTCTGCAGAACGCCGTCGCCGCCACCGCCGAGCAGGCCCGCGAGCACCACCTGCGGACGGTGGCCGACCTGCGCGGCCGCTTCGACCCGGACGACACCCTGGCCACCTACCGCTGGCAGCTCGACC
Source organism: Streptomyces sp. NPDC102467 (assembly GCF_044765445.1). Taxonomy (NCBI): domain Bacteria; kingdom Bacillati; phylum Actinomycetota; class Actinomycetes; order Kitasatosporales; family Streptomycetaceae; genus Streptomyces; species Streptomyces sp. NPDC102467. Next base: position 39,630 of record NZ_JBIWKA010000013.1, on the reverse strand, counting down.
ACCTCTTCCCGCGCTGCTCGCACGTCCTGCTGGCCGGACTGCCGCCCACCCGTACGGTGCGCGTCGAGGGCGTGACGTGGCGCGAGGTCACCCGGGAGACCGAGCGGATCCGTGACCTCTCCAACCGCAAGGTGCGCACCCTCGATCTGAGCCCAGAGGCTGCCGAGGACAACGATGTCTACCTACGGTTCCAGGACTCTTTCGGCGACGACGGATGGGGCGCGTCCGTCGCTTCCGTGACGGTGAAAGCGGACGGCACGGAGATCGCCTCCTTCACGCCCGGCACGGACGCCGAGAAGCCCTACCTGTTCGACGGCCTCAACTCCTCCGTCGGCAACCAGTCCAACCGCTTCAGCGACGGCGGCGGCTACTTCGTCTACCACTTCACCGCTCCCGACGGCACGCGGCAGCTCACCGTCGACGTCGACCTGTGGAACCAGTACCTGGTCACCGCCACCACGACCGCCCCCACCCGGGTCGAGCCGTTCCCCAACTTCCGCGACTACGTCACGGCGAGCCGGGCCATGGTGCTGTGGCTGCCGCCCGCGGGCGAGACCGGCAAGCTGCTCGACGAGGTCTTCAGCAGCCTGCGGCCGACCACCCCGTACACCGGCTGGTTCTCCAATGACGTGGCCGGCGAGTGGGGCGGTGTCGACCGGGCGTCGCAGCACGGGATCGAGGTCGTTCCGGCCGACTTCTACATGAACGCCACCGTGCACGCCGGGGTACCGGCGAAGATCTCCAGCACGGTGCGCCCACGGCCCGGCGCCGCCCTGCGCAACCGCGTCTACGTCACCCTCACCGTCGGTGAAGGTGACAACGTCCAATACTGCCAGCGGCGGATGCGTGACATCTGGGACGACCCCAAGCGCGGCGACGTACCCGTCAACTGGACCGTCAGCCCGCTGCTCGCGGACATCGGCCCGGCGCTGCTCGCCCACTACCAGCGCACCGCCACGGCCAACGACCTCCTCATCTCCGGTCCGTCCGGGGCCGGGTACACATATCCGGGTTCGTGGCCGGAGAAAGACCTCGACGCGTACACCGAGCTCAGCGGAGGGTTCCTGCGCCGCACCGGCATGGACCTGGCCTACGCCTACAACCCGCGCAACGCCGAAAATGACGGGTGGATCCCGTTCGACGAGCGGGTCGCGGCGTCGTACCGGAAGAACACCCCACTGCGCGGGATCATCCAGTCGTGGGAGACCGGCGATCTCCAGATATGGCCCGCCGGGATCCCGGTGCTGGGCAATTTCTACCCGCAGGGGAAGGGCGCCGAGTTCCGCGACGGGTTGCTGAAGCACATCGAGGGGCGCGATGCGTCGAAGCCGATGTTCATCGCGGCCGCGATCAACGCGTGGAACTGGACTCCGAGCGACATCGCGGAGCTCGCCGAGCTGCTCGAGGACCCGTTCGAGATCGTCCGGGGCGACACGTTCTTCGAGCTGCTGAACCGCAGCGCCGACTGAGCGCGGGGCCGCGCCACGGTAGCCGTGCCGGCGCTCGTGGCGCAGCCGCTGCCCGTGCCGGCGCTCGTGGCGCAGCCGCTGCCCGTTCCGTCTAGACGTCGCGGGCGTGGTTGCCCTGGCCTTCGATGTGCCAGCTGACGATCCGCTCCGGGTGGATCCGGATCACGTCGTTGCTGAAGAAGTCCGGTGCCACCGGCGGTACTTCGACCACGATCAGCTCCGCACGGCCACGGATCTCCACGCCGCGCCCCCACCCGGGAGCGACTGCGTCGGGTTCGTCCTCCGGGGTCATGTCGTCGACGACGAACGAGACCTGCGGATGGGCGGCCGCATTGCGAAACTTCCGGCTCTTCGCATTGTCGGGACCGCCGATGTCGAGCGTCCCGTCCTCGTTGAGCCGGAAGCCGACCGGGCGCAGGGTCAGTGTCCCGTCCGGGGCGGCGGTGGCCAGCCGCCCGAGGCTCCGGCCGAGCAGATAGGTGCGTTCCTTCGGAGTGAAGATCGAGTCCATGGAAGAAACGTAGGACCTCAACCTGGGTTGAGCTCAAGCCCTCTCCGCGACTGCCACGCCGTCAGCGCCGTTTGGTGAAGTAGCCGTGTTTGTGCAGCTTGTAGACGATCCACGGACCAACGATCACGACGACCGCCAGGAGCACCCACCTCAGCCCTGGCGGCCCGTCCGGTCTGCTGTCCTGGGCCAGCCCGGTCGCCGCCGCAAGGAATGAAGTCATGCCCTACGGGTGCCCGGTTCGCAGCGGCAGACACGCGGCGCGCAGTCTTCCTCGCGGGGATCGCGATCAGTCGGCTTGATGGGCCATTCCCGGCCACTCCCCCACATTTGAGCCACTTCACATCAGACACAACAACCATTCCTCTGTCCGGCCGGTCACATCAAGCAGGAGCAACCGCTCCACAAACACCATGGGGGAAATATGCGATTCGCGCGTTCTATGCTGTCCGTGGCCGCCGTGGCAGCGCTGACGGCGGGATCCACCGCCGTTCTCGCCGCGCCGGCCTCCGCCGCTCCCAACACCACGCCGCAGAAGGTGTGCGGTAGCTCCTACAAGACCGTCAACTCCGCGGCCATCGGCTCGCTCGGCACGGTCTACCTGACCTACAACTCCGCCAACGGCCGCAACTGTGTCGCGACCATCCGCAGCACCCCTGGCACCGCCGTCGACATGTCGACGTGGATCTACGTCGAGGACACCGAGCAGGGCGACTCGGACAGCGGCAACTACACCTCCTACGCCGGCCCGGCCTCTGTGTACGGCAAGGCCCACTGCGTGGACTGGGGCGGGAACATCAAAAACGTGTACGTCTCCGTGTACGGCTCCAACTGCGCCAGCCTCAAGGAGCAGCGAGTCACCTCCGTCCACTGACGCCCCGCTTCCGCCGGCTGTCGTCCGGGGCTTCCCGGGTGAGTGACGGCGCAGCATACGACGATCGGTGCGTACGACGATGGGGAGGCGCCGCACGGGCGTCTCCCCATCGGAGTGAAGTCAACGGCGAGGAAAGCAAGGGGACTTGGATTCAGAGAAGGAAGGGAGAAGGAAGCCCCTTCATGGCCTCGCCATGGGCAACGCGAGCAGTCAGCCCGGGATCACGTCGCGCAGGTTTTCGAGGGTGATGATCCAGGAGTCCGGGTGCAGTCCTTCGGGCCGTTCGAGGCCGATGTACATCACGGCCTCGTCCGCGACCGGCTCGCCGTCCCACAGGTCCACGGCCGTGGCGTCCGCGGACATCAAGTCGACCAGGTACCCCACCGTCAGCTGCTCGCGCTCCACGATGGCGCGCACCACCTTCGCCACGGTTACTTGATTCCCCTCGACCTGGTTGGCCGACGAGATGCCCTTCAAGTACAGGTGCAGCCAGAAGTTTCCCACCTCCATCGTGAGCAGGCCGCTCGGTGCTCAAGTCAGCTGACGGTGCAGGTGGTTGTCAGCGGAGACCACGGCTCCGGCCTTAAGCGGGACGGCGACACTGACCAAGGCCGGGAAGTCGGTAGTGAAGTGCGTTCCGCGGATCACAGACTCCCATCCCAGTGAGGCTCTTACATCACCATGACGCCCTGCTGTCGCGCAGAGTCAGCACCACCGGGACGCTACTGAGTTTGTGGGCGTGATGTCGTCGGGGGCTGACGAGAGGTGAGGGCTGCGCAGGTACGCGGTCATCGCCCGATTCGACACCCCCTCGTCCCCTCACTCTCATACAGCCGCCGACGGGACGGTGTTGCTCAGTCGTCGGGGGGCAGCAGCGTCGGATCGATGGTGTCCGCCAGGACGTTGCTGGCCACTTCGGTGAGCTTCATCTGATGGGTACGGGCGTAGGCGCGCAGGGCGGTGAACGCCTCGTCGACGCCCCTCTCGCGGTGGTGCGCGAGGTAGCCCTTGGCCTGCTCGATGACGACACGGCTGTCCAGGGCATGTTGAAGTTGCGCCGTTACGGTCATCTGGTCGCGCATCGCCCGCTGGTGCAGGATCCCGATGGTGGCGGTGTCCGCCAGCGCCTGCCCCAGCCGTAGCTCGGACGCCGACAGCGCACCGGGCCGGTCCCGGAACAGGTTCAATGCGCCGATCACCTGCTCGTGCAGCCGCAGCGGGGCCGCCGCCACCGAGCTGAACCCCGCGTCGACGGCCGTGGGGGCGAACTGCGGCCACCGGACGGCTGCCGCCTCGGTGTCCAGCGGCACATCGGGCACCTGCGCGCCGCTGTGGAAACAGTCGCGGCACGGGCCCTCGTCCCATTCGCTGCTGAGGCGCTCCAGTTTGCGGGTGCGTTCATCGGAGGCGGCGATGTCCACGGCCTGGCCCTGCGGGGTGGCGATCAGCACGCCGGCTGCCGCCACCTCCAGCAGGTCTACACAGTGATCCACCAGCATGTGCAGGAAGCTGATGACGTCGTAGTCCCGCACCAGCATGTCGGCGAGTTCGACGAACGCGGCCGCCGGCCGCTCCTCCCTCGGCAACTCAGGCATGGGTCCCCACCCCCACGGCCGGGCCCGGGAAGGCGTCGCTGCCGGCGGTCGCCAGCCACTGTCCACGCGGCGCGAGCTCGATGGCCGTGGACGTGGCCGGACCCGCGAGCGTCGAGACCCGGCGGGTCACCGAGGTCAGCACCTTCTGCAGGGCCGGGGTGACCAGCAGCCGGGCTTCGCCTCCTTCCCCGTCGCTGTGGACATCGCCGGAGACGGCGGGCTGGACCATCGTCATCGAGCTCTCCACAGAGAGGAAGTTGCAGACCAGGTAAAGGGGCGTCACGGTCTCCTTGTCCGGACGATGACCACCACCTTGGCTGCAGGCTAAATCGTGGTTCTCCGTGGCACCGGCCGATCCACGTCCGTTACTAGCCAGAAAGCGCGGTGAATCCTCCGTTCCGGGGGACCCGCGGTTACGGTCGGCCCGGCGGGTTAGTCGGCAGGAACGCATGCCGGCCCGCTCGCAGCGAAGGGGGCGAAGGCAAGACCATGGTGCAGGCGCCGACTCTCCGATCCTCATTCGAACAGCCTGTGCAGGTCCGCACCAACGATGTGGACGAGGCCAGGCTCGTCATCCAGCAGAACTTCTACAGCAACACCGTCCAACTGCTCCAGCCGTCGACTGCCTTCGCGGGCCGTTTCTCGGTCGCGAGACTGGGCGACATCACGGTCGGCGACCTGCGGTTCGGCACGGATGTGCGCATGGACTTCGGGGAGTTGGGGGCCTATCACGTTGACGTACCGTTGTCTGGCACCCTCGCCTGGCATCAGGGCAGTCAGGAGCCTCTGCTGTCCACCGCGACTTGCGCCGCGGTCTTTCGGCCCTCGCGCAACACGGTGTTGGACCGGCTGAGCGGGGACTGCCGAGTCCTCGCGATCAAGATCAAACGGACCGCCTTGGAAACACAGTTGGAACGGCTGCTGGACACCCCTGTCCAGTCGCCTCTGCAGCTCGCCCCGGTCCTGGACATGTCCAGCGGCCCGGGGCTCAGCTGGCTGCGGCTGGTGCGCATGCTCGCGGAGGACGCCCACATGCCCGAGGGGCTGATCCATCATGAGCTGCTCGCCGACCTGCTGCACGAGTCCTTGCTCAACGCACTGTTGCTGTCGGCCGATCACCGCTACCGCGAGACCCTGACGCAGCGGATCCCCCACTGCCGCCCGGCCCTGGTCAAACGCGCCGTCGATGCCATGGAAGCGCATCCGGAGGAGCCCTTCACCGTGGCAGCCCTGGCGGAGATCGCGAATGTCAGCGTGCGACGGCTGCAGGAAGGCTTCCGGCATTACGTCGGCATGTCGCCCACGACCTACCTGCGCCAGATCCGGCTTGCCCGTGCCCACGACGAGCTGCGCTGGAGCGACCTCAGTCAGGTCACCGTCACCGACGTCGCCTACCGCTGGGGCTTCACCCACCTGAGCCGCTTCTCAGGCGCCTACCGGCAACGTTATGGCGTGGCCCCGTCGGTGACTCTCCGAATGACTTACGGGCCCTAGCAAAGCCGCGGCGGAAGCCGTGCAGCCAGCGATCGTGCGCTCGACCACGTAACCGAAGATGCCCAGGCCGGAGTCGTGCGGCCGGCCTCGCTGGGCGATGACGGGGCGGATGCCGTGCTGACGCAGCAGGCGGCGGGACGTGTCGTGGTCGTAGCCGCGGTCGGCGAGGAGCGCGTCGGGCCTGCGTCTGGGCCGGCCGACGGTGCCGGCGACGGCAGGGATCTTGTCGAGCAGGGGCAGGAGCTGGGTGACGTCGCCCACGGTTGCCGCCGGTCAGCGACACCGCGAGCGGGATGCCCTGGCCGTCGGTGAGGACGTGGTGCTTGCTGCCCGGTCGCGCGCGGTCGACCGGGCTGGGTCCGCTTTTGCGCCTCGGCGGGCGGCCCGGACATGGGAGGAGTCGATCACCGCTCGGGACCGGTTCAGCTGGTTCTTCGAGCACAGCTTGTCCAGCAGCCGCGCATGCAGCCGGTCCCAGACACCGGCCTCGTTCCAGGCCGCCAGCCGCCGCCAGCAGGTCATGTCCGGGCCGAAGCCCAGCTCCGGGGGCAGCTACTCCCATTGGATGCCGGTGTGCAGCACGAACAGGATCTTGCACAACGCCTGCCGCTCCGGCACCCGCGGCCTGCCCTGCACCAGCTTCGGCGCCGGCTCGGATGTACCGAAAGGACGATCACTCCGTCGATCTGGGATTTTTACGCTGGTTGGCGAGGAAGCGCGCTTTCTTCTGACGGTTCCCGCACGTGTTCATGTCGCACCATTTGCGGGTGCGGCTCTGACTGGTGTCGAAGAAGGCGGCTCGGCAGGTCGGTGACGCGCACAGGGCCAATTTTCCGTCTCGTTCGCCCGCGATGACGCCGACCGCGTCGGCGGCGATCACGCCGAGGGCATCTTCCACGCAGGCAGCCGAGCCGAGCCGCCATTGCCGCTTGCCGTCGGGCGTCAGGATCGCCGCGGCCCGCCCCTGAATGCTGCGGTCGTTGATGACTTCGACAGCAGCCGCTGGCAGAGCGTCCTGGATCGCGGCCGCTGTCGCGGCGGCGTGGATCGACTCCCTCAGCTCCCGCGCGAGGTCGAGCTGGGCGGTGGTGCAGGAGTCCACGGCGAGGCCGTTCACTGCCAGCCAGTCGACGAGTCGGTGGGGCGTGGGAATGCGCTCCACAGCGTCGCCAAGGCGCTCCGACAGCGTCCCCGTGAAGCTGGTCGCCAGCACGGTACCGAGGCGGAAGTCGGGAAACGCAGCGCACATGGAACCACCTTAGCGGGTTGCGGCGTGGCTCGGAGAACTGCTAGAACCGCCTTAGCCGGTTCACGGTAGGTCGTGACCGGTTCCACGCCGGCCAGGAGGTCCGATGCCCCGTCCCACCAGCGACGTACAAGCATTTGAAGCCCACGCAACTGACGCCGACCTCGACGATCTGCGCGCGCGACTGGCCGCGGCGCGGCTGCCGGAGGCCGAGACGGTGTACCGCGCCGCGCCCGACCCTCGCCGGTGGGCGCAGGGCGTTCCTCTCGCCGACCTGGTCGATGTCGTGAACTACTGGCGCACCGGGTACAACTGGCGGTCGTTCGAAGAGCGCCTCAACCGGATCGGTCAGTTCCGTACGACCATCGATGATCTGGGAATCCACTTCCTGCACCGCCGATCCGCGCGCGCGGACGCCACTCCCCTGCTGTTGACGCACGGCTGGCCGGACAGCGTTGCTCGGTTCATCGACGTAGTGGACGAGCTGGCAGATCCGAAGGATGCGGACGCGCCGGCGTTCCACGTCGTGGTGCCGTCGCTCCCCGGCTTCGGTTACAGCGACAAGCCGGCCACCACCGGGTGGGGAACCGAGAAGATCGCGGCCGCCTGGGTGGAACTGATGGGACGGCTCGGCTACGGCAAGTTCGTGGCCCACGGCGGCGACTGGGGAGGCAATATCACCACGGTCCTCGGCGGCAGGTTCCCGGCACACGTTCTCGGCATCCACACGACGTTCGCGGAGGGGCCGCCCGGGCTGACGACGGACGGGCTGACGGCGGTCGAGCGCAAGTGGACCGAGGAGACCCGCGATTTCTGGCGCCACCGCGCGGCGTACGCGAAGCAGCAGGCGACTCGACCGCAGACCATCGGCTACTCGCTCGTCGACTCACCCATCGGGCTTCTGGCCTGGGTCCTCGACAAGTTCGCCGAGTGGTCGGACACCGAGGACAGTCCGTTCGAGACGATTTCCAGGGACCGCATTCTCGACGACGTCACCCTGTACTGGCTGACGCGGACCGGCGCATCGGCGGCCCGCATCTACTACGAAAGCCACAACTCGCTCGATCCTGAACTCCGGGTCGACGTCCCGTCAGCACTCACCATGTATCCCCGCGACGTCGAGAAGTGTCCGCGCCCGTGGGCTCAGGAACGGTACCGGCAGATCGTTCGATGGAGGGAGCCCGAGATCGGGGGACATTTCCCGTCGCTGGAGGTTCCCGAGTACTTCGTCAAAGATCTGCAAGAGGGCCTCGCGGCAGTACTGGCCGCTCGTCGGTGAACGTGGCCGGAGAGGGCGCGGCGCCTACCGAGGACGAACCGCGACGCAGCATGTAGGACACCGTCTCAGTCGCGCTCACGGCGCCGGGCCAGGAGTGTCGCTCCGGCAATGACGCATCCGATGGCCAGGACCTTGGCGGCCCCGTAGTACTGGGACCAGGCGTCGGCGGCGTCGCTCCCGCCCCATACCAGCCACAGCAGCAGCCCCGCCCCGATCGCGACAAGGGCCACTGCGCCCACCAGGCCGAGCCCGCCCCACCAGGGATCGTCTGCGGCCGGTGGAGTCTCGGGATCCCGACCCCGTTCGGCGTCGCTCACGTTATTTCCTCTCCCGCGATCATGATCTTCTACGGAGAGACGCAACCCGCCGAGGAGGGGTTCCAGAGTTTCTCGGCCACACCGGCCGGAGTTCATCCGGAGCCGCACCTGATGCGGCAGCCCTCAGCAGCGCGGCCCTCAACAGCACGGCTCCTCAGAGCAGTTGGGCGTGGGTGCGTCCGCGAGCGTAGCTGGACCGGACCTGCCGCTGCGGCCTAATGTTCAAGGGGCCACGGCCTGGGACAGCTGACGGGGAGGCTGCGGCGCGTGCGTCGTGGCGCTGGTTCGGTGGGGGCCTGGTGGAGCGGTATGAGATCGAGACGTTTCTGGCGTTGGCCGAGGAGTTGCACTTCGCCCGGACCGCGGAGCGTCTGCACGTCTCGCCCGGCCGGGTCAGCCAGACGATCAAGGCGCTGGAGCGTCGTATCGGCGGCACACTCTTCGAACGCAGCAGTCGCCGCGTGGACCTCACCCCGGTCGGTCGGCAGCTCCGCGACGACCTGCTCCCCGCGTACGAGCAGATCCAGCGCGCCGTCGCCGACGCGACGGCAGCCTGCACGGACATCCATGGTGTGCTGCGGGTCGGCTTCACCGCCCCGTGGTCGGGCAAGCTCCTCGCGCAAGCCGCAGAGGCCTTCTCCACACGTCACCCCCGCTGCTCGGTCGAGCTCCAAGGGGCGACGTACAACCTCGTGATCACGGCGCTGCGCCAGAAGGACGTCGACCTGGTGATCGCCGAGCCACCCGTCGAAGAGCCCGACGTCATCGTGGGCCCCGTGTTGTTCTCCGAGCGTCGTGCCCTCGTGGTGCCCGCCGACCATCCCCTGGCGGCACGGGAATCGGTGTCGCTGGAGGATTTCGCCGTGCTGCCGCTGATCGCGGCAGTCGGCGTGTCCCGAGCGTGGCGCGAGGCATTCTTCCCGCGCCGTACACCCCGGGGAGCGCGTATCGAGCACGGCCCGACCGCATTCAACTGGGAGGGGGTGCTGTCCCTGGTCGGTGCGGGTGAAGGGGCCACGGTGGCCACCGTCAGGGCGGCGCAGTACCACGGCCGACCCGACGTCGCCTACGTCCCGTTCGCCGACGCGGCGCCGGTCGAATACGCGCTGATGTGGCGGAACGAGAGCCGAGCCGCCGGCCCTCGAGCGTTCATCCGAACTGTCCTCGACCTCGCCCCGTAGCAGAGCAGCCACTCTTTACAGGCTCTTATGCAGCCGCGACCCGGTGCCTTGCCCGTGGCAGCGTCAGCGTCGCGCCGGCTGTGAGTGCGAGCCCGGCCGCCGCGAGCAGCACGCTCCATCGCATCCCGGCCAGGAACGTGTCCGCCCCTGTCAGCAGCGCACCGTAGACCGCCACCGCGATGGCCCCGCCGACCTGGCGGGCGGTGTTGAGCACCGCGCCCGCGGTGCCCGCCCGGTCCGCGGGCACAACGTCGAGCAGCATCGCGGTCAGCGCGGGCACCGCCAGCGCGCCGCCGAGTCCGACGGGCACCATCAACAGCGCCACCGCCCACACGTCGGTGTGCACGCCGACCGAGGTCAGCGCCAGCAGTCCGGCCGTCCCGACCAGTTGCCCCGCCACCATCGGCACCCGCGGGCCGAACCGGGCGGCCAGCTTCGCCGAGGCCAGGTTCACCACCGCGACAAGGGCCGTCATCGGGATGAACATCAGGCCCGCCCGCAGAGCCGACTGCCCGCGCTCCTGCTGCAGATAGAGGCTGAAGACGAACACCCCGCCGTAGTAAGCGGCGTTGAGCATGAACCCCATCAGCAAGGACACCGCCACCACCCGGGACCGGAACAGCGGCAGTGGCAGCATGGGGTGGGCGCCCCTGGTCTGCGCGGCGAGGAAGCCGGCCGCGCAGACCGCGGCCACCAGCAGCGACGCCACCGCGGCCGGCCGGCCGAAGCCCTCGGCGCCGCCCTCGATGACGCCGTACGTCAGTCCGCCCATCGCCGACACCGCCGTCACCTGCCCGACGATGTCCAGACGCGCGGGCAGCCGCGGGGAAGCCGGCACGCGGGTGAGCAGGACGAGAGCCAGCAGACCGGCCGGCAGGTTGACGAAGAAGATCCACCGCCAGCCGACGGTTGCGGTGAGCGCTCCGCCGAGCACGGGACCGGCCGCCACCGCGACCGCGCCGCCCACCGTCCAGATCGCGATGGCCCGCGCCCGCTTGGCCTGATCGGGGAAATTCTGCCGAACCAGGGCGAGGGACGCGGGCATCATCACGGCCGCCGCGGCGCCCTGCACCATCCGCGCGGCGACCAGCACGCCCAGCCCCGGCGCGAGGCCGCACGCCGCCGAGGCCAGCGCGAACAGCACGAGCCCGCCGCCGAACGCCTGCCGCGCCCCGATGCGGTCTGACAGCGCGCCGGCGGAGAGCATCAAGGCGGCGAACAGCAGCGTGTATCCATCCACCACCCATTGCAGGCCGGACATGCCGCCGCCGAGGTCGCGTCCGATGTCGGGCAGCGCGACGGTGACGATCAACGCGTCCAGCGAGATGAGGAAGAAGCCCAGCAGGGCCGCGCCGAGCACCACCGGAGATCCGCCCCGGGCGGCGGGCGGCGGCACGGCAAGGGGCGTAGGAGTGGCGGCAGTCATCGTCGGCCGGCTGCCCGCGCGGGAAGGTCCTTGTTGCCGTCGCCCCAGGTCGCGGTCATCAGCACGGTGTCGATGAGCCAGCGTTCGCCGGTCCGGGTCAGCTCCCACCGGTATGCGCCGCCGAGCGTCCACAGCGGCGCCCCGTGGGCGGTGGCCAGGCGGTGGGTGGCCTGGAAGGAGGCCGTGCAGACGGCGTGGTCCCCGTCGATCTCGACGAGTTGGTTTGCGATCAGGTGCTGGGTGGCGTCGAAGCCGCCGAGCGTCGCCGCCCAGGCGTCGACGATTTCCTGCGGGGTGAGCTGGACCGGCTCGCCGCCATTCAGGCTGGTGTAGTCGAGCAGCACCTTGTCGGCGAACAGGTCACGCAGTTGCTTCCATTCGCGGCGATCAACGTGCACCGCCATGCGGGTGCAGGTCTCGGCGACCGCGTACTTGGACTCGACGGACTCGGACACGGCGGGGGTCTCCTATCGGCAGCGGGGTTCACAGAGTGCGGGCGAAGTGCTCGGCCACCGCGTCCGCGGCGAGGCCGACCTGCGGCGCCTGGTCGTAGAAGTCGAACTGGACGCCGTCGGTCCACAAGAACGTCCGCTCCCCCATGAGGCCGTCGTAGAAGCGGCGGGCACCGTCCGGGATGGCGGCATCCTCGCTGTGCACGAGCAACGCGGGGGTGGTCACCTTCGCGGCGAGCGCGACGGCGTCGAAGTCCAACCACTCGGACCAGGCCATGACGGCGTAGCGGTTGGGCCACTGCGGGATGCCGCCGCGCTCCGGGTTGAGGTAGAAGTCGATGTCGAAGGGCATGGCCGCGTCCGGATCGCTGCCACTGACCACCGGCACATAAGCGACCTCCCCGCTCGCTTCGTACCGCCGTCGAGCCGCGGCGGCCGCCGCCTTCTTCGCGGCAATCCCCTCGGTTCCGCCGTAGTTCTCCTCGCAGATACGGCGATCGTGCAGCCACGGCGCCACCAGCGCCAATGACCCCACCCGTGCGTCTTCGGCGGCCAAGGCGCTCGCGTACATCGACCCGGCGCACACACCCAGTGCGCCCAGTTGCCCGTCGCCCACCGCCGGATGGCCGGTCAGGAAGTCCGCGGCGGCGTGGAGATCACGGACCTTGAGTTCCGGCGACTCGTAGTCGCGTGGCGCGCCTTCGGACTCGCCGTATCCGGTGAAGTCGAACGCCAGCGCGGCATAGCCGCGCCGGGCCAGCTCCTCGGCGTACCGGTCGGCCATCTGCTCCTTGACGCTGGTCCATGTCCCGGCGAGCAGCACACCCTGCGCCGGAGTGGCTTCGACGGGGCTCGCGGCACCGGGCAGAAAGAGGTGGCCGGCGAGCTTGGCCGTACCGCTGACGAAACTCACGTGTTCGCGCAGGGGCATAGCAGGGCTCCTTGGAAGCGGATGTACGGCATGTCGGCATCGACCGCCGGAAGAGAGCCGGTGGGCGAGTTCGCGACGCCCGGCGTGGATCACCGACCAGCGCCTACACGCTGACATCCGGCGTCCCTTCGAACAACGCCCGATGTGTAAGGCCAGGTTGAGCAGGGCTAAACCAACCCGCCGATCAGGTCCCGCACGTCGATCCGCGGTGAAACCACTCCGGCCCTCTCGACACATATCGTCGAGAGGGCCGGAAGTATGTCCGCCGGCGGTTGAGCTCCGCGAGCAGGAACACAGTGGCTTTCAAGGGCCGATGCCTCAGCGATCGACCAGTAGCACGCGTCAGTGCCTAGGCGGCACGACCGTGGGTGCGCCGGGCCCCGCGGGTACGGAGCGGGGTCGAGGGGGCCTGGTCCTCGGCCCATTCCTGCTCGTCTTCTTCGGCGAAGCCCTCAGGGTAGGCGGGCGCGACGAACAGGTTCTGCCATTGCGGCTGCGGCAGGCGCGCCTGCCCGGCAGCGGTGTCGTCACGACGACTGAGCTGAGACGTGGTCACTTGTCCTTCAATCACTCGAAAAATCCGCCGCCACCGAATGCACGCGCGGGACGCGCTCAGAATGCCTCTCGGGCACAGCGTTAATCAAGTGACCTCGGCGAGAGCCGGGGCCGCAGTATGCAAGTCGGCCAAACCCTCATGCGTTTCTCGGCCATGACACCGGGAGTGGGCACATCCCGTCCCCGATGGATCATGCGGCGACGGTCGGGCGACCGGCGTCAGAAACGGTCCGGGGCGCGCTCCGGGAGGGCAGAGCCGGGGAGCTCGTCCCGCTTCTTGTTCTTCCGCGTCTCCGCGTTCGAGGCGGCCTTCGTCTCGCAGGTCACGTCCTTCGCCGGGAGCTTGCCGGTGAGCAGGTAGTCATTGACCGTGCCGTCCGTGCACGCGTTGCCGTTCGGGTAGACGCCGTGGCCCTCGCCGCCCAGGACGGTGATCATTTTCGATCGCTTCAGGTCGGCGTGGAGCGCCTGGCCGCTGGGCAGCGGGGTCTGCGGGTCCCACTCGTTCTGGACGATCAGGGAGCCGACCTTGTTGTTCACCCGGGTCGCCGGTTCGACGGACTTGTCCCAGAAGGCACAGGGCTTGATGCTGGACACGAAGTCACCGTAGAGCGGGTATCGGCTCTTGTCCTTGATCGCGTCCTGCCGGTAGCTCTCGGGATCGCGGGACCACGCGGCCGAGTTGTCGCCGCACACCACCGCGAAGAGGCTCGCCATCGCGTTGTCGGCCGGCACCTCGGCGGCGTCAGCGGCGGTGCCTTGCGACCCGGCCCCCTCGGATCCGGGGAAGGCCGTGAGTTTCTTCGCGGAAGTGGGCTTGCCTGCCGCGGCCTTCCTCAGCTCCACGACCGCCTCGGTGGCGTCCTTGGGGATGTGGACCGCCCCGCGCATACCGTTGCGGATGTCATCACCGGTGTTCGGCCGGCCCTCTACCTCGATGGGCTTCTCGTCGGCCTGCGCGACCAGACCCCAGAACGTCCGGGCGACCTCCTTCGGTGTGTCACCGAGGTCGTACTTCTCCGAACGCTCGGCGGCCCACGCGGTCCACCGGTCGAACGCGGGCTCGGCGCCCGCCGCCCACCACTGGATCATCCCGCGCCAGGCGCGCGCCGGATCGACCGCGCTGTCCAGGACGAACCGGTCGGCCCGGCCCGGGAAGAGCTGCGTGTACACCGCTCCCAGGTAGGTGCCGTACGAGGTACCCACGTACGAGATCTTCTTCTCACCGAGGATCGCCCGGAGCAGGTCCATGTCGCGCGCGGTGTTGCGTGTGGTGAGGTACGGGAGCGTGTCGCCCGCTTTCTCCTTGCACTTGTTCGCAACCTCGCGAGCCCAGGCGACGTCCTTGTCGAACGTCCCCTCCTTGTACGGCCGCAGCCAATTCTCGTCCTCGGTCCCCAGACCGCAGGAGACCGGGCTGCTCTGCCCCACACCGCGCGGATCGAAGCCGATGAGGTCGTACTTCTGCCGCGCGGATTCGGGGAGCCTGTCCTGCATGCTCATCGGCATGTAGCGCCCCTCCATCCCCGGACCGCCGGGGTTGGAGAGCAGGACACCGTGCCGCTTGCCGGGCGCAGTGCTCTTGATGCGGGATATGGCCAGGTCGATCCGCTTGCCCCCGGGAACCCGGTAGTCCAACGGCACTTCGATCGTGGCGCACTCGAACTCCGCCGGTGAGTCGGCCGCACACCGCTTCCACCGCGGCTTCTGCTGCACGTAACGGTCCAGGGTGCCGCCGGCGGCGGACGAGGAAGCAGTCGGCCGGGTGGTGTTCGGAGTGGCGGTGGCTGTCGAGGTGGCGAGTGCGGGGGCCAGCGTGGCCGTCACACTGACGGCCAACAGGGGCCCGAGACATCGTCTACGCACGTAATCGTTCCTTCCGGTCACTGTTCGGACAGGAACGATCATTCAGGCGGCGTCGCCCGGGAACATCAGCCGAGCGGCCTCAACTCCCCTCAGACTTGGGGGTGACATGACGGCCGTACATGATCCCCAGGTCGTAGGGGACGGGTGCTCCGCTGTGCGATCCGGAGAATTGACTGCAGCGGGTAGGGGGTTGTCCGACTCTCCTCCTGGAATCGGCGAGAGAAGTCCCCCATCACTGCGGCGACCGGCGCGTGACGGGCGATGACCGCAGCGGCCGCCGCTGGAATGCTCTCCGGGGTCTCCGACTGGGCGCCGTCGGCGCAGGCGCGCACGAAGGCCCGGCGTTCTTCCGGTCCGTACCCGTACAGAGCGACGGCCAGCCAGTTCACCAGGTGCGTGGCGGCGTAGGACCGGTCGTAGGTGCGGTGCGCGTCGAAGAAGGCGGTCTCAGTCTCCGAAAGCTCGAATCGCGAAGAGACCGCGAGGCCGTAGTCGGCGAAGAAGAGCCGCTGTCCGTCGGTCAGGATGTTCTCGAAGTGGGCGTCGAAGTGCAGCAGCCCGCGCGCGTTCATGAACGAGATGCCGTCGTCCAGCTCGCGCTCCACCATGGCGCAGGCCCGCTCGGCTGTCTCGTCGCCGGCCCTGATCCGGGCGCCCAGCCAGTCGTGCAGGGTCTGCGGTATGTACTCCAGAAACAGCGTGAGGGCGGCCGTGGACTGCTGGAGCGCCTCGATCCGGCGGTGTACCTGCGGTCGGCCTCCCCAGTAGTCAACTGCCCTTTCCACATCGGCCAGTTCGTCAGGAAGCGGCTGACCGGAATCCGGCAGCGCCCGCCAGTGGTACATCAGGGGGAAACCCTCGTGGGCTCCAGCGATCACCCAGTTCGTCGTCATGGCGTGTACGGCCAGCTCTCGCCAGGCTCCGAACCCCGGGGTGCCGGGACGGCCGATGCCGAAGTGGCAGAAGGTCGGAAGTTCGAACAGGTTCGCGGTGGAGTGCGCGTTCTCCGGCCGCCGCTCCGGATCTGTCAGGCGTACTTGCTTGACGAAGACCGGGGTGCCGTCGATCTCCAGCAACATTGTCCTCCCGCCGATTCCGGAACCGACCGGTACAGCGGCATCGATGAGTTCACGCAGCCTGCGATCACTGCACAGCGCCAGCGCTGTAGAAGCGGCACCGTGGGCGGCCAGACGGGCTCCGCGGGACATGTCAGGGCTCTGCACCTACGCCTCCAGCCGGGCACCCGCCTCGCGTGCACACATGCGCACACGGGCGGGGCGGCGTCACCCTCTCATGCGAGGGCGGAGACTGCTTCTGCGTGGTGACCGTCGACGTTCGCGCCGGGCCCCTTCCCGCTCGTGCCTCAACTCCCCTACGATCAGCCTCGATCACTGGGGAGTGATCCGTACTGGGGGGTACAGATGGGCTACCTGATCGGCATTCTGTTGATCGTCTTCGGCGCTCCGCTCGTCGGGCTCGTCGGCCACTGGACAGAGGACTCCGGCAACGAAACGGTGGGAAAGACGATCTCGATCGGCGGGTACTTGCTGGTGCTGGGTGCGGCGGCCTGGTTGATCATCAGCAGTTTCTGACGTCCGCACCGCTCTCCAGGTCCGACCTCGGCCGGCCTCGGGCGGGCCGCCGGAAAACGGCCGGAGTCACCCGCAGGAGCCACTGAGCATGCGGTGGGCGCGGCCCGGGCGCAGGCTCGTTGCGTGTGGAGTGCTGGCCGCCTCCGCCGGTCCTCGGTGTGTTCCGTGAGGTCCGCCCCGGCCGCTGAATCCTGAAAGGACCGCATCAGATGCGCAGCATTGCCCAGTTCGTGGCTGTCGGAGCTCTTGTCACGCCTCTCGTCATCGGCAGCGCCGGGTTCGCGTCGGCCGACGACGGCCCGGCCTACGAGAACGTGCGGACCTCCGCGAACGCCAGTGGCGGCACGACGTCGCGCACGGTCAGCGGCTTCACTCCGGACGGCAAGGCCTACTTCATGACCACGACGAGGCGGCACCCCGTCAGCACCTCCGGGAATGCCACGGGCTCGCACTCCTGACGCGGTCCCGGATGCCGCCCGGCTCCTGAGCCGGGTCACCCGTGCCCCGAGGCCCGCGCGCTTCGGGGCACGCGGCCGCAAAGCCCCTCCCGCTGCACTTTCCTGCTGAAAAGGTGTGCTCCTTGATGCTCCGCGCCCCCCTTACCGCCGTGTCACTCGCTCTGCTCGCCTCCCTCGGCGCCACCAACACCGCCCTGGCCGCCGCGCCCGCCGGCCCGGAGTACTGCCGGGTCGTTTCCACCAGCGGCCTCGGGGCCTCCGTGGAGATCTCCTCCATCCCGCTGCCCATGACCAAACGGTCCTGCCTCGCGAAGGGCGGAACCGTCACCACCACCGCTCCCGACATCGGCATGGCCGTCCCGGGTGAAATCGTTTCACCTCCCGACCTCTCCGTTTTGAGCACGTTCCACGCCGGTCCTACGGCTCTCACCGGATTCACTGCTTCTCTGGGCAGGACGGCCAAGGCTCTCTTCGCGATGTGAGCGGGGTCATGGGGAGGGAACCGCGCCGGTGGCGTAGTAGGGCTTGCAGACCGTCCCGTCGTAGTCCGTGGCGATCTCCAGCAGGCTCTGGCCGTTCGTCGAAGGCAGCAGCGCCGAGCTGTAGTTGGGGCAGTAGTCGACGGTCGTCGAGGACACCGCGACGGGCGCGGGGATCTCCCGCCAGACGCCCGCTCCGCCGGTGTCGTTGACCCATACCGTGCGACCGCTGCCCGCCGCGACGGAGTCGTCCGCGTTGTGCATGACTTGGCCCACCAGGTAGAGACGGCCCGTGGCGGAGCCGCTCAGGGGCGCCCAGGCCACCGTAGGGGCGTGTTTGAAGTATTTGCCGTCAGCGGTCTCGGGGCGGAACCCCAGATGGGCGGGGTCGCCCCAGTTCCAGCCGTCGGACGAGGTGCGATAGTGCACGACGCACACGTACTGGCCGGCCGCGGCGCAGATCTCGTACGTCATGAAGTACGTGCCGTTGGCCAGGCGCCGCACGACGGCCATGCCCGGCCGGTCCGACGCCAGATTGCTGGCGATGGTGGCGTGGTGGCCGGACCAGCCGACGCCGTCCGTGGTCCGGGCGGCCATGAGCTTCTGGCTGTGCGCGGGGTCGGTCTCGTCGGAGTAGTGGGCGACCAGCTCACCTGCGGAGTCGACGGAGAACTCCGGCTCCCACAGCCCTTTTTCGTTGTTCGCGGTCGCCACGGTGGAGAGGTAGCTCCACGTCCGGCCGATGTCCGTGCTCTTGAAGACGCGCAGAGCCATGCGCCGTCCCGCCTCGTCCTGGCCGACCGAGGCCGCCCACAGCAGGGTGCCCGTCGGCAGGGCACCGATCTGGCGCGGGAGTTCGAAGAGAGTGGAGCAGCACAGCCCTTGGCCCGCCGCCGCCTCCGGGTCGGTGACCGTGCCGACCTGACGGAAGGTGCCGCCGCCGTCCGTGCTCTCGTGGATCGCGCCCAGGCCGTTGTTCCCGGAGAAGGAGACGACCGAGGCCAGGACACGTCCGTTGGCCGTCCCGTTGTGTTCGAGGCGTATGACACGTGGATACAGGCCGGTGTCGTTGCGCAGCGGAGTACCGCTCGCCGCGTGTGCGGTGCCGGACTGCACGCCGCCCAGCAGGGAGACGAGCAGCCCGAGGACCACCACGGTGAACAGGGCTGCTCTGCGCAGGGGAACCGGTCGTATGTGGTGCATGAGGCCTCCTCAGGAACCGACGCGGCCACCTGAGGGCGCCGTCCCGGGCGCAGGCGATGAGGTTCGAGCGAGGGAGCGGTGGGGGGACGGCTGCCATCGGTGGGTGGGGACGTGCGGGGTCAGTGGTATGGATGGGGCGCGACGTACAGCGATTTACATCGTTGTACTCAAGGGGTGAGGGGGCGTCAAGAGTGCGCGCGCGTTCCGGGGACGCGGGAGGCGGTGCCGGTGGCCGACGGCTTCGCCGCCCGGCCTTGCCGACCACCGCGACCCGCGATCCACGTCGAGTTCGCCGGCTGTGCGGGAACTTTCCCCGCGCGCCGGCCGGCGCGGACGGGTCGTCAGGCGACGGCCCGCTCGGCGAGGAACGCCTCCCATGTCCGGTCGCCGTGCACCGCGTGCGCCGACGGAGCCAGGTTCACGCCCTCGCGATACGCGCGCCCCGCCTTGCCGGGCATCCGCATCCCCAGCACCGGCCGACGGCGCCCGGTGGCGCCCAGGTAGGAACGGACCACGTCGTCCATCGTGTACACCTTCGGTCCTGCCAACTCCGCGACCAGGCCGGCCGGTTCACCCAGCGCCAGCTCGACCAAGCGCTGCGCGACATCGCGGACGTCGACCGGCTCCAGGCGCATCCCGGGCGCCGGAACCAGGGGCAGCTTCGCCATTTTGGCGACCATCTCGTGCACCAGGTCGTGGAACTGGGCGGCCCGCAGCATCGTCCACGCGATACCCGAGCCGGTGATCGCTTCCTCCGCCGCGCGCTGCGTCGCGAACCATGCCATCGGCATCCGGTCCGCACCGATCACCGAGATGTGCACGATGTGCCGCACGCCGGCCTCCCGGGCCGCCGCGGCCAGGTGGGCCGCCACCACATCGTCGCCCTTGGCGCCACCGGCCAGGTGCAGCACCGTGTCCACCCCGGACAGCGCCGCCGCCACGCCCTCACCGTTCATGAGGTCGCCGGTGACATGGGTGACCCCGTCGGTGTCCGGCCGTACGCTGCGGCTGAGCACGCGCACCGCAGCGCCCGGCGCCGCCTGCCGCAGCAGCGGCACCACCTGCCGGCCGAGCGTTCCGGTACCACCGGTGACCAGGATCGTGGTGTCAACCGCCATGATGTACCCCTCAGTTGATTGTTTCGTGGTGTGCGAGCTTCGGTTCTGCTGCTCTGACACGCCGCCGCGGGGGGATGTGACGGATGAACGAAAAGAATCTCGAAAAGAGTCTTCGGGCCGAGGATTTCGAAGCCCACCGCCCGCACCTGCGCGCGGTCGCCCACCGCATGCTCGGTTCGCTGGCGGAGGCCGATGACGCGGTGCAGGAGACCTGGCTACGGGCCTCCGCCGCCGACACGAGCGAGATCGTGAACACCGGCGGTTGGCTCACCACCATCGCCACCCGGACCTGTCTCAACGCCCTGCGCTCCCGCGCCACGCGCCGCGAAGAAGAGCTGGAGACCGCCTACGGCAGCGACCGCCCGGACGGCCGGCCCAGCCCCGAACAGGAGGTGGAGGCCGCCGACGCGGTGGGCATCGCCCTCCTCGTCGTGCTCGACACCCTCACTCCCGACGAACGCCTCGCCTTCGTCCTGCACGACCTCTTCGCCCTCCCCTTCGACGAGATCGCCGCGATCCTGGAACGCAGTCCCGCCTCCGCCCGCCAACTCGCCAGCCGCGCCCGGCGCCGGGTCAAAGGAACTGCCCCGGCCGCACCCGACTCCACCCGTCAGCGACAGGCCGTGGACGCGTTCCTCGCGGCGTCCCGCGCCGGCGACTTCGAGGCCCTGGTCACCCTGCTCCACCCGGACGTCGTCCTCACCGCGGACCCGGCCGTGATCCCGACTCCGGAGCCGGTCGTCGTCCTCGGCGCACACACCGTCGCCAAGGGCGCCATGGCAGCCACCGGACGCGCCCAGTTCACCGGCCTCGCCCTCCTGGACGGTTTCCCCGGCCTGGTCATGGCCCCGCAAGGCCAGCTCCGCCTGGTCCTCGCCTTCACCATCGAGCCCGAGACCGGGCTGATCACCGCCGTCGACGTGATCGCCGAACCGCGGCGCCTCGCCGCGCTCGATCTGGCAGTCGCCTGACGCCCATGGGCGCCGGTCCCACGTCGCCGCTACGAAGCGTCCTGGCCCTCGAAAGGAACGTCGAAAGGAACGTCGATCCGAGACCGGCCGCCGGCCCGGCTTCGACCGTACGCGCGCACCCGGCGCCCTGCGACGTACAGCAGGGCGACGGCGGCGACCGCGAGGACGACGTGGCCGATCAGGTTGGTGGTGCCGTCGGAGCCGGCGTCGGGGGTCTGTCCGAAGCCGGTCCAGACATACGTCAGCGTGGCACCTGCGGCGAGCGCGAACTCCTGCGGCAATCCCCAAC
Source organism: Streptomyces sp. NPDC102467 (assembly GCF_044765445.1). Taxonomy (NCBI): domain Bacteria; kingdom Bacillati; phylum Actinomycetota; class Actinomycetes; order Kitasatosporales; family Streptomycetaceae; genus Streptomyces; species Streptomyces sp. NPDC102467. The sequence goes on along the minus strand of NZ_JBIWKA010000013.1, from coordinate 18,327 downwards.
CCGGCCTCCGCGACCAGGAGATCCCGAGGGCCAGAGCCGCGGCCGCGACGGCGAGAGCCGCCGCCACACCCCACCAATTCGCCTGAAGCACCATCATGAAAGCGCTGGTCAGCAGGAACGCCGCCGCAGCCACGAGCAGGGGGCGGGGTACGCTGCGGCCGGACCGGCCGGGGACCGGCTGCCGGATCCGGAACGCGGCGACCGCCAGCAGGACCACTACCGCCGCCGTGCCTGCCAGGCGCGGCCAGGGGGCCATGAAGTGACTCTCGTCGTAGCTGCCCCAGCCGGTGATCACGACGCCGAGGGCGAAGAGCACTGCGGTGACGGACAGACCGGTGCCGCCCAGCCACGGCTGCCGCGACCGGTCCGGGACCAGCGACTCCATGAGCGCGATCGGCACGGTCACGCTCCACACGGCGTGCACGGCCAGCACCGAGAGCAGTCCGTACCCGCCGATGCCCAGGAACGGCACGTGCGTCACCGAGACCATGTCGTAGTTGCCGGAGTAGTCGGCATTGAACAGCATCTGGTCCAGGAGCCCCTCCTCCACCAGTGCGTACGCCGCGCCCAGCAGCAGGATCGAACACCATCCCCGTCCGGCGCGCCGGACGACCTCGCGGATCAGCAGGCACCCGCCGCCGTAGAGCAGCGCCTGCACCGGCAACAACCAGAGCATGTCGATGGAGGTCGCACCGAGCAGCAGCTCCCCGACGATCGGCGACAGGAAGAACAGCCCTACGGCGGGCATCGCGTGTTTCATGCCATCGACGCTACGGACGGCGTGGCCTGCGACGCGTCTGCCGACCGGCCAGAAGCGGTCCGCCGAAAGGCTGGAGCGGGGTGACGAAAGTTCGGGCCGGGGCGGGGAGGGCGCGGGCACCGCGCATCCGCCGGTCGTCGTCGGTGCGGCGGAGTCGGCCGAACAGCCGGCGCCACTGGATGAGCGAGAGCCTGCTGCGGTCACTGACGAGCCCGCGGTCAGGACGATATTCTGCGGGTGGAGCTACCGTGGGATCCGGGCCGGGGAGGTGCGTGACCGGTGCATGAAGTACTGCGGGCAACCTCTGGCAGCCAGCTGTTCGAGGTGACCGCCGCTCCGTACGTGGTGCTCGACACGAGCTTCCGCATCCAGGGGGTGAACGCTGCCTACCTGTCCGCCACGGGGCGGACGCGTGGCGAACTGCTCGGCGCGCTCGTGTTCGACGCGTTCCCTGACGACCCCCGTGACGCCACCGCCACAGGTGTACGCAACCTCACCGCCTCCCTGGAACGGGTACTGCGGTCCCAGGCAGCCCACGACATGGGTATCCAGCGCCATGACATCCCCGACTCCAGAGCCCCCGGGGGCTTTCGCCGCAAAGCGTGGAGTCCGGTCAACTCCCCGCTGGCCGATGCGGACGGCCGCGTCGTCGGCGCCCTGCACCACGTCGAGGACGTGACCGCGGTACACGCGATCCTGGGCGAGGCCCATCGTGGCGGTGCCACGGACACGGCGCCGCCGGCCACGCTGGTCCACCAGGTGATGCTGGCCCTCACCCGCTACGAACACGCCACCAGAACGGCGGCCACCGGGCAGACTGCCCCCGTAGATCCGGCGCGGGCAGGCTCTCGGCCCAGTCCGGCGAGCACCCGGCGCGATGCGATGTGGCACGCGATCGTCCACGCCGCCCGCCGGGCCCGCGCCGACGACTGCGCCGCAGCGGTGTGCGTTGCCGCGGTGCAGAACCTCCCCTCGGTCGACGCCGCCGTGATCACCCTGCACGGCGGCGCTCTGTGGCCTGTCCAACTGGCCGTCAGTTCCCCGTGGGGAGGGCGTGTCGAGGAAGTGCACTTCGTGACCGGCGAGGGCCCGTCGCTGGCGGCGTTCCGCACCGGAACGGCCGTTCTCGTCCCTGACCTGAGCCAATCCGGCTCGGCGGGCGCACAGTGGCCGCTGTTCGCCGAGGCCGCGGGCGGCCTCGGCGTCGGCGCCGCCTTCGCCTACCCCTTGCGCGCCGCCACCGCCGCGCTCGGCACCCTCACCCTGTACCGCAAACACCGCGGCACCACCCCCACCGGGCCGCCCGCGGACGCGCAGGCGTTCGCGGACATCACGGCACACGTGCTCCTCGCCGACCTGGACAACGAGATCATCGAACAGATCAGAGCCACCGCCGGCCAGGACGACCTCAACCTCGCCGCCGGCATCGTCGCCGCGACCCGAGGCACCAGCATCAGTGACGCACTCGGCTACCTGCACACCGTGGCCAGGGCACGGCGCATCCCCGTCACCGACCTCGCCCGCTCTCTCCTCGCGCACCATCCGTAGGACCCACCGACGCCTCGGTGCTCCCGCAGGGGCCGGTTCGGCTTTACCTCTCTTGAAGCACAACTCTGCGTGACGCGAGGACAGTTGGTGGGCGGCCCGTCAGGGCGGCCGGTTGCATGATCACGCAGACAGCCGACGCAACTCCTCGACATACTGCTCTAGTTGGAGCCGACCGGCCCGACCGCCGCCGACTTTCGGGGGGCCACCAGGCTCGGCGCCTGCTACCGCGCTCTGGTTCTCCGCCCGCCGCCCACGACCACACCGCTCCGCAGATTCGCTTCCCCAAGGAGTTCTCGCATGCACCAACCCCAGATCCTTGCCCTGGACGCCGCTGGGAGCGACCGGCACGCCGAGGATGCCGAGCTGCGCTCGCGCGGTCCCGCTGCCCGCGTCGACGTCCTCGGCATCGAGGCGTGGGCGGTGACCGACCCGGCTCTGCTCAAGCAACTCCTCACCGACCCGCGGGTCTCCAAAGATCCCCGGCAGCACTGGCCGATATTCCCCGAGAAGATCGTCGGCACCTGGCCACTCGCGCTCTGGGTGGCTGTCGACAACATGTTCACCGCTTTCGGCGGCGACCACCGGCGGCTACGGCGTCTGGTCAGCCCGGCTTTCACCTCGCGCCGCATCGCCGCCCTGCGGCCACGCATCGAGGCGATAACCCACACGTTGCTCGATGAGCTCGCCGACATTCCCGCCGGAGACTCCACCGACCTGCGCGATCGGTTCGCCTATCCGCTCCCGATCCGGGTCATCAGCGAACTCATGGGCCTTCCCGACCATTCCCAGCCGGGCTTTCGCCGGACCGTCGACGGCGTCTTCGACACCACGCTCAGCCCCGACCAGGCCGCCGCGAACGCCCAGGAGGTCTACGCGATCCTGGCCGACCTGGTCGCGGCCAAGCGCGCCGAGCCCGGCGAGGACATGACCTCCGTACTCATCGCCGCCCGGGACGACGACGGTTCCGCGCTGAGCGAGCAGGAACTCCTCGACACGCTCCTCCTCGTGATCAGCGCGGGGTACGAGACCACCGTCAATCTGCTGGACCAGGCCATCGCCGCGCTGCTCACCCATCCGCAGCAACTCGCCCTGGTCCGCGAGGGAAAGAGTGCGTGGACGGATGTCGTCGAAGAGACGCTGCGCTTTGAAGCACCTGTCGCGAACCTGCCGATGCGGTACGCGGTCGAGGACATCGAGCTGGCGCGGGGGCTCGTGATCCGTCAGGGCGAGGCGATCCTTGCCTCGTACGCGGCAGCCGGCCGTCACCCCGACCTCCACGGCCCGAGCGCCGGCTCCTTCGACGTGACCAGGGCCGGCAAGAACCATCTCGCCTTCGGCCACGGCGTCCACGTCTGCCTCGGCGCGGCCCTGGCGCGGATGGAGGCCGAGACGGCACTTCAGGCGCTGTTCAGCCGCTTCCCTGACCTCACCCTTGCCGTGCCCGCATCCACCCTGCGCCCCACGGAGTCATTCATCTCCAACGGACACCGGGAACTGCCGGTCATCCTCCGTCCGGCCACCGAGAACTGACGCGCCCTCTCGCCACGGGCGCCAGAACCACCTGCCGGTCTGGCGCTCGCGTCCCGGCGTCCTCCATCAGGCCCCTCTGACGACCATGACCCGGCGCCCGCGCGTGTGACCTGCCTGGCTGTCGATGTGGGCCGCCGTGGCCTCGTCGAGGGAGTACGACTTCTCGACCGGGATGTGGAGCGCTCCCCGCGAGATGAGGTCGGCCGCCTCGGCGAGCGCATGCGGCACGCTCCCGGCCACGCCGGAGAACCGGACGCCGAACTCCGGCGCTTCCAGATCGGCAATGGAGATCACCTTGAGCGGGTCCCCGGTCAGCTCGACGAGCTCGCGGATCACGCCCGAACCGGCCAGGTCGAGGGCCGCGTCGACATGGCCGAGCAGCCGCACCCGCTCGGCCCAGCCCTCGCCGTACGTCGTGGCGAGGGCACCCAGGCTCCGCAGATAGTCCAGGTTCCCGGCCCCGGCGGTGCCGATCACCGTGATGCCGCGGTCGCGGGCGATCTGCAGCACCGCCGACCCGACTCCCCCGGACGCACCGCTGACCAGCAGCGTCTGTCCCGGCTCCACCCCGACCTCGCGGATGATGCGCAGCGCGGTCTCCACCACGGAGGGGTACCCGGCGGCCTCTTCGAACGTCAGCCCCTCGGGCATACGGGCCCAGGCCGACACCACGGCGAACTCGGCATACGTGCTGGAGCCTTCGCCGAACACGTGGTCGCCGACCTCGACCCCTTCCACGCCCTCGCCGACCTCGTCCACGACCCCGGCGGCGTCGAGCCCGACTCCGGCGGGCAACTCGAGTGGCGGGTGCGCCGCACTGCTCCTTTTCTGGAACTGGCCTTCACGGATCCTCCAGTCGACGGGGTTCACGCCCGCCGCCCGCACCGCGATGCGGACCTGACCGGGGCCCGCATGGGGCTCCTCGGCGTCTATGAGGTGCAGAACGTCCGGACCGCCGAACTCGGCGAAGCTCACTTTCTTCATGCCGTGGACCGTAACACTAACGGTTAGTGTTTTGAAACAGCTACGGCTTCGTACCTGGTAGCGTGAAGGCATGACCGTGCCGACCGGACGCCGCGAACGCAAAAAGGCCGCGACCCGCCAGAAGATCGCTGACGCCGCCCTGCGGCTCTTCCTGGAACGCGGGTACGAAGCGGTGGGTATCCGTGAAGTCGCCGCTGAGGCCGATGTGGCCGTCACCACGCTCTTCTCCCACTTCGCCTCGAAAGAGGCCCTGGTGTTCGAGCAGGACGAGGACTTCGAGCAACGCCTCACGCGGGCGGTCACCGGCCGGGCGCCGCACGAGCCCCTCATCCCCGCGCTGCGCCACGAGATCCATGCCCTGGTACGCCACTGCACGGCGGACAGCGCCGCCCCGATCTGGTGCATGATCAGCGACTCACCGGCCCTGCGGAAGTACGACGAGTCGATGAGGCTGCGCCACGCGGAGACGCTGGCGACGGCCATCGCCGCCGATCCCGACCTGTCACGGACCGCGACGGCGAGCCGGACGATCGCCAGATTCGTGATCGATGCCTATGCGCTGGCCCGTGAGGCAGCCGATCCGCAAGCCGCGGTGGACGAGATCTTCCGGATGATCGAAGCGGCCTGGGAGGTCGCCGGCGCTCGGCCCTGACCTGCGGTTCCCAGGATCGGGGATCGACTGTCCGCCGCAACGGCGACTCAGCCTGAACGCCGCTACGCCGAAGCCCGGGACACGGTCGGCTCGCCACGCGTCCCGGTGGAGCGGTGTCGCACCCATTGCCGAAGCCGCTCCGCCGGTTGCGGCAGCACCACGAACGCCTCGGCCTGCAGACACGCCCAGCCGATGCGCGGGAGGTCGCGGGCGGTCGGGTAGACGACGAAACGGGGCTGCCACCGCGGGCGGAACTTGGCGTTGAAGCGGTACAGCGACTCGATCTGGAACCAGCGTGACAGGAAGACGAGCAGCGCCCGCCACATGCGCAGCACCGGGCCCGCGCCGAGCCGCTCGCCGCGTGCCAACGCCGCCCGGAACACGGCGAAGTTGAGGGAGACACGGGCGACTCCCAGGCCGGGTGCGGCGCGCAGTGCGGCGACGATGAGGAGCTCGTTCAGGCCGGGTTCCGCGGTGCGGTCGCGGCGCATCAGGTCGAGGGAGAGTCCGTCCTCGCCCCAGGGCACGAAGTGCAGCAGCGCACGGACCTGCTGGGTGCCGTCGGCGTTTCTCTGGTGAGCGGTGACGACGACACAGTCGCCGTCGGCCGGGTCGCCGAACCGGCCCAGCGCCATCGAGAACCCGCGTTCGGTGGCGCTCCCCCGCCAGGCCGCCGCGTCCGCGCGGAGCTGCCTCTTCTCCTCGTCGGCCAGCTCGCGCACCCGTCGTACGCGGCATGAGTAGCCGCTGCGTTCAATGCGGTTGACCATCTGGCGTACGTTGCGCATGGTGCGGCCCGCGAGGCTGAAGCCCGCGCAGTCGACGATCGCCTCGTCCCCCAACTCCCATGCTTTCAGGCCGCCTTCACGGATCCAGACCTGTGCGCCCAGTTCACTGCAGCCCATGACTGCCGGGGTCCAGGCGTACCGCGCGCACTGCCCGAGGAACTCCTTGATGGCGCCCGGCCAGGCCTCCGGATCACCGAGAGGGTCACCACCGACGAGCGCGACACCGGAGACGACGCGGTAGGCGACTGCGGCCTTTCCGGTGGCCGAGAAGAGGGCGGCCTTGTCGCGGCGGAGCGCGAAGTAGCCGAGCGAGTCGCGCCGCCCGTCCCGCGCCAAGAGGGCCCGCAGCCTTCCGTCGCCGTGCCTCGGGGCGAGCCGGACGGGCCGCAGCGCCAGGTAGACGGTGGTCGAGGCGGTGAGCAGCCCGAGGGCGAGCAGCGACACGTGCACGACGTCACCGACCCGGTCGCTGTCGTACGTCAGCGGGCCCGCCATCCCCACGAGCCCGTACGCGACTTGCCGCAACCGGTCGACGAAGGAGATGCCGTGGCCCGCCTCCCGATCGGCGCGCACCCCGACGATCAGCAGCCCGAGGCCGACACTGATGGCGCCGAGCAGCAGCAGGTTGCCCAGGGCGCGGGTCCGGCCGCGTGGGTCGCTCAGGGCGTGGAATTCGCCCCGCAGCAGCACGAGCGCGGCGCAGAGCAGCGCGGACACGGCGGCGGCGACGAACGCGTGATGCCGCAGGTCCTGCACCAGCGCGCTCACCGCGAGCAGGGCGACGGCCGCCTCCCAGGCTCGCCGTTTACGGCGCCGCAGCCCGCGGGCGAGCAGGACGAGGAGGACGCCTGCGACGAGGGATGCGGCGCGTGCCACCTCGTCGGCGAGGCCGGGGACGTAGGGAGCGATGCGCTCGATCCGGCTGGCGCGTACGTGCGGGGAGATGGCCGTCGCGATGTCGACGAGCCCGATGAACAGGCACGTGTGACCGGCCACGGCGGCGGAGGGAGGTTTCACGGCCGCTGAGCGTAGGCGGGCCGGGCACCGGTGGAGTAAGAGCAGGTGAGGAGAACGGTAAGAACGTGATGCGGAGGAAACCCGCTTCCCCGTCCTGGCCTCTTTTCCGGCGGAAACTGCCTCGACGGCAGTTGACCCCGTCCCCGGTGAGAGGTGGCGAACGTGGGCCTGACGAGTCGGGCGCTGGAGTACGCGACGGCGCTGGCCGCCCTGGCGTGTGTGGGACTCACGGCGTGGGCGTGGCCGCGGCTCGCCCGGCGCGGCCCGCTTGCCGTGCTCGGCAGGTTGGGAGCCGTCGCGGCGACGCAACTGGCGATCCTGACGGCGTGCGCGGTCGTGGTGAACGCGAACTTCGAGTTCTACGGCACCTGGGACGAACTGCTCGGTCATGTCTCCACGGCGCCCGCGCGGATCGCGGACGCGGGTGGTGGACCCAGTGTGTACGCGGCGCGCGGCGGCCTCGTCCAGCCCGCGGGGCCGCAGGGCCTGGACCGGGTCGAGGGCCTGCCCAGCGGGCCGCCCGCGAAGGTCGGCAGGGTCGAGTCGGTACGGATCATCGGGCGGCGCACACGGGCCATCGACCCCGCGTTCGTGTACCTGCCCCCGCAGTACTTCCAGCGGCAGTACCACCGCCAGCGTTTCCCGGTGATCGTGGCGATCAGCGGCTACCCGGGCGGCATCATGAACCTCGCCCGGTTCCTTCATGTCCCGCAGACGGCCGCCCAGTTGGAGGGCTCCGGCCGGCTGCAGCCGACGGTGGTGGTGATGGTGCGGCCGACGATCGCGCCACCGCGTGACACGGAGTGCGTGGACGTGCCGGGCGGCCCGAAGGCGGAGACGTTCTTCACCAAGGACCTGCCCGAGGCGCTGAAGTCGGCGTACCGGGTCGGGCACGATCCCAGCGCGTGGGGCGCGCTCGGCTACTCGTCAGGAGGCTCCTGCGCCCTCCAACTCGCCCTGCGCGATCCGAAGGTGTACACGTCGGCGGCCGCACTGTCCGCCGACTACAAGGTGACCGACGACCTGACGACGGGCAGCCTCTTCGGCGGTGGCCCGCGCGCGGGCCACCTTGAGCAGGGACACGACCTGGTCTGGCGGCTCCGGCATCTGCCGGTGCCGCAGGTTTCGGTGCTCGTGGCGAGCAGCCGGCGGGGCGAGCAGGACTACGCTCCGACGCTGCGGTTCCTCAAGGCCGTACGGCCGCCGATGACATCGGCGCGCATCATCCTGCCGCGCGGCAGCCACCATTTCACGACGTGGCTGCGGGAGGTCGGCCCGGCGATGCAGTGGATGGGCAGGCAGCTGACGTTCCCGCAGGACACGACGCCGGCCCCGAGGCCGCGCCGCACCGCGCAGGCGGCCTCGCCCGGGGCACGGCCGGTCCTCAGGCACTGAACGCCGTCCGCCCCGGGCCCCCTGCCCACCCGGGCCGCTCTCCGCCGATTCGGAACTTCTCACCCCGCCCCGCCCTCTCTATCAGTACATGCAGCACATGCGGTATATGCGGTATATGCAGTACATGACCGGCGAGAGGAGCAGTTCCTGATGGTGCGTCGAATTCGTGTGACGCTGTTGACCGCTTTGTTACTGGTGACAGCCTCGGTGCTGGCGGCAGTGCCGGCATCCGCTGTCATCGGTGGGTCGAAGAGCACCTACGGTCCATGGGCGGTACGCATGCTCGTCGACGGCAAGCCGGCGTGCACCGGGACGGCGGTCACGCCCCAGTGGATCATCAGTGCCTCGCACTGTTTCTTCGAGCAGGGGCAGCCGGTCGCCGACAAGCGGATCACCTTCCGGGTCGGCAACCTCGACATGCGCAAGGGCGCCACGGTGCACCCGGTGCCCGGCAAACGCTCGGGAAGCGCACACGCGGACATGATGCTCATCAAGGTGCCGCCGATGAAGATCCCGACGGTGCGCTTGGCCACTGCCGGTGTGCGACCGGGCCAGGTCGTGCGCCAATACGGGTGGGGCGCCACGTGCACGGGGGACGAGAACACCTGCCAGTCCCCTGTGCTCAAGCAGTCGGATCTGCGGGTCGTTCGCCCCAGTGACCCGCGCTGCGAGGGTTACACCGCGCCCGGCGGTTCGGACTTCTGCATGGAAAGGGTGTCCGGAATTCCAGCCGGCGGCGACTCCGGAGGCCCGGTCATGAGCATCGGCCCCCACGGTAAGCAAACCCTCCTGGGCGTCTTTGACGGCTCCGACAGGGAACAGATCGCGGAAGCCGGAGAGATCGCCAGGCAACTCGCCTGGATCCATTCGGTGACCCGGTCGTAGCGGCGAAGAGCCGCGGTCGGCAGGGCGACCCGCTGGAGGTTGCCCGCCCTCTCGCCGGGACTGCCTCAACGCGAGCCCTACGGGGATCAGGCCCCGGTCGCGCCGGCGGTGAGCCACTCCGCGACCACCTCGTCGGTGTGCGCGCCGAGGTGCGGGCTCGGAGCCGTCACAGCCGGTGCCCGGGGCGCGGCGTCGACCGGACCCGGGTCCGCCGCGCCGAAGTGGGCCGGCTGACGCAGATACGGGGTCGGGCCGAGCACGGGGTGGTCGAACTCGCCCACCAAGCCCCGATGTTGGATCTGTTCGCTCTCTATCGCCTCGGCGAGGTCCTGGATCTGCGCGGCCGGTACGCCCTCTGCGCGGGCGAGCTTCAGCGCTTGTGCCGTGGTCAGGTCGCGCGACCACTCCTCGGTGATCCGGCGCACCTCCGCCCTGTTCCGTGTACGGGCACCGTCGTCGCGGAAGCGCGGGTCGGCGGGGAGCTCGGGCCGGCCCACCAGCCGGGCGAAGCGGGCGAACACCGCGTCGCTCGCGACGGCGACGGCGAGCAGGCCGTCGGCGGTGCCGTAGGTGTCGAACGGGGTGGAGACCGGATGCCGGTTGCCGACCCGGCCGGGCAGACTGCCGGTCGCGGTGAGCAGGCTCATCGCCGTCACCTGCAGCGACACCAGCGAGTCGAGCATGGAGACGTCGATGTGCCGGCCCCGGCCGGTGCGATCCCGGTCGAAGAGGGCCGCGCTGACCGCCCAGGAGGCGAACAGTCCCGCGATCAGGTCACCGATGGACTCTCCGACCCGGGTGGGCGGCCCGTCGGGGCTCCCGGTGCCGGCCATCAGTCCGGACATCGCCTGGACGATCAGGTCGTACGCGGGGTACTCACGCATCGGTCCGCTCTGCCCGAAGCCGGAGATGCTCGCGTAGACCAGCCGCGGGTTGGCGGCCGCGAGCGTGGCGTGGTCGATACCGAGACGGGCGGCGACGCCGGGGCGGTAGTTCTCGACGAGGACGTCGGCCTGCTCTGCCAGGCGCAGCAGCAGCGCGTGACCATCGGGGTCCTTGAGGTCGAGCACGATGCTCCGCTTGCCCCGGTTGAGCTGCGCGAAGTACACGCTTTCGCCGTCCCGGAAGGGGCCGAGGTGGCGGGCGTCGTCGCCGGCCGGCGGCTCGACCTTGACGACGTCGGCGCCCAGGTCGGCGAGGAGTGCGGTGCAGTACGGGCCTGCCAGCACCCGGCTGAGGTCGAGTACGCGCAGCCCTTGAAAGAGAGTCATCGCATTGCGCCTTTCCGTTCGTGGGACCGCGGTTGCGAGGCGCCGCGGCACTGCGGAACGTATGCGCGGGTCTGTCGGCACGTCGATGTGCACCTGCACGAAGAGGGTCTCGATCGTCGTGCGGGTGCACATTGGCCCGGGGCCGTGCGGTGCGCGGCAATGGAACCGCCCCACCCGGAAGCGGTGCCCACGGCATCGAAGCACCATGAAGGAGCACGGCATGACGCCGTACCTGCTGCCCGAGTTGTACGACGAGTTCCGCGCCACGGCCCGCGCCTTCGCCGAGAAGGAGTTGGCGCCCCGGGCGGCGGAGACCGATGCGCGGGCCGAGTTCCCGCACGACAACTACGCACGGCTGGTCGCGGCCGGGCTGCACGCTCCCGGCATCCCCGAGGAGTACGACGGCGACGGGATGGACGCCATCGCCGCGGCCATCGCGGTGGAGGAGGTCGCCCGGGCCTGCGCGTCCTCGTCGACCATCCAGACGTCCAACAAGCTCGGCGTCACACCGCTGCTGCTGTCCGGCACGCCGCAGCAGCGCGGCCGCTACCTGCCGGAAGTCGCCACGGGCGAGGCGCTGATGGCCTACGCGATCAGCGAGCGGGAGGCCGGCAGCGACGTCGCGGCGATGCGCTGCCGGGCGACGGCCGACGGTGCCGGCTGGGTCCTGGACGGTGTGAAGACCTGGATCACTTCGGCGGGCGTCGCCAGGTACCTCATCGTGTTCGCCGTCACCGACCCCGGCGCGGGCTCACGCGGCATCTCGGCGTTCGTGGTGCACTCGGACGACGCGGGAATCTCGTACGGCGAGCCCGAGCGGAAGATGGGCCTGAAGGGCTCGGTCACGCGCGAGGTGTACTTCGACGGCTGCCGCATCCCCGGGGACCGCCTGCTCGGCGAGCGCGGCAGGGGGCTCCGGCTGGCCCTTGCCACCCTGGACCACACCCGAGTCTCGGTCGGCGCGCAGGCCCTGGGCATCGCCCAGGGCTCGCTCGACCTGGCGATCGGATACGTGCAGGACCGCAAGCAGTTCGGCCGGGCGATCGCGGACTTCCAGGGTGTGCAGTTCATGCTCGCCGACATGGCGATGAAGGTGGAGTCGGCCCGACAGATGGTGTACGCCGCCGCCGCGCGCAGTTGCACGGGCGCCGACGACTTGACGTACTTCGGCGCGGCCGCCAAGTGCCTCGCGTCCGACACCGCCATGTCGGTCACCACGGACGCGGTGCAGCTGCTCGGCGGCTACGGCTACACCAAGGACTTCCCCGCCGAGCGGATGATGCGCGACGCGAAGATCACCCAGATCTACGAAGGCACCAACCAGATTCAGCGGATCGTGGTCTCGCGCCAGTTGCTGCGGGCCCACTGAACCGGGCGTTCGGTTCGGTGACGTTCGGTTCGACGACGCTCGGTTAGGCGGGCGAGGGGCCGGGTCACAGGGCGGGCCCCTCGTCGAGTGCCGTCAGCGCCAGCCACAGCTCGAGGCGGTCGGTCAGCCGGTCGAGGTCGCGGCCGGTGAGCTGCTCGATCAGCCGGAGCCGGTAGCGCAGGCTGTTGCGGTGCAAGGTGAGTGCCTCGGCGGTGGCGGCGGAGGCACAGTCGTGGGCGAGGTAGGTCCGCAGCGTGCCGACGAGCTCGGCGCGGTGCGCCTCGTCGTGCCGCAGCAGCGGTGCGAGCACGGTGTTCCCCAGCTCGTGCAGCGGCAGGTCCAGGTTCCCCATCAGGAGACCGGCGAGGCTGAGCGGCGCGGCCCCGTGGACACCGGGCCCCGCCTGGGCGGCCTGGCGTGCCTCGAAGTAGCCGAGCCGCAGACCGGACACCCCTCGCCGGGGTTCGCCGACGCCGACGCGGACCTGGGGGTCCAGTACGGACAGGCGGGCGGCGACGGTGTGGGCGGCGCCCTCGGCGTCGACGCCGTCCGGCACGACGACCATCACCGTGTCGTCGATGAGCGCGGTGGGCAACCGGTCGCCCTCGCGCTCCAGGAGCGGTTCCAGGGTCCAGGGCAGGCTGCGCAGCCGTCGGGGATCACCGCCCACCCGCGCGACCACCACCGTGTTCGCCCCGTCGCCCGCCAGTCCGTACGAGGAGAGCCGGCGGCGGGCTTCGGCGTCGGCGATCGTACGGTGCAGGACGTCCTCGAGGAACTGGCCGAGCAGCTCCCGGCGGCCGGTGAGCACGGCGTGGTGGCGGGCCACCTCCAGGCCGAGAATGCTCGTGGCGAACGCGAGAACATCGCTGCGCGGGGTGGGCCGCCGTGTACAGAGCCGGGCGACCGGCGCTCCGTCCACCACGATCGGCACCGCCGCTCCCTCCCCCGGGCCCTCGCTGCCCGGCCGGCAGGTGGGGTCGGCTCCGTGCCCCGACGTCGCGAGTACGGTGGCGTCCGGCCAAGCGGACGAGGCGGGGTGGCGGGCCAGGACTTTCCCGGTCGGCTCCACCACGGCCACCGGCCCCGCCCCCAACTGCCGGTACAGCCGCCGGAGCAGCCCGCGCAGCCCGTGCCCCGAGAGCAGCTCCCGCATCAGCTCGTCCTGCAGCGCGGAGGTGGCCCGCACGGCGTCGTACTGCTCGGCGAACACCAGGTCCGCCACCCAGTGACTGATCTGCGCGAACGGCACCTCGACCGGCGACTCGACGAGTGCGAGGCCGACCCGTTCGGCGATCTCGATGACGACCGGGGGGGCCGCGCTGTGCACCAGTCCGGTGCCGATGCACAGCGCGGCGACCGGAAGCTCCGCGAGCCGGCCGAGCAGCTGTATCCAGTCGGCCTCGTCGCGGTCCAGCAGGCACGTGGTCATCACCAGCTCACCACCGCGAAGGAACGGCAGCGGGTCGGGCAGCTCCGTGGTGGACACCCAGCTGATCCGGCGCTCCACGTCGTCGCAGTGGCTGGTCAGCGCCCTGAGCCGGAGAGTCGGCTGGGCGAGCAGGTCGGGAACGCAGACGGGCATCAGCCGATTCTGCACCAGCATGCGGTACGACCCGCCCTCGCCCCACTCGCCTCCCCCGGGGCGCACCGATCCGGGGCCTGAGCCCTGCCGCCGCCACGAGTTCGGCACTCTCGCCAATTGTGGGAAGGGCACAATCTCGCGCTATCGAATCGGTCAACCCCTGCCCTGACTTACCCCACGCACGCTGAAATGATCCCCATGAAGGCACGTCAGGACTATGTAGCATCTACACAAACATAGGAGGCTCGTGTGACCCGCAACGGTCAGGTGCTGGTGACGGGCGTCGGTGCGATGACGCCCCTGGGAGCCGATGCCTCGTCCTCGTGGTCGGGGCTGCTGGACGGTAAGTCGGGGGTGCGTTTGCTGGAGGAGGAGTGGGCCTCGGACCTGCCCGTGCACGTGGCGGCCGGGCTCACGGTGGACCCGGCCTCCCTCCTTCCGCGGGCCGAGGCCAGGAAGCTGGACCGCGGTGAGCAGGTCGCCGTCCTCAGTGCGCGCGAGGCCTGGCAGGACGCCGGTACTCCGCAGGTCGAGCCTGAACGGTTCGCCGTCGTCGTCGGTACGGGAACCGGCGGTGTCCTCACCACCCTGGGACAGGACGACATCTTCGAACGCGCCGGGATTCGCCGGCTGTCGCCGTACGCGGTTCCCATGCTGATGCCCAACGGACCGGCTTCCTGGGTGAGCATGGACCTGGGCGCGAAGGGGGGCGCCAGGACTCCGGTGAGTGCCTGTGCGTCCGGGGCGGAGGCCCTCGCCCTGGGGCAGGATCTGATCCGCAGCGGGCGGGCGGACGTGGTCGTCGCAGGTGGGGTGGAGGCGTGCCTGCACCCCTTCACCCTCGCGGCGTTCGCCCAGATGAAGGCCCTGTCGACACGCTCGGTGGACCCGGAGGCCGTGTCCCGTCCGTTCGACGTGGAGCGTTCCGGGTTCGTCATGGGCGAGGGCGCGGGAATGATGGTGCTCGAACGCCCCGAGTTCGCCCGGGCCCGAGGCGCACGTACCTACGGCACGCTGGCCGGCAGCGCCGTGAGTTCGAGCGCGCACCACATCACGGCCTCCGACGCGGACGGCCAGGCCTTCGCCATGGAACTGGCACTGCGCGACGCCGGTCTGGTCCCGGCGGACATCGGGGTCGTGCACGCCCACGCCACCTCGACGGACTCCGGTGACCTGGCGGAGGCCGAGGCGATCGGCCGAGTGATCGGCGGCCACGCCGCGGTGACGGCGACGAAGTCGATGACAGGTCACATGATGGGCGCGCCCGGAACCATCGGTGCCATGGCCGCTCTGTTCGCGCTCAAGGACGGCACGGTGCCGGCCACGCGCAACCTCGACGAGCTCGACCCGCGCGTGGATCTGGACGTGGTGCGCGGTGAGCGGCGCACCGGTCAGTATGCTGCCGCGCTGGCCAACTCGTTCGGGTTCGGCGGACACAACGTCAGCCTCGTCCTCACCAAGTGACGACACGACCGAACGGAGAACACGTGAAACATTCCCTCAGGGGCGTTGCCTGGCTTCCATGGTGACCGCCAGAGCGAACAGCAGTTGCCGGTCGACGGCGTCCTCGTGGACCGTCAGCTTGTACCAGTCATCGAACAGCTTCGGCTTTTCGATGCTGAACGCCGTCTTCCCGTCCCGTTCGAAGTCGAAGTGGTACTTCACCAACGCGCCGGCAATCTCGCCGACAGTGCCGCCGAGCCCGAAAAGGCGACGTGCCCGCGCCGTCCTCACACTGCGTTCGGTCCCGAGGAAACGGCCGAGGCCGGGCTGGTCGAACTGCCAGGTCGTGCGCTCCAGCGACTTCTTCATCAGTACGCCGAACGAGCCGAGAAGCCGGTCCTCACGATCGAACACCTCGTATCCGGTCATCGAGGCGAGCCATCCCGTGCTGCTTTCGCGCACGATCACCGACTTCTCGGTGCGTTGCTCATCCCGGTAGATCGTCAACTCGTCCGAGACTTTGAGCGCCTTATCTGCGTAGCCGATCGGCTCGCCGGGTTTTCCTGCACCGTCATCGGCAGAGATTCGGTACTTTCGCTTCAGGCCAAGCGAGACCTTCTGTACATGGTGAATCGATACCGGCATTCCCGGAATTTAACGCCCCCTGAGAGCGATCGCACAGTTGACGGTCCCGGGTCAGCAGCGGCGCCGACACCCGGAGCTCGCCGCGTACGGCGATACGCGTCGGTCCCCCGGAGGTCAAATACCTCACCTGATTCGTGGCCGGCCTTCTAAATTCCGTGGTGCCGGGGCCGATGGACATGCCAAGCTGGCGTCCACCGAAGGGGTGTAGCTCAGAGGCCAGAGCGCCGGTCTCCAAAACCGGATGCCGCAGGTTCGACTCCTGCCACCCCTGCCCCAGAGCGCCGGGTCCGCCCGGCGCGAGGGCGGTCGGTCGGAGTTCGGCTGACCGCCCCTCGCGCCGGCGCAGGCTTACTTGCCCTTGGCGGCTTCCTTGAGCTTGGAGCCCGCGGAGACCTTGACGCCGTAGCCGGCGGGGATGGTCATGGGCTCGCCCGAGGCCGGGTTGCGGCCCTCGCGCGCGGCACGGTGCGTGCGCTCGAAGGTCAGAAAGCCGGGGATGGTGACCTTCTCGTCGCCCTTGGCGACGACATCGCCGACGGTCACGGCAAACGCGGCCAGGATGGCGTCGGCGTCCTTCTGGGTCACCTCGGCGCGCTCGGCCAGCGCGGCCACCAGTTCACTACGGGTCATGTCGGTACTCCGAATCACATGTGGAACGCCCCGCTCCCGAGGGAACGGGACAGGTCAAGTCGACCATGCTGCCATCCACCACTGACATCGGGCCGCCACCCGCGTGGCGACCGACCTGGCACCTGCCCCGAACGGCTGACCATGAAGGACAGAAACTGACCTATATCGGGGTTAGCGTCACTGCATGCCGACGACGACACGCACGGTGAGTTGGGCCGGGGCGAATGCCCGCCGTATCGAGCGCCAGTGCCTGGCCGCACCGGCCCCCGCCTCCCCCACCGCCGTCCCTGAGCTGGCCGGCCTCATGCTGGGCGCACACGCCCAGGTGCTGTCAGCGGCCGAACTCTCTCTGGGACTGCGCATCGAGGGTGCGACACGCGCCGATGTGCGTACCGCACTGTGGCAGGAGCGGTCCTTGGTCAAGACGTTCGGTCCGCGCGGCACCGTGCATCTGCTGGCCGCCGTCGATGTACCGATGTGGACGGGCGCGCTCTCCGCCCTTCCCGGCCGCGTCGGCCAGCAGGCCAAGGACATCCGGCTCACGGCGGAGCAGACGGATGCCGTCGTGGCGGCCGCGGCGGAGGCTCTGTCCGGCGCGGAGCTGACCGTGGACGAGCTGACGGAGGCGATCGTGGCGCGCACCGGGACCTGGGCCGGTGACCTCGTCATGCCCGCTTTTCAGGGCATGTGGCCTCGCTGGCGCCAGGTGATGCACACGGCGGCGCACCGCGGGGTGCTCGCCTTCGGGCCGAACCGGGGACGGCAGGTGACGTACACGAATCCTTGCGTGGCGCCGATGGAGCAGGACGCCGCGCTCGCCGCGCTCGTCCGCCGCTACCTGTACGCGTACGGGCCGGCCACCCCAGAGCATTTCGCCAAGTGGCTGGCCGCACCGAAAAGTTGGGCGAACGAACTGTTCGTGAAGCTGGCGCGGCGCACGGTCGTCGAAGAAGTGTTCTTCGAGGGGGTCGGGCCGGCGTGGGTGGCGGCCGGCGACACGGCGTTCCCGAAGCCGGGAGAAGAGGCTGCCGGGGTACGTCTGCTCCCTTACTTCGACGCCTTCGGGATCGCCTCCCAGCCTCGCGAGCTGCTTTTTCCGGGGAGGGCCTACGAGCGGGCGCTGGCGGGCGGCCAGGCCGGAAATTTTCCGCTGCTCCTCGTGGACGGCGTCGTGGCCGGCGTGTGGCACCAGCGCCGTTCGGGCAGGCGCATCCTGGTCACGGTCGAACCGTTGGCGAAGCTGACGGCCGGACACCTGGAAGAGCTGGCACGTCAGGCGGAGCGCGTCGGCGAAGTCGCCGAAGGAGGCGCGGAGTTGACCGTGGGTAGGGTGACTGTGGGGCCACACGCATAGAGGGCTCCCGCCCCGTTTCGGCATCCTCTTGAGCCCTCGGTCTTCGCGTCGACACCGGCCGGCCGGCCCTGCGGACGGGTGCGCGTGCGGCGCCTCGGGCCCTCCCCGAGCGCCCCCGCGGAGTGTGCAAAAGGAGTGGAGTGGGCCGGGGCAGCGCTTGTGAGGCCGTTTCGCCCGTTACCCTTCGCAGTGTCTAGGGCGCCAAATGGCGGGCGCCGAATATTGGAGGCAACACTTCATGCTGATCGCTCAGCGTCCCTCGTTGACCGAAGAGGTCGTCGACGAGTTCCGTTCCCGGTTCGTGATCGAGCCGCTGGAGCCGGGCTTCGGCTACACCCTCGGCAACTCCCTGCGCCGGACGCTTCTCTCCTCGATTCCGGGTGCGGCGGTCACGTCCATCCGTATCGACGGTGTCCTGCACGAGTTCACCACCGTGCCGGGCGTCAAGGAGGACGTCACCGACCTGATCCT